>NZ_JBSRZD010000003.1:0-313497 GCF_054057295.1 Pedobacter sp. UYP24
CCGTATTATCGGCTAATCTTCTTGGCCCAGTGATTCCCGTTTTAGTTGGCCCGGTATCGCCGTAATGACTGGCCCAATGACTACCGTATTAGACACCAATTTCCTGTAAATGCTGCAAATCGCGTGTTGCAGTTGCCTTAGAAGTCTTGTTAATCCCAATGTATTTTCTGGCAGTCATTCCACCTTCAAACTCCTTTCCACCCTTATCCATCATTTTATTAATCGCTTTTAGTTGACGATCATTCAGTTGAGACCTGAACCCGTCAAAAAATTGCGCTTTTTTAAGTGTAAACTCTACCAGTTCTTTTGCATCACGTTGAGCTGATAAAACAACTAAAGCGAAATAACTGATCCAAGAGGTAATTTCCAGCGAACGCTGTGCCTCTTTTAAAGCAGCATAGTAAGCAGACCTATCTGCCTCAATTATCTTAGAAAGACTAAGCATTACTGGTCGGCCTAGTGATTGTGACAGTGCTTTCTCTGCGATAGCTCTGCCAATACGTCCATTCCCGTCTTCAAAAGGGTGTATAGTTTCAAAATACAGATGTGCAATTGCAGCGTTTTGTATTGCTTCTGCTAAACCGGTACTTCCAGTAAATGACAAATTGTTGTACCAAGTAACAAAGTGCTCCATTTCTTGCGGTACTGCTACAGATGGCGGCGCCTCAAAATGTACCATCTCATTGCCATGACTACCAGAAATCACTTGCATCGGTTCTTCCCCTTTCCTAAACTGTCCGGGATTAATATACCTTACGTTTGCCATCAACATACTATGCCAGTTGCACAACATTTCTAAACTAAGTGGCTGATCAAAAGACCTACGTGTCGCAATCATTAATTGAGCAATGCCACCGGCACGCTTATCTTTTATTAAAGCTGTATCATGATTAAGTCCCAGATTGTTTCTGATCGAAGACATCACATCCTCGCGACTAATATATTCTCCTTCTATTTCTGAGGTTTTAACGGCTTCAGACAGCATAATTTGCAAGAGTGTTTCCTGCTTTAAATCCTCTGGCAATCCTAACAGGATACCATTAACCTGCCCCACTTCTTCTGCCAGTTCAACAATTAAATGCTGTATTTCATTAAGTTCGTAAACGAAATGAGGCCAATTAGGAAGTTGCCAATTATATACCATGAGCCGATTATATTTATTAATCGGCTCAAATATAATAAAATCATGAGCCGATTAGAGTTATTAATCGGCTCATGAATGAATATAAACTTTTTACCTAACTTCTACGTGCTAATTATCGCACTTCAGCCATTTATCGAAGCTGCAAAACAATTTATGAGCATTTCATTATCACTAAAAAACTCACTGTCAAATCTTTATAAGCATATCAATAAAACTAAACACCTAAAAATTTAAATATTACCTTTTCCGCTTCAGCTTTGTTGGAAAATTTAGGATGCAATTCGTATCGCTTTACCTGAGACCGCTTTAACCAATCCTCCCAAAGCAATTTCATAATTTCCAAATCAGTTGGATGAACTGATGCCCCAGAATTAGTTTCAGATCTATCATAAAGTTCAAGCACCAAAACTTCTAAATTTTTAAGCAAAGGATTACTCAAAGCATTAACTCTGAAAGCTGTGTCCTTTTTAAAATAAGTATTGATATTTGTTCCCCCCGACTGCAAAAACTTTTTTCTAAACTCGGCAATTCTTCTCCCGCTTATGTCAAAGCCCTTACCATATATGCCAGCTTCTATATAGCCATCTGTTAATAGAATCAAAACGTTCTTGAATTGATTCTTGAAGTTGGTCGAACCGATTTTTCCTTCACTAGTGGTTGTATCAACAATTGAATTATCAATTCCTTGCTGTAAATAAGTCCAAATATCTGACCCAAAAGATGTAGCTATTGCCTTTTGATGGATTCTATTAAATTCTAGAGAAAACTTATTCTTATCAGTCTGGAAGGAATGTCGTAGATAATCTATTCGATTAGCCTGCAACTTAAACTGCGAAAAATCGATATCGATAATCTTTGTATCTACAGAATAGGCACTTATTTGCTTTTTATTAATAAAATCAATCCTGAAATGATCTAGTTGATTCATTGAGCGTTTATGCATCAGTATTCTCGGATAGATATTGTCTGCTACAATGCTTACAATTTCTACATCTGATACAGCTTTTGGATATAATGAAGACCTTAATCGATTCGACAAATCTGAAGAAATCGTTATATTATAATGATCTGTTGTAAAACTGGAAGTATTACTTTCTACATTGTTATTAGCAGTGGAGTTTTTATCACTATTACATGAATTAAGTAAAAAAACGCCTAGCAATATTAAAATATTTAAAATTTTCATCACTTAATCTTTACTCTAGCATCTATTAGACTTCTATTAATTTTATTGTCTTCCCAATTCAATGCAATTTCAGTCGCATGTGCAGATTTTTCACTGGCTTTAACAATAGAATACTCTTGATGCAAAAAATCATTCCAACCTTCAAGGAAAATATTGATACGATCTTTTAAGGCATTAATTGACACAGGGATGTTATCATTTTCTACATGACTTTTATAAATATCAGTGGTGGTCTCAACAACCTGCAACTTGTTATTAAGATCATTTTTACGATTCTCTATTTGAGTAGACTTTTTACTTGGCAATTCTTCCAATTCCAACTCATTAATTTTAATTTGTGTATTTGACTGAATAATTTCTTGCTCACGCAATTTTACATCTGCAAGGTTCTCTGATATCTCTTCAGTTAATCTCTCTATGTCTTCTTTCCTATGCTTAAGAAAAATTTTATTGCGTTGTGCCGCAACGTCTGGATTTCGGTCATCAGCAAGTGAACTCAGCTTTTCAAAGCAGAATTTGAACAGGAGTAATCCAAATGCACCAAGAATGAATACTAAGTAAAAATTAATATCTGTCAACACATCAGTGAGTTTCCAGAGAACTGGTTTTAATTCTGTCTGTGACTTAATTTGCTGTATTGCCTGTGCAATTTTCACAGCGATAAACCCGTCTATTACAGCCATTCCAAGACCGTAGGTAAGCCAGTTAGCTAATAACTTATTGGCGATCATTCTTTTCAAGATTGCAAATGCAAGAGGGATGACAACAAATAGACATACGAACATAAGTGCCATTCTTCCATGAGCTAATGCTTTTGTAAAGGCTTCTGGATTAAATATTTGAGGAGTGATAGGTCCGTTAGAGGTCTTACTAGCAATTAGAGCATCTTCCTCACTGTAAAGAAGAATATATGCAGCTGAAGAATAAAAGATTTGAAGATACATGAATAAAGCAAGTGTAAAAAAAGAAGTCACGATCCAGTCAAACCACTTTATAACTGGTTTAACAAATTCTTGCATAGATTCTCTAATGATAGTTTCTATCTCAACTATTTTATCTTTTAAAAGCTGGATTTTATTTTCCTTTAAATCATTCATTGCGGATTGATTGATGAGAATCTCAGCCCTAAGCCCAATTATTTTATTGTTACAATTATCCTTTGAAACTTCAAATTCCGTTAATATAGATTCCAATTGAGTGTCACAGCGATCATGTAATTGGCTGGATATTTTTGCCTTCTGTTCATCAATTTTGGACAATAGCCGTCTTTTTTTATCTTCGATGACATCGATATCATTTATAAAACCATTATATAGCGTATCTAGAGCTTTGTTAAGTACATGATGATCTCCATTGTTAGCTAATGATCTGTCAAAGCCTTGTTTTCTTAGATTTTCTCTATCAAAGGAACTTACTTCAGCTGCAATCATTGAATCTAGAACTTTCTCGTATTCTGATTTGACAGCTAAAGTGTCGTCAATAGATTTAACGGATTTAGGTACAGAAATAACAGTTTGTTCTACAGGCGGCTCCAACCCTGCGAGGATAGCCTTCGCTTTTTCTCTTATATTGTTAAAATTAACGATCAAGCTTTCAACGGTCTGCCTATGGTCAGTTGCGATTATGCTTTCATGATTATTTTTTCTTGCATTAATGGACCAATTATAAGAACCATGTAGGGCAATCTTACGATCTATAATGCAGAATTTTTGATGCATAATCCCATAACCTACATTTTTAATTTTGAAAATGGTAGCACCCCGAGCAGACAACAAGGAAAAGTCAAGCTTTTCATTTTCTTGATTATCAGCCATAATAACCTCAACATTAATACCTTGATCAACTTTTTGCAATAAAATATCAAAAAGCTCATCATCTGTGAACCAAGCTGCAGCGACAAGAATTTCATTTTGGGCTCCAAACAATTCTGATTGAATGCGGGCATAAATTTCTTTATTGTCATTTAACACTTGTTGGTCGATTTGTGAACTATCAGTCTGCATAATGCAATTTCTATTTAAAATTATTTAACCATGTTGCCAGCAATAGCCACCACCCCTCACCATCCTTTTACACCTTGCTCCTTTCTTTGTAGTTCCCTGGCATTGCGAACTAGTTGTGCTTTTACTTACCACTACTCTTTTAGCCACCAACTTATTGGTTGATGTTGATGAACATATACCACATTTACCACCAGAATTACAGTGCGCACAATAGCGACAGCTGGAGCATGCGAGACAATTTTTACTACCAGTACATGTAGCCAAATGAATAGCATTAGCATGATTCTCCTCCGGTAAGGAAAAGCCAGCAAAGATAATCACGCTGCAAAACAGCAACAATAAGATTGATTTTTTCAATTGATAGTAGCGAAAAGTTAATCTCCCGGTATCCCTAAATACAGAGGCAAAGTTTGTTTCGGTTGATTCAAATATTATAAAAAAATATCACATTGCTAACATTTCGTAGAATATTTTTTCAATAAATTAAAAACCATACGTACTAATCAATCTCAATCATTATTATTTTGCAAACAAATTATTTTTTTAACTTATTCTCAGCATTCTTTAATTTTAATCGTTCGGTTTGTGCTTATGAGGTTTCAAATCAGGAAATTTTGGTATTGTTTCAGGTATAACCCTTCTTCTTTTGTCTACTTCTCCATTGTCCTTTTTTGGCTTCGGACCAGGCTTAATTGATTGAATTTGTTCCATGATAATTTTAATTTATTGCCTACAATAACAACTACCACAAATTAACCGCTCATGAATTGAATATTTTTACGGCTTCCCGTAAACACAAAAATTATTATTTGAATAAATACCTTTAGAGCGTAAAGCTAGAGATGAAGAATGTACTTATTTATCATATAATCAGTTATAGGCATTAATCTCTTATCGATTTCAATAGGATGAAATCCACTATCTGTATAATATTCAATTCTCCCTTTTACTTTAACATACCATACTTTTCCAACAGATTTATGAGTAATAGTGTCCGGTTTGGCTATTTTCTTTAGATGGGTTAGCCTAACGGGGTCTAAGGCTATAACTAACTTGCCTTGCATTTTTTGGTTGCATGAAACTTGCACATATTCATCTCCACCCCAATACATACATTTTTCATCAGTGTGCGCAGCTCTGTTCAATAATAAATAACTTCCTACAACAGCAAATGCGATTAATAACAACATTGCAAATGCAATTTTAAATTTGAGTTTTGGCGCAGGTTTAAAAGTCTCTTTAGTTACTTCTATCAATAGTGGTTGCGCAGGTGTTGTATCTACCATTTCTTTTTCATGGGTTTCCTCTGGCAACACAACTTCATTAACCTTGTATTCGCTATCATTCTCAACATGTTTACCCTCAGAGATTCCTTGATTCTTATCAAAATCGATTAACCACGATAGTAGCTTTATGTTTTTCTCATCAGGGTTTGTAGTTCTGCCATTGATAAAATTAACTAACGGTCGAAATTCATCAATTTCAAAGTTTTTAATCTTGTGTCTAAAATCTCTTTCCGTTTCTTTTGCACCAAAAAATAGTCGAAGCACTATGTCGTCCTTAGCCGAATATCTTTCGTCGTATACGATAATACACTCTTTTTTCAATTTACCAGGACTTGGCTTTGCCAAGTTAGTAGAAAGTGTGCCGTCCCTTTTGAGCCTTTCGTAAGCTCGGATTACTTCAAGTTTATAGTCTTCAAAAAACATTGTTAAACGATAAGTTAAATAAAGGTAATCGGAATTTTCGGAATTCATTAAAGGATTTTTGGAATTCCAATAGGAAAAATCGGAATCATTGGAATGATCGGAATCATTTGATAACAAGTGATTTATACGCCACATCTTTGCTTAAGAAACCAGAACAAGTACCGATAAGCTTTAGGAATTATTAAAAATTCTGATTTCAAACCAGGAGACGATGCGGAGGTAAATAGCCGGCTGGGAAGCAGTTATAAACTTCCGCATATAATCCTAAAACACTTCCCAAAAATTCAGAAGGCCTTCTGATTTACAATCGTAGCAATCCCCGAGAACGGTCTCGGGGCACTATATGTTCATCAACTTTTAAATTTAAAGAAAATGTTTTTTTCATTGTTTTTTTCATTATTCATGGCATTCGCATGTCCAGCTCATCAGCACCAATCAACCAATACTAACACTAGTTCAACAGAAACACCTTATGATGATGGTACAGGTGCAGGTGGCGACACAGGCGGAGAGACTGGGAATAACCCACCACCTAAAGGATAATAATAATCTATACGGGCGATTTAAAAGATTGCCCGTATTTTTATTTATTTTAGAGGAAACTAAAATAATTGAAAAGACACATCCTTCCAATTCTGTTATTACTAATCATATCTTGTAAAAAGAAGCAGGTCTTAACATCATCCTCTAAAAATAATGATGCATACGACAAGGCCTACGAGTTTTTAGAAAAAGATATTTCAGACAGTAGCTTTATCTATTTCAACAACGCTAAGGAACAATTTTTGAAGACTGGAGACAGTATTAAAGCAGCCGGTTGCTTAATTAACATGGCAATTATTAGTGGCGATCAAGGCGATTATTTCGGAAGCCAGGAAATTTCTTTATCTGCTATAAAATATCTGGACGACACCGATGAAAAGCAGCGGCAATTGCTGTCTTCCAACTTTAACAACTTGGGGAAGATGGCAAATCTCCTAAAGAACTATAACGAAGCAAACGACTTCTATCTTAAATCAATTGACCTTACTAAAGAAAAAAATTCAAAGGCTATATACTTAAATAATATTGCAATCAATTTATCTGATCAAAAGCAGTATGATAGTGCCTTGAAGTATTTCAATCAATTAATTGAGGACAAAAATCTGATGCAGAATAAGCGTACCTTTTCCAGGGTACTTTCTAATATCTCAGAAACCAAATGGCTTAAGAATCCCAATTACAATGCGGCGCCAGATTTTCTAAAAGCGCTAGCCATCCGTATTCAAGAAGATGATAAGTGGGGACAAAATGCCAGCTATTCACATCTCGCAAATTTCTACGCGAAGAAACGCCCTGATTCAGGTCTATTTTACGCCCAAAAAATGTATACAGTTGCAATAAAAATACAAAGTGCAAATGATCAGTTGGAAGCGCTTCAAAAGCTTATAAAACTAAGCCCCTCTAATTTATCAATACCATATTTCGAAAGATACCAAAGCTTAGCTGATAGCGTACAAATAGCCCGAGGGAATGCAAAAAATCAATTTGCACTTGTCCGTTATGAGACGGAAAAAAGTAAGGCGGATAATCTCCTTTTGCAAAATGATAACGACTATAAACGTTATCAAATATTCATTCTTATAGCAGGTTTAGTCATAGTAGTAACTGGTGGAGGAATATTGTACAGATACCGAAAACAAAGATTAGCGCTTCAGGCCAAGAATCAAATTCACGAAAACCAACTAAAAACTTCGAAAAAAGTGCATGACGTAGTCGCAAATGGACTATACCGAATTATGTCAGATATACAGAACAAACCGGATATCAATAGAGAGCACCTACTAGATGAGGTTGAGTCGCTCTACGAGAAATCAAGGGATATTTCATATGAAAATATACAAAAGGATGAAGATATTTTTAACAAAAGGATACAAGACATATTAACTTCGTTTGAAAATGAGCAACTTAAAGTCTATACATCTGGTAATGATCCATTAATGTGGCAAACTATTAGTACCATTATAAAGCAAGAACTAGAATACATAATACAGGAATTAATGGTCAATATGAGTAAGCATAGCCAAGCTACTAAAGTCAATTGGATATTCGAACGGCTGGGAAATCAAGTGAAAATCACGTACATGGATAACGGCTGTGGGTTTGATGAAAAGGTAAAATTCAAAAATGGTTTGACAAATACGGGAAACCGTATGCAATCCATTGGAGGGACAATTACTTTTGACCGCAACGTTGAAAAGGGACTAAAAATTAGTCTGTCTTTTCTTGTCAACTAGATTAAAAGAATGTTTAAAAAAGTACTAATTGCCGAAGATCATGAGCTAGTAAGCAGTTCCATTCAGAAGACACTGTCAGACTTGAAAATAAGTCATGATATAAAAGATTATGTCTATTACTGTGATGATGCATTCAACCGGATAAAAAAAGCGGCTGGAGACGGCAATCCTTATGAATTACTTATCACAGATCTTTCTTTTGATGAAGACATCAAACAAGATATTAAAAACGGCGTCGAATTGATTAAAGCAGCCAGGGAATTTCAACCCAATCTTAAGGTGATGGTTTTTTCCATAGAAAACAGAGCATCTGTTGCACAATCTCTTTTTAAAGATTTAAAGATTGATGCGTATGTACCTAAAGCAAGGCATGATGCCCATGACCTTAAACTCGCCCTAGAAAGTGTTTCGATTGGAAAGTCATATCTATCCCCTAATTTGAGGCAAGTTAACAGAAATGTTTTTCACGATTTTACCGAACTGGATCTGGCTATTATCTCTTTGTTAAAAGACGGAAAATCACAAATAGAAATCTCAAACATACTAAAAGACAGAAAGATGAAATCATCGAGTCTCAGCAGCATTGAAAAACGACTCAATATTATGCGACTGACCTTTGAAGTTACCAGTAATACTCAATTGATCACAGAATTACAAAACGTAAAAACGATTTAAGAAATATACCTCCGTTTACGGTTTCCCTTTAGAACACTGCAAAATGTATATATAGATTTGATTTATAATCCATTTAACAAATAAATCATGAAAAAGTATTATGTAAACAAAAGGGCTCAAAACAATGGAGATCATGAGGTTCATGATTCTGGCTGTTCATTTTTACCCCTACCAGAAAACAGGCAATATCTCGGAGAGTATTCATCATGTAAGGGTGCTGTCACAGAGGCAAAAAAAACTTATACATCAGCAGACGGTTGTAAATTTTGTTCAAATGAATGTCATAACAGTTAATATAAATTGTTGTAAACCCGTCTAAAAATGCGACCTCAATATTGTACAGGGTAATTATCTATAAAACATTATCTTGTGCAATTATTTAATTCATAGGGACTTAAATCAAATGATAAAGATAATTTTTATATGTGCATTGCTTTTAACAAGCAGTCACAGAGATGATAATTCAAAAACTGTCTACGTATGCGATAGTAAATCTGCAAAGAAATTTCATAAAAATTCAAAATGTCGTGGATTAAGCACTTGTCAATATAAGATAGTCGAAACTAATTTAGGCAATGCTACAAAAAAGGGTATGACACTGTGTCGATGGGAAAAATAAACGCTCGGCACGGCCAGGTTTGATCTAACTCTCCTCATTGGCTAAGTATAAATTGATATTTGAATAAATCATTCTTCCTATCTAAATAAACAACGAAGATCATCTTCTATAATCTCATTTAACACCATTTCAAGGTTCTGATTCGCTAAAAATGGTTCGCATAGTTCCCATTTTCCAGAACTGCGTTGCAAATACAATTTCCAAACCTTAATGTTTTTAACATAATTTAGCTCGGCAAACTTGTATCGCAACACTATACTCGGATCATCCCATTTCGGTCTAATTTTAAATAACAGAGCGATTTGTCTGTCCAAATTATATCCTTGATCTAATGTCAAACAAACTTCTACATCAGTTGGTCTTAATATTTGAATAAAGCCTTTTAGTTGCTCTTCTATAATTGATATCACATTATTTTCCATTGTCATAAAAATTTTTCCCCTTTCTGTTCAAGCATCCACAAGATATTAATAAAATGGCATCTTTGCTACAGTCGCAATGGGGATACTTTCTCTCCCCACAATCTCACCGATCTCCAAAAATTCAGCTAAAACTTAAGATAAACTCGAGGAAAACTCGGGAGGAACATAGTAATGTGTCTTAAGTAAAAAACTCCTAATTGTAACTTAACTAGGAGTTAACTAGAATATAACAGGGATAGTGTCCCTGCTACCTCCCTGTTATGTCCCTCTTACCTCCCTATTACGTCCCTGTTAGATATAAATAGTTTTAGAAACCTTCATAACCTAAAGGCAACTCAACTCCCACCGATTATTTTATAAGGTAATATATTTACATCATATAATACCCATCGCCTCTTCTACACCAACTACTGGCAGCTGACAAACCATGTTTTTACAGATGTAAATCTTGGTTTCTTCGCTTTGCTTGTCTTTTAATAATGGTAATTCTGAATTCCTACCCGCTAAGAAAACCTTGGCAGGAATATAATGGTGCTTAAAATCTGCAAGCACAGCTTCGTAATTCGCACCGGTAATTGCAATCTCATTGATACCAAAAACTTCGTTCAACAATTGGATGCCCCAGTTTGAATACGCTGAACCATAAGTTTTAATCTGATCTTGTACGGAAGCAAGCATTGCCGCAGCACGATTTGAATAATCTTCCACATCAAACAGCAAGCCCAGCTTATGCAGGTTTTGAGCCATTACAGAGTTGGATGCTGGCATTACATTATCCATTACCTCGTGTTTACGAGCAATTAGCTTTTCACCGATAGCTGAGGTGTAAAAGAACATCGGACTCTCCGTATCATTAAAATTCAACAACACATAGTCGGCTAAAGCGCGTGCTTCCTGCAACCAATCTTCATTAAAGTCTACTTCATATAATGCCAGCAAAGCATCTATTAAAAAGGCATAATCATCAAGAAAGCCAGGGATGCTGGCCTTACCATTTTTATAATTGCGGTAAATGCCTCCATCGTCCGTTTTTGAATGTGCTAAAATGAATGAGGCAGATTTACGCGCCATCTCATAGTAATGAAGATTACTGAATATTCTAGCGCATTCTGCTAATCCTTTAATGGCGATGCCATTCCAGGCAGTAAGGCATTTATCATCCAGACCTGGTCTAACCCGCTCTGCCCTTCGGGCTAATAACTCCTTTTTGGCCTTAAAAATAAGCGCTTGTAAGTTTATAACGGTCAGCCCTTTTGCTGCTGCAAACTCCTCTTCAGAGAACTTGGTTTGCAAAATATTGGTCTGCTCCTCTTCCCAGTTGCCTTCTGCTGTAATATCAAAATAATCGGCCAATATCGCCGCATCGGCTGCGCCCAGTACTTCATCAAATTCTTGTTTGTCCCATACGTAAAACTTACCTTCTACGCCTTCACTATCTGCATCTAGCGCAGCATAGAACAAACCTTCTGCTGAAGTCATTTCTCTGCTCATCCACTCGATGGTCTCTTCTGCTACTTCCTTATATCGGGGCGCTTTGCTGTATTGATAGGCTTCGGCATACAGACTGATTAGCTGTCCGTTATCATACAGCATTTTCTCAAAATGAGGCACATGCCATTGCCCGTCTACAGAATACCGCGCAAATCCTCCTCCTACGTGGTCGTAAATTCCACCCATCGCCATTTTCTCTAGTGTAAAGAAGGCGGCTACCTGGGTTGCGTCATCCTGCATCAGTTTGCTGTACCTGAGCATAAATTGCCAGTTGTTGGGCAATGGGAATTTAGGCGAGCGATTATATCCACCGTCTGCCATGTCAAAGCTTCTTTTCCATGGTTCTACAACATCCTTTAGGTGTTGTTGGGTATAGGTTTCTGCCTTTACGTTAGGGATAACTTTCTCTGAATTCTGGATGCCATCTGTTAGTCGGTCTGCATACTGAAAAGCTTTTTCAGGTTCAGTAGCCCATAAATTTGAAACACTCAACAACACATTGATCCAATCTTCTTTTTTAAAATAGGTACCACCATAAATAGGCCTTTGATCTGGAAGGCAAATGCAGTTTAGCGGCCAGCCACCGCTCCCGGTCATCAGTTGGATGGCCATCATATAGATTTGATCGATGTCTGGTCGCTCTTCCCTATCTACTTTAATGCATACGAAATGCTTGTTCATCACTTCGGCCACTTCCTGCAGCTCAAAGCTTTCTCTTTCCATAACGTGGCACCAGTGGCAGGCAGAATACCCAATGCTTACCAGGATAAGCTTGTTTTCATCTTTTGCTTTTTGCAGGGCTTCTGGTCCCCATTCAAACCAATCTACCGGATTATGGGCATGCTGTAACAAATATGGAGAAGAAGCTTTGATTAAACGGTTGGGTTCTGAATTCATATTTTAAAGGTAGGAAGATAACTCGAATTTTACTGAATATGCATACAAACCCAGGCACCTGTTAACCTAAATGCTATATTTTTTTGTATTTTTGTTATAGTAATTTCAAATTGAAAATCTTTAAAACATAGAGATGAAACACGAAAGGAAGATGGCTATTGTAGTTAACCAGGTAAAAATGGAGGACGAAGATAATCTCGATGTTTTATTTTGGATGAGTAAAAGTGTTGCTGAAAGACTTACTGAAGTGAGCCGTTTAAGAAGAAATTACTTCAAATGGGCAGACGGTCTTTTTCCTGAAAAAATTGAGAAGGTTGTACACCAAAGAAAACTATGATTTTTGAGCAGGATTTTATAGAATTTATCGAATTTCTTAATTTACATCATGTTGATTATATGATTGTTGGTGCTCATGCTCTCGCTTATCATGGTCGTCCAAGCATACGGGAGACCTTGATATTTGGATTAAACCGAGTGTTGAAAATGCTTCCAAAATGATTGCAGTTCTAAACGATTTTGGTTTTGGATCTCTCGGGCTCACAGAACAAGATTTTTTGAAAGACAATTATGTAACACAGTTAGGTTATCCTCCACTTAGAATCGATATTCTAAATAATATCTCAGGGGTAGAATTTGATGAAGCTTATGCGAATAAGGTGGAAGGAGACATTGCTGACTTGAGAGTCAATTTTATAAATTTTAATGAATTTATCAGAAATAAGGAGGCTACAGGCCGAAAGAAAGATTTAGGTGATATTGCGTCATTGAAAAAAAAGGCAAACTAAAAAACTATTGCTGCGAACTACCTGATCAACATCCTATCGAACGCCAAACTATCACCATTAAAGGCGTTGAAATCAACAACGTGATTAATACCAGATATTTTTGCTTTATCAGAATGCTGCCAAAACTGCCACCTGGTAGTTTTGGCTACTTTCAGTTTTGCCTGATAATAATGCGCAATCCATAAAGGATAATCGTCAAAATGGCCCTGCAGGTAATCTTTATAGAAGGAAAGACCAGTATAAATGATTGGCCTTACCCTTGTTTTACTTTCTACATGATCCAAAAATGCTTGCAATTGAACCCTCATTTTAGAAGCCGGCACCCCGTTAAGCTCTTCAATGTCTACAACAGGTGGTAAATCACCCTTCTCAAACTTTACCGTTTGAAGGAAGAACTTGGCTTGCCAGTCGCCAGATTTTTTTGCCAGCAGGTAATGATACGCACCACAAATTACCCCTGCTTTAGGCGCTTCTCTCCAATTTCGTTGAAAATAAGGATCAACATTAAACAAGCCCTCCGTAGCTTTGATAAACGCAAAACCAATTTTAACATCATCTTCCTTCATGCCTTTAACCTGTTGCCAGTCTATCTTACCCTGGTAATAAGAAACGTCTATACCGTGGATAACATATCCCTTTGGAATACTAATATTGAAACTGCTGTAGGTACGGTAACCGGGATCCTCACCAATATCCTTAAACCAACGCCAGGAAGAAGTAAACCCTTTAATTACATAACCATAGTAAAATGGCGATAAAAGGATCAGTACGACCATTAGAATCAACAGTTTCAACTCCATTGGCCAGCCTTTTTTCTTTGCTGATTTCTTTCTGGGAGCTGCCTTTTTCCGCGTTACAGGTGCTTTACGGGTTATTGGGTTTCGTTTTGGTGCTGGAGGCATAGCTATGGCAAAAGTACAATCCTTAACTCCGTATTACCCTTTACTCAATTCCGCAAAATACTTATGGAACAGTGGCAATGTTTCAATTCCTTTATAGTAATTGTAGATGTCGTATTTCTCATTTGGCGAATGCAGTGAATCGCTGTCTAAGCCGAAACCAAACAATACCGACTTAATACCCAATGCGCTTTCAAATAGGGCTACAATTGGAATACTTCCTCCTCCTCTTGTTGGAATTGGTGCCTTGCCAAAAGAATCAAGAATTGCTTTTTCCGCAGCGCGATATGCAGTACTGTCTGTAGGTGTTACCACTGGCTCACCACCATGGTGCGCAGTAACCTTAACTTTAACATTAGCTGGCGCGATACTTTTAAAATGCTTAGTAAATATTTCAGCTATTTCCTCTGAGCTTTGATTTGGCACCAAACGCATAGATATTTTTGCATTAGCTTTAGAAGGAAGCACCGTTTTAGCACCTTCTCCAATGTATCCGCCCCATATACCATTTACTTCGAGCGTCGGCCTTGTACCCGTCCGCTCTAGCGTAGAATAACCTTTCTCGCCCCATTCCGCAGCAATATCGAGATCTGTTTTATATTCCTCCAAATCAAAAGGAGCAGAATTTAAGGCCTTCTTTTCATCAGCAGTTAACTCCACAACTTTATCATAAAATGCAGGTATGGTGATGTGGTTATTTTCGTCATGCAAAGAAGCGATCATTTTACACAGAATAGTAGCAGGGTTAGCAACAGCACCGCCATAAACACCAGAGTGCAAATCGCGATTCGGACCCACAACTTCAACTTCCATATAGGCTAGTCCGCGTAAACCAGTTTCAATAGATGGATTCTCCATACTGATCATAGAAGTATCAGAAATTAGTACCACATCTGCCTTTAACCTTTCTACATTGGCATTTACAAAGATTCCCAGATTTGCAGAACCTACTTCTTCCTCACCCTCTATCATGAATTTGACATTGCAGGCAAGAGTATTGGTTTTCATCATCAGTTCAAATGCCTTAACATGCATATAAAACTGCCCTTTATCATCGCAGGCACCACGTGCATAAATTTTACCATCCCTAACGGTTGGCTCAAAGGGAGGCGTTTTCCACAACTCTAATGGATCTGCCGGCTGCACATCATAGTGTCCATAAATCAACACTGTTGGTAAACTTGGGTCTATTATTTTCTCGCCGTATACAATTGGATAACCGGCTGTTTCACATATTTCTACTTGATCTGCACCAGCCTCTTTTAGCTTGGCTGCAACAAAATCAGCAGTTTTAAGGACATCGTCTTTATATTTAGGATCTGCGCTAACTGATGGAAAGCGCAATAACTCAAACAGCTCATCAAGGAAACGCTGTTTATTTTCTTCTACATATTTTTTGATCTCTTGCATAACAAATGAATTTAGGCAAATATAGTTATTTGTGTAGGTAGAGCGGTGTGTTTGAGTAATTGACTTTGCACGTATATCAATCTGTTATTCTTTTTTTAAAAACGTATAATCATCAACATGTTTGAGATATAAACAGGCCTAATGCTTTATTATTGTTTTTCGGATACTATTTTCTTTAAATTTGACTATTAAACTAAAAAATCTGCAGTTATGATTTTCAGTGGCGACAGCAAAGAGTTTCTGACCCTTGAGGAATTAAATGATTTTAATAAAGATATAATTTATAAATCCGAAAATACCGATATGACACTGCTGTGGAATAATGGACAGGATATGAATATTATAATTGATAAGGTTCAATATAATTTAGGTAGAAATGATGTTGTTTTCCTAACTGAATTTCACAAAGTAGATAGTTTAAATCTTGAGTGTGTGCGCTTCATCAGGTGGAATCAATCTTTTTTCTGCCCGATCAATCATGATAATGAGGTGGGTAGCAAAGGATTATTATTCTTTGGTGCCAACGGTGTTCCTATTGTAAAAATAGTAGAGAACGAAATTAAGCTACTCGAAAATTATTGGGAAAACTTTTCAAATGAGATGTCCTCCAACGACAGTCTTCAAAAGGATATGCTTCAGTCTATACTAAAGCAGATTTTAATTTTTTGTGCACGAAGTTTAAAAAAATCGGAAAATTATGCGAGTTTGAAAACAAGTCAGGTTGACATAATCAGGGAATTTAATTTTTTAGTGGAAGGGCACTTCTCTAAGCATCATGATGTTGCCTTTTATGCTTCTAAACTCAATAAGTCTCCTAAAACGCTATCGAATCTTTTTGCGATAGTTTCCAACCGTCCACCCATCAGTATTATTCATGACAGGATTATGCTTCATGCCCGTAGGCAGATCAATTATACTAATTTGTCTATCAAAGAAATCGCATATGATCTCGGCTATGAAGATATTCAGACATTCAGCCGGTTCTTTAAAAACAGGGAGGGAATTTCTCCAATTCAATACCGGGAAAAATTAAAATTAAATTAGTATCTATCCACATTAATCATATTAGGTGTTCAAATTGGACACTTTTTTTGGTTTGTTTCAAATATTTTTTGCCCTAATTCTCAAACTGAGCAGGAAATTAAATCAGCGCACTCCCATAATTTAGCGCATTTAGGAAAAAAGGTTAACTCATCGGGAAAATCTGCCTAACCTCCATCCTTGTAAGCTTCGCAACTTTGTACTGTCGATAATGACAAAATAGATATCAATTTAAAATTTTAAGATTATGGCACGATTAACAGCTTTAAACCCAGAAGAAACCGAAGGGAAATCAAAAGAATTATTTAATGTAATAAAAGGAAAAATGGGAATGGTTCCCAATATGATGAGAACGATGGGAAATTCACCAGCGGTACTCAACGGATATTTAGGACTCAGCACAGCTTTAAATAGTTCGACCCTAGATCCTAAAGTAAGAGAGCTTCTTTCAATAATGGTTGCAAACGAAAACGGATGTGATTATTGTAATTCAGCACACAGTTTTATAGGCGGGAAAATAGGTCTTGATGCTTCAGTTCTGGATCAGGCGAGATCAGGAGTATCTTCAGACGATAAAACTAATGCAGTATTAGAGTTTGCAAAAGCGGTACTTGATACTAAAGGTAAAGTTTCAGATAACGCTGTGGATAAATTTAAAGCAGCCGGATTCGGTGATCCGCAGATTGCGGAAGTTATCGGCTCAGTTGCCTTAAGCATTTTTACAAATTATTTCAATAATGCCGCTAAAACGGATATTGATTTTCCAAAACTTGAGCCAATTAATAAAAACTAATTTAATTCATCATGAAAATAACTTATAATATTTCGGAATTTATAAATTGGCATTTACCATAATTATGGTTGTAGGGGCTCGTATTACGGTGCATCATTCCCTGTAAAATAAAACAAGAGATATTAAAAAAAAATAATAATCATAATAGGGGCTGTGATTACCCTCTATTTTTTTGTAGCTAAATAATTAAAAAATTATCAAGATGAAAAAAATTGCAATTAATGGTTTTGGCAGAATTGGGAGAGCGTCTTTAAAAGTGATACTAGAATCTACAGATTTGGAACTGGTAGGAATTAATGATCTAATGAGTATAGAAAATGCGGTATACCTTTTAAAATATGACAGTATCTACGGTAAGTATGATAAAAAAGTAACGTATGAGGACGATTATATACTAGTGGAAGACCGCAAGATAAAATATACCTCAAAAAAGGATCCTTTGGAACTACCTTGGAAAGAACTTCGAGTGGATGCAGTAATTGAAAGTACAGGTCTGTTCACCAATAAAGCGGATGCTGAAAAGCACATTACGGCGGGAGCTAAATTCGTTGTAATTTCAGGTCCAACTAAGGACACTCCAACAATAGTTCATGGAGTAAATACAGCGGAAGGTAAGGTTTCCATTTTCTCTTGCGCAAGCTGTACCACCAACAATATCAGTCCGCTAATAGAGATTTTAGGTCGCAGAATAGGAATAAAAAAAGCCATTTTAAATACCATACATGCATATACTGCTTCTCAGACTCTGATGGATGCACCCTCTAAAAGAGAGCCAAGAATGGGACGAACAGCAGGTATAAATCTGGCTCCAGCAGCTACAGGAGCTGCAATAGCAACCACTAAAGCACTACCAGAGTATGCCGGGAAATTTGACGGTGTTGCGATAAGAGTACCTGTTGCGGTGGGTTCCATCTCTGACATAACTTTTGTGACAGAAAGAAATACTACAGCCCAAGAGATCAACGCTATATTGTCAGAAGAAGCATTAACTGACCGTTACGTAAAAGTAGTAGCTGTTACGGATGAACCACTGGTATCTACGGATATTATTAAAAGCCCTTATGCAGCAACAGTAGATTTAGAAATGACAAGAGTAGTGGACGGAGATCTGGTAAAAGTTATGGCATGGTATGATAATGAGTGGGGATTTACCAACCAGATGATTAGACAGATTCAAGAATTATAGAATAAGTATTTAAATATTAACAACTTAAACCTTTAATCATGAATTATGCACAATTAGCTTTTACAGATGCTGTTAAAGACTTGCAAGAAAAAAAGGGAAGCAGACGTGGTTATGACAGGATGGAAAAAATGTCGGTTGTTGACGGACTTACCGATAATGAAATTTATTTTATTGAGGACCGTGACAGTTTTTATATAGCAAGTTTCGGAGAGAATGAATATCCATATATACAACATCGAGGAGGACCGAAAGGATTTATAAAGGTAATTGATCATAAAACCATTGGCTTTGTAGATTTTGTGGGAAATAAACAATACATATCTACTGGAAATATTGTCACAAATAATAATGTAGCTATTATTATGATGTCCTATCCGCACCAAGCAAGATTAAAACTTTATGCCAAGGCAAAGATTGTAGATCTCGAAAACGATCAAAAATTATATGAGCTTCTGCAGCCTGAAGACTATAAGTTCCGTCCCGAGAGAATGATGGTATTCGAAATTCAGGCATACGACTGGAACTGTCCGCAACATATAACACAGCGTTATACCAGCCAGGAGATTGATGAGGCACTGATGCCACAGAAAGAATACATAGGAAACTTGGAGAATAAGGTAAAAATACTGGAAGAAAAACTGAGAATTCAAAAAAAATAAGGATATGAGTATTGATATTTTAGCATTTGAGGCATATCTTAATGATGAACACAATACCTAAATATGAAAAACATTGTTTCAAAAGCAGGAGAGTTTTTAATTGGAATAGAAGAAGATGTTGATTCTAATTTAACAATTCCCGTTCAGTTTTATGAATATGCAATAATTCTTATTCATAGCGGTGAAGGAAGCTATCACGCAGATTTTTCGACTTATGAGTTCACCGGGCCAAAGTTATTATTCGCAACTCCTATGCAAACCATTTTTTTGAAGTCTGAGAAAGAAATTAAATACACCCTATTGCGCTTTCATTCTGACTTTTATTGTATTGAAGCGCATCGCGATGAGGTTGCTTGTAATGGCCTTCTATTTAATAACATCTATGTTGAGCCATCTGTTGCGCTTTCACAGGAGCAATTTCAAGAATTTTTACAACTGATCAACCAGATTAAATATGAGTTTAAAAATGATGCTTCCTCAGAAATTGTTCTAAAAGCTTACCTGCAAGTATTTTTAGCGAAATGCAGCAGTATTAAGTTAAAAACTTTAGAAAGTTTGGTTGTCAATACTACTAAAGATGCTCATATGGAACAGTTTAGGATGTTGTTGGATAAAAATTTCTTAACGCTTCACAAGCCCAATGATTATGCTGAACTATTATCAATTACATCAAATACACTCAGCAAAAAAGTATTAAAATACTTCGGAAAAACCCCTTCTCAATTAATTCAAGATCGATTGGTTGTAGAGGCTAAAAAATTACTTCACCTTACAACATTAAGTATAAAGGAAATTGCTTTTCGCCTTCAATTTAATGACGAATACTATTTTAGTCGTTTTTTTAAGAAATGCACCAAATTGTCTCCTCAAACTTTTAGGAAAAAAGGGGGTATTTCTGAGCTTGCATATTTGTCCAAGGAATAGTCATTTTTGTCCATTTTTTCAGCGAAGTTTTCATCATAATTTTACTTCATAATAATTAAAAGAAACTATTATGAAAAGCATGTTATATTTTCTAGCAAACTCTCAAAAACAATTCATCAACTTACTTAGAATATCCATTTTCATTGTTATGGCATGGATTGGTGGATTAAAAGCATTTCAATACGAAGCAGATGGCATTGTTCCATTTGTAGCAAACAGTCCGGTTATGAGTTTTTTCTACACTCATCCGGAAGAATATAAAATTCATAAAAACAAAGAAGGTGAAGTAAATCAGAATAATATTCAATGGAATAAAGATAACGGAACCTATACTTTTGCTTTGGGTCTTGGATTTTCCATTGTTCTGATTGGATTACTTACGTTTTTAGGAATTTGGCATCAAAAAATAGGTCTATTGGGTGGCTTACTCACTTTTGGCATGTCGCTGGTTACATTATCTTTTTTAATAACAACACCAGAAGCTTATGTACCCAATTTAGGGGGTGCAGATTATGGTTTTCCTTTTTTATCAGGTGCAGGTAGATTGGTTATAAAAGATATTATCATGATGACTGCCGGATTAGTAATAGCATCAGACACGGCAAAAAGAATTTTAGAAAATAAATCAAAGTAGATTATAGCTCAAGAGAAATAATAATTAGTATGGCACTATTAAAAACAAAATTCGGATTTCACACTACTGCTGAAGAAGTTATCAGTGGAATAGATTTGACAGGTAAACGAGCCGTAGTAACAGGAGGAGCTTCTGGTATCGGAATAGAAACAGTAAGGGTTTTGGCAAAAGCTGGAGCAGAAGTTACTATTGCTGTAAGGAATATCGATGCAGGCAAAAAGGTTGCTGATGAAATTATTGCTAGTACAGGCAACAGAAAAATTTATATAGCTCAACTTGACCTAACCAATTTAAATTCAATAAATAATTTTGTTGCGAATTGGAAAGGAGCATTAAATATTTTAATAAATAATGCTGGTGTAATGGCTATTCCAGACTTGCAAAAAACGCCAGAGGGTATCGAAATGCAATTTATGACCAATCATCTTGGACATTTCGCCTTGACTGTTGGACTTCATCATGCGCTGAAAAGCACTGGTTCAGCAAGAGTTGTAGTTGTTGCGTCAAGTGGGCATTTATTTTCACCTGTCGTATTTGATGATGTTAACTTTTTGTTCAGACCTTATGATGCTTTACTTTCTTACGGACAAGCAAAAACAGCTACTGTTCTATTTGCTGTTGGTGCAACAGAACGTTGGAGAAAGGATGGAATAACGGTAAATGCACTAAACCCAGGCGCAATTTTAACAAATCTTCAAAAACACGTTGGTGGAAAACTTCGCTCTGCCCCAGAACTTCATAAAACAACACCACAAGGAGCAGCAACCTCTATTTTATTAGCTACCTCTCCTTTGCTTGAAAATATCAGTGGACGCTATTTTGAGAATTGTAATGAAGTAGAGACTGTAACAAAACGACCTGATAATTATGAGGGTGTTGCAATGTATGCTCTTGACAAAGAGAATGCGGATCGATTATGGAAACTTTCAACGCAAATGACTATTAAATAATAAAGATCATGAATTCTAAAGTTTATCTTGAGGATGGTTTAAAATCCATTTCTCTCTACAATATTGCCTTTACAGTACAGAACATTAATGACTCAATCAAGTGGTACAAAGATGTCCTGGGTTTTCAACTTAAAAATAAATCTACATTTAGTTTGCCGTCAGGATCGGCAGATATAGCTATTCTTAAATTGGGAGATTTAAAGCTAGAAATACTTCAAGTTCCGAATAGCAAAAAAATTCCGGAAATGTTTGCTGATGTGCCGATGCACTTAATTCCGATAGGAAATAAAGTTATTGTATTTCAAGTAACGGATATCAAATTAACAACACAGCAATTAGAAGAAAAAGAGGTGAAATTTGTTTGGAAAGAACAGTATATAGCTGGTGACAAAATGTTATGTACTATGATTGAAGATATTGATGGTAATAAAATCAATATATTTCAAACTAACACCATTTTTGAGGACGAAAAAACTGAAAATAATGTAAGACCAGAAAGTATTGCTAACAAGCATCTAGAATTATGGAGTGAAAAGAATAGCGGGGTTCGAAAAATAGCTATGGATTTAATATATTCAGATCACGTGAATTTTTTAGATCCTTACGCAAACCTAAAAGGAAAAGAAAGGCTGAATGACTTTATTACAGTGTTACAAACTAAGTGCCCAGACCATGTTTTTAGTTTGGTTGGTAACGTTCTTCAACATCACGATACTATAAAATTTAATTGGAAATTTGAGTCGGAAAAAGAAGATTCAAAAATAATGGGCTCAGATATTCTATTCCTAAAAAATGGATTGGTTGATACGATATACGTATTTATAGAATAACATTTAAAAACTGTTAGTGCGCTATATACATTCAAATATTAGGCTCTTTTAATTTAGACATCCAACTGATTTGGTTGGAGCATTATCAGTTGCTAAATAACCTTATTATACCACAAAAAAGGTCATTTAATGAGTTATAAAAACAGTCTTTCATTAACGCATAAAAAATAGATAAAACACTGTAAATCAATGTATTTAATTCGGTAAAATGTTCGAATTTATTTGTAAATATCAACTATTTTTCATACCTTTGCACTTATAATAAAACGAGCTTTTTATAAGCCACTATTATACAAATAAATTGGATAAATCCGAACAATTTGACGATATCGGAAACGCGCTATGCCATTGCTGATCAGCTAAAAAATAATAGGCAAGCGTTTCAGTATTATTTATTTCCATTAGTCGACTAGTTAGATTTAAATTACCAGCTGTGATAGCCGGTGGCGGAAGTTCATTGACGTATTAAAAGCCGGTAAGGCTTTATAAAAAAGCAAGCAGTAGACGTATCATTTCACTTACTGGTTGGCGCACTATGGGCTCTTATGCTCCTCTTGCTATGCTCCTATATGGGTGGCATAGGAATAGGACTTGCATAGGAGTTAGATGAAGAAAGCTTTACTAGATTTTAGCTTCCCATGGTAGAAACTGAATGAACTTTAATACAAGTAGAGAATGAAATCGGCGCAGATTCTGTAACTTAACCCTAAATTTTTAAAAATGCATATGCAAAAGAAAGCGATTTTTATTTCAATATTAGTTTGTATGATCTGTCATAGTGTATTTTCACAAAGTCATATAACGTTGGAGGAGGCATATGCTGAAAATTCTGTTCAAAAGTTGAATAGGTTTTTTGAAAATTGGGCAAAAGAAATCAAACCAATATCGGACAGTGAACTTCGGAAGCAAAATAATTCCATTAAATACGCATATAAAATATTCGAAACTCTTTATGATCCCCACGATGTTGCGAAGCTAGGTGTTAAACAGTCTAGGTATGAACTTTATCGCAATTTTCATTATTTTGTTATTTCCCAAGATGTTAATTTATATGTGGCTGATAAAGTGTATTGGGACGAATCAGAAACAGATGCATTCACCATAGATGAAATAAATAAAACTGTGGGTTCAGATAGTTTAAAAGCGGTTTTTATTAACAGGATTAAGAATCGAGAATACGGCAATCTTATTGGCTCTTGGGGGCCGTATGGAATCGGTCATATTGATAATTCAAAAAAACATATTTACTCGTTTACTAATTTCAGGCCTAGAATTACTCAAGTGCCGGGGGTTACACTTTATTTGACTAAAAAATATGAAGACGAATTAAAAAAATTCCTGGGCAACGAAAATATTCCATTTGCAACAGGAGGCGCGGAAAATATTGCGCAAGCTACTGGTGAAAGCAAAAAAAGAATGACTTTTATTGAAAATTTTATAAAGATAGCTTATGGTCATTGGGGTGGTAATTGGGAGTTGAAAACTCCGCCATCCATTCACTCAATAACATTCGATAAAGACTTCAAATTTGCGAAAGTGGATTATATGCTGATTTATGAAGGTGGAACCGCTTTCTTTTCGCTTGAAAATGGAAACTGTAAGTTACTTTCTGCTAAAATAAACTGGCGGGAATAGTTAAAAATAGAATTACAGACCTTTATGTAGCCAACGATTTTTTTACGAACGTCTATAGAAAGACTAGAAAAATGAAGTCTTTAACAAAGAGATTCACTTATCATCTCAATCGCTCGGCTGCAAAATTGATTCCTCATACAAACACATCCCAATTTCCAGGAGTTCAGGCGTAAAATATCCGATGGTAATTTTCAACAGTAGTATTTTTTTAATCGCTCGAGATTGATTTTGTTTTATATGAGTTGCATATAAACCTGTGCCACTTCTGGGTGTTTTCGGCCTTCTAGGGGTATGTTCTGGGTGAATACACCGAGCCAACACCCATCAGACACCCAGAACACAGCCATCAAACACCGATTTTTATGCATTTCATATCGAATGTCCTATACCTGCAACTATCATTAAATTGAACGTTAAGTCAGCAATCCACATTTTATTCTCTTTCTTCTAATCGCATAACTTCTTAAATTAATATCTTTATGTTCGCTTTAGGCTGTCATATAGAAAATCCTTATAAACCGGAAAAGGTTATACTTTCAGTTTCAAAAAAGGAAATGAATGATAGTTTACATAGCAAATTCAATTTTAAAAATATCACTATTTCAGGTATAAATTTCAATATCAAAGGCAATGAAACAGTTGATCTGCAAGCTTTTATTACAAACCCAAGCTTTAAAGAAAGTAAATTGGCTTTCGCAAAAAGATTTTCTAACCAAGTAAAAAAATAAATCTCAAATATTGAACGCTTTAATGTTATAACATTCGACTTTAAGATAAGAAAAGAGGTTCCTCTAGGCTATTCTGAAACAGAAGATAAAGTACTCATGGATCGAAAAACGCTAGCCGAAATAACAGCATTCCAATACTTCAACTATCAAACAAAATAGGCACCTGATATTATGAGCTCAATATGCGCTTAAAATACCTTTTAACAAATAAACTAAGCAGAAACAGCACGAATACTACACAAGATCAGCGAAAGAATTGAAGCAATACACTGCCACATATTTGCTACTATAGCGTGGTAGTCACCCGAAAAAACTGTAGTTTTGTAACCTTAGAAAATTAACTTTCTAAACGAAAACACATCTCAAATAGCAGACAAAGGAATCATTTTGGATTATTTAGCAGGTTTAAACCCCCAACAACGCGCAGCAGTAGAGAACACACAAGGCCCGGCAATGATAGTTGCAGGAGCCGGATCCGGTAAAACCCGGGTAATTACGTATAGGGTTGCTCATTTAATTGAAAAAGGAGTTGATCCATTTAACATACTCGTACTAACTTTTACCAATAAAGCCTCAAAAGATATGCGCGAGCGTATTACAAAGGTTGTTGGATCTGAAGCTAAAAACATATGGATGGGTACCTTCCACTCGGTATTTGCCAAAATACTACGTGTTGAAGCTGAAAAGATTGGGTATCCTTCTAATTTTACTATTTATGATACGGACGACAGCAAAAGTCTGCTTCGGTCTATTTTAAGAGAATTGCAGCTGGATGATAAGTTGTACAATGCTAATTTTGTTTACAACAGGATCTCCTCTGCCAAGAATAACCTGATCTCTTATTCTGAGTATCTGGAAAGTGCGGAGATACAATCTGAAGACATCAGCAACAAGCGCCCCTTAATTGGTGTGATTTATGAAACCTATACTAAGCGGTGTTTTAAAGCCGGCGCAATGGATTTTGATGATTTGTTGTTTAAAACGAATGTACTTTTAAAAAGCAATCCTGAGGTGCTAAACAAATACCAGCAAAAGTTTAAATACTTAATGGTTGATGAGTACCAGGATACTAACTTTTCTCAATATACCATCGTTAAAAAGTTAGCCGCTGCCTATCAAAACATCTGCGTTGTGGGTGATGACGCACAAAGTATCTATGCTTTTAGGGGTGCAAACATTCAGAATATTCTAAACTTTGAACGTGATTATCCTGATCTCCAAGTTTATAAACTGGAGCAAAATTATCGTTCTACTCAAAATATAGTTGAGGTTGCTAATAGTATCATCGCCAACAATAAGAACCAGTTGGAAAAGAATGTGTTTTCTGACAACGAGGTGGGCGACAGGATTAAAGTGCAACGTGCTTTTACAGACAATGAGGAGGGTAAGCTTGTAGCTGAGGCCATTGTTCAGGAGCGTACTTCTAAAGGGTATAAACACAATGACTTTGCTATTTTGTACCGTACAAATGCTCAGTCCAGGGCTATGGAGGAGGCCTTACGCAAGTTGAATGTTCCTTATAAAATTTACGGTGGACTGTCATTTTATCAGCGAAAAGAGATTAAAGACCTTATTGCCTATTTTCGGTTAACCTTTAATCCTGCAGATGAAGAGGCCATTAAAAGAGTAATTAATTATCCTAGAAGGGGCTTAGGTGATACCACAGTTGAAAAAATAAGTGTTGCTGCTGATAAGCATAACATTACCATGTGGGAAGTAATTTGTGCCCCTCAACAATATATTGAAGGTAGAATTGCCAATCAGCTGAATGATTTTTCTATGTTGATCAGGAGCTTTGCTGCTGAATCTAAAAAACTGGATGCATACGAAACTGCCCTGTATATTGCACAGCATTCTGGAATACTGAAAGAACTGCACACCGATGATAGTATTGAAGGTAGAAGCAGGTATGAAAACATACAGGAGCTATTAAATGGTATAAAGGAATTTGCAGAGCGAGAAGATATAGAAGACCGTAGTCTTGCCATTTTTATGCAGGATATTGCGCTACTTACAAATGACGACAGGCAGGATGAAAAGGACCGCGATACGGTTTCTTTGATGACGATACATTCTGCAAAAGGCCTGGAGTTTAAAAATGTATTTATTGTTGGTTTGGAAGAAAACCTTTTTCCATCGCAAATGAGCTTAAATTCCAGAACGGATCTGGAAGAGGAAAGAAGGCTGTTTTATGTAGCTATAACCAGAGCAGAGAAAAAGCTAACGCTTACTTATGCAACTTCGAGATACCGTTGGGGCACGCTAACCAATTGTGAGCCAAGCCGGTTTATTAATGAGATTAACGCCAGCTACCTGGAGTTGGAAATGGTAAAACCGGCCAAGAGTGTATTGGGTGACAATAGTTTTGATTCTGAAAGAAGAACTTGGAGCCAGCAGCGTGAAACACCGCAGCCTACCCCGGCACGCACGCCAATGCAGCGACCTAAAACAACATCCATTTTACCAAAAGCCCACGTGCCTACACCCGGATTTACGGCTGATGCTGCCGATGCTTTTCAAAATGGTATGGATGTTGAACATGAAAAGTTTGGATTTGGTAAAATAGTAAGCCTGGAAGGCTCACTTCCTGATGTGAAAGCAACTGTATTTTTCCAGGGTTTAGGGAACAAGCAGTTGTTATTAAAATTTGCTAAATTGCGAATTGTTAAATAAAAGATAAACGAGTACATTCATAGAAAGAAATACAAATGAATTTTGAATATAATACCACAAGAAACGATCTGATTCTTGCCGAATATGGCCGTAATGTACAGAACATGGTGAAGTACATTATTGAATTACCGGATCTTGAAGAACGAAATAGGTATGCTCAGGCTGTAATTGACTTGATGGGTTTCTTAAACCCTCATTTAAGGGATGTTGCAGATTTTAAACATAAGCTTTGGGATCACCTACATATCATTTCAGGATACAAAATTGAAGTAGATGCCCCGTATCCTAAACCAACACCAGAAGCTGCATTGATTAGACCGAAGCATATCGGCTATCCTCAGCAACGTATCAAATACAAGCATTACGGCAAAACGGTTGAGGTAATGATAGAAAAAACCAAAGCAGTTGAGGAGCCTGAACGTAGGGCAGCAATGGTACAGGGAATAGCCAATTTCATGAAAATGGCTTATGTAACCTGGAATAAAGACTCGGTTGCAGATGAAACCATCATTAAAAACTTAAGAGAGCTTTCTAATGGTGAACTTGAGCTTGACGAAAACGTAAACCTGAATAAGGTTGAGTTTAAACCTGCACCCATCAGAGCTGATAAGAACAACAGAGGCAGGAGTAACAACAACGGCAAAAACAGACAAAGCAGCAATAACAACAACGGCCGTCCTCAGCGTAACAACAATCCAAAACCGAGGCACTAAGGCTACTCATTAAACCAGATACATAATACCATATGAATGCATTTGAAATAATTGGTGGCAAGAAGTTAAAGGGCGAAATTCATCCTCAGGGTGCAAAAAATGAAGCCTTGCAAATTATTGCTGCTGTATTGCTTACTGATCAAAAGATTACGGTAAGCAATGTTCCAGACATTAAAGACGTAAATAAACTGATAGAGCTTCTTGGTGATATGGGTGTTCATATTGAACGCCTTTCTAAAGACACCTACACTTTTGAAGCAAAAAATATTGACTTAAATTTTTTCCTTTCTGATACTTTCAAAGCTAAAGGTGGTGGCTTAAGAGGATCAATTATGATTGTAGGACCTTTATTAGGTCGTTTTGGTACTGCTGCAATACCTAAGCCAGGTGGTGATAAAATTGGCAGAAGAAGATTGGACACGCATTTTTTGGGCTTTGAGAAACTAGGTGCAAGGTTTGTGTACGACAATAAGAAAGAGTTTTTTAATGTAGATGCAACCAATTTAAAAGGTGCTTACATCCTTTTAGATGAAGCTTCTGTTACCGGTACTGCAAACATTGTAATGGCAGCAGTATTGGCTAAAGGAATTACCACTATTTACAATGCAGCCTGCGAACCCTACCTACAGCAATTGTGTAAAATGCTTAACCGCATGGGCGCTAAAATTACTGGGGTTGGTTCTAATTTACTAACGATAGAAGGTGTTGAGAAACTAGGCGGCACGGAGCACAGAATGTTGCCAGATATGATTGAGATTGGCTCTTTCATTGGTTTGGCAGCGATGACAGAATCAGAAATTACCATTAAAAATGTATGTTATTCTGAACTGGGAGTAATACCAGATGTATTTAAGAAACTGGGTATTAAGTTTGAGTTAAGAGGCGACGATATATATATACCTTCTCAAAAGCACTATGTAATTGAATCATTTATAGATGGTTCAATGTTAACGATTGCAGATTCTCCTTGGCCAGGCTTTACTCCTGATTTGCTGAGTATAGTTCTTGTAGTAGCAACTCAAGCCAAAGGGAACTTACTGATCCATCAAAAAATGTTTGAAAGCAGGTTGTTTTTTGTAGATAAACTGATTGACATGGGTGCGCAGATTATTCTTTGTGATCCACATAGAGCAACTGTTAACGGGATAGACAAACAATACAAACTCAGGGGAATTAGTATGACCTCTCCTGATATACGTGCTGGGGTGTCTTTGTTGATAGCTGCATTATCAGCTGAAGGTAAGTCTACTATATTTAATATAGAACAAATAGAAAGAGGTTACCAGGATATTGATATTAGACTGAGGGCTTTAGGCGCCCAGATTAAGCGGGTTGAGGCATATGCGCCTAGTCATTAGCAACTAGTTAAATACAAAAATCCCGTTATAAACCGGGATTTTTGTATTTAGATTACTTATGCAGATATGGCATTGATGATGTCGTACTGCGTAATGATCTCTATTTTTCCATTCTCATCTTCCACAAGAACAGCACTGTTTTCTTTATTGATCAATCCCGAAATCCTGTCAATCGAAGTATTCAGATCTACAAAGGGGAAGGTGGCAGACATGATTTCCTGAACTTTAGCAGATTTTAAGGAAGGGTTTTCCATTAATGCTTTAAGTATATCACTTTCTCCAAGCTTACCGACTACCATATCCTTTTGTGTAACAGGTATTTGTGAAATGTTGAGCGTATTCATCGTACTGATTGCTTCCTGTAGTGTCTTTTCGCAATCTATGGTTACAATTTCAGTTTTGTCTTTTTTATCGATGATTGATTTGGCTGTTAGCTTTTCATCTTTCAAGAAGCCGCGTTCTCTTAACCAATCTTCGTTATACATTTTTCCCATGTACCTGCTTCCATGATCATGAAATATCACCACTACCACATCTTCAGGCTTAAGCTTATCTTTTAACTGCAATAATCCCGCAATTGCGGAGCCGGCAGAGTTTCCAACAAAAATACCTTCCTTACGCGCTATTTCTCTGGTCATTAAGGCAGCATCTTTGTCCGTAACTTTCTCGAAGAGATCAATGATATCGAAATCTACATTCTTAGGCAGGAAATCCTCTCCTATTCCCTCAGTAATGTATGGATAGATTTCATTCTTATCCAGAATACCAGTTTCCTTGTATTTTTTAAATACCGAACCGTAAGTATCAATACCCCATACTTTGATGTTTGGGTTTTGCTCTTTTAAGTATTTCCCAGTACCTGAAATTGTGCCTCCGGTGCCTACTCCAACAACAAGATGGGTTATTTTTCCTTCTGTCTGCGCCCATATTTCCGGCCCGGTTTGCTCATAATGCGCTTGTGTATTTGCCAGGTTATCATATTGGTTTGGTTTCCAGGAGTTCGGCACTTCCCGTTCAAGACGGGATGACACAGAGTAATACGACCGTGGATCTTCTGGCTCTACATTGGTGGGGCATACAATTACTTCTGCGCCGAAGGCGCGTAAAGCATCAACTTTCTCTTTCGACTGTTTATCTGTTGTGGTAAAAATACACTTGTAGCCCTTAACAATAGCAGCCATTGCCAGTCCCATACCAGTGTTACCAGATGTACCTTCAATGATGGTACCCCCTGGTTTCAATTTACCAGATTGCTCTGCATCTTCAATCATTTTGATGGCCATCCGGTCTTTAATAGAATTTCCCGGGTTTGTAGTTTCAATTTTTGCAAGTATTGTAGCAGGGATATCCTTGGTAATACTATTCAATCTAACTAATGGCGTGTTGCCTATCGTTTCTAAAATGTTATTATACCACATGTAACAAAAATAAACAATACCCATCAGTATTTTATTTTCTATTGCAGAATCAAAATATAATATTGCATATATGATATAATAGGAATATAATTTTAATCTAGTTATTCAATAGACTTAAAAACGAACATAAATAACGTCCATGAGGAACAATATTAATTCAATCTGTAAACTTTACCGGGAAGAGACACCAAAATACCCTGCATTTCGAGATTTAACAAGTACATAGCAAGTTTACTTTGGGGGATAGCTAACTTAATGGACAATTCATCGATTCTAACCGGGGATATTTTCAGTAGTTCTACAATACTTTGCTCCTCGGGCAGTAATCCTAATGGAATCATCATCTGTTTGGTATTTGAAGTTTTTGAGCTGTCCCAACCCAAATAATAAACAAGGTCCTTTGCGTGGTTAATTAGGGCGGCACGATTGGTCTTAATCAGAAAATTACATCCTTCTGAACATTCATCATTAACCCTTCCAGGAAAGGCAAATACATCTCTATTATAGGAATTAGCAATGTCTGCAGTGATCAGTGCCCCACCCTTCAGGGTTGCTTCTACTACGATAGTTGCATCAGCAAGTCCTGCTATGATCCTATTCCTTTTTGGAAAATTCTCTTTATCAGGATTGGTTTTTAAAGGAAATTCTGTTATTAGCCCTCCCTCTTCCACCATCTTTTTAGCAATACCATGATGAAGTTGTGGGTAGATGCGGTCCAATCCGTGCGCAAGCACGCCTATGGTTGGGATGTTGAAATTCAGACTTTCCTTATGAGCCGCAATATCAATACCGTAGGCTAGTCCGCTGACAATCAAAACATCATGGTCGGCAAGCACTTCAGCCAGTTGCCTGCAAAGGTATTGCCCATAAGAAGTAGCTTTTCTTGTACCTACTATACTTACAATCCGTGGATGATTAAGATCTGCCTTGCCTTTGTAGTAAAGTAATATTGGTGCATCAAAACATTCCAGCAACCTTCTTGGGTAGTTATCGTCGCCAAAGAACAGCGTTTGGATATTGTGTTTGCTTAAGAAATTCAGTTGCTCTTCTGCCAGCTGGAGTGCATTACTCTTTACAATCTCTTCGGCAGTTACTTTTCCTATACCATCAATCTGCATCAGCGCAGCACGATCTGCACTAAAAATGGCCTCGGCAGAGCCAAAGTGGCCTAAGAGATTTTTAGCTGTTACATGGCCTACTGAATGTATTAATGTTAAGGCAATCTTATGTTTTAAACTCATGGTTCAAACATCTGCTTTAGCAATATATAACACCAACCTAAAATATTATAGTTCTAATAATCAGATATATAATTATAAACTATATAAATAGTTTGCAAACTATAAAAATAGTAGTAACTTAGTTATACCGTATTAAAAAATGAAATGATGAGAGAATTAACTAAAGCAGAAGAGCAGATAATGCTCATATTATGGGAGATCAAAGAGGGACTGGTAAAAGAAGTTATTGACAAAATATCACCACCAAAGCCTGCCTATAATACCGTATCTACGGTTATTCGGGTACTGGAAAGCAAAGGATTCATAGATCATAAAGCGATTGGAAACACACATATCTACTTCCCGCTAATCACCGAGGAACAGTATAAGCATTTTGCGTTCGACAAAGTCATGAACAATTACTTTGAAAACAATTACCAGAGCCTTGTTTCATTTCTGGTTAAGGAAAAGAACATGGACATCGATGAACTGGATGAATTGATAAAACTGGCTGAAAATCTTAAAAATAAGAAGTGATGAACTGGATGTATTATTTATTGGAAGCCAACCTTTATTTGGCTGTTTTTTATGGCTTTTACTTATTGCTGCTTCAACGGGAGACGTTTTACCAAATTAATAGGTACTACCTGCTGATTAGTTCCGCATTAGCTTTCTTAATGCCTGTCTTTCAAATTGGCTATTTGAATAGTTTGTTTAATCCAATAGTAAATGAGGTTCAGATCAGTATCCCCTATTCTGGCGAATTGCTTCCGGTGGCTGTTACCACACCGACTCTAACAGCCGGAGACATCCTTTTATTTTGTTATCTGCTTGTTGCAGGATTTCTTTTGCTTCGACTCGGGACAAGTCTTTATCGGATTATAAGAATGGCCTTGAAAGCAGATAAAATCCGAATAGGCAATGTGCGCAAATTACATTTTAAACAGTTAGACACGGCTTTTTCTTTCTTTAATCTCCTCTTTATTAATCCGGATACAGACAAGCAAAATATCATTCTTCAGCATGAGATGATCCATATAAAGCAGCGGCATAGCCTAGATATCCTCTTTTTTGAAACAGTAATCATCCTTAACTGGTTCAATCCGATATGCTGGCTGATAAAAAAAGACATCAAGCTTATTCATGAATATATTGCAGATGAATCGACCACCAACCAAGGTTTGCCAAAGCATGATTATGCGATGTTCCTTATCCATAATTCATTCGGATCATTCCACAATCCACTTGCTAGTCAAATGTTCAACCAATCCATATTAAAAAACAGAATCAACATGTTAAACAAAACCAAATCATCAGGACGGGCCAGGCTCCGGCTCCTGTACGTACTCCCAATTATGGCTGGAATGCTTTGCACTTCAACCCTGGCTTTCACTAAGGATTATGCCGTTATCGACCTCTATTCCAAAAAAAAGGAAATGACATCAACTGTCGGAACAAAGAAATCCAGACAAACTCCAAAGCAAGGCCCAAAGCAGGAAAAGAAGAAAAGCTATCCTATAGAAATACAGGGTACACGCCCTATTAAGCTGGTCGTAATTAATGGAAAAGTCTCCACTGCAAGAAATTTTACTTCTGTTTATGATTATGATGGGGTAAAAGAGCTCAATGGTAATGAAGCAACGGCCAAATATGGCAAGCGCGCATCAAAAGGAGCACTAGAATTCACTGGCAAAAACACCCATATCTCCATTAAATTTCCACCACCGATTCCCGTTAGGAGTGCACGCAAATTGCCAACTCCGCCAAGGCCGCCATTAAAACCTAGATTGCGAAACATTAAATTCCCACCACCGATTGTTAAACCAATGGAGAAAATTGAAGAGCATCCAGAGGTTAAAGGCACCGACTTTCAGTCAATTACAGATATGGGGCCAAATCCGCTTTACATCAACAATGGAAAAATAACTATCGTAAACCCAGGTGAAGGAAAAACAGTGAGGTTTAAAGCAAAATCAGTTAAAGTAACGACAAAGAATAATACTGCAGCAATTGCTAAGTACGGAGAATCTGCCAGAGATGGTGTTTTTGAACTAGAAGACGGAGAATTTTTCACTAAAGACACCACAACTAAAAAATAGTGCAGGTAAAAAGGAATTAAATTTATTGTGGAATATAAACCACGTATTTAGTTTCAAAAAAGTCTTCTTTGAAGTAGGCTGAAAGCGGATATAATTCCGCTTTTAGGCGTGATTCGGCAATCTCCTCCGTCAAATCTCCTCCTTTTAAATACAAAATCCCATTTGCAATGGCATTCTTTGAGTTCTTGTTGAACTTACCCTGTATCCATGGATAGAAATCAATTAGTCTTGTAACAGCTCTTGACACTATGAAATCATATTTATCGTCAACCTGCTCGGCCCTCAAATGACTGGCCCTTACATTTTTAAGTTCAAGAGCAGCCGCAACCTCTGTAACTACTTTTATCTTTTTTCCTATTGAATCGACCAGGTGGAAGCTGGTTTCAGGAAACAATATAGCCAAAGGGATACCGGGAAAGCCCCCACCTGTTCCAACATCAAGAATCTTCTCACCGGGTTTAAAAGTGCAGAACTTTGCGATACCAAGAGAATGTAGAATATGGCGCTCGTAAAGCTCATCAATGTCTTTTCGAGAGATGACATTGATCTGCGCATTCCAGAAACTATACAATTCATACAATTGATCAAACTGGCTAATTTGCAGCTCGGTAAGATCTTTGAAATATTCCTGAATTATTGTCGACTTTATTTCCACTGTACTTTTTTAACAAATATAGAAACTAGTGCATTAAACACCAGAAAAATGAATAATAGAATATCAAGGAATGGGAACCACCACCGCAACTCGCTGTAATTAAGCCTCTTTAACAATTTAGGGTACACAAAACTCCTGATAACGATACTTAACAATAAAACACCAAGCGCAATATATCTTGCAGGATCAAAAAACATCAGCGCGATAAAGAAGGCGTAAAACAAAAACTGTACTGATATCTGAAATGAAAGAATGAGTTTGTGCTTCCGTTTATAAAGCTTTCCTGCACCTAAATGGCGCTTCTTTTGTCTTAAATAAGCACCAAAAGATGTATTTGGATTGCTCCAAACCTGAGTATCAGGGTGAATTTGTACGCTGGTGTTATGTTTATTGGCATGAGCATTAACGAAGAGATCATCGTCGCCAGAAGGAATGTGCATATGTGCTGCAAAGCCTTTATTCTTAAAAAACAATGTCTTTTTGTAGGCCATATTTCTACCTACCCCCATGTAAGGCATCCCTTTAAGCGCAAAGGAAAGATAATTTACAGCAGTAAAAAAAGTTTCATACCTGATTAGCGCATTCAATAGCCCTTTTCTTTTCAGGTATGGAGAATATCCCAGTAAGATTTCAGTATTCTCATTTTCGGGTTGTTGCATTCCCAGTAGCCATTGTGACGAAGCAGGTGCACAATCCGCATCAGTAAAGACCAACCAATCGTTTGTAGCCGCTTTTATACCCATTGTAACAGCAAACTTCTTACCAGCAATAAATTTCTGACCATCTGCGATATTTACTATTTTAAGATGTTTGTATTTCTTCGCAAACTCTTCCAGTATTTCTTCCGTTCCATCCCAGGATCTGTCATTTACGACAATAACCTCGTAGTCTGGGTAGTTCTGACTTAAGACCAACGGAAGATATTCCGTTAGATTTTCGGCTTCGTTTCTGGCACAAATAACTACACTTAATGGATTTCTTGCTTCGCTTGGTACGGGGGCAATAGATTTATTTGCAAGCCTGAGGTGTACAAAAAGGCTATAATAAAGCTGCATCAAGAAGCAAAAAGCCAGTCCTGCCAGCAGGCATATCTCAATTAACGTTAACTCCACGGTGATTTTTAACTAGCCCGCAAATTTCCGATTTTTAATCTGTAATCGGGCCTGTTTGTTGATAAAAAATTTAGACCTTAAATAGCTGGTTTTTTGCTACTTTTGGCAGATTTTAGTGGAAACCGATTTATGAATTTTAGTTTAGAGGCAAAAGATATACACTCGAAAGCCAGAGCTGGTACTGTAACAACAGACCATGGCGAAATACAAACACCTATTTTTATGCCGGTTGGCACGGCGGGAACAGTTAAAGCCGTGCATCAGCGGGAGCTTGTAGAAGATATCGACGCTAAGATCATTCTTGGAAACACGTACCATCTTTACTTAAGACCCGGATTACCAATCATAGCGCAGGCGGGCGGTTTGCATAAATTTATAGGATGGGATCGTCCAATTCTTACCGATAGTGGTGGTTACCAAGTTTATTCGCTCAGCAAGGTTAGAAAAATAAAAGAGGAAGGCGTTACTTTCAGATCACATATTGATGGTTCTAAACACCTTTTCACACCTGAATATGCAATGGATATTCAACGTACTATAGGTGCCGATATTATTATGGCCTTTGATGAATGTACCCCCTATCCATGTGATTATAATTATGCTGCTGCCTCTATTAACATGACACATAGGTGGTTAAAACGTTGTTGCAACAGGTTTGACTCCACAGAATCTAAATACGGCTTTAATCAGACGCTTTTCCCAATAGTGCAAGGGTCTGTTTACAAAGATTTAAGGGTTAAGTCTGCCGAGTTTATTGCATCAATGGGTCGCGAAGGAAATGCAATTGGCGGATTATCAGTTGGTGAGCCTGCGGAAGAGATGTATGGCATGACGGAAATTGTATGTAACATACTTCCGGAGGAGAAGCCGCGTTACCTTATGGGCGTTGGTACTCCAATAAACATCCTGGAGAATATTGCGCTAGGAATAGATATGTTTGATTGTGTTATGCCTACCAGAAATGCAAGAAACGGAATGCTGTTTACCAGGAATGGTGTCATCAACATAGGGAATAAGAAATGGGAGAACGATTTTACTCCTATAGATGAAGATAGCGACTTATATGCGGACAGGGCTTATTCTAAGGCTTATTTGCGTCACCTAATGCACTCGAAAGAAATGCTTGGCGCACAAATTGCAACCCTGCACAACCTTCACTTCTATTTATGGTTAGTAAAAGAAGCACGCAAAAAAATCATCAGCGGAGAATTCTATGCCTGGAAAAATAAGATGGTAACTATATTAGGCAATAAATTGTAAATGAGTTTTTTAAAAAACAGGATAAAAATAATAGACTGGTATATTATCAGCAAGTATCTGGGTACATTTTTGTATACCCTAACCCTGTTTATTGTCATCATCATCATATTTGACCTCTCAGAAAAACTAGATGATTTTCTAAGTGCCAACTTGACGTTCTGGCAGGTTATCAGTCTTTATTACGCAGGTTCTATACCGTTTTACGTTAATATGCTGTCTCCACTCATAAATTTTATAGCCGTTATTTTCTTTACGGCAAAGATGGCTGACCAAACAGAAATTGTCCCTATACTAAGTGGAGGCGTAAGTTTTAATAGATTTCTTCAACCCTATTTTATATCTGCTTTTATCATTTTCGCTTTTAATCTTGCCTCTAATCTATATGTACTTCCTTATACGAACCGCTTAAAAAACAGTTTTGAGAACACTTATGTAAAGAAAAACGATCCGTCTACCAAAATTAATATCCACATGAGGCTAGATGAAAACACCTATATATACATGGATAACTTTGACAACAAGACTATGATAGGTAATAAATTTAACTTGGATAATTTTAAAGGGGACGTAATGACCAAAAAAGTAGTGGCTGAGAAAATCTCCTACGACTCTGTAAAACGCGTGTGGCGATTAAATAATTATACTACCAGATATATCAACGGCCTTAAAGAGAAGCTGGTAGCTGGGCCATATGGCTCTATTAAGGATACAGTACTGGATATGAGGCCGGATGATTTCTCTGCTTACGACAATATCTTTGAAAACCTAAGTAATAAAGAATTATCAGAAAAGATCCGGAAAGAGAAGGTAAGGGGAACAGGTGTTGAAAACGACTTGCTATTTGAACGCTATAAGCGATGGTTAAGTCCGCTTTCTGCATTTGTATTAACATTAATTGGCGTTGCCCTGTCATCCAGGAAAGTAAGGGGTGGCGTTGGTTTACCACTTGGAATAGGCATATTATTAAGCTTCGGCTACATTGTACTTGGTCAATTTGCTAAAATGTTCTCTCTCAAAGGAGGAATATCACCATTATTATCTGTTCTGGCACCAACTCTTATTTTTGGTTTGCTGGGGTATTACCTATTGAGAAAGGCACCTAAATAATGGCAAAATCCACACTGACCAGAGACTTGCTTATTCTGCATTTCACTGTGTTTATATGGGGATTTACAGGCATTCTGGGTAACTTAATATCTATCTCCGCGGTACAACTGGTTTGGTACCGTGTACTGATCGCTAGCATCTCATTACTCATCTATTTCTTAGTCTCCCGTACCAGCTTAAAGGTTACCAGAAAACAGTTTTTTCAGTTCTTTTTTACTGGAAGTATCGTTGCAATACACTGGATTCTATTTTTCCATGCCATTAAGGTATCCACAGTTTCGGTTACCCTGGTATGTCTTTCATCCTTTACATTATTTACCGCAATATTAGAACCCCTGATAAAAAAACAGTCCATTTTAATACCTGATGTAGTGATAGGTTTAGTTATTATATTGGGCATATATTTGATTTTTAAATTCGAATCGAAGTATACAGAGGGCATCATTTTAGGGCTTTCTTCTGCACTTGCTTCAAGCCTTTTTTCGACGATCAACTCTACTCTTGTACAGAAAAGCGACCCTAAAATCATTGGATTTTATGAGATCACTGGTGCGTTTTTCTGGATCACTATCTACCGGTTGATGACTGGCGATTTACTAAATGAGCAGTTCCGTTTGAGCAGTGAAGACTGGATTTATTTAATGATTCTGGGTACCATTTGTACCGCACTTGCTTACGTTGCTGGGGTTTCAGTAATGCGCAGTTTGTCGGCTTTCAGGGTGGCCCTCATCACCAATCTTGAACCCGTATACGGTATCCTTCTTGCCTTCATTTTCTTTGGCAATAAAGAGACCATGTCCCTTGGATTTTATCTTGGCGCCAGCCTGATAATTGGATCTGTTTTCCTCTATCCCATCTATAAAAAACGTAAAAATTTACAGTAATATTTCAGGTTATTACCTGAGTAGGAGAGCCTGATTACCGACTGATTTATCAAATTCCTAGCCCTTTCTAAAGCCAGTCAGGTATACAATTCTTTACTTCATCAGTATTATTCCTAACTAATTCCGGTTGCTTATTTGGTGCATTTAGTGTATATTAAACCAGTATTTAATCGTATCAATTTTTTTACCACATCAAATAGAAAAGGTAGACATATACGGGTAAATAGAGCGATAATAACTGAATTGACCTACTTTTAATATCACACATAACAGTATTTAAAATCAGTACATTAAGAATTTTTATTGAAGTGATTATACACCAATATGATTAATCAATTTCAGAATAAAACTAACTAATTTAGCAAATAGATATATTACACATGGAAAAAAGATTAAAATTGTTAATTATCAATATGTTATATATTATTATATTAAGTTTTACCTCACTTAGTGTTTCTGCACAGATTTTTAACAGTGATCAAAACCCCCTTAGTGTAAAATGGAGACAAATAAATGCTTCTGGTTTTAGGATCATCTATCCGCAAGAGCTGGAGAAAGAAGCGCAAAGAATGGCAAACACGTTGAGCCATATCTATCCTTATGTAGGCGCGAGTCTTGGCAGAATAAAAACACAGATTCCGGTGATCCTCCAAAACCGTGGTGTGATCGCAAATGGCTTCGTACAACTGGCTCCAAAAAAATCAGAGTTCTTCACTACCCCACCCCAGCAATTTGACAGTCAGGATTGGCTAAATAACCTGGCTGTTCATGAGCTCAGGCACATGGCCCAATTCGATAAATTGACAGGTGGTAAAGCACACCCATTTCCCGAAGATATCTACTTTGCCTGGTTCGGTGTAAGCATTCCACTTTGGGCTTTTGAGGGTGATGCCGTAACGATTGAAACAGCATTAACAAATGCCGGTCGCGGTAAGCAGCCATCCTGGATTATGCCTTACCGAGCAAACCTGCTGGATGGAAAAAAGTTCTCCTACAGTAAAATCAATTTCGGTTCCCAAAAAGACATCACACCAGGATATTACCAATTGGGTTATCTCATGACCTCAAACATTAAAGCGGAATTTGGAAAAGGTATTATGGACAGTATTCTTGGAGACATTCGTCAAAGACCGGTACGCCTGTATCCATTTTCTAACAGTCTCAAAAAATTCACAGGACTTGGAACAAAAAAGTGGTTCAACAAAACCACCAAAATATTAACCAACGCATGGAGCAGTCAGAACGACGCTGTTAAAACTGAAGACTATCATTCGTTGAATAAAGCTTCCAGCTATGCCGCAAATTATTTCATGCCTGTTAAACTTCCAGACGGAAAAATACTTACGTTAAAGCAGAGCAAATCAGAAACATCTTATTTTGTAACAATCGACAATCAAAAAAAAGAATCGAGGCTTTTTGGAATAGGTTATCAGGAGCAGCCATGGTTCAGTTTTTCAAATAACAAGATCACCTGGGATGAAGTACGTTACGATCCACGATATCGCCAAAGAAGTTACAGCGTAATTTGTACGTACGATTTTGATCAAAGAAAAATAAGCACACTTACCCACAAAAGTAGACTCTTCTCCCCTTCTCTTTCATCAGATGGAACAAAAATCGTTGCTGTGGAGATCGATCTGAGCAATAAGTCAAATCTGGTAGTGCTTGATGCAAAAACAGGTAAACTGCTAAAAACCCTAAAAAACCCAGAAAATCTAATTCTGCAAAATCCATCGTTCGATGGTGCTGGAAAACTAATTACTTACCTTGGTGTAAGTGAAAAAGGAAAAACTGTTTACATAACCGACGGTAACTCAAGAAATGAAAAGATACTGAATGAATCTCAACAGCAAATAGGCAGGCCAATATTCACAACCAGAGGAATAGCATTTAACGCACATTACAGCGGCATTGACAATATTTATGAGCTAGATACCGTATCTAAAAATATAAGTGCGCTCAGTGCCGCAAAATACGGCGCATTCAACCCCACCTTTTCGGACAGCACCATGCTTTTTAACAATTATCAATCAGACGGCTATCACATAGCTCAGACAGTTATAAAGCATAGCGTAGTTACAAATAATTATTTTGTTAATTTTAATGAAGTAACGCGCACACAGGAAAAGAGCCCAAACGTATTTGTAAATGTTCCAGATAGTAGCTACAGTTCAAAACCCTATCACGCCTTAGGGAACCTGTTTAATATGCACAGCTTAATCCCAACAATAGAGAACGAATATCGTGGGGGATTGCAACTGGTCTCAAACAACCTATTGAATACTTTCGATTATTTTGCAGGGGTAGAATATTTGCGAGACCTCAATCGCGTCGAGTACAGCACGGGTTTCACTTTTAAAGCTTTATATCCGATATTCACAACAACCTTCAGAAACCGACCCAGGAGAACCTTTTATACCCAAAACAAAGTAACAAAGCAGGGCGATTGGAGAGAAAATAATGTACAAATACAGGCATCTGTTCCATTAAGTTTTAATTCCCTTAATGATACTTACAATTTCTCAGTCAATACGCTGACTAGCTATACGCAGCGTTATATGGCAGAGAACCTTCCCTCCACCTTCATCAAAACATTAAATTTCCCAATGCAATACAGCATGTCCTTTTCACACACAAAAAGACAAGCTGAGCGGGACATTGCCCCTAAATGGGCGCAGGTACTCAAACTTACCTACCTTCACCAACCATTTGACAACAAGCTTAATGGAGGGCTTTTTGCAGCTGAGGGCTTTCTTTACTTTCCAGGCATTGCTAAGAACCATTCCTTTCTCGCCAATTTTAACTGGCAAAATTCTTGGGGAATAAGGAAGTTTGATCAAGAGATAAATACCGTTTACGGTTACAACAATATTCTTGCTAAAAGCAAACTGGAAAACACACTACTTTTTAACTATCGCTTCCCTATCGTCTTTCCTGATGCCGAATTGGGGCCTATAGCTTACATTAGGAATATAAGAGCTAGCTTATTTTGTCATTATGAAAACATTGGCACAGAAACAAATATTACAGAACCTAAAACATATGGCTTCGAATTACGTAGTAATATGAACCTGTTACGCTATCAGCCAGATGTTGAGTTAGGCGGCAGGTGTGTATTTGTAAATAAAATATACAACCAAAACCCTATATTCGAGTTAATACTTAATTATACGTTTTAAAACTAAGCATTCAATGAGCGCAAAAACCATTTCAATTATAGCAATAACAGCAATAATCATTATATTTTTAATGCTAAACATGGATGCAGTAGAATTCAACTTCATTTTTGTTAAAGCGGAGGTGTCCAAACTCGTAATTGTAGGGATATTCAGCTTTCTAGGTTTTATTTTGGGCTTCTGGGCGGCCAAACCTAAAACTACTGTAAGTAGCTATGACAATAACGGTCCGCAAGATCATCCTGCAGACCGCCAAAATAAAAACATTAACGAACAACTTAGCGATGAAGATCGCGATTACATCAGCTAAGTGCTTGTTTAATATCTGCTATTATATCATCGATATGCTCCAGGCCTATTGACAAACGTATGGTTCCTTGCTCAATTCCAACCTCCAAACGTTGTTCTTCGGTTAATTTTGAATGTGTGCTTGTTGCTGGATGGGTTGCTATAGACCTTGTATCACCCAAATTTGCAGAGATGGAGAACATCTTTAATTTATCCATAAACTTGCTTGCAGCTTCAACACCACCATGAACAACCATTGTTACAATACCACCCCCTTGCTTCATTTGCTTTTTAGCAATTTCGTATTGAGGATGGGATTCCAAAAAAGGATACATAACACGTTTTACGCTTTCCTGAGTTTCTAAAAATGTAGCTACTTTCAGCGCGCTCTCACAATGCCTATCCATCCGTACAGCTAATGTTTCCAAGCTTTTAGATAACAACCAGGCATTAAATGGCGACATAGCAGGCCCGCTGTGCCTAGCAAAACCTTCAATTTCTTTAATCAGTTTATTAGACCCAAGTATGATTCCTCCTAACGTCCGGCCTTGTCCGTCTATAAATTTTGTGGCAGAATGTATGGAAATATCCGCACCGTACTTAATTGGCTGCTGAAGGTATGGTGTAGCGAAACAATTGTCGACCACAACCATTATCTCATGCTTTTTGGCCAAGTTGCACAACCACTCAAGATCAATAATATCAATTCCAGGGTTAGAAGGAGTTTCTACAAAGATGATTCTTGTATTCGGTTTTATGCCGTCCTCCCATTGCGCTGGCTTATCTAAATCTGCATAAGTGTAGCTAATGCCCCATTTAGGAAAAATATTATTTAAAAGCTGATGTGTAGACCCAAAAACAGAACGTGAGGAGAGCACATGGTCGCCTGATTGCAGAAAAGCTGCGAAAGTAGTGAATATCGCTGCCATACCACTAGCAGTTGCCCATCCATTCTCTGCACCTTCCAAAACTGCCATTTTGTTGATTAGCTCATCAGTATTTGGATTCGCATAGCGACTGTATACATTGCCTTCCTTTTCATTGGCAAACAATGCACGCATCTCTTCAGCATCATCAAACTTGTAGCTTGAGGTTAAATATAATGGAACAGAATGCTCCTTAAATTGGGTTCTTTCGGCTTGAAGGCGGATGGCCAAAGTTTCAAAATTATCTTCTTGCATGTCTATTTACTTGTATTTGATGGTCTTTTATTTTTATAAAACTCTGTTAAGCAGGCTCTTCCTGATGTATTTCGTAAGTGAAGTTCAAGGTAGCTGAACGGCCGAGTATATTTGATACAGAGCAATATTTATCAAAAGTGAGCGCAAGTGCCCGCTCTACCTTTTGCAAATTTAAATCTCCGTATAAGTTAAAATGAACATCAATCACATCAAATATAGGTGGCATTTCTTCATCTTTTCTAGTTGCCTTTATCCCAATCCGGATATCATTTAATGGCTCCTTTTGCTTCGTCAATACATTTACCATATCAATTCCGCTGCAGCCGCCTAAACCTATAAGCAACATTTCCATAGGCCTGAAACCCTTACCTTCACCCCCTATAGCTTCTTTAGCATCTAGTTCTACTTTGAAACCACCTGAATTTTCTGCTTCGAAATTAAATTTACCGCTTTTTCGTACTAAGTTTATTTCCATGTTTTCATCATCATTAATATTCAGTTTATGTGCGCAATTAGCATTACACATTATAAAATACCACATTGTCTTTTTCGAGTGATGGCAACTTCACTGGATTTTCAAATATTGCAAAAACCGAGGAACCACTCCCACTCATCAAAGCAAATATTGCCCCCTCGTGATAAAGCGCCTCTTTAATACTTCTTATTTGAGGATATATAACAAATACCGAAGATTCAAAATCGTTAAAAACATGATGCCTCCATTCACTCAAAGGCAAATGTATCAATTCTTCAAGCGAAGTTGATGGGAATGACGGTTTAATTCCTGAATAGGCATCAGAAGTCGAAACATGGATATCTGGTTTAACAAGAACCAGGTAGTATGCCGACAGGTCCAATTCCAATTGACTAAACTCATCACCTTTTCCTTTGGCAAGCACGGGTTTATTATTGATGAAAAATGCGCAGTCAGCACCTAATGGCTTAACATAATTTTCCATTTCAGTTGATGTCAATCCCAGCTTATATTTATCATTGAGCAATTTTATCAAAAAAGCCGCATCAGCAGATCCGCCACCGAGTCCGGCACCAACAGGAATATTTTTAAGTAAGGTTATCTGCTGAGCAGGAATATTAAAATCTTTCGAAACAGCCTTATAAGCCTCCATACACAAATTGTCGTCTGGATTTCCCGGCACATCAATACCAACTATACAACAATGGGTAAACGCTGCGTCGGTAATTTCAATTACATCATTGATTTTAATTGGGTAAAAAACCGTATCCAGGTTGTGGTAACCATCAGTTCTCTTTTCTGTAATGAACAAACCCAAATTTATTTTAGCATTCGCGAAAGCAAGCATGTAATGGCAATTATTAAAATACAAACTTACAAAAATCGACACATTTTGTTGAAGATTTTCTCAGGGCTTCGTTGATGGAGGCAGGTAGCCAAATGCTACCAGATCACTAAGCTCTTTAATGGGTTTGGTGTTACCACTATCCATTAAAATAATTCTAGTTGATAGATCGAGAACATTCTTATAATCGTGATCCGTTATAATAACCCCCTTTTCTTTACCATACCTTTTTATAGTATCCTTGATCACTTCAATGTAAACAGGGGAAATGCCATTAAAAGGTTCGTCAAACAATAAATATTTCGCTCCGGAATGCAACAACATTAGGATTTCAAGTATACGTCGCTCTCCACCAGAGAGCTGACTGCTTTTTTTATATAAAAATGGTTTAAGGAAATCATCATTAACAATTTCTATCGCTCCTTTCTCATCGCAAAAGCAAGATATTAGGGTTCTTATTTTTAAATGATTTGGCAAGAAGTGGTCTTGAGGTAAATAGCCAATCACTCCTTTGTTCTTAAACAAGGTATTGGACACTTTTCCATCTACCATAACATACTTATTTTGTGCCTTTAATGATCCAAAGATAATTTTCAAAAGGGTTGATTTTCCTGAACCATTTCGTCCGAGCAGACCAACAATCTCACCGGGAACACAGGAGATAAAAACATCATTTAGAATTTGGCGATCTTTAAACTGTTTCCTCACACTATCTACATGTAGCCCAATCATAATAAAAAGAGAATTAAACCAATAATAAAGCTGAATAGTAAGGTTCCAGCCCATAACAACACCTTGCTTAGTCCCAGGTTAAAATAAAAATAATACTCCCCTGGGGCTCTCAAATCATAAGTCAGATAATGGAATGCGGGAGTAAGAAAGATAAAAGAGATACCGATTCCCTTAATAATATCTGCATATCCAAGTACGAGAAATGAAAGCACAATAGATAAAACTAGGGAAGGTATAATCAGCTTTCGGTAAAATAACCAAAAACCACTCAAAATACGCATACTAAACAATTTGATCACAATATATAATATAAACCCTATTTTAGTATCAAATTATATTTCACAATGAAACCATTCTTCAAATTGTTTGCCCCTGTAATATTTGTCTTAAGCCTATTTAGTGTACAAACAGTCCTAGGTATTGAGATTCAAAAAGTCGAAATAAAAAAAACAGCCGCAGGCTATTCTATCTTCAGGAATGGCCATCAATACTTCGTTAAGGGAGCTGGGGGTAGTTCTAATCTCCAAGAATTAAAAGCTGCCGGAGGTAATTCTATCAGAACCTGGAGTACTGATGGTGCTGATCAGATTTTAGATAAAGCATCAAAATTGGGATTAACCGTAACAATGGGCTTAAATGTTGCTCGTGAGCGGCATGGTTTTAATTATGATGATGCCATAGCAGTAAAGAAACAGCTGGATCAATTTCGCAAACAAGTAGAGCAATATAAAAACTACCCCGCATTACTAGCCTGGGGTATTGGTAATGAACTAAACCTCGACTATAAAAACCCCAAAGTTTGGGACGCTGTTAATGACATTGCTAAGATGATTCATGAGGTAGATCCGAACCACCCTGCCACTACTATGCTGGCTGGTATCGGTCAAAATGAAATTAACCATATTAAAAAAAGAGCTCCTGATCTGGACTTTATTTCTGTACAGGTTTATGGCGGATTGGCTGAAGTACCTAATCAATTAAAAACAACAGGTTGGAACGGACCGTATTTAGTAACGGAATGGGGACCAACAGGACATTGGGAGTGCCCAAAAACTTCATGGGGAGCACCTATTGAAGAAACTAGTAGTGAAAAAGCAATGGTTTATAGAGCGCGTTATGAAGCCTCTATTTTGAAAGATAAAAATTGTCTTGGCTCCTATGTTTTCCTTTGGGGACAAAAACAAGAACGAACTCCTACATGGTACGGTCTTTTTACTGAACATGGCGAAACATCTGAGGTGGTGGATGTAATGCACTATGAGTGGACTGGAAAATGGCCTGAAAACAGGGCCCCAAATATTAGTTCCCTTACAATTGATGGTAAAAAAGCTAAAAATTCCATCTACCTAAATCCAGAAGAAAAGTATTTGGTAGCAATCAGCGTTTCAGATCCTGACAATGATAAACTTACGGTTAGGTGGGAATTATTGCCTGAAACAACAGATTTAAGTCAAGGGGGAGACCGGGAAAGCCGCCCTGTAGCCATACCAAATATGGTAAACGCGACATCCTTAACTAATGCATTATTAAATGTCCCTACTAAACTAGGCCCATACAGACTGTTTGTTTATGTTAGCGACGGTCACAATCATGTAGCAACGGCAAACATTCCATTCCTTGTACATTAAAATTAAAGCAGGAAGCCCAATTGTTAAATTACTCCATTTTTTGTTTAGCAGTAATACACCAGATTAATTCATCAATAAACTTTTTTGCCCGTTTGTCAGTACCCTCTTTATCAATGGCATTACCATTTTCATCGTAATTGTTTTGAACAACAGGAACAGGAAACATCGCTGGTACAACCCAGGCTCCAATTTTCCATAAAGAAAACACTAGCGAAGTCATTACTTGTGCACCGCCAAATGGTCCAGCAGAAACAGTTGCAAGCGCGATGGGTTTCTTTTGCCAATCTTTATAAAGGAGATCAATCACGTTTTTCAAACTGGCGGGATATCCACCATTATATTCGGGAGTAACCAGAATAACCCCATCAGCATCACTAATCCGTTTTTGAAAATCTAATACATCCGCAGCTGGGTTAACTATATACTGCAATCTCTCCTCAAACAGCGGAAAATTATAAGCTGCCAAATCTACCATATCTATAGTAGCAAGATTATTATCCTTCAGGTAGTTTTGAAAATACAAAGCCACCCTGTGGCTGTTTCTACCCTGGCGAACACTTGCAGAAAGAATTACAATACGCATAATTTTAAATTATTATAGTTAAAAATCAATACACAATTAATGCAATCATTTGCAACAACACCACCTTATTTAGTAGCCGGATACCATTCACGCAACCTAACTTCAATATTCTTATTACTTGTATTAACCAACGTTTTAAAAATCTTTACGTCCTGCCCACGGTAGTGATAAGGATAAACTACTTTAGGTTTAAACGCAAGCACTCCAGCAGCAGCTCCATTTACATCCATTGTATAAGGTAAGTTCATACACACAAAAGCAATATCAATATTTTTTAAACCACGCATTTCAGGAGTGTCTGCAGTATCACCTGATATATAAACTCTTTTACCTCCAATTACTAAAATATACCCATTTCCTCTACCCTTGGTATGATAACTGGCGTTTTCCGCTCCAGGGAGATTATACATGGGCACGGCAATAATGGATATAGGAGATAATTTTGCAGCTCCATCATTTTTAAGGATAACAATATTGCTCTTATTTATGGTCGTAGGCAATTTATCAACTACAACCTGAGGAACAACCAAAATTGTCTTACTGGTATTGACAGCTTCCAATGTTTTAGGATCAAAGTGGTCACCGTGTATATCAGTAATCAAAATCATATCTGGTGTAGCAAGTCCTTTAAACGCTTCTTCCCCACCTGTAGGATCAACATAAATAGTTTTCTTCTGGTAAGTTAAAACCAATGTGGCATGATTAATTGGCTGAATGGTTAGTATGCCACCCTTAACTTTTTGAAAATCGGGAGCTATCCTTTGTGCTTTTGTGGCCAATATACCTGTGGATAGTAATAGAATAAGTGCAAACTTCAGCTTCATAAAAATCGATTAATATTCTGTGACTAAATTAATCTTATAAACGCTTATTCGCATCCCTTATTTGTCATCTCAGGCTAATAATAAATCTTTATTGGAATGATTGTTCCATTTACAATATACATTTGTGGAACGATTATTCCAATAAAGAAAATAACAATGAAAAAGTTAGAAAATAAAGTAGCAGTAGTAACAGGAGCATCTAAAGGAATTGGTGCCGGTATAGCAAAAAAACTAGCCTCAGCGGGAGCGTCAGTTGTAGTCAATTATGCATCTTCTAAAGCAGATGCAGACAAAGTAGTTCAGGAAATTGTAGCCAATGGTGGCAAAGCCATAGCAGTGCAAGGCAATGTATCTAAAAAGGATGATATCAGTCGGCTTTTTCAGGAAACTACAACCGCTTTCGGTGCGGTTGACATTTTAGTTAACAATGCGGGCATTTATAAGTTTGGTGCTATAGAAGAAATCAACGAAGAAGACTTTCACAGCCAGTTTAACACAAATGTTCTCGGGTTGTTACTTACCACTCAAGGAGCTTTGAAGAACTTTAATCAAGATGGTGGAAGCATTATCAATATCGGATCTGTAGTAACCAATATCGCTCCTGTAGGCAGTTCAATTTATACTGCAACTAAAGGCGCTGTAGACTCCATAACTCATGTATTATCCAAAGAGCTTGGCCCTAAAAAGATCAGGATAAACTCAATTAATCCAGGTATGGTAGAGACAGAAGGCACGCATACCGCCGGTTTTATAGGTAGTGACTTTGCAACTGAATCTGCACGGACTGCGCCATTAGGCCGTATCGCTCAGCCAGAGGATATTGCATTAGTTGCCTTATTCCTTGCATCAGAAGACTCACGTTGGTTAACTGGCGAAACCTTACTAGCAAGTGGCGGAATCCGCTAATTATAAAATAACTTAAATAAATTGAATAGCTTTGCTGTAGATAGCAAAGCTATTTGTGTTATGGCAAGAACGAAGGATTTTGATGAAGATAAAGTACTAAAAAAAGCTGTAGACCTTTTCTGGTTAAAGGGCTACAATGCCACTTCTATGCAGGATTTGGTTGATGGCCTGGGCATTAGCCGCTCTAGTCTTTATGATACCTACGGCGATAAACATACACTTTTTATAAAAGCATTAGAAAGTTACCAAAGCACAAACTCTGGCCGCATCTGCAGTATTATCAACGCTGAAAAACCTGTCAAGGAAATTATTCAAAGATTACTAGAAATGATTACAGGTGAATTGCTGAACGATGATTCACATAAAGGTTGTTTCATGGTTAATGCCGAGGTAGAAGTTGCGCCTCATGATCAAAAAGTTAGTCAGCTTATATGCGATAACGATCAACAATTAGAAGATTCCTTTTATTTAATCATTAAAAAAGGGCAGGATAACGGCGAGATTAAAAATACTCAGGATGCCCGTGCATTAGCACGTTTCACCTTCAATACCGTAAAAGGACTTCGTGTAACCGCTAAGTCATCAACGGATAGTGCTATTTTTAAAGACATTATCAAAATGACATTGTCAGTATTGGACTAACGCCCATTGATACGAATACTACTGATAATTGTAGCTCCATCTAAATCTCCACCAAAGTAAATCAACTCAATATTAACTAAGTTGAACATCTGTGTCAAAAGCTTAACATTGGTTTATTTTGTTCAATTCTAAATGTTGCTATCTTTAAAACTATATGTATTGGTACGAAGAAGAGGTACAAAAATTAGAAAGAGCACATCTGGGCGACAGGGCTGACCCGGGTATTATTTTTTATGGCAGCTCTTCAATAAGGCTATGGAATAATCTAAAGGGAGATTTCGCAGAGCGAAAAGTCACCAACTTGGGCTTTGGTGGCTCAACACTAGCTGCCTGCGTCTGGTTCTTTGATCGCATCATGATGAACTACCATCCACAAGCAATAGTGGTTTATGCGGGAGACAACGACCTCGGCGATGGTAGAAATCCAGAAGAGATTTTTATATACTTCCAACAATTAATCGTTCAAGCCAATCTAAAGTTTGGCAAGCTGCCCTGCTATTTTATTTCCTTAAAACCCAGTCAATCCAGGTGGCATATAGCAGATCAGTTTCGCTATACCAACAATCTTATAGAAAGTGAGATCATTAAAATAAATGACAACTGGACTTTCATTGATGTTTTCAAGAAGATGCTAGACCGGCATGGAAACCCAGATCCTATCTACTATGATCATGATGGTCTCCACTTAAGTGATCAGGGTTACAAACTGTGGACAGAAATAATAAAACAAAAACTAGCTATATCATTACCATTAATTAATGTCTAAGTAATATTTCAACACTATTTTTCGGCAAAAATTAACCAAATGAACAGGGAATACCACAAGTGGTTTAGCAATAACCTCCAGCGAGAAATGGAACTTTTGATATTCGGACACGGTGGGCGGGCAGTTCTGTTCTTCCCTACCAGAATGGCCAGGTTTTATGACTATGAGAACTGGGGAATAATTAATGCGCTAAAACCAAAAATAGAAAGTGGCGAGCTTCAATTATTCTGTGTAGATAGTATAGATGGGGAAAGCTTTTACAATAGCGACGTATTTCCTTCTGTACGGATCGATAGGCACCTTCAATATGAACAATATCTTCTACAGGAAGTTATACCGCTTATACAGCAAAAAAATAGCAGTAATTATATTCAAACTTCAGGATGCAGCATGGGTGCCTATCACGCTATCAACCTGGCAATGAGATATCCCTGGATATTTAAAAAGGCAGTCGGGATAAGCGGGAGATATGATCTGACAGGTTCACCAGGAAATTTTAAGGACCTTTTAAGTGGCTTCCATAATGATAAGGTTTACTTCAATATGCCAACACAGTACCTGGCCAATCTTTCAGATCACAAATTCCTGGATGCAGTTAAGCAGATGACGATAATACTTGCCGTAGGCGAAACCGATCCTTTCCTTAACAACAACCAATACATCAGCAATCTTCTTTGGAGTAAAGGGATTAAAAACGAATTCCATACCTGGGAAAGCGATGCGCATCGCCCCTATTTCTGGAGAAAGATGGCACCTTTATACATTTAATTGAGGTTATCTAGTACCCTTACAAATCCCATCCATCCATACAAATAACTCATCTAAATCGTAATCCCCACTATGCGGTACATCCCACGGTAACTCAAAATTAGTATCAATACCCTTGTTTTGCAGTAAAGTTGCCATCATAACTGAGACGGCTAATCCTGTGTCCCTATCTTTTGCTCCATGGCGTATTCTCCAATGCGATGCAATTTTAATGTCTTTTTGTCCAATATAATTCATTGGATTCATCATTTTAACCATCAGCTTATCTGCCATGTTGCCATGCACTTTAGCGTTCTTAACTGCAAAATCCGTAAAATGTTGCTTATCAACAGTAGCGGTTCCAAATTCCTGATTCTCAGGAGACGAAAGATCCAATGCATCAAATGCCGGTGGATTTTTCATTCGCTCCATATAACCTATATAGGCTTCGAAATTCAAATCTGCAACCTTAGTACCCTCAATTTTTATCCATTGCAACTTCTTAAGATCCGCACCTTTATCTAAGGCCTTTTGGGCCGAAGCGATCACATAGCGCTTTACCAAATCCTTAAAATTCCCATTTCCGCTTTTGTCTAAACTTAACAATTGTCCTTTGTCATTCTTTAATTTTAAATTATTTAAATACTGCGGAAACAATGCTTTTAGATGTCTGGAGACTTCAATTTGTTGGTCTGACAAGTTATGGTCCATACTGTTAAACTGCCATTCATAAGCTGTATCAGAATTATCCAGGTTAGTAATCGGGCAATAAGCCGAAACAGCGAATACATCATCTGTACCTTTTGCAGCCCCTATCAATTTTAAAAAAGGTTCATAATCTTTAGCATCGCCCGTACCTCCCAATAAGGTAGACATTGCGCCACCTGCACTTGTTCCATTTGAAATGATCCTCTTTGCGTTTCCGGGAATATTTTTATCGTTGTATTTCAGGTAACGTATTGCAGCCTTTAAATCTACAATTGCAGCGGGCGCTTTACCATTATAAAGCCCATCGCCACCCTTGGTAGGTCTACCCCTCGCCCCTGCCGACGCCACAACGTAGCCTCTGGACAATGCGATTAAGACCGACTGGTTATTGCTGGCTGTAACAGGCTTTGCAGGCATATAACCGCCTATATCATTTGGAAAAAAAATAGGCGCAGTTGAGGCGGTATATCCATTAATGTCTTTTCCCATAAAATATGCTTCCGGCACATAGATATTAAGTGTCTGGTAATTTGTATCAACAGGATTTTCCACATAAATAATCTGCTCAAAGGCCCTAACCCTGATCGATTTTCCATCAAGCGAAAGCGTTTGCAATTCATACCTTTTAACATTAAATTCTAAAGAATGAGCTTTCTTGATTTGCGCAGATGATTTTAGCGAAGAATAAAGTAAAAACGAAGTTACTAATAAAACATATCCTAAAATCCTTCTTCTCATAATCAAATTGGTATACTTTTCACTAAGATATAAAAAATAAAAATCGATTAAACACGCATAACACCCTTTATGAGCATCTTTTGCAAATAAAGGTGCTATAATTTGCGTAGCCGAATAACTACACATATATTTGTAGTCAAGTAACTACATAATGAATCTAAGAAGAGATGTATTTCAAGCCATTGCAGATCCAACAAGAAGGGCGATACTTCTTTTAGTGGCCACGCAGTCAATGACGGCGGGTGCTATTGCTGCAAACTTTAACACCGCCAGACCAACTGTTTCAAAACACTTGCAAATACTTACTGAGTGCGAATTGCTAAAACAAAAGCAAAATGGCAGAGAAGTTTCTTACCAGCTTAACGCGAAAAAAATGAAAGCCATAGCCGATTTTATTGAACCGTTCCGCCAAATGTGGGACGACCGTTTCAATAAATTGGAAGCAGTAATGAAAGCCTATAAACCAAATGAATAGCATGGAAAGAAAAACTAAAATCAACGCTGAAGATGGCAAACAGGAATTGACAATTACCAGAGAATTCGATTTACCATTAGATCTGCTATTTAAGGCCTATACCGAGCCAGAACTTGTAGCGCAATGGATGGGAACGAAGGTACTTAAGCTTGAAAACAAAAGACAGGGCAGCTACCAATTTGAAACATCAGACCCACATGGAAATGTTTTATTGCGCTCTAACGGTACCATCCATGAATTTGTTCAGGATCAAAAAATCATACGCACTTTCGAAATGGAAAATACGCCCTTTGAAGTACAACTGGAATTTCTGGAATTTGAAAAATTGACAGACACAACCAGCAAACTCAATATGCATGTGGTATACCGCTCCGTAGCCATTAGAGATCAGATATTGCAATTACCCTTTGCTCAAGGCATCAATATGGCCCATAACAGGCTAGAAAAAATAGCAACAAAATAAAAATAGACATGACAAAAAGAACAAAAATTATTTATTGGATAGCTACCATTTGGTTAGCGCTCGGAATGTCATCAACTGGAATAGTTCAACTAATCCAAACAAAGGACGAAGTAGTTATGATGACCCATCTTGGTTATCCCTTATACTTCCTGACTATTATTGGAATCTGGAAAATACTTGGCGTAATCGCAGTATTGATGCCTAAATTTCCTCTGCTCAAAGAGTGGGCTTATGCTGGATTTTTCTTTGCTATGTCTGGCGCCGTATTTTCTCACCTTGCCATTGGCGATGTTGCCATAGATTTCTTCGGGCCGGTGTTATTACTTGTATTGACTTGTGTATCTTGGTATTTAAAACAAAGTTATTACCCCAATAGTGTGAAGATAGTAAGCAATATTACACCATGAATATAGGCGAAATGAATCCAAGCGTTGATTTTTATTTCAACAAAGCCAATAAATGGCAGCTTGAGCAAGAGAAATTGAGGACCATCATTCTCGACTGTAAATTAACCGAAGAACTAAAGTGGGGAGTCCCCACCTACACTTTAATGCAGAACAATATTGTTTTAATCCATGCCTTTAAAGATTACTGTGCCCTTTTATTCTTCAAAGGAGTCTTATTGAACGATGCCAAAGGTATTTTGATTCAGCAAACAAAGAATGTCCAGTCTGCCCGGCAACTTCGTTTTACAAATATCCTTGAAATAATAGACCAGGAAGCAAGCATAAAATCCTATATCAATGAAGCCATAGCAGTGGAAAAAGCAGGGTTAAAAGTGGAATTGAAAAAGACTGAAGAATTTAATATTCCTGAAGAGTTTCAAAAGAAATTAGATGAAATGCCTACGTTGAAAACCGCCTTTGAATCACTTACACCCGGGCGAAAAAAAGCATACTATCTTCACTTTAGCGCAGCCAAACAATCCAAAACACGCGAGCAAAGGATAGAAAAGCTTATACCTCAAATTCTAATTGGAAAAGGATTAAACGAGTAGATAGCCGTAAAAATTATTACATTTATAAAAAACATTAGTAGACTCTTATGAAAAAGACGCTCATTTTATCATGCATTATTACCTGTTTCAGTTTAATATCTTACGCACAGGATAACACTAGCTACCGCACAACATTGCAAAAAATGCTAAAGGCATCTGGTGCTGAAAACACCTACAAAAGTGCTATAGGGCAAATGATCACTATGTTCAAGCAACAACAAGTAGCAGTTCCAGAAGCATTTTGGAATGAATTTCAGACAGAGTTTGACAAAAACTCGTTTGATGATATTGTAACGATGTTATTGCCAGTATATCAAAAACACCTTACCGAGGGGGATCTCAAATCAATGATCACATTTTACGAGACTCCAACGGGCAAGAAATTTGCACTTGTGACGCCAAGTTTAATGGTAGAATCTATGCAAGCAGGCCAGGAATGGGGTAAGAAGATGGGTGAAACTGTAATGAAACGACTTCAAGAAAAAGGATATCTCAAGCAATAAGCAAATGAGTTATTTTGCTTGATTAAATTACCAGTTATCTTGCACCAATCATGGAACCGCTTTATTTATCAGAAATCAATATTTACCCTATCAAATCCTTAGGAGGCATAAGTCTTACAGAAGCAATTCTAGAAGAAAGAGGCTTGCAATATGATAGAAGATGGATGTTGATTGATGAAAAAGGTACATTCATAACCCAAAGAAAACACTTTGAACTGGCGCTGTTACAAGTAGGCATTGCAAATTCCACCGTAAACATTTCCCACAAAACCATCCCTAACTATTCCACTTCTTTCTCTATAGATGAGCTCAACGGGAAGCCAATTGAGGTAAGCATCTGGGATGATGTTTCTAGCGGAACCGAAGTAAATATACAGGTAAGCGAATGGTTTTCTGATTTCCTGAAGATGAAAGTACGCCTAATTAAAATGGGCGGAGAAGAAAAAAGACTTGTAGACCCAAAATATGCTGCTAACGATGAGATAGTTAGCTTCGCCGACGGATATCCTTACCTAATCATTGGTCAGGCCTCCCTTGATGCACTCAATGCAAAACTTGAGGAACCGGTTCTAATGGATCGCTTCCGTCCAAACTTTGTATTTAAAGGAGGCGAACCACATATAGAAGATAGTTTTAACAAGTTTTACATAGGTAACATCCTATTTTCTGCTGTAAAACCATGTTCAAGATGTGTATTAACTACTGTGAACCAACAAACAGGTGCTAAAGGACAAGAACCTTTAAAAACCTTGGCAAGCTACCGCACTTTCAATAAAAAAGTCATGTTCGGACAAAACCTAATTCACCATAACTTGGGCACGGTAAGGCTTAATGATGAGCTAAAGATGAAGCAATAATAAAATCCGCTACAAATAATTCACATACTTTTCCTCAAAAGTCCCATCTGCATAGAGATCAATCAAACCATACCCAGGGGCAGTTTCACGCCTATTACCCTTCCACCACGCACCAGATACTGCACCATCGCACAAATAGGTAACATTGTTATATACCACCTTATCGCGCATGTGTAAATGCCCACTCAGGCAAAGCTTCACATTAGGATGCTGGTAAAAAAGACTGATAATTTTTGAAGTGTCGGTATGCATATCTCCACCCAGCATGGTCCATTTATTTACAATATTGTCTTCAATCATCAATAAGGCCGTAAGGATGGGAATATGCGACATGACGATAACCGGCATTTTAGGATCAGTGGCTTTCAATTCACTTTCCAACCAGCTAAACTGCTCATTACCAAGCTTACCAATGTACCAGGTATTGTCAATATCCAGGTGCACACTATCCAGAATGATAAATTTCCAGCCGCCTTTAGTAAAACTATAGTAAGGATTACTTAGCTGAAGCTTATCCATCGCATATTTTTTACCGTAGAAAACGTCCTTCCGGCTGTCTTCATTCCACCAAACATCATGATTTCCAAGGCAATAATTAACAGGGATACTGCATTCGTTTTTCATGGTGTCGTTTACAAGCTTCCATTGATCATCTATAGCGCCAATACTTTCCTTGTTCATATCAAAAACAACGTCTCCCCCATTTAAAATGAGATCAACCTTTGGCGAATGCTGCTGAACATGATGCAAGCACTTTACAAATTTGGCAGGTGCACCTAATTCGTTCTTTAAATGCACATCGGTGATGTGAGCAACGCGCAACGCTGGCTTTTTATTTGCGTTAACAAGGCCAAAACCTAACGAGGGAAGCAAAACCAATCCCCCTAAATTCATTAACGCAGATCTTCTTTTCATGGAATGAGACTAATATTTTAACCGAAAGTAAGATTATAATATTTCCTTAACATTAAATTGCTAAAAAAAAAGCCGCCCGTAATTTTTTTTACGTAAACATTTAAAGCCCCTAACAGGGTTGAACTCTGTTAATTCAAAAACAATCTCCTGCCAAGATTAATCCAATTAAAAAGAAAAATCTAAAATTAAATAGACATGATTGCACTAGTAATTTTTATCTTTCGTCAAATTTTAACGAAATGAAAACACATCTTATCTTTCTCTTTGTAGTCCTTGTTGCGCTCTCTTCATGTAGCAAGGGAGTCACAGCGCCAGATCCTATTCCCGAGCCTGTTGTTCCAATTCCAAAAGACACTACTCTTGCTGGCCGACTAAACCTTAAAATAATAGACAAAAATCAATTAATATTAAACAGACGATTGTTTGTGGACAGTAAAGGGAACTCCGTTATCATTGGCAAGAAGAATGGGAAACATTGGATGGGATGTTTTAACAGCAATGGCGACGAAATAGTTGTAAAAACTTATTTTGATGAACCTACCTTTTTAGGTCTTTCACAAATAAAACTAGTTTCTGATGTGTACAATGATATTCTGGAGATCAATGGAAATATCTTGGTGGATAGAAGGATGTATGAGAAAGAAACAAGTCAAGATTTGTTTTCTGAAGATCTAACAAGGATAAACATTGCTTCAAAAACGATGATTACCACTTACGCAGAAACTGACAGATATAACTCCTTAACATATATTAAGAAAATGTACAAGTGGTTTGGTAACACTTATAGAATGGATAAAGCAACAAGTAATTGGCTGGGAGATGTTCAAGATTATAAAGCCTACATCTATGACTCAACCCATTCCATTACTGGATCTTTTTACATACAAGAAATCAATAAATCTGATTACTTAGCAATATCAGAAAATACCTATTGTTATGTTAATGAAGGTTATATGTTGTATGGGAAAAAAATAACTCCAGATGAATTCCTTTTCGAGGTAAAATTAATGGATTACCCCACTAATGGAAATACAGCAACAATCAAAAAACTCGAATTGATATCAGGCATCATTTACATTCAAATCAGCATCAAATCAGGAGCAGGTGAAGAGATCAGGAACATCAAAGTTGATGCTGGCAAGGGCAAAATTGTAAACTAATCTAAAGTTCATTCTTTACCTTCGCCCACTATTTAAACAACAACATGAATTTAGAAGAACAATTAGCAGGAAGAAGCAGCAACAAATGTGAGTTATCAGGCTCAGCGGGTAATCTTACAGTATACAAGATCAAGCCGCAAACAGTGGCTACTGTTAACAATTGCATCTTAATAACTGAAACCTGCATTGCTCAAATTGAAAAAAGAGAAGAGTTGGATAAAAACCTATGGCGTTGCCTAACCTCAAGCATGTGGAGCGAAGTTCCTGCTGTTCAGGTGGTGTCTTGGAGAATGCTCAGCAGACTGAGCACTGAAGGATGGGCGATTGATAGTCTGGACATGTTATATCTTGATGACGAGACGCTGGCTTGGGCTAAAGCTGGTGCAGAAGATGAAACAGAAGCCGTAGCAGAATTTCATAAGGATGCCAACGGAAATTTACTGGAAACGGGCGATAGCGTTGTCATCACAAAAACCCTAGATGTAAAAGGTTCTTCTTTAAGCGCAAAATTAGGCACAGTAGTTAAAAATATTCGCTTGGTTGAAGATAACACTGGTCAGATAGAAGGTAAAATTGAGGGGCAAACCATTGTAATACTTACAAAATACGTAAGGAAGCAGAATAACTAGAATTAGGTGGATGTTACAAGATAATCCCTACCGTTTATATATCCTCACCTTATTTTGTTGACCTTTCTTATTTTTTATTGTCAGCAAGGCGGTTTCTTTATCTTTCAATAAATCGGCGCCATTTATATAATCACAAAAGGTGATGTGCGTACAGTCCAGGCCATCAATGGCTAATATTTGGCTTCCCGGTTCGATGGAATCCTTTCTAATGATTGATGTTCCCCACAACATAGCGATAGCAATTTTTCCATCAATAAAACCATAATTGGTAGTCCACCTTTTCTGAAACATATCAACCTCAGGCTTAAAAGCATCGAAATAAAATGTGCTGTCCAGAAAGTTAAGCGTAATCACTCCATAATCCAGCAATTTAGTGCCAATAGCAGGAACTACGTCGTCAGTACTAGTAACCTTCAAGTTCTTAAATTTTGCATTACCAATCGCAACAGGAACCAAACCATTTAAGATACTATAGGTTTTTTTTTGGGCACCAAAAGCGCCTATACCGACAGATCCATAACCAATATCTAAACTATCAATCACATGAAAAGGTTTGAGATAACTGACTATATCACTGTTTAACCGCATAAAATCGCTATCGCCAGTATCAAAATCAAGAGTAACGGTACCTTGATTATCCAATACCATCATTATTTGCGGAATACTCTGTGTAGCAGTGATCAACATGTGCGTACTTTTTTTGATATCAAGCCCAAGCCTATCTTTATCATCAGTCATGATGATCAACTTTTTTTTACTATCAATTCTCACTATAGAGTTACGCAGCAAATTGCTGCCAATTACCCCATCCACATTTAAACAATTATAAAATTCCTGGGTCATTATGGCTGCAGGAATGTGATCAAATGCGAGATTCCCTAATTTGATACCGTTCAACTCCACAATTCTTGTAGAATCTTCCTTTTGAAAGACATCAGATATGGATACGGTCGTTAACACTTTAGCCCTTATTTCAGTTGCCAATTGTACACCAATGGCAACCGGAGCTCCTGTATCAAACAAAAACCTGTGCTTTTTACCGCCAATTTCGCAGGTTACGAAAAGCTTACCGTTTAATTCCTCGTAGGGTATTTCTCCATAGTGTTGCTTTGAACTCGGGCCACCCTGACTAAATGTAAAATCCTGAGCCAAACATTGGTTAGTCAACAAGAAAACAACAAATAAAATAAATTTCATGAGCATAATGGTTAAATTGCAAAATACATAATCTTTTAAAAAACTATTTAGATTTTATCACCAACTTTTTCTAGTTAATTGCTATGAATTTGCCTTAATTTTATAAAAAAAGATGCATCTTATCCAGACTGGTTGGTGAATTCCTTCACAATCCATAGACTTAAGTAGTTTTTAATTCTTTTTGGAGTTGAGAGAAATAAGCTTTAATTTTCAATCGTGTATCATAATCTGAAAAATGCTCGATATTAATCACCTGAACTTCATCATTTTCCAGATATACCGTGATCTCATCCAGCCCGACGTCAATTTGCTTTAACATCTTGATATCAAAAACACCAAATCCGTTATGAGTTTTAAATTCAATCTGGTCAGCCCGAAATTCAATAAATAATCCAGCATCTTTAGACCATAATTTACTTAGCAAAGACCAGAATAACACACCCATAATTAAGGCTTTGATATGATCGCTTTTGAAAGTTTCGGCTAGCAATACAATGAACAGCCAGACTGTTAAATATACAGCCCCGCATATGTTAAGAATTTTTAAGCTCTTCGAATTTGCCCTTAATTCGATTCTATCTATTACAGCCATATTTAAAGACAGTGTTTTGTAAATATATGCACTAAAAAGCAAATCAAAAGAACCAATAGTCGGTACTAATTGCCTACCCTTTCTACTTTCTCGTACTTATACACTTGCGTTTTTCCACTGGCATTATAAATACTGTCTTGCTGTAAATCCTTGCGGTATTCGGTCAAAATAACAAAGTCAGAACTTAAAAAGATAGCCTTCTGGTTTGATCCAACCCTTCCATCTCTGGAATAAAAGATTGCAGGTTTCTCCTTTTCCACTGGCGCTCTATACAAATCTCTTTTCCACTTATAAAGATTAGTGTCGTCATCACTAAATTTGAGCTTTTTACAGCCCAATGCCAAAATTAACAACAACGTTATCAAAAAGCTCTTTGCCATGGTTTTTTTTTCTTAAAAAGAATAAAAAAAATTGAAATAGCCAAATTTCATAGCAGTATTTAACATAATTAACTGAATGACTAGGCAAATTGTAACTACCATTTTATAAAGGCATGAAGCACGTTATTATCCGTAAACGATTAGGTATACGAATAGACTCATTTTTTTTAGTTTTCATCTGCGCATACGAGAGTGAAATGTAAAATGGCAATTTGAATACTGAAGATATAACTGGTAACCTGAAATTAAATAGCTTTAGTTTAAATGTTATTTTTAACTTGTGACATGCAAAACCAAACAAATACTTTCTTTACTAAGGAAGTTTATGATGAAGATATCCAGTTAGACGTTAACGACGATGTTCTTGAAAGAATACACAACGACGGAGTCAAACCTACTGATCAGCTTCCAATAGAGTTTGTTTTTATAACTGACACAGAAGGAAAAGCAAAATCTTTGGAACGTCATATATCTTCATCATATCCCAACTATACCGGAATTAAAGTTGAAGAGACAGACGATTATTGGGAAATTCATGGAAATACCGATAATATTCAAATGAACATTGATGAGATCAATAAATGGAACCAAAACATGTGCGATTTCGGTTATGACCTTGATTGTCTGCTAGACGGATGGCAAGTCTTATCAAGTGATTAACGTTAACAATGAAAGTAAAAGTTAATGTTTTACACTAATAGCATTCATGATTACCCATAATGTGGAATTGAAATCAACAGTTTTGTCGAATTTTTAAAGGAAAACAAATAACATGATAGCTTTTGTTAAATATGCTGTGGCTTCGTTTTTTATTGTCTTGCTTGCTTCTGGTTGTAGCCAAAGCGACAACCACACAAATATGGGCATGGTAAAGGAAAACTATACAGCTTATCGCAAAGGCGATACTGCCCTACTCCTGCTCAATCATTCTAAATCCATATTTAGAGGAACTTTAGAGATCAGTTATCAAAGCACCTTTAAAGACTCTGGAAATGTTCGTGGATTTATTAAGGGGGATACACTGATAGGTGATTTCAACTATAGACATTACAGGCAGCCTACCTGGTACCGCGACCCGATTAGGCTATTAAAGAAAGGAAACAAATTAATTATGGGCAAGGGACTTCCCAGGCTTACGGTTGGTATTCCTAATTTTAACCCTTCAGTTCCTGTTGATTATAATGAGAATACGCAATTGGTGTTTGTTAAAAAGTAAGTTACCCGTACCTTTGCGCTATGAAAGTTGATATCTGGTCTGACGTACGCTGCCCATTCTGTTACATAGGTAAACGTAAATTTGAAACTGCGCTTGCACAATTCGAGCAAAAGGATAATGTTGAAATAGAATGGCACAGCTTTGAGCTAGACCCAAATGCAGAAACCTTACCAGAGTTAAACGCTGTAGATTACCTGGCCAGTAAGTATGGCCGGCCACGGGAATGGGCCGAAGAAATGCATCAGAACGTAACGGATACTGCTGCCGAAGTAGGTCTAGAATTTAATCTTGACAAATCTGTAGTTGCCAATTCTTTTGATGCCCACCGCTTAATACAGCTCGCAAAAACTGAAGGCCATGGAGACGAGATGGAAGAGCAGCTTTTTAAAGCCTATTTTACCAACAGTGCAGACATTAGCAATCATGCTACACTCCTAGAAATTGCTGCTGCTGCCGGCCTTGATAAATTTACTGTTGAAACCATGCTGAAGAGTAAGGATTTTACAGACGAAGTTCGTTATGATGAGCAAACTGCACAGAACATTAGCATTAAGGGCGTACCCTTCTTTGTGTTTAACCAAAAGCTTGCGGTATCTGGCGCTCAATCTCCTGAAACATTTTTAGCAGCGATGAAGCAAGCTTCGGAAGCTTAGGGTTTACTGTATTAATTCTTTAATGGCCTTTAGCGCTAGCATATTTCCAGGCCTTCCTGCCTCAGCATTTGCTATATTTCCTGATTTATCTATGAGTACATAACGGGGAATGCCCTTAATCTTTAATTGCTGAATTAGCTCATCAGATTGCTTTTTATTGAAAAAATAATGCTGCCCCTCCATCTCGTTTTGTGCAATCAAACTCTTCCATAAAGTCTCCGTCTGAGAACTGATACACAAATATAAAAACACAACACCTTTACCTAACAACTTCTCCCTTAACAATTTAGAATTACCCATTTCTGCCAGGCATGGCTTACACCAAGTAGCCCAAACATCTACGTAAATCACTTTACCTTTATGCTTGTTCAATATCTCTGCCCATAAAGAATCTGTTTTTAAGTCATTAGAAACATTTAAAACAGAACGCGCAGACAATTTACTGTTATAAACCTTTTCGTACTCCTGCTGGTATTTTTTCAGTAAATCATCTTTAACAAGGCTTGGTTTAACCTTGCTTTTGTAAGCAGCAATAAGTCGTCTAACTTGTCTTACATCGCCATTTTTCAACAATCCATTCAATTGCTTCGCCACGTACTGATCTCGCAAAATGGGATCTTTAATAGCCATTAGATAATCAAAAAACTGTTTGTAATGAATGCTTTGCTCATAGTCATCTATATATGGTTGAAAAAGAGGGACGATCTCGTTGTTTTCTTCTAAACTTCTTTTAACAGTGGTATCCTGTAGTTTTATTGCCAAAGCATTATATTGCTTATTTAGTTCAGGATATTCACTAGCCACATATCTTGCTATTCCCGCTAAAGTAATGTGTGGCTCCTTATAACTATTTTCAAATTCCCTAGCCATTAACCAATAGTACATACTTACAAAATTCGCGTAGCGATCATCACCTCTGGCCTTTATGTCGTTTAAACTAATGCCATTTTCTTTAAAGAAATCCAGTAACAGGCTATCGGTCATCTTTGCCCTATATAAGCCCGTCAAGATCATATTAGCAGCATTGTACCGCATATTAATATCAGACATTTCTTTTAAATAAGGATGATTTTTTACAGACTTAAAATACGCATCATTAAATGCTAAACCGGCTTTTAATCGCTCAGCGACATATTTTTTGTATGCCTCATAATTGCCAGCTTTTACTGAATCTGCAATCTTAAAAGCTATCAGGGGACTAAACTCCGATCGATCAAGGCTATCCTGGTAAACTCTATCCTGATTATTAATAAGACCAAGATTACCCTTAAATGCTATTCTTCTCCCTACAAATCCAGCTGGCAAATAATAATCCAGTTGCATATCTTCTCCGGGAGCAGCGAAGAAAAGAAACTCTATAGCAAAGCTTTCTTCAAGTCTGTCGCCATTTTTATAAGTTTGGTTTAGTAAAATCTGCTGTTTGGCATGGAGTGGTATGGTTGCAGTAAAATTACCTGCCGTATCTTTATTGATGGGCACGATAATCAGCTTACCATTAGTGGCATCACGATACTGAAACGTAAACACATCCAGCGCATTGGGGGATGAAACTAGCAGTTTGTTAATTTTTCCTGTAATGGTAACAGATTTGGCTTTATTGGCAACAAAAGGTTTTAGCTTTTTTATTCCAGCATCGGCTTGTTGTGCTAAACTTTTTGAACCGAAACCTACCAGTAGCACCAGGGGTAAAATCAAATAATGAGCAAGAGAGAGGCGTTTTTTAATTTTCATACTATCTAAAGTAAACAAAAATAGCCAACATACGACTAGCTTATCTGGAGGCTTAGAAGAATTCGGCAGACTGATGTATGCTTCTCATCAATCACTTAAAGATTTATATGAAGTAACAGGCACAGAATTGGATACGATTGTTTAGAACCAGGTTAAAAAATAACATGGGGCTTTCAATTATGAAAGAGATATTCTTCACTTCCGCATAAAAACCAATATAACTTTTGCTGCAATTGCCGTAACTTTGGCATTATGAAAACACCGCCGCTCAATCTTCTGGAAGTTATTAGTAACACGGTTTCTGAGCTGTATGCTACAGAAAAAAAATACTTAAAAACATTTGAGCAACTTGCTGATGCTTCACATACGGATGAGTTGCGCGCCGCCCTATCACCTGCAGGAACTGAAATTGAAAATCACATTTCACGACTAAGCCAAATCATGGACCTCCTTAAGCTAAAGCCTTCCCGCATCAGCGCTGAAATTGGTGAGGAATTGATGAAAATGGCTAAAGAGGTTTCCGGATTTAAAAAGCAACAATCCGTAATTAAAGACATACAACTGCTGCAATGTGCCAAGATGATTATCCTCGTAAAAATTGGTGTTTATGAATCTCTGCATTTCATCGCTTCTACCCGTAAAATGGAAGCTGCAGCACTATTGCTGGAACAAACCCTAAGCGATAACAAGAACACCGCTGCCTACCTTTGTCAAATAGAACAAAATATTTTATACCCGCAAGCCGCTAAAGCGGAATAATTAAGCTTTAAATATTAGATTTTTTCTTTCTCATTTTGCTATAAACCAATTTAATTAAGTCCCCAGTAAACACGTATGGTGTGATGAAAGGCCTCAATTAGTTTGATTCTGTCAGGATTAGCCTTTTTCAACAACAAAGTGCAATATAGACCCTCTTTTTCGCCAGTTTGTTCCCTAATATAGTCGCCATGATTTGCAACATATTTAAACCATTTATTGAATGTAATGTGACGATTTCTGGCGAAACCATCATTGGCAAGACAAATATATAGCAATGCATTTTCACCATTTCTACCGTAAAACTCTTCCACAACAGACAAGATGGTTATCATTACTTTTATATCATGAGGATAAGATTTCTTCAAAACAAATCTCGCACAGGAGAAACCAATAGATGCAATTTCGATTTCTTCATGATCTGAGGAAGTTAGAAAAAAACTCGTAAAATATATAGTATAGGAGTCTCCTGAATCTGTTTGAAATTATACCCGAAGCCGTCATCGGCCGTAGTAACCTTATATTGGCTTGACAAATTTAATCCCTTTTAAAGAAGACAGAGGTTTATTATCCTGAATTGCTTTATCAATACGCAACTTATCCTCCATTAATTTTTTAAATGGATTAATCTTAGACGACTCTGTATTATTAGGGTTTTGGGCTTTCACAGTACAAAAATAATTAAATGATTTGATTTAACCAACCTTTGCAAAAACCTTGTAAATATTAACCAGAAATAACTGGATAATAAAAAGCCGCTAAAGCGGAATAACTCAAAACCAATTGCAATATGTTGTGTTAAGTATCTGAATTTAACAACGCTAACCATGACAGATACTTCACAAGTTACCATTCATGCCGCCCGCCTGGGCGAAATAGAAATACTACAGGAACTCATAAGGCAAAAAGCCGACTTAAACATACAGGATGAGAAAGGGTATACTCCCCTCATCATTGCCTGTTACAACAACAAATACGATGCTGCAAAATTACTGTTAGAGAACGGCGCAGCGGTAAACTCAATGGATCTGGGTGGCAATACCGCATTGATGGGCGTTGCTTTCAAAGGCTACTCGGACATCGCCGAATTGTTAATTAAGAATGGCGCCGACTTAAACCTGCAGCATGGAAATGGCGGAACGGCATTAATGTTTGCCGCAATGTTCGGTAGGCATGATGTTTTAAAGCTTCTTTTAGCGGAAGGCGCTGATAAGACTATTGTAGATAAGAGAGGGCTTTCTGTCTACGACATTGCCGCACAGCAGGGAAATACAGAAGCATTGGAATTTTTGGAAATATAAGTAGTAACTACTTAATAAATAATCAATTACGCTATAGAAAATCAATCCAATTACCTTTATTAAACAGAAGAAGCCGGTAAATTAAAGTTTACCGGCTTTTTCTATATTGAACTATTAGTTGCTTATTAAGCAGGCACTTGTCTTGGCTTTTCACGCTCCCAGAATCTGTGGTTCGCAATTGCCTTTATAAATTTTTCTACAAGCTTTTCCTCGTCTTTATCTATTACTATACCAGCTTCAGTTTCATCAATATAAGTTGCACTAATCACTAGCGAAGCATCATCATCAGTAGCTATCGCTTTACAATGTTTATAGGCCTCGTTCAAAAAGTGTATCGCATTCGGCTCTGCTTGTATTGCTTTAACACTTGCTTTACCACCTGGAACATAGACTGCATCAAACAATACAGATGCTGCGGTCAGGAAACTCTGATCTACCGGGATTTTAGCCTTGCCTTCGGTAGTTATGGTACCCAATCGTGGTGCAATAATTTCTGCTATTGCCCCCGCTCCTTCCAACGCGGCTTTAACCGCATTCAATGAAGCATCGTTTACGCCATCGGCAGCCAAAATGGCAATCTTCCTGCTCTTAATGGTATCTTTTATGGTATTCGCCATACTTAATGCAGGTGATTTTTTTAGGGTGCTTACCACTTTAAGCGACTGATAGTCTTCTTGTTTACCATCAGCAGGTATGCTTCCATTTACAGGGAAGTCTGGCACTTTAGGCAGTTCAATACCCAAACCAAATGCAACTTTTTTTGCCAGTGTAGCATCTATCTGTGTTAAAACACCAAGCATACGTGCTCTAATAGCAACAGTTTTTACTTTACCCAACTCAAAGGTTAAGGCATCTATAATGTGGTTTTGCTCGGGTTCAGACTGGCTATTGAAGAACAAGGTTGCCTGACTAAAATGATCAAAGAAACTCTTACTTCTTGCCCTAATCTTTTTAGCGTCTATTCGTTCTGCGTAACTGGTAAATCCTCCATCTGCAGCTTTAACCTGCATTGGATCGTTATTACCCAACGAGTTGGGATTATAACTTACCTTACCTTTATTGATGGTCTGCCGCATGTGCCCGTCGCGCTGGTTATTGTGGACAGGTACTACTGGTCTATTGATCGGTATTTCATGAAAATTTGGTCCGCCAAGCCTAATCAGTTGCGTATCTGTATAAGAAAACAACCGGCCCTGCATTAGTGGATCGTTACTGAAATCAATTCCCGGCACAATATGCCCAACGTGGAATGCCACCTGTTCTGTTTCTGCAAAGAAATTATCAGGATTTCTGTTCAATGTCATTTTGCCTATGCGAAGTACCGGAACCAACTCCTCAGGTATCAACTTAGTAGGATCAAGGAGATCAAATTCAAACTTAAACTCATCCGCTTCAGAAACAATCTGTACACCCAGCTCCCACTCAGGAAATGCGCCAGATTCAATCGCATCCCAAAGGTCTCTCCTGTGAAAATCAGAATCCTTACCGGAGATGTTCTGTGCTTCATCCCACGCTACAGAATGTACACCTAAAAGTGGTTTCCAGTGAAATTTAACAAAGCATGCTTCACCTGCCTCGTTTATCAAACGAAAAGTATGCACACCAAATCCCTCCATCATTCTTAAGCTACGTGGTATTGCGCGATCACTCATTGTCCACATCACCATGTGTGCAGATTCTGGCATTAAGGAAATAAAATCCCAGAAGGTATCATGAGCAGACGCTGCCTGTGGCATTTCATTATCAGGCTCAGGCTTAACCGCATGCACCAGGTCTGGAAACTTCATCGCATCTTGAATAAAGAATACAGGCATGTTATTACCCACCAAATCAAAATTTCCTTCCTGGGTATAAAACTTAACCGCAAAACCCCTTACATCTCTTGCCAAATCTGTTGATCCACGGGATCCGGCAACGGTAGAGAAACGCACAAACACGGGTGTTTCAATTTCCGTATCATTCAAAAACTGTGCTTTAGTTACGGCAGACTGAGATTTATATAATTTAAAAACACCATGTGCTCCTGATCCTCTTGCATGTACAATACGTTCAGGTATACGTTCGTGGTCAAAGTGGGTTATTTTTTCCCTTAGGATAAAATCTTCAAGCAAAGTAGCGCCACGTTCTCCAGCCTTCAAGGAATTTTGATCGTCATTGATCTTTACCCCATGATTGGTAGTCATCAATTCATCAGTAGCATCCGCTGTATGCGGCATCAGCTTTTCAGTTTTATCATTTTCAGGCTGAGGCACCAACTTTTTATCTATTGCTGCTTCGGTACCGGTTTTAGGAGGTGAGTTTTTTTTGCTCATGTTTTTTTGTTAGTCTTTTTAACCGAACTGACAACACCCTGTTTTTACGATTGTTTAAGATTTTTGCTAAAAAAGTGCTTAGCCTTTTGCACTTTAAAATCAGATTGTACCAATTTAAAATAGAGATATCAATCCGCCTATATTCTAATTTTCACATTTCATGTAAAATAGTTAATTTAGCCCATGCTTGTAGAGCAGCTACAGGGTATTACCGCTCGATCGGGGTCAAGTGCTTACTCTAAGTGAGTCCACCTTGAGGCCACAGTGAGCCCACAGTGAGTCCACGTTTTACCGGGAAAAACGTGGACTCACTGTGGTTTGACAATAAACTGATAGTGGGCTTGAACCAAACTTGAACCAGAGCGAAGTACACGCAGAGTTAACTTATTAAAGAAATGAAGAAATGGCAATATTGGATGGAAAACAATTAACGGGCCTGATAGGCAACCTGGTAACCAAAAAAGGTAAGAACGGAAAAACAATTTTGCAAACCGCCCCTACTGAAGTTAAGCAAACAGAAGCTTCTAAAACAGCCGCCAGCATATTTGGAAATGCCAGCGCTCTGGGGCTCGCTCTTCGCTTAAAACTTTATGCTATAAACGCTAATTTTCAGGATGGCGGGATGGTTAACCGGCTTACAACTGTAAATCGCGATATTATGCAACATTGTTTTAATAAGGCCAGTAAAACATACGCGTTCGACGACAGTAGTTTTAATAAATTAAAGGGGTTTGAATTCAACATCAATTCCTTGTTTTCAAATTTCTTCTGGGAAACGCCGACCATTGCACAAGAGGACAATATATTAAAGGTTACCATTCCTCAATTTAATATTCCTGAGCAATTGAAATTTCCAAAAAACACGAATTATTGTGAAATATCGGTTTGTGTATGTTATGTGGTTCTTGAGCAAAGTTTGACCCGGCATTATGAATTACAGACATTCTCCGTGACAGACATGCAGCAAACGATCGAAGCCAAAGCGTTCAGCTTCTCCGCACCTGAAGGGTGCTTATGTGTGGTTGCAATGGGATTGGGGTACTTCAGCAAATATGAAAACATACAAACCATTTACAACAGCAAGAAGTTTAACCCGGCAGCGATAGTTGGTCAGACGCTAACACCAGGCACCTTCATTGAGCCAGCGGCAAGGGTGGAAAATGGCAGGAGCTATGCAAAGGAATGGTCCATAGTCCATAATCTCAGTTTATAATTCCTTACTTTTGAATTCTACTAATATCAGGTTATAAATGAAACAATATTTAGATCTAATGCAGCATGTGCTGGACGAAGGTGCTCAAAAGCATGACCGTACAGGTACCGGTACTATTAGTGTTTTTGGGTATCAAATGCGCTTTAACCTGCAAGCAGGTTTTCCGATGGTAACCACCAAAAAGCTGCACCTGAAATCTATTATACATGAATTGATTTGGTTTCTTAGTGGTGATACCAATATTAAATACCTTAAAGACAACGGGGTTAAGATATGGGATGAATGGGCTGATGCCGATGGAAACCTTGGTCCGGTTTATGGATCGCAATGGCGATCATGGCCTAAGCCTGATGGCGGTCATATTGATCAAATTACCAATATCATTAAAACCATTAAAAACAATCCGGATTCCAGAAGGATCATTGTTTCTGCCTGGAATGTGGCAGAGATTGAAAACATGGCACTCCCACCCTGCCATGCCTTTTTTCAGTTCTATGTAGCAGATGGTAAGCTAAGTTGCCAGTTGTATCAGCGCAGTGCAGATATTTTTCTGGGTGTGCCTTTTAATATTGCATCCTATGCCTTGCTGACCATGATGGTAGCCCAGGTTTGCGGACTGGAATATGGAGATTTTGTGCATACGCTTGGTGATGCTCATTTATACAATAACCACATTGATCAGGCGAGGTTGCAATTGAGTCGCGAGCCGCATCAACTACCGCTTATGCACATCAATCCGGAAGTAAAAAACATCTTTGATTTTAAATTTGAGGATTTCACACTAAGCAATTACGAGCCGCATCCACACATTAAAGCACAAGTTGCGATATGATAGTAACAGCAGTTGTAGCCATTGCGGAGAACAATGCCATTGGAAAAAACAATGAGTTACTTTGGTATTTGCCTAAAGATTTAAAGCATTTTAAAGAAATAACAAAAGGACATACCATTATAATGGGGCGTAAAACTTTTGACTCCATCAAAAAGCCCCTACCCCACAGACGTAACATCGTGATCACCAGAGATCAGGATTTAAAGATAGCAGGTGCAGAGGTCGTGAATTCCGTTGAAGGGGCATTAAAAATTGCCGAAGGGGATGAAGAAGTGTTCATAATAGGTGGTGCAGAAATCTATAAAATGGCCCTGTCAAAGACCGATAAGATCTATTTGACCAGGGTGCATCAAAGCTTTGATGGAGATGCTTATTTTCCTGAAATTAATATGGATTTGTGGGCAGAAACTGCTTCAGAAACGCACTTGCCAGACGAAAAACACAACATCAGCTTTACGTTTTCTACCCTTGAGCGAAAATAACTTAGCGCCCATAATAAAAAATTGAATACGTGGTCTATTAATTAAAAAAATAATTAGATTTGCCGACTTGTTAAAAAAAGATATAGCTGATATAGACTAATAATTACAAACAAAAAATGCAGGGTAAAGGTTTTATTAAATTTATGGCAATACTATTATGTATTGTCTGTGTGTATTCTCTCTCATTCAACTTTGTTACTTCAAAGGTTGAAAATGACGCAAAAGCGTACGCCAAAGGTGATCCTCTAAAAGAGAAAGCTTATTTGGATTCCATGTCCAATGTTAAAGTTTATCCTATTTTCGGATTTGATTATGAGTTCTGTAAAGGAAAAGAAATTAACCTTGGACTAGACCTTAAAGGTGGTATGAACGTAACGATGGAGATATCGTTATCAGAATTGGTTAAATCTTTAGCCAATAACACTGATGATGTAAACTTTAATCAGGCGTTGTCTAGTGCACAAACCAAGCTAAATGCAGGAGGTAAAGATTATATCAATCTATTTGTAAATGATTTCGAGAAGCTTTCGCCAAATGTAAAACTGGCTGATTTCTTTTCTAATCAGGATAATGCAAGTATCTTAAAGCCTGATGCTACTAATAGTGAAGTAAAAAATTACTTATCTAAAGAAGCTACCAGCGCAATCGATCGTTCATTTATCATCATTAGAAGCCGTATTGATGGTTTCGGTGTAGTAAGTCCGAACATGCAAAAACAAGAAGGTACCAATCGTATCCTGATTGAAATGCCAGGAGTACAAGATAAAGAACGTGTTTATAAATTGCTACAAGGATCTGCAGAACTTCAGTTCTGGAAGGTTTACGAAAGTCAGGAAGTATATCCTATTTTCGAAAACATCAACAAAACCCTTGCTGCTACTTTAAAATCAACAGATACTGTTAAAGCTGCTAGTGATACAACTGCTGCTTCAGGAAGTAAATTAGCTGGTTTAGCTAAAAGTAAAAACCCTAAAGATACTGCAGCACTTAGAACTGATGCAATGGCAAAGAACCCTTTGTTTGCGGTATTGAACATCCCTACCTATCAGGGACAGAACGGTCAGCAACAACTGCGTCCGGGTGCTGTTGTGGGTTGGGTAGCTCAAAAAGATACAGCTAAAGTAAACGCCTTCTTTAAAAGACCTGAGATTGCCGGTATCATTCCTCAGAGCATGAAATTCATGTGGAGTGTTAAAGCTGCTGATCTTGGTATACCTGCAGGTGGCGGTAATGCTAAAATATTTGAGCTTTATGCGATTAAAGTAACTTCTACTGATGGTAAGCCTGATTTGGGTGGTGATGCGATAGCAGATGCCCGTGCTGATTTTCAGCAAGGCAACAAGCCTGAGGTAACCATGAGGATGACTGGTGAAGGTGCTGCTAAATGGAAAAAAATTACTGCGGAAGCTGCTGCTGATGCAAACAATAAGAAAGCGATCGCTATTGTATTGGATAACACCGTTTATTCTGCTCCTACTGTTCAGGATGAGATCTCTGGTGGTAATTCATCAATTACCGGTAACTTCACAGTTAATGACACTCAAGATTTAGCAAACATCCTTAAAGCTGGTAAATTACCTGCTCCTGCTCGTATTGCAGGTAGTTATGTGGTTGGTCCGACTTTAGGTGCTCAGGCCATTCATGATGGTTTGATCTCTTTCGTGATTGCCTTTGTTGTAATCCTGATCTTTATGGCTTTATATTACCATAAAGCTGGTTGGGTTGCCAACTTTGCCTTGTTATTAAACTTATTCTTCATCATTGGTACCTTAATTTCATTAGGTGCGGTGTTGACACTTCCTGGTATTGCTGGTATTGTACTAACCATCGGTTTATCGGTGGATGCGAACATCCTTATCTTTGAGCGTATCCGTGAGGAACTTGCTCAAGGTAAATCGACTGCAATAGCTGTTAAAGAAGGTTTCAAACATGCAATGCCTTCTATCATTGATAGTAACGTTACCCTTTTCATATTGGGTTCAATTCTTTATGTGTTTGGTAGCGGTCCTGTTCAAGGTTTCGCAACTACTTTATGTATCGGTATCCTTTCTTCTCTTTTTGCTGCTGTAGCGGTTTCAAGAGTAATATTTGATTCCATGTTACAAGGCAAATCAGAAATCACATTTGATAACAGTGTAACGCGTAATGCATTCAAAAACGTAGCCTTCAACTTTGTTGGTCGCCGTAAAACATACTACATCATCTCTACCGCTATCATTATCCTAGGAGCTGTTTTCTATTTCAAGAATGGCGGATTAAACCTTGGTGTAGACTTTAAAGGTGGTAGAACTTATTTAGTTCACTTCGATAAGGGTGTAAATACGGAAGATCTTAAAGCAAAATTAAATCCTGTATTTGGCAATGAAACACCAGAGGTTAAAACTGCAGGTGAAGACAGCCAGGTTAAAATCACTACTACTTACCACATTGAAGATCAAAACACAACTACTGATAAACTGGTTGAAGATGCTTTGAAAAAAGGTCTTGACCCAATGGGTAATAAGTATGAGATTGTAAGCTCGCAAAAGGTAACTCCTATTATTGCCAGCGATATTGTTAATGGTGCATTCTATGCAGTATTGATCTCTTGTTTATTCATGTTTATCTACATCGTAGTTCGGTTTAAGAAATGGCAATATGGATTGGGTGCGGTTATCGCATTGTTCCATGATGTGCTGATGGTATTATCTTTCTACACCATATTAGATGGTGTAATGCCATTCTCTTTAGAGATTGGACAGGATTTCATTGCAGCGATCTTAACGGTAATGGGTTATACCATGACGGAAACAGTTGTTGTATTTGACAGGATCCGTGAGCGTCTGAAAGAAGCGGGTAAAGAAGACCTACATGGTGAAGAGCGCAATACACTAATCAACTTCGCGTTGAACAGTACATTGAGTCGTACCATCCTAACTTCGTTGACTGTATTCTTCGTACTATTGGTGATCTTCATTTTTGGAGGTGATAGCATCCGTGGGTTTATATTCGCATTGTTAATTGGTCGTATCATTGGTACTTACTCATCACTTTGTATCTCTACTCCTATCGTTATCGACTTAGGCGGTAAAGAAACCAAGTAAAAAAAAGAAATATAGAATTTTAAAAGGCATCCAAATCGGGTGCCTTTTTTTATGCACTTCCATTCATGGGATTGCTTATATTTGATCAGAAATATACTTCAGTTTTATGCTTCATGATTCACTAAAATTAATAGAATGCCCAAGGGACGCCATGCAGGGTATCCATCATTTTATTGATACGGATCTTAAGGCAAAGTACATTAACTTACTGCTACAGGTGGGTTTTGATACCATTGATTTTGGTAGCTTTGTTTCTGAAAAAGCAATCCCTCAGTTAAAGGATACCCAAGAAGTTTTAAATAAACTGGATTTAACTGTAAGCAGGTCTAAACTGCTAGCCATTGTAGCCAATATAAGGGGTGCTGAAGCTGCGATATTGCATGAGGAGATTAGTTACCTGGGTTTTCCATTCTCCATCTCTGAGACCTTTCAACAAAGGAATACAAACTCAAGTATTGAGGAATCAATGGAGACTGTAAAACGTATACTGGAGCTTTGTGATCTTTCCCGTAAGCAGGCTGTAATCTACCTATCCATGGGATTTGGAAATCCGTATGGCGACGAATGGAACGAAGAAATTGTTTCGCATTGGGCTCAGGAATTGGTACAAGCTGGAGCGAGTATTTTGGCATTATCAGATACAACAGGAGTTTCTACACCTGAAAAGATTAAACAAATATTGCCTGCTTTGTTAAATGATTTTCCTGCTACTGAGATTGGTGTTCATTTGCACAGCACACCGAGCTTGCGACTAGAAAAGATAGATGCGGCCTATTTATCTGGCTGCAGGCGGTTTGATAGTGCCTTGAAAGGCTTTGGCGGCTGTCCGATGGCAGCAGATGAACTCACAGGAAACATGGCCACGGAAGATGTGATCGCCTATTTAGAAAGTAAAGGTGAGGTGTTGAAGCTCAACATGGAAAAATGGCAAGAGGCGATAGATTTTGCTACACTTTCTTTACCATTTTAAAGTGTTGTATACCTGCTTCTTCAAATTGATCGCCTTCGGCGGCAAAGCCAAACTTTGCATATAATCCTATGGCGTCCAGCTGAGCATTTAGGTAAATATAATGCGCATCTTCAGGTAAATCTGCCAGTGCTGCTGCGACTAACGCCTGTCCTACCCTTTTTCCTCTGTATTCTTTCAATACCGCAAAGCGCTCGAGCTTATACCCATGTTCTGTTTTGCGCCACCGACATGCCCCAACAGGTTGTTGATTAAGCGTTGCCAGGAAATGGACAGATTCTTCTTCATTTTCCCATTCCAGTTCTGGTGGACAGTTCTGTTCTTCTACAAAGACAATCTTTCTGATAAAAAAAGCCTGTTCCAGTTCTTCCTTTGTTGTGATCTTTATGATTTTTAATGGTTCCATGGGCATTTAATTTCTTACTGGGATTGAGGAGTACGTTTAATCAGTAGACAAGAATAAAAAAAAGCGCTACAAGATAAACTCCTGTAACGCCTGTATTGTTTGTAAGGAGCTTTGATTAGATTTTATCGCTGGCGTCTTTACAGTTTAAATCCTCAAATGCTTGCTTTAAGCGGGCAACAAATTGCTCTTCGCCTTTACGCAACCAAACGCGTGGATCATAATATTTTTTGTTTGGCTTATCATCTCCATCAGGATTACCAATTTGCGCCTGAAGATAAGCTTCGTTTGCTTTATAGTAATCCAAAATACCTTCCCAGAATGCCCATTGCATGTCCGTATCGATATTCATTTTGATAGCACCGTAAGAAATGGCTTCTCTGATTTCTTCTTGTGAAGAACCTGAACCACCATGGAATACAAAGTTAATTGGCTTCTCTGCAGTTAACCCTTTTTTCTCTTTGATATAGTCTTGAGAATTTTTAAGGATAACCGGTTGTAACTTAACGTTACCTGGTTTATATACACCGTGAACGTTACCAAATGCAGCAGCAATAGTAAATTTATCGCTTACTTTACTCAATTCTTCGTAAGCATAAGCCACTTCAGATGGTTGAGTATATAATTTAGAACTGTCTACATCGCTGTTATCAACACCATCTTCTTCACCGCCTGTAACACCAAGCTCGATCTCGATAGTCATTCCCATTTTCGCCATGCGCTCAAAATACTTAACGCAGATTTCCATGTTTTCTTCGATAGATTCTTCTGAAAGGTCTAACATGTGTGAAGAGAATAATGGTTTGCCAGTTTCAGCAAAGAATTTTTCGCCATGATCTAACAATCCATCTATCCATGGCAATAATTTTTTAGCTGCATGGTCTGTATGCAGGATAACTGCAACGCCATAATGCTCAGCTAATAAATGTACATGCTTAGCTGCAGAAACTGCACCAAGAACACATGCGTTAAGGTTATCGTTATTTAGGGTTTTACCAGCGTAAAATTGTGCACCGCCATTTGATAACTGAATAATTACAGGTGAATTAACCGCTTTAGCAGTTTCCATTACCGCATTAATGGTATTTGTTCCCGTTATGTTTACCGCAGGTAGTGCAAACTGGTGTTTTTTAGCCTGCTCAAATAATTCCTGAACGGCATCTCCGTAAATTACGCCTTTATAGCCTTTTAAACTCATCTTTAATATTTTAATGTGGGCCGAAGTTATTGAAAATAATCGCTTTGCACAAGTCTGCGCCCCACTATTTTACATATTGGAGGATGCAGATATAAACTACTTCACTGGAAACGCATAGTATAGATTTTTTTCGTTTCTTTGTACTCGCATTTTTCAGGAAATAACATGGCTTGGTTTAAGAGAGAAAAAAAAGGTATAAGTACTACTACCGAAGAAAAGAAGGAAGCACCGGACGGTTTATGGAACAAGTGCCCAAATTGTAAGAAAGCACTCCATACCGCAGATTTACTGGAGAACAAATATGTTTGTCAGTACTGTGATTATCATTTAAGGGTTGGAAGTAAAGAATATTTTCAGGTTCTTTTTGATAATAATGAATTTACTGAACTATTTGGCAACCTGACTTCAGGCGATCCGCTTCATTTCACAGACACCAAGCCTTATGCCGACCGACTTATAGAGAGTATGGCTAAAACGGGATTGAGGGATGCGATAAGAGCTGGGCATGGTAAGATTAACGGGCAAGACTTGGTTATTGCCTGTATGGACTTTAGTTTTATTGGTGGTTCCATGGGTTCTGTAGTTGGTGAGAAGATTGCACGATCAATTGATTATTCTATAAAACATAAGATACCATTTCTGATGATCTCCAAATCTGGTGGTGCAAGAATGATGGAAGCTGCATTTTCTTTAATGCAAATGGCCAAGACTTCTGCTAAGCTTGCGTTGTTGAGTCAGGCTAAAATCCCTTATATTTCTTTATTAACAGACCCTACTACCGGTGGTGTTACTGCCTCTTATGCCATGTTGGGTGATATAAATATAGCAGAGCCAGGTGCATTAATTGGATTTGCTGGGCCGCGTGTAATTAAAGAAACCATCAAGAAAGACTTACCTAAAGGTTTCCAGACTGCAGAATTTGTTTTGGAACATGGTTTCCTTGATTTTATTGTGGACCGTAGACAGATGAAAAACAAGCTGGCTTTGTTTCTTAATATGGTAAAAAATTAGGAACTCAATTTTAAGGCACTAAAGGGTAAGGAAGCTTTGCCTTTAGCTCCACTAAGGTAAGTTCCTGTACATTGCCACTGTCATCATTAGGAAATAGCAGGCAATATAAAATGTGATGTGTGGGCGGATCTACCACGATCTTATAACAGTAATCTGGTTTGATTACGCTATGGCCCGGTTTCAATAATTTATCGCTATAAATCGCACCTGCAATTATAAATATAGGCTGCTGTTGCGAAAGCTCCCGTACCTTAGTTTCCCACTGCTTCCAGATACCGCGATTTAACTTAATGGTTTGAGGTACACAGTTGTAATAACAAAAAGTTTCCTTATCTAAATTGCAATCATAAGCAAAATCTTCTGCGTTGGCTAAATGACCTTTGTCATACCCTGTACCGGAATAATCAGCATCTCCAGCCGTCTTCTCATCACATTTCTTAAAGCTAAAAGCTGCGCGGTTACAATCGCCACCGCCTTTAGAAAGTGTATAAGTTACGTATAATGGGTTTTTAACCTGGTAGGAGTAATAGGACTTATAGGCCGTCATCTTAATCACCTTGTCTACTTGCTGCGCTAATGCCGAGCAGTAAAAAAGGGTAAGAAGAAGAACATTAAAAAACAGTTTGTTTGGTTTCACTCCTGTAAAAATAGTGATTCGTTATCTAACAAAAGCCTCAGTTGATAAAAATCTCGTCAACAAATAATACCGGTGGATTTCCTTTGTCTGGATGCCAATCGGGCAGTTTCTTAAATGTTTTTGCTACCAGCTTAATACAGGATAGCATTTGCGGTTTGAAGGATATCTCCATCGTTACGATAAGTGGCTGATCTCCCTTTTTTGCCGCTGCAGGACGTTTGGTTCCCAACAGTTTTAAGTGCTTTGAATCTTTACCGCCCCACACTTCTACCAACTGCGGTAATAGCGCCTTATTCTCCAAATGGCGAATGGCATTTAGTCCTACCAACTGTACCAAAACGGGTTGTTTAAATAGCATCAGGGTTTCCATATTGTTTTTGATGTACCCAGCCCATCTAACCTGAAAAATATTGACAGTTCCTAGCTGACCGTCTATTAATGCTGGCGCTCTTCCTCCATTAAGGCTCTCCTCAGGAAGCAGTATATTGCTAATGCTATCTGGCTTGTAGCTGCTTCTATACAGTGGAAACTCCACCAGATCACTACTGATCCAGCCCTTCTTATAACTCCTTGTTTTGAGCACCACATTGCTGCTTATAGGAATAGGATCTTTGTAAAGCATTGCTTTTAAACTATCAGGATCTGAGCCATCCAAACTATACCTAATCTCCACCCCTTTAATAACATGCTTCAATTCTAAGTTGAAGGCTTGTTTAAACAGATTGGATTCTACATTAAGCTTTGGTGGATTTAGCTTAGATGAAAAATGGCCTGTGCCATCAAAACCGCCAACAATAAGGATCTTATTGTATTGCTTTTGCAATTGTTTAATTTCTGCCGGACTCAAATTTGTTTCCCATAAAGCGAGGTGTTTAATAGTACTTTTAGCTGCGTATTCATTAATAAATTTAAAGGTTACATCAGTACCTGAAAGCGATAACGAACGCAGCAATGATAGCTTCTTAAGGTAATTTAATCCGCCGCCCTTTACTTTTGTAAAATTAAGATTTAGCTTTCTCAGGTTCTTCAACTCACTGATTTGCTTTAGGTCTTCATCTGCAACTGGCATACCACTTAAATTCAAAGTAATGATTTGTTTACGTATGGGTTCCAGTTCTTTAAGCATACCTGACTTAAAGCTTTCCTTATTAAAAATAGTAACAGATAAAGCCGGAGAGTTTTTAGCCAAAGGAGATATTGCACGGTAATTGTTATTTAACTTCTTAATATCTTCTTCATTTGCCGCACTAAAATCATAATCTTCTTCCTCATCTACAATTGTATCAACAGGTGTAAGGTAAGTTGCTGCCAGAATCCTTAAAGAGTCAGTTTCTGCAAGTTCCAGTACTTTATTCTTCATCTCTGCATTTTGCTGGATCCAAAGTTTAAGGATGGCCATTTCGGCGTCGCTCAGCTGTGCCTCATCTTTAGGTGGCATGTGTTTCTTTTCATCCATTGGAAGATGAATGCGCTGTAACAACAGACTGATCTGGGCATTACCCGCAACATACAATGGTCCGGTTTTACCACCCTTTATAATAGATTGTGCATCTGCAAGTACCAAACCACCTTTGGCTTTTTCCAGGTTGTGACAGTTTAGACATTTTTGAGAAAAAATAGGCAATATCACATCCTCAAACACTCTTGCTTGATCTATAGGAACTTTAGGTATTGCTTTTGGTTTGCTTACCGGTTCCAGTACAAAATTATCTCCATGAGTAAGTGTTGCTCCATAATGGCCCGTTATGATTAACAAGAACGTTAACAAGACTGCTCCAGACTTTGCGGCTGCAGTTTTATACCAGGTTGCATTTCTGCACCAATAGATCAATGAGCCAACAAATACCACACTAGCTCCTGTATATTTATGCAAGCTAAGCAGAGAACCGCCATAGGCCGGCTCTTTAGACAAGAACAATCCCATGATGACTGTTATAGCAGAAAACACAACAGAGGTAAGCAAAAGGCCAGACGTGAAGCTTTGGTAAAGGTATTCTTTGGCGTATATGGTTTTGAACCTGAAAAATTCAAGTACCATTGCCAGCATTAGCAGTACGATAGGAAAATGGAGTAGCATAGGATGCATCCTGCCAATTGGCATTAACCACACCGGAATGACAACTTTACTTCCTGCTATCAGCAGGAAAACAATAAGCACATTAGCGGCCAGTAACAGGTTTTCTGCAAAACCTTTAAGGGTCAATCTCATAGAACGCTATACGCGGGTAAATTTATAGGGATAAACTTTTCCGGAGGCCCATTGCGCTACATAGATGTTCTCATCATCATCTACACAAACATCATGCGGATTAGCGAAGATCTTATCGGCTTGTGCCATAGGCTGCAACACACCATCTTTATAGACAGACGCTGTGCCACCCAGATTAGATACCACCTTATTATTTTTGTCCAGAATGGTTACAAAGCCGCTATTTTCCTTATTAAGATCTGGCGAGCGCAGAACAGCTGCATATAGATGATCTTTGTGGATTACTGCCCTACAAACACAGGCACCAGGCAATGCAATCACCTCCAATAGATTACCCTGCATATCAAACCTTTTAAAGCAATTGCGCGTACGGTCGGTAACCAATAAGGTTGGCTTTCCTTTTCGCTTATCAATGCATACACCATGGGCGTTATCCAGGTTTTTGGTTTCTTCACCTCTCCCGCCGAAATGACTGATGAGTTTACCATCAGCACTATAGTGAAAAACATGTTGCTGACCATACCCATCGGCAATAAAGAAGCTACCATCTTCTGCAACCGCAGTTTCTGTAGGCAAAAACTCTTCAATTTTCTTATAGAGACCTGTCTCCATCGGACAATCAATGGTCATGATCACCTTTCCATCCAGCGTAGTTTTGTAAACCTGATGGCGATTGGTATCTGTTATAAAAAGGTATTCTTTACCATTTTCTTTAGATAGTGTGAGTCCATGGGCACCCGGAAAATCATGTCCCCAGGATTCCAGTAGTTTGCCTGACTTATTATAAATCAAGACATTATTTTTGGTTTCATTAGTAAGTAAAATAATGCGGCCTTTACCGTCCTGAACCATTTCATGGCAATCATTTACTGGATTAATGGACGGATTTAACTGTCCCCATTTTGCGTCCATACTGTATTGCATTTTGTTGTGTCCATATATTGGTCCTTTTGGTTTTGCCAGCATATCTTTAGCGATAAAAAAGCTTGCTGAAAAAACAGTTGCGCTTTTGATAAAAGTTCTTCTTTCCATATTATGCAATAATGTCATTTATTACTTTTCCAGATACATCTGTTAATCTATATCGGCGTCCTAAATGTTTAAAAATTAATTTTTCGTGGTTTAATCCCAACTGGTGTAATACAGTAGCCTGGAAATCGTGCACATGTACAGGATCTTTAACTATATTGTAACCGAATTCATCGGTCTCGCCATAGACTCCTGGTTTGATACCGCCTCCGGCCATCCAGATACTGAAACAACGGGGATGATGGTCACGACCGTAATTCTCTTTAGTCATGGCACCCTGACTATAATTGGTTCTTCCAAACTCTCCTCCCCAAATCACTAAAGTTTCATCCAATAATCCGCGCTGTTTTAAGTCGGTTATCAATGCGGCAGAAGCCTGATCAACATCTTTAGCTTGTCCAGCCATTTCATTAGGCAGGTTGCCATGCTGATCCCAACCCTGGTGATAAAGTTGAACAAACCGGACACCGTTTTCACTAAGTTTACGCGCCAGCAAACAATTGGCTGCAAAAGTTCCGGGAACCAGACAGTCTGCCCCATACATTTTTATAATATCATCCGGCTCTTTGGAAACGTCTGTTATTTCCGGAACAGCGGTCTGCATTCTGTAAGCCATTTCATACTGCTGCACTTTGGCATTGATTTCAGGATCACCAAACTCTTTGTAAGACATGGTGTTCATTTCTGCCAGCTTATCCAGCATCTTTCTACGTTCAAAACGGTTTAACCCAGCAGGATCCTTAAGATATAGTACGGGGTCTTCACCAGCACTAAACTGTACACCCTGATGTGTAGAATCAAGGAATCCGTTAGTCCACAGCTTAGAATATACCCCCTGACCATTTCCTTTACCGCGTGATAACAATACAGTAAAGGCAGGTAGATTTTTATTCTCACTACCTAAACCGTAGCTGAGCCATGCACCCATACTTGGCCTGTTGCCCTGTTGTGCCCCAGTTTGAAAAAACGTTAATGCTGGATCATGATTAATAGCCTCCGTATGCATAGAACGGATGATACAGATGTCATCTACTACCTTAGCGGTGTGCGGAAAAAGGTCGCTTATCCAGGCCCTGGACTCTCCATATTGTTTAAAATCGTAAAAAGAGCCAACCAATGGAAACGATGCCTGATTGGCTGTCATTCCAGTTAATCGCTGCCCCGCCCTGATGGATGCAGGTAATTCCTGTCCCATCATTTCTCTCAGCTTGGGCTTATAATCAAAACTTTCCAGTTGTGAAGGAGCGCCATTTTGAAAGAGGTAAATAACGCGTTTTGCTTTGGGTGCAAAATCAGGAATTCCAGGTGGTAATCCGGCTTCATCCATAGCGCCGCTAAACAAATCTGGTATCAGCAAAGAGCCGAGTGCTACGCTACCTAGCCCAAGACTTAGCCTTGATAAAAATCGTCTTCTGTTAAAGTTTAAACCATGTTCTAAAATATCCTTCTCCATTGTTAAGATCTTGTTATGGTTTCTTCCAGGTTATAGATGGCCGTAACCACCTCCATCAAGGCAGCCAAATTTATTTTGTTCACCTTATCATTCATCGGATATTCGCCAACTGCAATCACCTTAGCTGCGTCATCCTTGTTTTTTGAATACACTTTAAGCTGATCAACATAATAAGCGCTAAGCACTTGCTCTTCTTGCTCGCTTGGCTTGCGACAAACGATGAGTCTAAACGCTTTAATAAGCATTGCATCTGTTGTTGATTTTTCTTCCAATAGGTTACCGGCTAATACTCGAGAGGCTTCCAATACAGTGGGGTCATTTAGCATAACCAATGCCTGAAGTGGGGTATTGGTCCTATTTCTTCTCACCTCACACTGATCTCTATTACTGGCATCAAATATCCCCATGTTAGGGGGTGGCACTGTGCGTTTGATAAAATTATACATTCCTCTACGGTAAAGACTTGCGCCATGATCCTGTATATAGGTGGCCAGCTGACCGCGGCCGGATGTTGCACCCTCCCATAAACCCGAAGGCTGATAAGCTTTAACACTTGGTCCGCCAATGGTTCTAACCAGCAGGCCACTACTTGCCAGCACTACATCTTTAACGATCTCTGCAGGCACACGATAGCGGGAAGACCTGGCCATAAATATATTATCTGGATCAATCTTGAGCTTTTCCGGGGTAACAACAGCCGATTGCCGGTAGGTGGCAGAAGTAACGATTTGTTTCATAAGCCGTTTGATGTCCCAGTTGTGTTTCATAAAATCAACGGCAAGCCAGTCCAGCAGTTCAGGATGGCTTGGTAGTTCGCCCTGCATTCCAAAATCACCAGAAGTTTTTACGATTCCTCTGCCGAAGACCTCTTGCCAGATCTGGTTAACAAAAACCCTTGCAGTAAGCGGATTTTGTTTATCAAATAACCACTGACTTAACCCAAGTCTGTTCTTAGGATATTTGTCGCTGAAACTTAAAAGCGACTTAGGAGTGCCTGCGGTGACTTCTTCACCATGTGCATCATAACCACCCCTGTTGAGTACATAGGTTTTCCTAAGCGTATCCTGATCACCCATAACTGAAACAATAAGTCTGCTGGTGTCCTGCTTATTTACAAAACTTAGGATGTTTTTCACGTCATCATTACTGATCACCATCAGCGGCTTCTTAGCGTATGTTTCCGGACCTCCAACAATGCTTTCAATTCCCACTTCTTTTACATTGTTAAAAAAGGCGAACACCTGATAATATTCCTTTTGAGAAAAAGGGTCATATTTATGATCATGACAATGAGCACATTCTAATGTTACGCCTATAATGGCCTTACCGAATGTATTGGTACGATCAGTTACATACTCAACTCTGTATTCTTCATCAACAACGCCACCCTCTTCTGTAATCTTATGATTCCGGTTGAATCCGGTTGCCAGTAATTGTTCTTTAGTGGAATTCGGCATAAGATCACCAGCAAGCTGCCAGCTTATAAACTGATCATAGTGCATATTCTCATTGAAGGCATGAATTACCCAATCTCTCCATGGCCACTGTGACCGGTAATTATCGTCCTGGTAACCATGCGAATCAGCAAAGCGAGCAATATCTAACCAGTGAAGCGCCATTTTTTCTCCATAAGCAGGACTTTGCAGTAACTGATCAATCATTTTACCATAGGCATTACTGCTGTTATCTGCCAGAAACTCGTCCATCATTGGGATAGTTGGTGGCAGTCCTGTTAAATCATAGCTCAATCTTTTTAATAATCTTTCCTTATCAGCCTCATTATTAGGCTCCAGGTGTTTCTGTTCTAGTTTTTTAAGAATGAAATAATCGATCTCGTTTTTTGCCCAATTGGTCTTTACCACCTTTGGTATAGTGGGCGATTTGGGCGGTACAAATGCCCAGTGTTTTTCATACCTGGCGCCTTGCTTGATCCATTTTTCAAGAACCGCGACCTCATAGGCGGTTAATTTCAGGTTGGAAGACTTTGGAGGCATCATTATCGCAGAATCTTTAGAGGAAATCCTAAGAAACACTTCAGAAGCTGAGGGTTTAAAAGGAACTAAGGCATGGGCAGATGGATTATCCTTTAATGCTTTAAAAGCTTCATCAGGAAGATCTAATCTTAATCCTGCTTCTCTTTTATTGGCATCCGGACCATGACAGATAAAACACTTATCAGAAAGGATTGGTCTTACATGGAAATTATAGCTGATACTATCCGGTAATTCTTCCTCTGTATTTTGCGGAACAGGCGAATTGTTACAGGATTGTATAATGTATACAATACACAGCAACGCCAGCGTTAAGTAAATAAGCCTCCGGTTCATACAATAATCATTTGGTTTCTTGTGTAGACAAGTTGCCCTGTCTTTTATAAAAATAGGATAAAGACTTCTAAAAAGCAACCTCTTTTTAAGATAAATATGGAAAAGCAAAATAGCCCCTTCCAATTAATGAAAGGGGCTATTCGAAGTTAAGTTTTAAGTAAACCTAACGTAATGATTATTTTTCTGTAGACAAGGAGTAAGGAAAATCTGCTTCATTGGTACCTCTACCCTTATTTGGTGAGGCAATCATGTTGAAATCAAGCTTTGCTCCTTTTAGCAATTCAGAATGGCTTAACCAGTTCTGAGTGCGGATTTTACCGTTAAATTTCAATATATCTACGTAACGATTGGTATCGCTGTTTTCAGGAGCATTGATAATCACTTCTTTACCATTCTCAAGTGTTAAGGTAACTTTTCTGAACAATGGAGCACCTAATACATATTGATCAGTTGCAGGAGTTACCGGATAGAAACCTAATGCAGAAAACACATACCAGGCTGAAGTCTGACCATTATCCTCATCTCCACAATAACCATCAGGCGTTGCTTTATACATTCTGTTCATTGTTTCACGCACCCAATATTGTGTTTTCCATGGCGCACCACCATAATTATACAAATAAATCATGTGCTGTATAGGTTGGTTACCGTGTGCATACTGACCCATATTTGCAATTTGCATTTCGCGGATTTCGTGAATTACACCACCATAATAGCTATCATCAAATATTGGTGGCAATGAGAATACTGAATCTAGTTTCTGAACAAATTTCTCTTTACCACCCATTAGTTTCGATAAACCATCGATATCTTGGAATACCGACCATGAGTAATGCCAGCTATTTCCTTCTGTAAATGCATCTCCCCACTTAAATGGATTGAAAGGTGACTGGAACTTACCATCTTCATTCTTACCGCGCATAAGGCCGCTGGCAGGATCAAAAAGATTCTTGTAGTTCATTGCACGCTTTTTGAAAATATCAATTTCTGATGCTGGTTTACCTAATGCCTTACCTAATTGGTAAATAGCAAAATCATCATAAGAGTATTCTAACGTTCTTGCTGCATTTTCATTGATCTTTACATTGTAAGGCACATAACCTAACTTGTTATAATATTGAACACCGGTACGTCCGGTTCCTTCAGGACCTTCATTATCAGCTCCATTCTTAACCGCAGCCCATAATGTCTTGATATCATAACCTCTCATTCCTTTAATGTAAGCATCAGAAACTACAGAGGCAGAGTTGTTACCTACCATGATGTTTGAATAACCAGGGCTTGACCATTCTGGAAGGAAACCACCTTCTTTGAAATCGTTAGCAAGGCCTTCTTGCATTTCCTTATTAATTGAAGGATACATTAAGTTCAAGAACGGATATAGTGCCCTGAAGGTATCCCAAAATCCAGTACCAGCAAACATATACCCAGGCAGCACTTTACCATTGTAAGGACTCCAGTGCATAATCTTGTTATTGGCATCAATTTCATAAAGTTTGTTTGGGAAAAACAATGTGCGGTATAAACTGGAATAGAATGTACGTGTCTGATCTACTGTTCCTCCTTCTACGCTTACCCTACTTAAGGTTTTATTCCAAACTGCTTTTGCTTTAGTTTTAGTATCATTAAAACTGTCAGAGCCTACTTCTCTTTTTAAAGAGATTTCGGCCTGCTCAATACTGATAAAAGATGAGGCTACCTTCATGGTAATCTGCTCGCCTTTTTCTGTTTTGAAACCAACTATGGCACCTGAGTGATCTGCTGTGAACTCTAATTCACCTTTAGCAAGATCGGCACCTTTCCATCCTTCAGCTGAGGTGAAAGGCTTATCAAAGTAGATTACAAAATAGTTTTTAAAATTCTCTGGTATTTTGTGCGCATGCCTGGTGCTATAACCTATAATTTTACGCTCGGAAGGAATAATTTTGATGTAAGATCCTTTATCGAAAGCATCAATAACAACGAAAGACTCTTCTGATTTAGGAAATGTAAAACGGAATTGTGCTGCTCTTTCTGTTGGTGTAATTTCGGTAGTAACATTTGCATCAGCTAAATAAACACTGTAATAATATGGCTTAACAACCTCTGCTTTGTGAGAGAACCAACTGGCCCTATCATCTTGCATCCATCGTTTTTTACCTGTTACCGGCATTATAGAAAACTGACCGTAGTCATTCATCCATGGCGATGGCTGGTGGGTTTGCTTGAAACCTCTTATTTTGTCTGCATCGTAGGTATATGCCCATCCGTCTCCCATTTTACCGGTTTGTGGTGTCCAGAAGTTCATGCCCCATGGCAATGCAATTGATGGATAAGTATTACCATTAGAAAGGGATGGGCTACTTGCCGTTCCCATCAAAGGATTGATCCATTCAACCGGGTCTGTGATCTTACCCACAAGTTGGGCAGATGCACTAAAGGATGCAACTAAAGCTGCAACAGTTAATAGTTTTTTAATCATGTTGTTAGATTTCATTTTAATTATCAGTGCACAGAAGTTCTTGAAGAACTCTAGATGTTTGGTTAATTTTGGTTAATTCTGTAAAACGTTTTAGCACAATACAAATAAAACATTAATAAATAAAATACGGAAACAATATAGGTTTAATTATGGAAAAATAAAAAAACACAGCCTATTTCATGACTGTGTTCAATTTGATATGTTTAGACCTTCTATAACTCGCTACCCGGCATAACACCTGGTTCATGACTGGCACCTAGTGGTTTGTTTTTTCGAGTGGGTGTATGACTTAACGTTGAGCGACTGAAACCAGATATTGAAGAAGTTTCTCCGCTGGTTTCATTTTCTATTACATGATCTGTTTCTGGCAAAACCGTCTTCTTTTTCTCATTGTTATTTGAAGTTTCCATAATTGGTAGTTTAAGGATTAAATAATATCCTAAATAACAACTGGTAATCAGTTTTGTTTAATAACTTATAAGTTTACGTTCTGCTCAACAATCTGTTTTACTTTTTCTACTACAAAATCAATTTCTTCTTTTGTATTGTACTTGCTAAATGAAAAACGTATCGATGGGCGGTTTGGATCTGCACCAATAGCGGTTAAAACATGTGAACCAATATTTGACCCGGAGGAACAGGCGCTTCCGCCTGAGGCTGAAATACCGTTGATGTCCAGATTAAATAATAACATATCTGCCATATCCATTGCCGGGAAAGACACGTTCAGCACCGTGTATAGACTTTTGTCGGCAGCTGTCTCGCCATTAAAAAACAGATCAGGGACTTCGCTCAGCAATCTGTCTTTCATATAATCTTTTAATCCCTGAATTTGTTTCTGATGTTTCTCCATTTCTGCATATGCGATCTCCAGTGCTTTAGCTAGTCCAACTATACCATAAACATTTTCAGTACCCCCACGCATATTACGTTCCTGGGCACCACCAAATATCATAGGACTGATCTTTACCGTATGATTGACAAACAAAAAGCCAACGCCTTTTGGTCCATGAAGTTTGTGTGCTGCGCACACCATAAAATGTGCCTTGAGCTTACGTACATCATGCTTATAGTGACCCATGGTTTGTACCGTATCACAGTGATAAATGGCATGATATGCTTCGCAAAGATCACCCACACGTTCCATATCAGTTAATGTACCCAATTCATTGTTGGCATGCATCAACGATACGAAGGAGCGCTCATTGCCTTTCAGCAATTCTTCCAGATGTTCAAAATCGACGTTACCCTTTGCATCAACATTAACAAAGCTGAGTTTATCAATTACACCATCCTTTATTAACATATTTAAAGTATGTTCTACAGCATGGTGTTCTATTTTGGAGGTTATTACGTGTTTGATGTTAAATGCAGCAATTCCACAGCGTATGGCTGTATTATCAGCCTCTGTACCTCCTGAAGTGAAAAAAATTTCTGCAGGAGTAGCATTCAGCAACCCTGATACCGTTTTACGGGCTCGTTCAATAAGTGTTCTAACTTCCCTTCCCTGTGCATGTATGGAAGAGGGATTGCCATAGTAATTATTCATGACATCAATCATTTCTGAAATAACTACTGCATCTAAAGGGGTAGTTGCAGCATTATCCAAATAAATCCTCTTCATGTTAATTTAGCTTTAATATTTCCTTGATGTCTGATATAATCTTTTTAGCCAGTCCCTCTGCAACAGTTTCACTTTCTGCCTCGCTATAAATTCGTATAATAGGCTCTGTATTAGACCTACGCAAGTGCACCCACTCCTTATCAAACTCTATCTTTAAGCCATCAATGGTACTTGTAGGTTGATTGTTGTATTTCTCCTGCACTTTTACCAGTAGGGCATCTATATCCATTTCCGGTGTTAAGGTGATTTTGTTCTTCGAAATATAATACTCTGGGTAGCTTTTACGTAAAAGTGATATTTGCTTTCCAAATTTAGCAAGGTGTGTAAGGAATAAAGCAATACCAACCAGGGCATCACGGCCGTAGTGCAATTCAGGATAAATCACGCCTCCATTACCTTCACCTCCAATAATGGCATTGGTTTCCTTCATTTTATTCACTACGTTAACTTCTCCAACCGCAGCTGCATTATAAACACCACCAGATCTTTCAGTAACATCTCTCAAAGCTCTAGTTGATGAAAGATTGGATACAGAATTTCCAGGTGTATTCTTCAATATATAATCTGCAACTGCAACCAGTGTATACTCCTCTCCAAACATAGCCCCGTCTTCACAAACGAAACAAAGCCTGTCTACATCAGGATCAACAACGATACCTAAGTCGGCATTTTTACTTTGCACAACCTTAGAAATCTCTGTTAAATTTTCAGGAAGCGGCTCTGGATTATGTGGAAATTGTCCGTTTGGTTCACAATACAATTCATATACAGTTTCTACTCCCAATGCTTTTAGTAATGCTGGCACAAAGATGCCTCCGGTAGAGTTAACACAATCAATAGCAATCTTAAAGTTGGCCTTTTTAATAGCCTCTACATCAACAAGTGGAAGTGCCAGTATTACATCAATGTGCCTTTGAAGGTAGGTATTGTTATGCGTAACTTTCCCAAGATGATCTACATCAGCAAAGTCGAACTCTGCTCTTTCAGCAATATCCAGCAATTCTTTACCGTCTGCATCGCTGATGAACTCGCCATCTGCATTGAGTAATTTTAAAGCGTTCCATTGTTTGGGATTGTGACTTGCAGTTAGGATAATACCACCACCTGCATTTTCCATGGGAACAGCTATCTCCACTGTTGGCGTGGTAGATAGGCCTAAGTCGACAACCTCTATTCCCAAACCCTGCAGGGTTCCGGTTACCAGGTTATTGACCATATCACCAGATATCCTGGCATCTTTACCGAGAACTATCTTCCTATTATTGGTTTTGCTGATGATCCAGAAACCATATGCTGCTGTAAATTTTACAATATCGATTGGCGTTAAACCATTACCTGCAATACCGCCAATTGTTCCCCGTATACCGGAGATAGATTTAATTAAAGTCAATTCTTTTAGTTTTTTCAAAATTAGGAAAAAAACAAGACTTGCAGAGATTATAACATAAGGAGGCGCTAAATCATGTCTATTGCATTACAAATACTATATTTGTCTGTTTTTAAATATATCCTAAATAGGGCTCTATGCAACGTAAATGGTTTCAGTACTGGTTTAATTCTCCTTTTTACCATATACTTTACAGTCAGCGGAATGACGAGGAGGCTGAATATCTTATAGATAACCTATCTGCCTATTTAAAGCCTGTAGCAGATGCAAGAATATTAGACATAGCCTGTGGACGTGGCCGTCATGCTATCTATTTGAACAAGAAAGGCTATGATGTTACAGGAATTGATCTTTCAGAGCAGAGCATAAAATATGCACAACAATTTGAGAAGAAAAACCTTCATTTCTTTGTACACGACATGCGTAAGCTGGCTTTTATCAATTACTTTGATATTGCGCTCAATATGTTTACCAGCTTTGGTTATTTTGAATCGGAAAAAGATCATGTGAATGCATTAAAATCATTCAGAAAAGGCTTGAAAGCTGAAGGAACATTAGTAATCGATTATTTTAATACACAGAAGATCCTGAAGAACCTTACTAATCAGGAAACCAAAACTATGGATGGTATTGAGTTTCACCTGCATAAATTTGTATCAGAAGGTAAAATTATAAAGCACATCAACTTTGAGCATAAAGGTAAAGCTTATGCTTTTGAAGAACGCGTTCAAGCTTTTACGTTACTTGATTTTGAGCGTATGTTTAAACAGGCAGGATTAAAGATCAGTGCTATATTTGGAGATTACGGGTTGGAGGCTTTCGACGAGTGTAAATCTGACCGCTTAATCTTAGTATGCCATAAGGGATGATAGAAAGCTTACATCAATTTGATGTGGACCTCTTTCTGAGTATCCATCGGGGTTTATCCAATCCTTTCTTTGATTGGTTATTACCGATGTTGCGAAACCGTTATTTTTGGTCGCCGCTTTACTTATTCATTGTTATTTTTTGTGTAAAAGAGTATAAAAGAAAAGGCTGGTACATTATAGGAATGTTGCTATTTACTTTTGCCATAGGAGATTTGGTGGCTTCCAGGCTGATTAAGAATGTAGTAATGCGAATTAGGCCTTGCAATGAATTTACATTGACCAGTGATATTATCCATCGGGTTGAGTGTGGTAACGGCTATAGTTTTCCATCTGCACATGCCACAAATCATTTTGCTATAGCCGTTTTTTTAATCTTTGTTTTCTATGACAAATGGAAAGCAATTTTACCTTTAGCTTTGGCATGGGCTTTTATAATTTCTTTTTCACAGGTTTATGTTGGGGTACATTACCCTTTAGATGTGTTGGCAGGAGCTATATTGGGTACATTAATTGGTTTCTGTACATCCAGGATTTATAAAGCCCTAGAATCAAAATTATAATGGAGATCTGGAAATTACTTATTCTTTTTCTGTGCGCCTTTTTAGGAGGAACAGCAATATTTTTGGTGAAGAGCGACAAATCTCAGCTATTAAAGCTAATTCTTTCCTTTAGCGGCGCTTATTTGTTTGCGATAACTGTGCTACACCTGATACCTGATGCCTACCACGGCGGAGAACATGAAGAGATCGGTATCTTTATTTTGATTGGTTTTCTTTTACAAATATTTCTTGAGCAATTTTCTGAAGGTGTTGAACACGGGCACATACACAAACATGATGAAACCACTGCATTTCCATGGGGAATAATGATCAGTCTATGCTTGCATGCCTTTCTTGAAGGTATGCCTTTGGCTAAAGATCAGCACAACGCATTGATCTACGGAATAGCACTCCATCATATACCTGCAGCCTTTGCGCTGGCCAGTATCCTAATGCAAAATCATTTCAGCCGTGCAAAAATTGTGATGTACGTGAGCATTTTTGCACTGATGGCGCCACTGGGTTTTTATGTAAGTTACGGACTTAGTAATGGAACTATAGGCGGTATGGAAAATTACTTCAACCGCATTATGGGTATCGTAATCGGTATATTTCTCCACATCTCGACCACTATTTTGTTTGAATCAAGTGTTGATCATAAAGTAAGCAGGAAAAAGATGATTGCAGTCCTTTGTGGCATCGGTATAGCGCTAATTGGTTATTTTGGCTCAGGGCATTCCCATTAAGTTTCAACAGCCGTTCTATTGCCTTTATCTTTGGGGAGTTTAATGCTAACGTAAGCCCAAGACAGTCCATAAATCCATGGTAGTTAAAGTAATAATCTACCCCTTCAATCATTAGTTAAGCAATTTCACAATCAAACTTTTTTTTCCGTAGTATTCTTTTAGCGCCAAACCATTGCCATGGTTGGTCCAAACCTGACTAGGATTGACTTGATCTATTGTTTTAAGAATGTCATTCCAATCAGCATGATCTGAAATATACAATTCTATTGCATTACCCTGCTGACGTTGCTTCCAGCCTGTAGCAAATACCCTAACCACATTAATAGCTTTAAAATAGCTATTGAAAACCATTGGGGGAACCATATAGATAAGATTATTGTCATTGTTTTTCATAATTTTTCTGTCGTAAACCTCATACTTACCCACGTCTATCCCCATTTGTTCATATATTTTTACAAAAGGCAACATGCTGAAATGAACAAGAATTCTTTTTTTCGGACAAAACTCACTAATTAAATGAATGAGCCGTTGGCATTTACCCAAAGCATAGGCCCCAAGCATGATATTACTTTCTGTAGAATTGAGTTTAAGTATTTCCTCTTCAGCAGTAGGGTGAACGGTCGCCGGATCAGCAAAAGTGGTTTCCGTAATCAACACGTCTGCGCGGGTAAATTCTATAGGCTCGCAAGTTTGATCTGGCTGGAGCTTATAATCTCCTGTATATAGGTATCTTGCTCCCTCATATTCAAGTAGTATCATAGCAGAACCTAAGATGTGACCAGCAGGAATAAAACTAATTTTTACTCCATTTAAGTTATATTCTTCATGATAATTCAAAATTTCAAAATGATTACCAGCATTCTTTCGGTACCTATGCTTCATGAAAAGGGAGGTAGCTTCGGTGCAAACCACATGTTGATGGCCTCCAATTGCGTGATCACCATGAGCATGAGAAATAACCGCATAAGTAGTAGGTTCTTTAGGATCGAGGTAAAAATTACCATGGCGACAAAAAAGACCTGTCTTATCGATGACTATAAAATCGTCTAAAATCATTAAATTTTTAAGTTGAGAAATTGTTGATGAAGAGCCATTGTCTGGGTAATTAGGGACACGGACTCGTCATTATTTATTAGATAATCTGCCATAGCAAGTTTCTTTTCATCTGAAAATTGCTTAGCCATTCTTGCCTGTACCTGATCCGCGCTAACATTGTCGCGTACCATTACCCGATTAAGTCTTACTTCTTGCTGTGAGATGACAAGAATATTCTTGTCGCTCATTTTGTAAGAACCACTTTCAAATAATAATGCTGCTTCTTTTAAAATGTAGGGAACACTTTTAGGCAGGTTGGCAACCCAAGCATCAAATGCCCTAAATACAGCTGGATGAACCAGCGAATTCAACCTGTTTAGTTGTTCGGCATCATTAAATACAATAGCGGCTATATGCTTGTTATTTAAACCCCCGTCTTTGAAATAACTTAATTCGCCAAAGGCAATCTTAACATCATTTATCAGAACATCATCACTAACCATAATACTTTTGGCAACTGTATCTGCAAAAAAAACTGGGATACCTAGTGTTTCAAAGATTCTGCTTATAGTGGTTTTACCGCTTCCAATTCCGCCTGTTATTCCAATCTTTAACATTTACTTTTCAATTATAAAATCAATCTTTGAAGGAACTATACTGATGAGTTTGCAGAAATCAGGAAAGCGTGCAACATTAACCCTTAGCTGATTGTGATTATTAACTTTCCATTCGTTCAAATCAACCACAGCATCTATATAGGTTTCATTGATTTGTTGATACTTTGACAATGCCACCAAAAAAGTTATGCGCACTTTTTTAGGGTAAAGCTTAACATTATAATATTCCTTATTGTTAAGAATTTTTACAGGCAGATCCATGGTCTTCTCAGTGAATTCATCCACAGGCACTTTAACCTCAGCACTAGTAGGGAAAATACTTACGTTCTTCATTCTGTTGCGAGCAACGCCAACTCTTGAAACACTTGTATTTTGGATATGATCAAGTACTAAGGTATCAGTTGGCCATTCCTTGATAGACCTAAGCTTATCCTCTGGACCTGACAAAGTGATATATTGCGGAATAATCTCTATATCATCAGCTACTCCAAATTGCTTTTCGAAAGTTACATTGGAAATCAGTTTTAAGGGTACTCTTTTTACAGTGCGTTGTGTAAAATCAAAATACAGTGTATCTGGGCTAACTGAAATAATATTCTGGGAAGTTTCCAATTGTCCATTTACCTGGCGTAACTGTTCGGTAAACAGAATATAATTTCGGGTGTTTAATTTTTCCAGATTAATAGCAATAGACTGCGGTTTAACCCTTAGTCTGGCAAATAATAACTGCCAGCCGGTGCCTTCAACCTGGAGATCGACAGTATCTGACTGAAGTGGATGAAAAGCACGCTTTTGTGGAAAATTTCTATAAAAAAGTACTGTTTTAGATGTATAAACATACTTCTTATTTAAAGCCATAAATAGCCATGCACCAATAGCCAATAGTAAACAGGTTATCAGTGCCAGAAAACGCTTTCTTTCTATCTTGGTGAGCTTGATCAGGGCCATGGTTGTAAAGTACTCAAAAATACTAAAACAAAAAAGCCGCTCCAAATAATGAAGCGGCTGTAAACCTATATTGAATAATTAAGACTTTACGATGTCTATTTTAGGCGCAGCGGCTTTAGTTGCGTCCAAAGAAATAGCAGTTTTATCAAAACGAATCTTAGTTCCGCCTTCTACTTCTATTAGGAAGGTGGTATCATTCATATCTACTATCCTACCGTGGATACCAGCAGTTGTAACAATTTTATCGCCCTTTTTTAAATCTTCTACCAGCTTTTTATGGTCTTTTGCTTTTTTCATTTGTGGTCTGATCATAAAAAAATAGAATACTATCATGATCAGTACCATTGGAACAAGCGTGCTCAGCATATTCGAGCCGCCAGCAGCTTGCAAAATTATTGTTGATAACATATTTTATGTATAAAGTTTAATTATTATTTAATCTCACCTACCAAAGTAATTTGGACAGGGCTGTTCACAGCATTAGATGAAACGGTAATAGGTTTGGTAATTGGACCAACTGGTTTACCTGCACTGTTAAAAACAACTTTGATTTCACTAGACTCGCCTGGTTTAATTGGTTGTTTAGGAATTTCAGGAACTGTACATCCACAAGTAGCAAGAGCATCTTTGATAATTATAGGTTCTTTACCTGTATTGGTCAACTTAAAAGCATAGGTTACTATTTCACCTTTTTTGATTGTACCAAAGTTGTGTACATTATCAGCAAAAGTAAGAATACCGCCGTTAGGGTTTTGTACAGGTGTATGTGTACCCACAGCTGTTGTAGTATCTGCAATTGGAGTAGTTACCGCAGCAGATTTGTTATTGTTTTTGCAAGATGCAAATGCTAAGACAGCAAATGCCAATAAATAGGTTTTTTTCATAATTTATTCTTCTATAAGTCCGCGACCAATTTTTTTAATGTTGTTATTCCTTTTAAGGTCTCCCATTATTTTGTCTAAGATACCGTTAATAAAGGAATTACTTTTGGGTGTACTGTAATCTTTTGATAGATCAAGATACTCATTTATAGTAACCTTCACTGGAATAGAAGGGAAATTGAGTAACTCGCAAATTGCCATCTTCATCAGGATTGTATCCATAAGGGCTATACGCTCTGAATCCCAATTTTTTGTTCGTTCTGCGATGTAAGCCTGATACTCTTTATCATTTTTTAGGGTATATAAGAACAGGTCCTCAACAAACTTACTGTCCTCTACCCAATCCTGGCTTATTGGCGTAAGCTTGTTTGAAGCAGGATTTTCTGAAGTAAAGTTCTTAAAAGTTTTAGCTACCATACCCTGCATTACCTCTTTATCAACAGACCAGCTGATAAATTTGTCTTCAAATGCTTGAATAATGTTGTGGCTTTTTAGAATAATCTTTCTGAAAATAAATTTGATAATATTTTTCGATTCCTCAAGACTATTGTCTTCATCTGCCAGATACGCCAGGTATTCGGGTGTTACTTTAAGCGTATTAAAGATTGTTCTAACAAACTCCGGGTCAGCCATCCAATTCATCCTATACTTGTGTATTGAAGAAACGAACTCAGGATTTGTCTTCAATACCAACACAAACTTGTTGTTTAGTAATTTCAAATTGGGGTTAAGATCATCTGCAGTAGGCAGATGTTTGTTTGCACGCTCATCGGCGTCAATTCCTGTGTATTCTGTAACTTCAACTAAAAGAGAGAGCATCCATATATACATTTCATATACGTTGTCAATACTCAACATCAACGCCTTTTTTGCGGATGGGAGATCTCTTTTGTCTGTCATTTGCCAAGCAAAAATATTTTGCAAAGCTTTAATTCTTAAGTGCCTTCTATTTAACATGAATGTAAGAACGATTGGTAAATTACCTGTTTATTTAAAATGATGATTTAATTTTTTTTATATCTATTATTCTTTGTTCTGCAATTCTGTTGGCGGCAAGTACCGTTGGGATGTTTTCCTTCTTGGACATTTTGATTACGTCTCTAGTTGCATTATAGATGTTCTCTGTAAGTTGATTGGTACGTTTCTTTCCGTATCCTGTTAACTCAGAGTAACAACTAATCAATCCTCCGGCGTTAATAAGATAATCAGGAGCAAACAATATTCCTTTATCCAAAAGTAGCTGCCCATGCACCTGCTCATCAGCAAGCTGATTATTTGCTGAACCAGCTATAATGGCAAAATTCATTTTATTAATAGTTTTATCGTTTAATGTTGCCCCTAAAGCACAGGGTGCATAAATATCTGCATTTAAAGCAAAAATTTTGTCTGCAGAAATAGGCTTTGCCTTATAAGTACGTGCAACATGCTGAAGACGCTCCTCATTGATATCACTAATGTATACCTCCACATTCTCTGCTCTTAGCAATTCTACCAGGTGCTCACCAACATTACCAATACCCTGTACTACAACCGACCTTCCTGCCAGCATATCCGTGCCGAACACTTCTTTAACACAGGCCTTTATTCCTAAAAAAACACCTTTCGCAGTCGTTGGTGCAGGATTACCGGCGCCACCCAAAGATTCAGGAACTCCTGTAACATGAGTAGTTTCCATACGGATATATTCCATATCTTTTGTATTCGTGCCTACATCCTCTGCTGTTATAAATTCTCCGTTAAGGTTTTTAATGAAGCGACCATAACTTCTCATCATGGCTTCTGATTTGCCCTTTCTGGAATCCCCAATAATAACGGCATTTCCACCACCTAAATTTAAACCAGTAATGGCGGCTTTATAAGTCATTGCTCTAGATAATCTGAGTACATCTTCGAGTGCTTCAGCCTCTGTAGCATAACTCCACATACGCGTTCCGCCTAAAGCAGGGCCCAGTGTAGTATCATGAATAGCGATAATTGCCCTTAAACCAGTGTCCGGGTCGTTGCAGTAAACCACCTTTTTATGCCCTGAGGCACCAATTTGATCTAAAACTGAATTCGAACTAGAACTATTATCAGACATAAGATTGTTTGTTATCGGATATGGTGCAAAACTAGTTAAAAAAACATTATTTACATTGTAATAACTGAAGTCTTTAAAAAAAGACTGTTTGATTTGGCTAACTTTGTCTGCTCATGAAACACTTGCGTTTTTTAAATAAATACTTCTATAAATATAAATGGTGGATAATACCAGGTGTTTTCTTTGTTATCATCTCTAATATATTCGCTGTTATACCTGCGCAAGTAATTGGACACGCCTTTAATCTGATCACAGATAACATCAGCACATACGCACTTTTTAACGGATTTGAGCGCAGGACGATTATTTACAACATATTTAGTTATAGCCTTTTGTATTTCGGCTCACTCATACTTGTACTATACCTAATGCGAGGATTGTTTCTATTTTTTATGCGGCAAACTATTATTTTGATGTCAAGACACATTGAATATGACATCAAGAACGAAATTTATGCGCACTATCAGAAATTAAGCTTAGGGTTTTACAGAAGAAATAACACGGGCGACTTGATGAACCGGGCTACAGAAGATGTGAATCGTGTAAGAATGTATGTGGGTCCTGCCATAATGTATACTATAAATACAGCTGTACTTTTCCTGCTTGTTATTTATGCAATGTTCTCGGTGAATGTTACGCTGGCCATATTTTGTTTACTCCCATTACCTGTTCTCGTTGTAGTCATTTATTATGTGAATACGATGATCAACCGTAAAAGTGAGCAGATCCAGGAACAACTCTCTAAACTATCCAGCTTTGTACAGGAACGCTTTTCCGGAATTCGGGTAATCAAATCTTACGTTCGCGAAGAATATACAAAAGCTGTATTTGCAGAGGAAAGCGAGGGCTATAAAAAAAGTGCCATGAGTCTCGTAAAAGTACAGGCGCTCTTCTACCCTACTATGCTTCTACTGGTTGGATTAAGCACAATATTAACTATTTATATTGGTGGAAAACAGGTAATTAGCGGTTCTATAACCCCAGGTAATATTGCAGAATTCATTGTGTATGTTAATCAGCTTACCTTCCCTGTCTCCATGCTTGGATGGGTAACTACCCTTATTCAAAGAGCATCAGCATCACAAAAACGGATAAATGAATTCTTAAGATTACCCCCAGACATTGTTTCATCCACTGGAGAAAAGAATACCCTTAAAGGAAATATTGTTTTTGAAAACGTAAGTTTTACGTATGCTGACACAGGAATTAAAGCACTTCAAAATGTTAGCTTTAAGATAGAACAGGGTCAGTTTGTAGCCATTATCGGAAGAACTGGATCCGGAAAGTCAACTTTAGCAAATTTGTTGATGCGGATGTACGATATAGATGGTGGAAATATTAGCATAGATGGAAAGTCACTGAAGGATTTAAACCTTCAGAATTATCGAAATCAGATCGGCTTTGTGCCTCAGGAAGTATTTCTGTTTTCAGACACGATCAGAAATAATATCGCTTTTGGTTTAGATACTGTTACAGATGAAGCGATAGAAAATGCTGCTAAAAATGCAGCAGTATATGCGAACATCATAGATTTCGACCTCAAGTTTGAAACCATGCTTGGTGAGCGGGGTGTAACATTATCTGGTGGCCAAAAACAACGCGTTTCCATAGCACGCGCTTTAATCAAATCACCTGGCTTGCTCGTATTTGATGATTGTCTCTCAGCTGTAGACACACGCACGGAAGAAGAAATTCTTACTAATCTTGGTAAGATTATGTTGGGTAAAACAAGCATCCTGATTGCCCACAGAATATCAACTATAAAAAATGCAGATAAAATTCTAGTATTAGATGAAGGCCGTGTTATAGAACAGGGAACACATGCTGATTTGCTCAAGCTGGATGGTGCATATGCCGAAATGTATCAGAATCAATTATTGGAAGAAGAAAGCCATTCTGTGTAATTTCTATTTTGAACTTTGACAATTATTGCTTTATATTTACCAGAACCAAAACCAAGAGCTAAAGCAACCATGGGAGAATTTGACAACAAAGAGAGAGAAGAGGTTTTCTCAAAAAAAGTAAGAGCCGGTAAGAGAACTTATTTTTTCGATGTAAAAGCTACAAGATCAGGAGATTATTACTTGACTTTAACAGAAAGTAAAAAAAGACTGGAAGATGGCGTTTTCGTTAAACACAAGATCTTTTTATATAAAGAGGACTTTGAGAAGTTTACAGAAGGCCTTAATGAAACTGTAGATTACATTAAAAATCATCAGGACGTTGTTGAGAAACGCTACGAATACTCAGAAAACCATGAGGTAGTGTCTGCAAGAGCACAAAACGACGACTTTTCATTTTAAAAACATTGTCGCTAAACCGACACCCCATAGAAAAACCCCATCTATCAGTGGGGTTTTTTAGTTAATGATGTTTTTTCTTAATAGACAGCTATTTTATGCGTTCTCAATAGATATGGATCTACCCCTTTTTTCCCTGCCAATTTAAAACTGATTACTTTTGATTGCTTAAAAGGCATGTGACAATCAATACAATTTGTCTTCACCATTGCATTAGCCAGTGTCTTATCACTATGTTTAGGGGCTTGATGACAGCTCATACATTTTTTGGAGTACGCAGTTAACCCTATTGCATTGGTATCGTGCGTACTGTGACAAGTATTGCAATCCATCGCATTACTTTTAATGTAACACTGACTACTAGACAACATCTGATTCTGCTGTCCATGCACATCTGGATCGCCCTCAGCAACAGAATTTTTATCTAAATATTTGTCAAGATCGTCTCCAGGTTTAAATTCAAATGTGCTCTTTATCACTGGCCTGTCACTTCCTGAATGGCATATGGAACATGCATCAACTTTCTGCTTTCTAGACAAAGATTGATATAAAGTAATGTACTTGGCTACCTTTTCATTTGGGTTACTGATATGGAACGCTACATGCTTACCTGCAGGACCATGACAGCGTTCGCAATTAATTCCATAAACTAATGATGTTTTGACAAGTTCCTGGGATGTAATCAGTGTGCCGCTCTTCTCTATTTTTTCATCTGCATAAGATGCATGGCATTGTAAACACCGGGAGCCAATATTACGCGAAAAATAAATCCGGCGATCTAAGTATCCCGGACTGTTTGCCCAGCTTTTTATCCCGCTAAAATAAGTTAGTTGCATTTGCTGCAAATTGTTCCTTTTCCAGGAACCATAAGTTATCGCATCCTTTCCAGAACCAAAAGCAACATCAAACTTGCGATCAAATAACTTTTCCCCATCCACATAAACTGACTGGAACATTCCTGAGTCCCGCTTATCCACTTTAATTTTAAGATGTTCATCAAAATTATATGAGGTAGACACAGCACTGTCGCCCTCAAAAAGAGAATGGCCGGAAATAGGTCTGGAAGTATTGTTGTGAACGTTCTTCAGATAATTATCATAAATGCCTTTATGGCACTGCACACATGTTTTAGTGCCAGCAATTGTACTATCAGACACCAAAGCAACATCAATTTTATTCGTGTCTGTATTCATACACTTTGAAAACAGTACAACAAGTCCGGCTATAGTGGCAAATATTACCAACAGGCGCTTACTCCCTTTCATCAAGTATTTTAGTTTCGTTATTCTATACTCCGAATATAGAAAAAATCAGCCTTAGAAGAAACTTCCGTCTCCTCTTCTTCGAACATCTCTACCATTTTGGCCTTTTGCACCACCCCATTTCTGCAATCTCATACTAAAACGTAACATAAAATAGCGACTTAAGGCATTTGTTTTAGTATCTGTATAGCCACCATCAGAACTTTGATCTCGATTAATAAAGTTATTCTGGTTTAGTAAATCATATACCTGTAAGCCAATTTTACCTCTTCTTTCAAACAATTCCTTTTCCAGTGATACATTTACCACAAAAGGATTCTGACTAATATTTGCATTAATTCCTTTCACATAATTTTTACTTGCATTATAGTTCAATAAATAAGAATCAAAAAATATAAAACGGCCATCAACACCTAAAGCAAGTGTATTCGTTGTATTTCCGGTCAGTGCAGTCAATGAATTTTCTGAAGTCGTGTGATTATAAGACACGAACGGATTGAACTCTAACCATTCATTAGGACTGATCCTCGGACCAAATCTTTCATAAAACGTCTTAACAGTGTTTACGTTTAAGTCGCCTCTCAACAAAGAAATCCTGTGGTCATAAAATACATTTCCACGGAACGCTAAATTGTATTTCCTATTATTTAGTTGCTTGCTTATAGCGTATCTACCATTTAAACTATAAACACCATTAACATTAACAAAACGTGTTTCAGTAATTAATGGCTGATTTTTTCCAGGCACAGGAGTAACAGAGTAATCTGGTATTAATACGTTATTTCTTATTACTGCATTATCTGTAAAATTAGCATTTAAATTAAGGCTGTAGTTCACTTTTGAGTTAGCTATATAGTTATTGTAATCTCCACGTATCGTATGTGTAAATGCAGCCTGCAGATTAGGATTACCAACAATAGGATTATTTGGATTGGAAACATCCCTTACAGGTTGTATTTGATCGAAGGATGGTTCGTTAGCATTTCCGCTATAATTAATAGATATGCGATGTTGTCTTGAGAATAAATATTCAAATCTTGCAATTGGTATTAAATTAAAACTTTTACGATCTATGCTGGTTCCTAAGCTGGATTTAGTCCCGCTTAGTAAAGCAGGTATACCTGTTAAACCTGCAGAAAATCTAACTTTAGAAGTATTTGATATACCATAGCGAAAGTTAAGTGCCACCCTGGCCTGCGTAAAAGAGTATTTAAAAATATTGCTTAAGGAATCTATTGTAGATGACAATCCACCAGGAGTAATATTCCTTGTGGTAGCACTATTATCGTAACCGTTATAATTCAATTGAGTATTCAATTCCAACTGTGTATTGAGCGATAAAGGCTCAACATAGGTAAAACTACCTCTATAATTTTCACGTAAATTTTTCCTGATGATTAGCCTATTTGTGTATAAATTAGAAATTACATCGCCGTTTTGGTCTAGATAATCAGTATTCTGAACTTGGCTTTGCTCGGCACTGTAATCATTTGAATTGATATCACCTTGTAAAGAAATATTTCTTCTACGGTTATTTTTAAAGGTATGTTGGTAAAAGACTGATCCTCCAAGTTCAGGAGTTTTGTTATTGCTGAGGTTATTTGTATTCCTATTTTGATTTAAAGATTCCAGACTACTGCGCTGAATATTTAACGAAGTATTCATGTTATCAGCAGAATTGTATCTGAAAGTTGGTATCACCTTCAAATAATTTAGTGAATCAAGCGAAATTTCCAGTTCTAGTTTAAGGTCATGACTTCTGGAATCATTTTCACCATTTCTGGAGCTTTGAGAACGTACGCTGTAAGTACTATCTGGTTGCCTTGCAAAGGATAGAGATTCTGTTTCAGTAAGGGAATTGACATTGTTTCCACCTATACGATAGTTCAAATTGTAATCAATCTTCTTCCCTATCTTATCTCTAACACTTACAGAACTACTACCACCTTTAGTGGTACCTCCGCTAGATGCAGATCCCTCGCCTCCGGCAACCCCATTGACGGTATTTTTAAAGTCTCCCCTTAAACCAATGGTTTGATTTTGATTTATTCGTGTACCAAATACATCACCTTCATAACGGTCGTTATTACCCGCAGCAGCACTGGCATTAAGCATATTACCAACCGACTTATCAGTGCGGGTAGTAATATTTAAAATTTTAGCCGGATCACCATCTTTAACACCCGTCCTCGCTGCTTGATCGCCGTAATCATCAACAATCTGAATTTTATCTACAATTTCTGCCGGAAGATTTTTAATTGCGTTTGCAATGTCACCTCCAATAAAATCTTTACCATTTACCTTTGCCTTAGTAACAGTTTGCCCCTGGTGCACCAAAGAACCATCTGTACCAACTTCCATACCCTCCATCTTCTTGAGGAGTTCATCAACAGTCGCATTCTTCCTAACCACGTAATCACTCGCCTTATATTCTACCGTATCCGTTTTATAAGTGATAGAAGGGGTACCATTGATCACTACTGTATTTAGTGTGTTGCTTTCGTCTTTGAGTACAATTGGATCCATTACAATCCTGGGCGCAGTATCATTTTGTTTAAAGCGCATTGGCGGAGTACTCCTATAACCAATACTTTGCACTACAATAGTATAGATTGCAGATTTAACATTTTTAAAAATGAAAATACCATCGTTATTCGTACTCGTTTTAAGCGTGTCCTTTTCAGAGGTTAAGCTCACCGTAGCGCCTATAACGCCGAGATCAGTACTGTCTCTCACAATACCGCTGATCTCGCGCGTAGGCAATGGTGGGGGGGGATTTTGTTTATTTGCTGGATTTTGGGCAAAAAGGCTTGAAGAACAGCTTACTAAAAAAATAAGACTAGCAGCTGATCTTAATGTCAGGTATAGATTATTCATTTGTGTCTATTTGTGGATATGAGAATGTGTTAATTATTTTTTAGTCAGCGTATACTTAGCCCAAAAGTCGGTGGGACTGGTAAGCGCCTGAAAATCTATTCCGCCACCTCTATTACCGCCCCCAAAGTTGCCTCCTCCTCTATTACCACCGCCACCACCACCGCGGTTAAAATCCATTCCGGGAATTTGCAATCCGTTTAACATGATATTATATGCAAATTCTTTGGCATTTTCTACGGTAAGTCCCAATTGATCCAGTGGGATCGCAGCCTCATAAAAGAATACATTTTCTTTATCAATACTAGCTGCAGCCTTTACACCCTGATCGTTATAAATAGACAGCAATGTATCCGTTGTTTTCTTGAAACCCTTAATCTTAATCTCTTTAACCATTGCCAATTGTGTTTTTTGCATCGCAGCCATAGTAGAATCTCTTTGTTTCTGAGTAGGTTGCACTCCGTTTCCTCCAAAACCACCACCCATCATAATTCTTCGCTGACCACCTTGTCCGCCGCCTCTGAATTGCGCACGATTAACTAGAGGATAGGTTAACGACATGCTTTCCTTTTCTTTCTTCTTGCCATCAGGATTGATAGAAAATGTTATACCACCTGCCATAATTTTAGTATTGGTAGCTACATCACTACATCTTACCGCCAGATAAAGATTTTTATCGTCATTACTTATCAGGTAAGAGATGCCTGTACGTTTGTTAACAGAAAAAGTTACACCACCCCATTCATTGTCCTTCCCGTCAGCCTTGGTAAGCTGGGGAGCATAGATACTCACTTCCTGTAATTCTGTAACTTTTTGTGCCTGAGCTTTAAAACTCAGACCTGACAATACGATCAGTCCTAAGATGTGGTTAAAGAGTCTAGTTTTCATAAAATTAATAATCGCAATTTCTATTCGTTGTGTGGTTATGACTGCATACCTCGCCTGAGGTTTAATGCTAAAAAACGAGTTTAACATTTTATAGCCTGCGAAGTAAATACAAATTTTAGTGTTTTAGATCTAACCAATTTAATTTGTTACAGTTTAGATTAACTGTAACAAATTCACTAAACGGCTTTTTAGCGAGATTCCAGCACATAGAAATAGGATTAAAAAAGTAATTAGCGTTTTATGTGCTATGCTAAACCACTTTTTAAAACTCTTTTTACCAACTTAAAAGATTGTCTATGACGCGAAAATGTTACAATGATTAATGACTGACTTCACAAGTTTTAATGCGTCTAGCATATACATGTATATAAATACATAGCCATGTATTATACAAGGACTAACAACCCATATTGTATAATAAGTATGAAATATTAACCCTTACTATTTTTGAAACCAGGCTTTTGTTGAAATATGTAGATCAAATAAAACAATGCGGGCAGTATAAAAACACTACCTATCAGCAATGCGTAGGCCAATGAAGAGATTGTCTTAGCCTGCCCCTGATGGGTAAGGAGGGATAAATTCTCGCCATTGCTTAGCAAAACGATATCCGGAAAATGGATATAGGTGGCGGCAAATAGAATCATCGTTACCTGAAAACCAGCCAGCAACCGCAATAAAATAGGCTTATCTTTATTCAGAATATAGAACATAATTACCAGGGAAATAATTGCCGCAAATATGGCTATGATTCCAGGTAGTCCCCCAAATATCCAGTACATTAATGGAACATGATCAACATAAGCTGCCCAGAAAACCAAGGCGCCACTAACCATTACTACAAAGATTGTACGCCTGGCTTTACGAATAAAATGCATACGATCTCCCCCCGGATCAGTCTGTCCGATAATAAAAATAGTGGCAAGGAAGCCGCAAATACTAACTGTAAAAACGCCCACAGAAATAGAGAACCAGTTCAACCAGCTATAGACGTAAGCAGAAAGAAAGTCGGCCGATTGCAGATCGATCCTTCCAGAAACTGAGCTTGCAGCGATAATGCCCAGAAAAAATGGTGTGATCAGGCTAGAGTAAATAAATATAGGTGTGTAAACCTTTTGCATATCATCTTTAACTGCATCATAATTTCTAAATACAAATGCTGTTCCCCTCGCAATAATGCCAAGCAACATACATACAAGCGGAATATGCAAATAAATAGAGATCGTCGTATAAATCTTAGGAAACCCTACAAATAAGATTACGATAGTAATAATCAGCCACATGTGGTTGGCCTCCCAAATAGGACCAATCGCATTATACATTGTCTTTCTGGTTTTAGGGCGGTTAACTTTTGAAGTGAAAAGCTCAATGATACCCGCACCAAAATCTGCACCTCCTAGCAAAATGTACAATAATATAGAAGTCCACAAGAATACAATTACAACATAGATCATGAACGCAGATATTTAATTTGACGGTATAATAATATGCTCACTATTATAGCAAGAGAAAGGTAAACTATAGTAAAGAGGTAAAAAGAATAGGCAATTCCAGGCATTGGCGTAACGGCGTCAGCAGTCCGCAATATTCCATGAATTATCCATGGCTGTCTGCCTACTTCGGTTACCGTCCAACCAGCTTCAAGGGCAATAAAACCAAGGGGTGTAGCCGCTACAAAAAGCTTCAGGAACCATTTGGTTTCCAGCCAGCGCTTTTTCTTAAACAAGGCCAGGAAATAAAGGATAGCAATTGCCACCATAGCCATTCCCAGTCCTACCATAATTTGAAATGCGTAATGCGTCACAGCTATTGGCGGTTGGTCTTTTTTAGGGATACGGTCCAAACCTGTAACTTCTTTATTAAAATCCCCTGTCGCCATAAAGCTCAATACACCAGGCAACTTGATCGCAAAATCGACCTTCTTATTTAATGTATCTGGTATTCCACCGATAATCAATGATGCTTTTTTTTCTGTATGAAAATGCGCTTCCATAGCAGCCAATTTAGCCGGCTGTCTACGTGCCACGTCCTTTGCCGATATATCGCCACTCAATGGTTGCAAACAAGCGGCAACTGTACCAAAAATAGCAGCAATCTTAAAGGCCTTACGATGGAAAGTGATGTTACTTCCTCTCAAAATCATTAAAGCATGGATACCGGCCACAGCAAAACCTGTGGAAACGAAAGCGGCGATAGACATGTGCAAGGCTTGTGAAAACCATGCCTCGTTAAACATCGCTTTTATAGGATCAATGTTAATATAGTTACCGTCTACAAAATCAAAGCCGGACGGACTGTTCATCCATGAGTTTGCAGCAACCACCAATATACCGGATAATAAACCACTTATACCCACAATAACTCCTGTTACCCAATGGAACCATTTATTAAGTTTGTCCCATCCGTAAAGGTAAAAACCCAATGCAATGGCCTCAATAAAAAATGCTGTGCCTTCCAAAGAAAATGGCATTCCAAATATTGGGCCTGCATGCTCCATAAACTTTGGCCATAGCAATCCAAGTTCAAAGGAAAGCACTGTTCCAGAAACTGCTCCGGTGGCAAAGAAAATCGCTACACCCCTGCTCCATGCTTTGGTAACATCCTTGTAGACTGCCTTTTTGGTACGGAGCCAATAAAAATGAGCAACAGACATAAAAAAAGGCATCACCATTCCGATACAGGCAAATATAATGTGGAACCCCAGAGAGAAGGCCATTTGTAGGCGGGCGGCTAAGAAATCGTCCATGCGTTCACTTTAAAATATTAATTGCTAAAAGACTTTCCAAAAATACGCCATATCAACCATTAAAAAGGCCAATAAGGTATATAATTTTATCATAAATTTAAACGGGACAATATGCCTGCATCACATTTTTTTGGAATCCAAAATAATATTTTAACAAATAAATAGCCAGATAGTTGGCTTTTTATTTTTAGGTAACAGAGTATTGCACTAAACAAATGTTACAAATATGAAATTAATAAAACGCTTGCCTTTCTTAACCCTCATTCTAATCGTACTAATCAGCACAGCCTGTAAAAAAATTAAAACTCCGGTAATTGAACCCAAGCCGGCAACTGAAGAACCTGAAAGTAAACCGAATGAGCCAACAAAGAAAATCTTAGTACCTGTTAAATTTGAATCTGCCGCCCTCACCCTGGAAATTAAATACACAGAAAACATTCCGCTCATCAGCGAACTTACATTTTCATCAGGCATCAAGTATGTCTTCAAATACAGCAATCAGATACCTGTGAAACTTGACCGCTATTTAAATGGGACCAAAAATTACTCGGCCGATTACCTAATCTCCAATGGTATAATTACCAGAGTTTCGCAATTTGAAATCTTTCCTTCCCAAAGCAACCCACTGGAGAAATACTATTTGGAATATAACAGTCGTAATCAAATCAGCGTAATCAAAAACCATGCAGTAAGTAATGTGCTCATTCAGACCAGAACGCTGAGTTACGGAAGTGATGGCAATTTAACTTCCTTATTTGTTGAAAAAACTGATAAAACGAATTTTCTGTATACTTACGATACCAAATCAGGAATCTTTAGCTCGGTAAAGTTTGCTCAGGTGTTGCAGCTGGAGCTGCCATATCAATTCCTTACTTCCGGACCAAATAACCTAATCCGGTTTAGTGGTGGAAAAAAGTCTGATGACCGCGACTACACATACACCTACAATACCGATAACTATCCGGCAAGTTTGACCCTTAAAACTCAAAGTGGCACGCAGACTTTTAAAATCAGCTATATCGAGCTTAAATAATTACTTACCCAATAGCTGCACTGCTTTAAACAGGTTATCTGAAGTTTGAAGAATCTTTGCCTTAAGCTTTGAATTGTATTGTGGGTTTTGTCGTAAAAAGCGCCGCACCATATCTGCTGCCTCCTTGCTATGGTAGCTACCCAAGGTAGCTTGAAGCCAGTTTTGAGGAAAAAATATGTCACCAGTAGTCTGGATCTCCTGGAGCAATTCCAAACTTTCAGGCAGGTATTTTATGGAACTTTCCTGTCTTAAAGGATGGTGTAAATAACTAAGCGCGGTAGCCACATTTGCCTCCTTTTCCCTGTTGGATTTCTGCGATAAGCTTTTAAAGAATTCATCTCTTATTTTGCTATCAGCTGAAACGGAGGGCATGATAAACTTAAACCGCTTTATTCTATCCTCATTTGTAATACGCTTCAATTGCTTATTCAATAGCTCATTGTCTACATCATCCCTCAGCGCAAGAGAAAAGGCTATTGAAGTATAATCGTCTTCCGTTAGCTTTATTCCAGCTGGTGCTTGTTGATCGCTCCAAATCTTATACATTCGTTCCCGTCCAGCGGCAGACAAGTAAACATCCTGATAAGTTTTAAATAAGATTTTTCTGTTATTGCTTGGCTCAGCAGATCCCACACCGCTCCATAAGGCTGATTCTAATTCAGTGGCGTAGGCTTCACGTTCTTTGGCATCAATGAATATCCAGTAAATGTTACTGATATATCCAGTGATCAACTTCAGGTTCAGCTCTTCCTTTTCTTTAGACAGGCCTGTAATAAAAAGATCCAACGCTTGTTTAGGATTTATAGCTCTGCCTGCAAGCATATTCTCATAAATGGAAATATAAGACGAAGCCCTGCTAACTGGATTTTCAATCTGGTATATTCCATTGAACATTGCGCTGTCCAAAGGCCAAACCCCATAACCCTGTCCTGATGAATTAAATACCACAAATGCAGGGACTTCAAGACCAACAGCTGCCTTCAACTCAACATCCAGAGCGTTGAGGTTAACACTTAATTCCTTACTTGATCCCGGATAATATAAGGTAATCTCTACCAGCTGTGGCCAAACTCTGGAGCTACCATATTCACTCTTTTGACGTATGCTAAACTTGCTGATCTTTCCGCTTTCACTTTCCATAGCATAATCAAACACCGGTCTACCAGGTTCGTTTACCCATACCTTGTTCCATTTTTTGAGGTCTTGAGGGGTATATTCATCAAGTATACCAATCAAGTCAGGCCAGGAAGCATTCTTGTTTCTAAATTTATTTAGATATACCCTCACACCTTCCTGAAACTTATCCTTTCCCATCAACCGTTCCAACTGTCGCATCATAATCGGCGCCTTATGGTAAATGATGTTTCCGTACATAGTCCCGGCATCCTTTAAATTATCCAATTGTTGTCTTATTGGATTAGAGCCTGTTGTACGATCTATGCCGTAGGCTAAAGGAAAGTGGTCTACCAGAAACTTCAAATCAAATACCGCTTTCCCGGTAATGGATTCTGTACTCTTATCTGCCATAAAATTGGCAAATACTTCTTTCATCCATACATCCGTAAACCAGTTCATGGTTACCATGTCTCCAAACCACATGTGTGCAGTTTCATGAGCAATCACGTTGTTACGGGCATTAAACTGATCTTTAGTTGCTCCGCCATCCAAAAACAAAGCCGACGCTTTATACTGGATGTTGCCAGCGTGCTCCATTCCTCCAAACTGGAAATCAGGTATCGCAATAAATCCAAACTTCTGAAAAGGATAAGGAATGCCTGTCCAGCCCTCTAGGTATTTTAGCGCATGATCATGAAGCCTAAATACCTCGGGCAAACTGCTGTTTATTTTTGCGGTATCGGTTTCCCGATAAAGAAAGTCAGATTGGTAACTACCGGTTTGCCCCTGTGCCAAATCAAATTTACCTGCTGCAAATGCAAAAAGATAGGTACTTAGGGTATCCGACTCCTGGTAATGAAAAGTATTACGCTCAGCGGATGAGATTACCTCATTAAGCCTCGCGTTGGTAATGGCTTTCCAATCGGCAGGTATTTCCAATGTGAGCGTGTAGGTAGCTTTGAGGTCTGGTTGATCGAAACATGGAAAAACGGTTCTGGCCCTATCGGGAACAAACAAAGTATAGAGGTAATCAGCATTTCTATTCAATGCGCCCTCCCCTGCCACAAAATCCAATTGGATGTTATTGTTCCCTTTTAAAAGTGCACGCGCAGGTATGATCAGGTGTTCCTCAATATGATTTATGGTAATTGCTTTTCCGTTTACCTCCAAATGCTTCAGCTTGGAGCTGATCTCTCTAAAATCCAGCTGCAGCTGATACCTTGTATCATTCAAATGAAAAGTCAATACTTCAGATGCATTGATCGAATCCGTCTTAACCTTAGGAATATGGAAGGAAAGATTGTAGTTGATGTTGCTCAGCACTGATTTACGGTATATAGCCAGTTTCCTGGAAACTCCAGTCTCTACTTTTGGATCTGACAATTTACCAATACCCGCACAGGATGTTAGGAAAACACAAACCAGGAGAACCGCAATAACCTGACTATCTTTTCTTTTCATAAAACTTTGTAATAACACGGCAAATAACACCACCAGTAAGCAACCAATCAGGTTAAGCCATAAATAGGCGATCTTGTCCGATTGTCCTATTATAATAACGGCAGTTTCTGCAAGCAATGCGGCAATAAATACGGCTCTGCCATTTACATGTTTTACATAGAATGCCACCAGAAACACGCCTAAAATAGTTCCATAGATATAAGACCCGAGGATGTTAACGGCCTCCAGCAAATTCCCAATTTTACTGGCATAAAGTGCCATCACTATGCAAACCACTCCCCAAAATACGGTTGCTAGTCTTGATGCCTGCAAATATTGCCCATCGCTCCCATCTTTTTTAATTAATCGCTTATAAATGTCTATAACACTAGTTGATGCAAGGGAATTGAGCGCACTTGCTGTCGAGCCCATAGAAGCAAGGAATATGATGGCAATCAGCAGTCCTATTAGTCCACGGGGTAGATATTTGGTTACAAAACTCAAAAAGATATAATTATTGTCCTTCGTATTTGCCTGGGCATCATTCTTTACCATGAGCTGAACTACCTTTTCTCTAATGGACTTATCAACTGTATCGGCTATTTGCAAAACCTTTCGCTGCTCATCTATCTTTGTTTTATCGCCCACTTCCAGCGCTTTGTTCATCACCTCAATTTGTGCCTGTTTAGCTACAAATGCTTTATCGTAAGCTCCCTTAATTGCATTAAGCTCTCCAGCGTACCGACTTTTCTCCAGTTTATTCAATTCAAAACTGTTAAAAAATATAGGCGGCTTATTGTATTGATAAAAGGTAAAAACCAAAACGCCAATCAGCAGGATCAAAAACTGCATCGGTATTTTCACCAGTCCATTCATCAATAAGCCCATCCTGCTTTCGCTAACTGATGCACCTGATAAATATCTGCCTACCTGACTCTGATCAGTACCAAAGTAGGACAATTGCAGAAAGAATCCTCCAAGCAGACCGCTCCATACCGAATATTGATTATTCAGATCAAACTTAAAATCTATGGCATTTGTTCTGCCCATTTTACCCGCAATGCTGATCGCTTTTACAAAGCCAACGTCCTTAGGTAAAAGGTGTACAACCATAATTCCAGCCGCAAACAACCCGCAAAATATAATGCTCATTTGTAGCATTTGGGTATAAGAAACGGCTTTTGTACCCCCGTAAACAGTATAGAAAACCACTAATCCACCAATAAAAAGTGTGGTGTATGTTGTGTTGATATTTAAAATAGTTGATAAAATAATGGATGGTGCATAGATGGTAATTCCGGTCGACAAGCCCCTTTGGATCAAAAATAAGAAAGCTGTTAAGGCACGGGTTTTCAGGTCAAACCGCTGTTCCAGATATTCATAAGCAGTATATACTTTTAGGCGGTGAAATATGGGCACAAAAGTGATGGACAAGACGATCATAGCCAATGGCAATCCAAGGTAAAATTGCACAAAGCTCATTCCCGAAGAATAGGCAAGACCGGGTGCCGATAAAAATGTAATTGCACTTGCTTGTGTGGCCATTACAGAAAGGCATACATGGTACCAGGGCAAAGATTGATTACCCAATAAATAGCCTTGTATATTGTGCGTCCCCCTGCTTTTGTAAATGCCATACACAACAATTACAACCAAGGTAAGGATCAGTACCGCCCAGTCTAAATTACTCATCCAAAATATCTGGTAAAAGCGTAAAACACCACAATAAGGAATACCAGCCAGGCCATAAGCCAGCGGTAAAAGTTCTTATATTTCGGTTCCTCCATTGGAACTATTTCTTAATAGAAAGAAGGTTAACAAATAAGCGGTAAGCACCGGGCACACCTGCCGGCAACTGCCTGAAGAAAGACAGTCCTGTATACACATACCTTCCTTTTCCATAATTTGTTACCAGCAGTGACCCGCTATTTGCCGCCTCTCCTGTATCGTTCATACTTATGATGGGTGTATAATGCTGATCAACGTCTGATACAAAGTACAAACCTCTTTCCTGAATCCAGCCATCAAAATCCTTTGCCGTAATCTTGTTGGGGTAATTCAATACTGCGTTATCTGGCGCTATAAAACTTACTTTAGCATCTTCTTCGGTAACACGATCGCGACCAACTTTAAATGGATACGGGCCAAGATTATCAATGCGCAATGGTGTGTTCACATTGTACTGCACCAGCAACACACCTCCGTTCTCTACGTATTTCATTAGTTTTGGTTGCATGTTTTTTACCTGGTCGTTCACATTATACAAACGTACACCGGTAACAATAGCATCAAAAGCAGAAAGATCTGAATTGATCACCTGGTTTTCAGTCAGACTGATCACCTCATAGCCGATTTGCTTAAGTGATTCAGGGATCAAATCACCTGCCCCGGCAATGTATCCTATTTTACGTCCGGCAATTTTAAGATCAATCTTATCCAGTCTGGCTTCAGCAGCTGGAAATAATGTCTGAACTGGGATATGTTCATAGTTTATTACCCTTAAACCATAACTGTAAGATTTACCATCAAGGTTTACGTTTACCACCATTTTTCCACCAGCAGCATTTCCCGCAGGACTAACCGTAAAAGTAAACAACTGCTCATCTCCTTTTTTGGCAAGGTTAAATTCTTCACTTGCAGGCGATAACTTCCAGCCCGATGGCAATGATGCGGAGAGGCTACCCTTTGCATTGTCTTTAAAACTTTTGAGGTGAATGCTTATCGTTTTAGGTTCATTGCCATTAAAAATAAAAGCCTTTTCAGTTAGCGTTGCTGTCACCGGAGGTGCAATTACAAGTGGCTGGTAAACCTCCCCTTTCACCTGATCTGTATATTTATAAACCACTGGCATCCTCTTTTCTATAAGCTGATCGCCAATTTTTATCTTGAAAAGTACAGATAAACCTATCGGATTTTCTGCAAGGCCAATCTTATTTAATGAATCAACCACATAACTGCCAATAGGATGTGCTTTCTCCAACCAATAGGGTTGCGTTAACACAGCGCTACCGTTTATTTTTATTTCTTTAGATAAGAACTGGTTTGGAAGCAAAGAAACTGAGGTACCAGAAGTTTGCTCCTCCAAAGAAACTGGTAAAGAAAAATCTGCTTTTACTCTTGATATGGCTTGCAGCCTCAAATTAACAGGCTCGTTCAAAGCATAAGAGGGGTTTACTGCAGCAGCTTCCAGCCAAATACCGGCACAGGCCAAAATCAGGTTATCCAGCAAGTCCTGCTTAAAAGGTGTACCTGCAACCATTTGTTTTAGTTTCAACAGCTTGGCAACCGACTTTGAAGGATCTGAAGCCTGATATTCTGAATTGATCTCGTTAAGCAGTTGTTGAGCTGCAGCACTGTTCGGATTTCTAGCCAGTGTAAAATCAACGCCTTCAAATAAATCTTTATTTGCCTTTTCTCCGGCAACAGGGGTAAAAAACTCTATTCCAGAACCACGCTGTCTGGCAGAACCAAAGCCCTGACTCCTGTGGTTGCTTCTGCTTTCCGCCGCAATTTCTCCATAACTTTTTCCCAACAGGGGATTGAATAAACCTACATCAATCTTTAACTGATCGTCTGCCGTTGTATTATTGCCACCAAAATTGAACGTATTCCATACAATTCTTTTGGCCTGCCATGGTTTTACAAATGAAAGTTGCTCCGGAAATTGTTTCGGATCGGCAGCCGCAGCAAAAGCTTCTCTTGCCAATATAGCGGAGCCGGAATGGTGACCGTGCCCTGCTCTTGAATCTTCAGGAAAACGTGTAATGATCACATCAGGACGAAACTTACGGATTACCCAAACCACATCAGATAAGATCTTTGCCTTATCCCAAATCTTAAAAGCCTCCTCCGGATTTTTTGAAAATCCAAAATCATTTGCCCGCGTAAAGAACTGCTCCGCTCCATCCGTTCTTCTGGCTGCCAAAAGTTCCTGAGTCCTTATTAGGCCCAGCAATTCCCCTTGTTCGTTTCCAATTAGATTTTGTCCGCCATCTCCTCTTGTTATCGATAAGTAACCGGTCCGCATCTTTTTTTCCTTAGCCAAATAGGCCAGCAAACGCGTATTTTCATCATCAGGATGGGCGGCAATAAAAAGCACACTTCCAGTTACATTTAGCGCTTCTAATCCCTGTTTAATTTCTGCAGCGTTCAATTGCTGCATATTTTGAGCCTTTAATACCGGAGCAAGAAGAACAAGAAAAACAAGAAAAGAGAATTTGGTAGTCATAAGCAGATGTTAGTTTTCGAAATTAACCAAAAATCATCAATCCGCTACGTATATATAAGCGATTTCAGTAACAATCGTGCAAAAGTACTACTCTTTTTATAGGAGAATCTTGCTACTTACCTCTTTATCTATGGTAATAAAACCAGGATATTTGACCAATGCACCACCTACTTTAATGCTGGGTCTAATCTTAAGTGTCAGAATCCCTTTCTTTTCGGCGCCACCATTTTTACCGCCTTTCATAAACTCGGCAATCTCTGCCATCACTTTGCTATTGGAAACAAAAGGATAAAGGTTTACGTCCATATTTACAGGAACAACCACAGATTGTCCGGCTAAGACGTTTACCGCCTGGTTAACAACGCCCTCTGCAAGCTGGGCATTATTGATCAATATTTTATATTCAAATTCATTAATCGCTGCATCTTCCCCGCTTGGGTTCTTAATTTCCAGGTTTAGTTTAGTCCTTAACGGCACGTCTTTTCTCAATAAGCCTAATGCCAGACCAGGCAATGCTGATAAGTTTAGCTCCTGATTTTCAAATAGTTTTTTAACATTTGTTCCGCCAACAAATATTTCCTCCGCAGAGGTAATTCTATAGGTGCATTTCTCCAGCGCTTTAATCTGTTGCGCCTGTCTATTTATACCGCAGCCGGAAACCGCTATCACCAAAAGGGAAAACATTAGGAATCTTTTCATAAAAGCTATAACGCAATAAGTGTGCTAAAAATATAACTTATCTTCTGCGTTTGCTGTTATTACGACTGATAAAGAAATCAAGACTATATTTTCCTGCTCCAATAATTAAGATTAAAAAATAAGCCAGCAGATAATGTAACGCAAGTTCCTTCTTTTCAAAAGGAGCGCTACCGAGAGCAACAAAAATTACCACAAGCATAGTAATGATCAGCGGAATTACTGCAAGCCTGGTTGCCAACCCCAATATCAAAAAGATGGAACAAAAAAACTCTGCAAATATGGCGAGGTATAAGGAACCCGCCTGACCGATACCTATTGGATCCATAAACTGAATCTCTCCACCAGCAAGCACGCCCTGCAATTTAGCATATCCGTGTACCATCATAAATGCACCTAAAACCACACGAAAAATCAGCAATATAACGTTTAAACTGCCGTGATTAAAGTTGGTGTTAAAAATTTGTTTCATAGAAGATTCTTAATTAAAATACCTAGTTAGATTTAGTAAACCTAACAAAATAAAATTTATTATGAAATGAGCGACTGTATAAAGCCTGAAATCGCATCCTGCAAGATCATTTTTTTGTGTTCTGCAGGTTTCCCAACTTTTTGAATCATCTCAATAGATACCAGGCCATGCAGAATAGACAAATAGGTATGATATTTAAGAAAAAAATCTACTTCCTTATTTTTACTTACGGAAATGGCATCTTTTATAGCAGACATCATCACCATAGTCATACTTTTCATTTCTGAGATGGAATTTACCTGCTCACATTGCGGAATACCTAAACCAAACATCAGCTGATAATATTCTTTATGCGCAAAAGCGAAATCCCAATAGCCATGTGCAATCGCCTCCAATTGTTCAGCTGGATCGCTGTGCTGGTCTTTCACTTGCTGAAGATGGTCTGCTAATTTTTGAAAACCCTCCTTTGTAAACTCTAGTAAAATGGCTTCCTTGTTCTCAAAATGACTGTAAATTACCGGAACGCTATACTCAATCGCATCAGCAATTTTCCTGATAGAAAGCGATTGCCATCCATCAGTTAGCACCTGCAGCCAGGCAGCCTCCAGAATGCTCGTCCTGAATTCTTCCTTTTGCCTGATCTTTCTTTCTGCAATTCCCATATCATTAATAGTTAAGTTAACAGTGTTAGCAAATATAACTTATCCAAGATAAATATCATTACTGATGACAATTTCTGACGAAACTTCCACAATGGATCAACTCACTCTTTTACCGTGGATGAGCTTCTGCATCGCATCATCAAATGAACCCGCCCTAGTCACTTCGCCAGAGTTCACAAAAAAGATCTCATCTGCATTTTGGATGGTATTTAACCGGTGAGCAATCACCACCAGGGTGGTACTTTCTCCTAATTTCTCAAGCACCTTACCCAATAATTGCTCTGTAATGGTATCAATATTTGCAGTGGCTTCATCCAGAATCAACAACTCGGGTTTCCTCAAAAATGCCCGCATAAAAGCAATCAACTGCTTTTGACCCAAGCTCATGCTATTACCGCCACTGGCCACTTCGGTCTCCAATCCCTCGTCAAAAACAGCCAGTAGTTCTGTTAGCCCGGCATCCTCAAATACTTTCAATAATCCCGCTGTATCTAACTGTTGAAATGCAGTATTGCCATAAAGTATATTGTCTCGCACTGTTCCGGTAAACAAAAGCGGTTCTTGTAAAATAAAACCAATTTTACTGGCACGTTCGGCATCATTATAAGATCTGATATCCCTTCCATTCAACAAAACGCTACCCTTTAAAGGATCATATAGTCGTGCCATCAGTGAAGCTGTAGTCGTTTTTCCTCCACCAGTCGGACCAACGAAAGCATACATTTTACCTGCTTCCAACTTAAAGTTAATGTCAGCTAATATTTCCTTTCCTCCGGGATAACCAAAATGCACGGCTTTAAATTCCAATACTGGAGCAGTCGGCAGCACATCCAAAGCATCCGCTGGTATCACTTCCAGATCATTGGACAACCCTAATAAGTGAGAAATCCGATCCCAGGAAGCAAGTGCGGTCTGAAAACTGGCCCACAACGTTGCTAGTTGCCTGATCGGGTTGTAAAAGTTATTCGCATAGGCGATGTAACTGATTAACAGCCCAATAGTTAGGCCACCATTTCTAATCAGGTAAACGCCATAAATCAATACCAACAATTGAGCGATGTTAGAAAACAGACTAAAGACAGGCATAAATACCGTATTCGCAATTCCGGCGCCTGTTGCCGTTTTATAATTTTGCTGGTTGGCAATATCAAAGCGTTTTCTAAAATAATCTCTTCGGTTAAATGCTACTACCACCTTAAAATTATTTAAGCTCTCCTGTATCTCTGCACTCAACATCCCCACACTTTTCAGGTTGGCTACATTTTTTCTTTTAACCCAGGGGGAAAGCCTGTTTACAAATAACCAAATACATGCAGCAGGTAAAATAGTAACCAAACCCAACTTAAAATTGATAATTAGCATGAAAGTTCCTGCTGCAACCAGCATAAAAAAGCTACTTAGAAACTGCAGTAGTGCCTGAGAGAAAAACTGATTTAAGCGGTCGGTATCCGTATTTACCCTGGAGATGAGATCACCAGCCTTATTCTGATTAAAAAACGCAACCGGCAGCTGTTGTATCTTTAGAAATACCGCATTCCGGAGTCCAAAAACAACGCGTTGTGCAGAACCCCCAACAAGGCGGGTCTGTAAATAACTTCCTCCAAAAACTACTGCATACATGCAAAGCAATATCGCGGAGAACAGCAATACGCCATTGAACTGCTTGGTTTGAATGTAATGATCTATGGTGTAGCCAATGAGCAGCGGACCAGACAGGTTAAGCGTGGTGTTGAGCAGCATGATTCCTAGTGCAATCACCAGATTACGCTTTTCTGCCACGGCCACATTCAGCATATTACGGATTTCCCCTAGAACCGGCTTTTTAACCTGCGGCTCTTTTTCAATGTTCAGGTTATAGTTCATAATTACTGGTGCTTTGTTGAGAATCATAAATCTGTACGTATTCCGGACTGCGCTGCATTAATTCTTCATGCGTACCCTTATCCAGCACTTCGCCTTGCATCATCAGGATGATCTGATCATAATCCACTACCGCAGCAATTTTTTGTGTAACGGAGATTAAGGTAATCGAAGGATAGTTACGGGCGATGTTTGCCAATATCTTGGTTTCCGTTTGCTGGTCTACCCTGGCGGTAAAATCATCCAGTAACAATATCTTTGGATTGATGGCAAGCGCACGAGCGAGCATGATGCGCTGTTTTTGTCCGCCCGAGAGACTAAGTCCGCGTTCAGAAACAATAGTTTCCAAACCATCCGGAAAAGAAGCAATCAGTCCACCCAATTCTGCAGTTTCAATGGCCTTTTCCAAATATTCGGGTGTTACCTGCTCACTAAAAGCAATGTTTTCCCTCACGCTCATATTAAATAACACGCTATCCTGAAACACAAACGCTAGTTGTCTGTAAAAAGCCTCACTCTTAAAATCAGTAATCAGCTCACCGTCGTACTTAATTGCGCCATTATCAGCCCGTGTCATTCCAGCAAGTAATTGCAAAAGCTGGGTCTTACCGGCAACTGTTGGTCCTACTATAGCTACCTTTGAACCCGGAGCAACAGAAAAATTAATATCCTTCAATACCTGCTTACCAGAATAGCTTAGGTTGACCTTTTCTACTTCAATTTTCCCTGTTAATTCTTGTGCTACAGTGCCCAAATCCAGAATGTCTTCTGCCTCAAGCACTTTACTAACCCTGGCGAAAGATACATTGGCCTGTACAATAACGTTACTCATAAACCCAATAATGATGATTGGAAAGATCAGCATCGCTAAGTAACTGTTAAATGCGGCAAGATCACCAATACTCATCCTATCGGTAATCACCATGTGCCCACCATAGGCCAGAATTACCAATGCGGCAATATTAGCAGTAAACGTAATGATGGGAATGAGCCAGGCGAACAGGTGCAAAATAGACAAGCCAAGATTTTTACCTTTAATACTGGCCTCCATAAACTTACTGTATTCCAGGGCCTGAGAATTTACTACCCGCACCAGGAAGGCGCCAATAATATTTTCATTGATCACCTTATTGAGTGTATCAATGACTTCCCTGCTCTTTTTATAATGGATTCTTACTTTTCTAATGACTAAATAAAAACTTACTCCTATAGTTGAAGTGATGCAGATGACGATGAGTCCGAGTTCCCAATCAATACTAAATAGCAAAATGGCGGCTCCAATAATGATGACTAAAGAGGATACCATAGAAACAATGGCTTGCGAAACGAAAGCTTTTATGGCATCAATATCAGAAGTAAGGTTGGTTAACAACTTTGCAGGACTTTGCTGCTCAATAAAAGCAGTATTTTGTCTGGATATTTTTGCTGTTAACTCTGTGCGTAAGTTTAGCGCTACCTTTTCAGAAGCATGAATCTGGATCAAACTTTGAAAATATCCCAATACAAATACGGAAACAGTAATGACTGAAAACTTGATCATGGCCTGATCAATTGAAAAATGATGATGCGAAATACCATCTATTACCGCCCCAATAATTTTAGGCAGCATCAAACTGAGGGCATTACCACCTAGTGCCAGTAACAACAACAGCGTGATGATGGCACTGTAAGGTTTTAGCAATTTTAGCATGCTGCAAAGATACGTGCAAATCTAGAAATATTCAATTGTAGCCCCGTTTATACGCTTGTCTTTCTAAAAAATTACTCCGTCATTTAACCAACCTACCTTAGTTTGGCAAGCACTTTAGAAAGCTTCGGGCACTGTTCCTAATAAGTAGCTATATAGTCTTGAAAGAATAAAGATAAAATATTGATTTCCCTCGGGTTTTGTTCGGGTTTCCTTCGCGTTTTGTTCGGGTTATAAACGATTCCAATCGACTGAAACCCGTTTCAAACCTGTACATAATAAGTATAAAACTCGTATAAGATCTAGACTTTTATAGGAGATTATCTTGATTTTTACCAGACTTACCTAGAACACATCCCAATTGAAACCCTAACTGTTACCCTTAGAAACCCGAAAAAGAGATTTCAATTGCCTTCAGCCATTTTATAATATTATGGAGAATGTGTTGTGCGATTAAGAAGTAGAGCACATATTTAAGCTGATTAATAGGCAATCATCTTTAGAATTCTTAACCCTGCTGTATAGATACTAACTCATTACAACTATCAAAGTTCTTGTAAATCACTGCAACACAAATAAGAAATTTAAGCCAAAAAGGCTTTTCATGAAGAAAGGGTTAATGAACAAGAAAAGAATCTTGAGCCATCCAATGTTATCTTTTTTAGTAAATTTGTGAATGGAATCACTTAAAAAGGAGCAGATCTTACAAGAACTAACGGCTAGAAGCAGTGCGCTTTCAGCTTTTGGCGTAGAGCAGATTGGACTCTTTGGATCATTTGTTCGTGATGAAGCATCTTCAAATAGTGATATTGATCTGCTAGTTGATATTAAAAAAGAGTTTAAGACTTTCCGGAATTTTTTGGCCTTGAATTATTATTTAGAAGACATTTTTAAGCGCAAAGTAGAACTAATTACAAAACAATCCTTAAGCCCATATATAGGTCCTCATATTTTAAATACGGTAGAATATGCAGTTATCGCAGGTTGATTTCCTAAGCTTGTAATCATCCATTTTCTTCTGGCGCTTACAAATTTCCATGTCATTCTCAAAAATTCCAGTCAACGCGGCGAAAGAATACCAGCTAAACTTTTGGCATCTAAAAACTGAAAATACCTTGCTTTGGCGACAAATTTTTCATTCAATACCACATATACAGGCAGTGAGAACGGTTTGTTCTTTCTACTGGCCATTAATAGTGCTATTTCATGAATGGGATTAACTCTTCTAGCTCTTTTGTTTACATATGTTTGTTCTCCAAAGGATATCGTGTCTTTGCTTTCCACATTCATTTTTACAGCGTAATAGTCCTGATTGAGCACATTTATAATTTTCTCATCCAGAAATGTTGTTCGGTCCATTTCTTTACAGTAAGTACACCAGTCTGCATAAAAATCAATAAACACTGGCTTTGGTTTTACTTTTAATGCGTCATCAAGTTGTGAAAAACTTATCCAGTTAACCTTAACTGAAGATTGAGAAAACAGATTTCCACAGTTAAAAAGCAGCCCTGCAAGCAACAAAAAGCTTATCCTGGTTAACGATTTCATACCCTCACTGTGTTTATATTGATTTCAGCTTTAACCCGATGAAGATTGTCCTTGGCATATTTGGACCGTAAATAAAATTACTGTCTCTGTTTTTACCGGTATCAAAGTTGTTTTGGTAAGCATTAAAGATATTTTTCATTCCAGTAAACACTTCAATCCCCGTCTTAACTTTTTCAAAATTGAATACGTGACCTACCCGCAATCCTAAATCCATAAATGACTGCGACTTGAAATACGCATCAATGTTCTGACCCGTTCCCTCTCCTGCAAAATGCGCGAGCAGCATTTTGCCCGTGTAAACAGCATTGGCGCTTACGTTCCAATTCTTGGTTGGGGTATAGGTTAGTGTGGCGTAGCCATAGTCTTTAGGCGACCGCAAAAATTCTTTTTTTGCTTCCAATCCTTCAATATTTTCTACAGGGCTAGCATATTGACTGGACTGAACTGTAAAACCGGCATCCAATTGTACTACATAATCAAAATTTGCACGTGTTTCCAGCGTGATCCCTTTAACTGTAGCACTTTTTCCATTTCTTTTTTCAAAGATTTTACCAAACTTATCCTCACCTAAAGGGAACTGAAAAAATGCGTCTTTAAGTGTAGTATAGAAGCCCTCCAAAGTAAAACCAGCAATGAAGTGTTCGGTTGCCCTGTCATAATTTACAGAACCGGTAAAACTATTGGAACGTTCTTCCTTCAGGTTTTTAGCAAGTGATATCCTGGAAACACCACCTCCTGCAAATGCAATATGCAAGTCGGTATCAAAGGCCTGTGGCGCCCTAAACCCTGTACCCCAACCTAATCTGAATTGTGTACGGTCCTTTAGTTTATACAAAAGCGAAAGTCTGGGACTAAAAATTGCATGATCAACCAGGTTATGCTTATCTATCCTGAAACCTGCAAGAAAATTCAGATTAGGAATAACATCCCAATCATTCTGAACAAAAGCACCAAGGTTTTTGGTGGTTTGATCTATCTCATAGTGGTAAGCCTCTATTTCATCAAACACCGAATCATAAACATATTCTACTCCTGAAGTTAAAGTAGCCTTACCACCCAGAAACTTATCAAATCTGTTATTGAATTGAATGCCCCCCTGATGCGTCACTACATCTGAAGTTCCATAAGGAGGCAATTCAAAAAAGGTTTTTCTTTCTAATGAGTCATCTGGAATAGTACCTGTATAATGCTTTCTATCTGTTTTTTGACCTCCATAATAAATACTCAAAGAATTTTTATCGTCATCAAAACTGATGGAATAATCAAAACTTCCCATTAAAATATTATGCATCCTTTCTTCAGATTGTTGCGCCAGGTATGCTGGTTTTTTAACATTTTCACCTCCAAAGCGATACTCGTAAATACTACTAAGGCTCAATTCCAATTTCTGATGATCAGCTGGCTTAAAGAAAAAATTAGCCCCAAAGGTATTGTCTTTCAATTGAGGAAGTTCTGAAAAATTGTCTCCATTGGCATCATAGTGTGCCCTGTTTCTATTATTAACGAACAAACTCACTCCCGCATTTCTATTTTCGTTGATTAAAGAAAGATTTCCTGAAATCAAATTATCTGATGTTTGTCCGCCAACATACTGATAGGTATTGGTCACTTCATAACTGTTTGCGATAGGGATCTTCGTAATTACATTCACCGTTCCGCCGATAGCGCTGGAGCCATAAAGTGCAGAAACACCACCTCTTACCACTTCTATTCGATCAATCATATTGGAAGGAATCTGTTCCATACCATAAAGCCCCATTAGCGGACTGAATATTTGACGGCTATTGATTAAGATTTGAGAATAACCGCCTTGGAGCCCATTAATTCTCAGTTGAGTGTAGTTGCAAGTCTGGCAATCTGTTTCTACGCGCAATCCTGGTTGGTATTTCAATCCTTCAGAGAGATTAGCGGCTACCACCTGATCCAATGTTTTACTATTGATCAAATTGACAATAACCGGAGAATTTACTCTTCTTTTGGGGGTTCTTGTTCCAGTGACGACAATCTGATCCAAGGCAGAACTGTTATCAGTTAGTTCAAAGTCTAACCTTCGCGTTTCTCCTTCTTTCAAAGAAATCGTTTTCTCCAATTTTGTATTCCCGATGGCACTCACTGTCACTTTGTAAGTTCCAGCAGGTATTTTGGAAATGGTATAAAAACCAAGACTATCGGTAGCTGCGCCAAGTTTAGTGGAACCAATGCTGACTGTGGCAAAGGGCAAAGTCTGTCCGCCTGTAGTTACTTTACCTTTTAATGCGGCATTTTGCGCCTGTGATTTGAAACATAACAGCGTTATGGCAATAACTATAAATATATACTTCATCTAAATTATAAATTTATGTAAACATACATTTATAATTCAATACATATAACTATAATTGTTAGTCTTATCTAACTTTTATAAAATAGTTAATGTGATCGTGCTTAAATTCTAAATTACTATGCAGAAGCTAACTGAAGAGAAGTGGAAAGAACCAGACATTATTCGCTATGATAAAATAAATGGGGTCAATTGCATTTGATAATTCACTGGCTATTTCAATAGATTGTAAATAGATGTTAATTCCCATCAGCATAAGAAACTTCAATACCAATAACAATATCTGGCGAAGTATACTGGTGTTACTGAATTTTGTCCTTCGGTATATTATGAAGAACCTGCAAACCTTTTGCTTTTAAATAATCCGAAACCATAGCACGATGGAATCTCCGCCAAACTGCTTTAGTTATAATTTATAAAGAATAAAAAAAGTCCTGAGTAATAATTTATATAATTATCCTCAGGACTTTAAAGTGTTTTAAAAGCGACGGTGCTGTTGTATATTATATATAACAGGTTAAGCTAGCTTAACTTTTACTGCATTCAATCCTTTCTTGCCTTCTTGAACTTCATAAACTACTTGATCGTTTTCACGAATCTCATCGATTAGACCTGACACGTGAACAAAAATCTCACTTCCATTGTCCTCTTTAATAAACCCAAATCCTTTTTCAGAGTTAAAAAATTTTACTGTACCGTTTTTCATAATAATTTTTAGTGTTTGCTATTAATTTCTAAAAATATCAAAAATTACCAAATTACCAAATACCCGAAATGATTCTTTGTATTCTGACATCATTTTATAGCTAAACAAAATTAAAGCCAGATTGTTAAAATAATATGAATCAATAATTTTATACCATAATCTTATGAGCAATACATTAGGCCATACTGCCGAGCGGGTTATTAATAACATCAAAAAGGTTAGACATTTTAAAAATTATTCTCAGGATTATATTGCTGCCAAGCTCAACATATCTCAAAATGCCTACAGTAAAATAGAATTAGGGCATAGCAAAATAACTTTGGAAAGGTTTTTTCAGATTGCAAATATTTTAGATGTGGATGAAGCTCAATTAATTAGTCTTGATCCGATGAGTTTAAAAAAATAGACCTGTTTTTAAATAAGTTTAAAACATTAAGTTTCTGGTATTGTTCATTAAACACATACCCCCAGAAAAACATGAGCAACTTATTAAAGACAAAAATTGTAGATGAGCTAAAGGATTTAAGCTTTAGTGCTACGGGAAAAGAAAATATTGACCAAGGTGAGCGTGCACTATCTGTAGTTGCAGGATCCTATTTATTGTATAAAGGATTAAAGAACATTATTGACCATCCACTTCTTGCGTTACAAGGCGCAGCGGCTGGCGGATACCTGCTTTATCGGGGAGCAACCGGAGTTTGTCCGATTTACCAGAAGTTAGGAAAAGACACTACAGATCCTCAAGCAATTAATATTACGGAAGACATTGTGGTGGCTGCACCAAGAGACAAAGTATATGCTTTTTGGAGGGAACTTTCAAATCTCCCAAAATTCATGAAGCACCTAAAAAGTGTTTACGAAATTAGTGGTACAGAATCTCACTGGGTAGCCAATACACCTGGTAACTTTATGGAGATAGATTGGAATGCAGAGATTACAAGGGAGGATGAAGGTAGCTATCTTGGATGGCAATCGAATGAAGATTCGATGATAGAAAATGCAGGCAAGATTGAGTTTAAAGATACGCTAAACGGAATAGGGACTGAAATACACATTGAAATTGACTATTTTCCACCAGCTGGAAGTGTAGGAAGAGGAATCGTTTCTCTTTTTAATGGCGTATTTGAAAAGATGATCCGTGAGGACATTAACGGCTTCAAAGCCTATGCAGAAGCCGCTGATTTTATGGCATACGCCGGGTTGACAGACTACAAAGAATAATATGATGTGGTCTGGGTATTTGTTTTATTAAATATACCAGACCACATTTAAAATATTTTAGGTGGACTCTTTACCGCTAACTATGCAGTAGCCAGCTTGGCTATATTTCTGTATGGAAAAGAAGTAAAGATATGCCTGCGGGCAAATCTTCCTGGAGAATCGGCATTTACCAATTTAACATAGATCTGCTTTGGAACACCAAAGTATTCGTAGGCACTTCCATCCAGGAAATGTACAGTAAGCACTAAGCCTGCCCAGTTATAGTCTGCAATACCGCAAGCTCCGGTAGTTTGATCATATTCCTCTTTAGACAAAGCCAGAGTTTCTGGTGCAATGCTAACCAAAAAGTGATATGCTTCTATAATCTCTTTGCTCTTTGTTTCGGCCTCAACTTTTGCATCTTCACTATCCTGAAACTTATCAGGGTGCCAATCTTTCATTAAATTCCTGTAAATGGTCTTTAGTTCTTTTAGTTCGGCATCCTTTTGTACACCCAGTAACTTCCTGTAATCTATTATCTTCTTCATAAAATTTGCGCAAAGATACAGCAAATTTTAATTGGATCGCATTAATTTTCAATTAATTACGCAAGTTAGCTGGAAACTAGACAACTGGTACTTGGAACACTTGTACAGACGATAGTAATGGACAGGCATTGGAAGCAAGTATGTTTATCCTAACTTTTGAAGTAACTACCTCTGGAAAAGCAATAATCCTCTTATGACCAATTGTAGTTTGTTTATCCAACAGGACAAATTTCTTTCCATTCCAGTATTCTACCGAGAACGATTTTATACGCTGCCCTAAAGCAATATACTCTTGCAACACCACCCTGTTAATCTTCTTGCTAGGACTGAGATTAATGGTCACCGTGGCACTGGTAATACCATCAGCAGTTGCCCAATAACTATTGCTTTTTCCATCTGTTAAGTTTGTCGCTGCGTAATTTTTACCCCTACTATTTGTTGCCGTTACGCTTTTACCTTTCGCTAAGTCTAATTGATAGGCCTTGTCTAAGTAGTTCCTAAATTCCATCAATCGTACAGAATCTGCAGGATGAATTAACCCTTCCCTATCTACCGGAACATTTAACAGCATATTTGCATTGCGACCAACTGATGTTTCGTAAATGGATACCAATTGTTTCAGTGTCTTAACTTTATCATTAGTTGTTGCACTGTAGAACCACCCTGGCCTTATAGATACATCTACTTCTGCAGGTAACCAGTGAGTTCCATTTTCATTGCCTTCATTTAGTGATTTAGTAGGGGGCGCCTCTGCTCCTACGCCAAACCCTTCGGTATTTAAGGTAGACCAATTGGTTTCTCCAACTATGCCGTTTTCATTGCCCATCCAGCGCGTACCAGGACCAATATCACTGAAGATGATGGCTTGAGGATTATGCTTATAAACAATACTGTTAAATAGCTTAAAGTCGTACTCTTGCTTTTTCTCATTTTCTCCTTTAGCACCATCAAACCATTGTTCAAATATAGGTCCGTAGTTTGAGTGCACTTCTGTAAGCATGTTGGCAAATACCTCGTTATACTCCGGTGTTCCATACTTTGGATGATTTCTGTCCCATGGAGATAGATATACACCAAACTTCACCCCGTATTCTTTACAGGCTGCAGATAGCTCTTTAAGCACATCTCCCTTACCGTTTTTCCATGCACTCTCCCGAACAGTATGGGTACTGTATTTACTGGGAAATAAACAAAATCCATCATGGTGCTTTGCCGTAATAATTATACCCTTCATGCCTGCAGCTTTTGCAATGCGTACCCATTGTCTGGCATCGAGTTTGGTTGGGTTGAAAACTTTAGGATCTTCATCGCCATGACCCCACTCTTTATCTGTAAAAGTATTAGGACCAAAATGTATAAACATATAGGTTTCCAAATCTTGCCAATTAAGCTGGTATTTGGTAGGCAATGCTCCATAAGGTGCTGGCGCTTTTTGAGCATAGGTCATACTAAAAAGCATGATCAATAAGGTGGTCAAGCAAAATCTGTTGTTCATTGCATTTATTTTGGTCCTCCAATTTACTAAATCGATACAATTAAACAGAATGATAAAACTAATAAGCAGCAAAACTGTTAAAAATGTACTGATAACCATTTGATAAATACCAAAATGAAACTACAGCATCTTCTTTTGCAAAGCAGAATAGGCAAAGCCAGCAACGATAAGCATCCTTATCAAAATTTAGGTAAGTCTGAGCGACTGATCTCCGTATTTTTTGGCGGCTTGCTACTTGGCAGGTACATCACAAGACCTTTTAAAACACCTTTTTTGTATGGAGCGTATTTAACTTATAGAGGTGCTACAGGAAAATGTTTGTTTTATGAACAATTAGGCATTGATGCAAGTACTTCTAAAGCCATTAACATACGTGGAGAATTTGAAGTAGATAAGTCTGCAGCAGAGCTTTATGCTTATTGGAGAAACCTGGAAAACTTACCAGGAAGCTTAAAACACTTGGCTAATGTAAAAGTGATAGACGGGCAGATTTCCCAATGGAAATCAAATTTACCAGGCAAATTATTTAATCTCCATTGGGAAGCAGAGATTGTAAAAGATGAGCCTGGCCGGCTGATTGGCTGGAGTTCTTTACCTGGTTCATTTCTTAAACATGTTGGTCGTGTTACTTTCGAAGAGAAAGCAGACGGTACAGGTACCATTATGAAAGTCGTTTTCTCTTACCACCCACCGGCTGGGGGGCTAGGTATGACAATAGCAAAGCTAGTAAATCCCTACCTTGAAGCGCTTTTGGATAAAGAAATGAGTACTTTTAGGTTTAAACGTTAACCGATATTTGCTGCTACTGCCCCAACAATTGCAAACAAAATGGCCAAAGCATAAATACCTAAAACAACGATCAGCAAAATGCCCCAGAATTTGAAGAAGGATTTCAAATTACTCATGGCATTATTTAAACTTTCCTGATCTCCATATAAAACACCCTGCTTTGCTGCATTGCTAAATTTAAACAGCACAAAACTAGGATAGAAATACAAAGCGGCAGTCAGCAATAGAATTATGGTCAGCACTCCCGGACCTAATGCGTTATAAGGATTATTTTTCGGGCCTACTGCAGTGTTCATTGCCGTCATAAGTGCACCTACACTAAATGAAATCAATACCATCATAGTAGAAAATACAAATCCTATTATAGATAGGAACTTAGTCCATTTTGAAGATTGGTAGATATAGCTTCTGATGTCCTCAGAAACTACAAGCTTCTGAGAGTCGTGATCGGGTAATATTAGTTCGTCTTGTTCCATAGTAAAAGCAAATCTTAAACGGCTTTGCCTGGATAAACATAAAGATTATTTTTAAAAATTTGATACCTTTGCGGGCAAATCAAGAAAAATAATAATCATACATGGCATTACAATGTGGTATAGTTGGTTTACCAAATGTTGGTAAATCCACCTTATTTAACTGTTTATCTAACGCAAAAGCTCAGGCCGCAAACTTTCCTTTTTGTACTATAGAACCAAATATAGGCGTAATTACGGTACCTGACGACAGATTAACCAAACTTGAAGAACTGGTAAAACCGAACCGGGTTGTTCCAAATACTATTGAGATTGTGGACATTGCCGGTCTTGTTAAAGGCGCCTCTAAAGGTGAAGGCCTGGGTAATCAATTTTTAGGTAACATTAGGGCAACGAATGCCATTATACATGTTTTAAGGTGCTTTGATGATGGAAATGTAATACACGTAGATGGTTCTGTAGATCCGATAAGAGATAAAGAGATTATTGATATTGAATTGCAGTTAAAAGACCTGGATACCGTTTCTAAACGCATTCAAAAGGTAGAGAAAATGGCGAAAACTGACAAGGAAGCCAAAAGGACATTCGACATCTTAAGCGTGATTAAAATACATCTGGAAAGCGGCAATTCTGCTCGCTCTGCATCCGTATCTGCTGAAGATTTTGAATTTATCCAGGATCTTGGTTTATTGACCCAAAAGCCGGTAATGTATGTTTGCAATGTAGATGAAGCATCTGTAGTGACAGGTAATGCTTATGTAGATAAAGTTAGAGAAGCGGTTAAAGATGAATTTGCAGAGGTATTGGTAATTTCTGCAAAGATCGAGTCTGAGATTGCTGAAATGGAGAGCTATGAAGACCGTCAGGAGTTTCTTGCTGACCTGGGTTTAACGGAATCAGGTGTAAACAAACTGATTCGCGCAGCGTATCGTTTGCTGGATTTGTTTACTTATTTCACTGCAGGTGTACAGGAGGTTAGGGCTTGGACAATTACTAAAGGATTTACTGCACCACAGGCTGCAGGTGTGATCCATACTGATTTTGAGAAAGGCTTTATCCGTGCTGAGGTGATTAAATACAATGATTTTGTAACACTTGGATCTGAAGTAGCTTGTAAAGACGCGGGTAAATTGGGTGTTGAAGGAAAGACTTACATTGTGGAAGATGGCGACATTATGCACTTCCGCTTTAACGTTTAAGCCTTAAAAATAAAGGATTACTCTTCGAAGACTGCATTATTCGCTGAAAAAGCGAAGAACGCTGAGGTCTTCTCTGAGAACGCGTTATTTTTTTTGCGTAAATCCGGGGCGCTCAAATCTAAAGCAATACGCCTTTTAAAAATAACATTGCCATAGAGAAATAGATAATCAATCCGGTTACATCAACCAGGGTTGCTACAAAAGGTGTTGAAGAAACTGCAGGGTCAGCCCCCAGTTTCTTTAACAACAATGGCAGCATGGAACCCATTAGCGTACCCCAAAGTACTACACCAATCAACGAACAACCCACAACGAGACCAATAAGAACCGGTTCTTGTAAGCTCCCAGTGATAAACTGCCAGGTTAGTATTACAGAAAAGCTAAGGATGCAAAGTGTGCTTCCCAGGAATATTCCTGAAAAGATTTCTCTCCGCATTACCCGCCACCAGTCTTTTATGGTTATTTCTCCCAATGCCATAGCCTGGATAATTAATGTTGCAGCCTGAGAGCCGCTATTTCCACCGCTTGAAATGATCAAGGGTACAAAGGTAGCCAGAAGCACTACTTTCCTAATCTGATCTTCAAAACTAGACATTGCAAAGATGGTAAGCAATTCTCCAAAAAAGAGTACGATTAGCCAAACCACCCGCTTTTTATAAAGTTCAAATACAGGAACGTCAAGGTAAGGTTCATCCAGTGCCTGGGTACCACCTATCTTGTGGATGTCTTCTGTATATTCCTCATTTGCAATCCATAAAATATCATCTACCGTTACAATTCCCAGAAGTACATTATTTGCATCTACAACCGGAAGGGCAACGCGGTTATTCATTCTAAAAACATTGATAGCTTCTTCCTGATGGTCGGTAACCTTTAATGCAATAAGTCTATGATCAGTTAATACTCCTATTTTAGCTTCTGGATCTGCAAGTAATATTTCTCTGATTCTTATATCATCCAGCAATACACCATTCTTGTCAATGACATAAATAACATCGATAGTCTCCGAGTTTTTGCCATAGCGCCTGATATGGTCCAAAACACGACTAACCGTCCAATTTTTCTTTACGGCCACATAATCTGGAGTCATTAATCTTCCCACGCTATCTTCTTCATAACCAAGTAGCGAAAGTGCCTTTACGCGGTCTTTTGCAGGAAGCATGATGATCAGTTTAGTCACAGCATCACCTTTCAATTCACTAAATAACGAAGTACGATCATCAGGAGGTAATAGGTTAATCAGCTCTGCTAGTTTGGCGCCTGGTAGCTTTTTAAGGATCTTTTCCTGAGTTGGAAAATCAAGGATACGAAATACGTTTACGGCCCTTTTAAGCGACAAAGTATCTATAAATTTTACTGCATGTTTTGGAAGCTCGTCAATCAGATGCTCAACTTCTGAAATATTCAGGTCATCTAAATAACTTTTTAGCTTTAAGTCATCTCCAAGTCTCAGCAGATCTTCGATTTCTTCTACAACAATTTCTTCCATAAGCAATATAATTAACCTATCTATTATTGGGCCAGCAGTTGCAAAAATGCCTTTTTAATTTTAAAAACTGGTATATTTCATGTGATGGATAAATCAACACGCAAATGTTTCTGATTAGCCCATCAAAGTAAATGAATGAAAATAACTCATTTCGTTATACCGATTAGTTTCCTATTTTTGCATTCTGAATTCAGTCTTCGTAGTTCAATGGATAGAATGTCAGATTCCGGTTCTGATGATGGGGGTTCGAATCCCTTCGAGGACACTCAATTTATTTTGCAATCTTTCAAAGTAAGTCAAATCAAATGCCTTCTGTTAATTGAAGGCATTTTTTTGTCCTTTAATTTATTTATTTTTAGATTTCAAAACTAAAGCAACATCATGCGTTCCCAAAAAAAACTTTTACTAGCGGGCTTAATTGTAGTTTCTACCTTACTCCCAAAAAATACAGCACTTTTACAGTTTTCTTTTTAAAGATTACTTTGTTTAACTAAATTCGCGCAATTGAGGAACTCTAAAAACCCGAATGACTATTTAATCAATGAGAAAAGTATTATTATCCCTACTATTAATAGCATCAGCCATTGGCTGTAAAAAAGAAAATCAGAATGCTCAAATATCAATCATCGGTACCAGCTGGGAAAACTCCTCATTTCCCAATGGAGGGTCCGTAGTTTTGAATGAGCGATTAGAATTTGTTTCGGCTACTGAAGTTGTTTTTTACAACACTTTTACTTCAGACAGGCTGATGACTGCACAAGGTAGATCCAAATTGAGCTTTACAATAGATGACACAAATTATGCCTCGCCTAAAATTCATGTCATGGGTAAGCTTAATTCTGTTTCTGGCAATGTTGGACAAGGTGCTGTAGCAGATCTTACATTAACTTACACTAGAGGAGTTGGTAGTGCAGACCCAACACTTAGTGATGGCGATGGTAAAATATACAAGAAAGTAGTGTATAAATAAACAGATCAATTTTAACTAACAGTGTAGCCTCAATTTTACAGAAAAAAAACTGCTATGACAGGTATCTTTGCACAATATTTATTACAACATGTTTAAAAAAATCACTCTTTCGGTTGCTCTTTTTTTAATGTCTATTGCATTATTCGCACAAGACACATCAACTAAATCTGCAGCTGACGCGAAGTCTCAACAAAGACGTGGGCCAAGACCTTATTCTTTAACATTTGTAAATAATTCTGACTTTGTATTGGACACTGTTGCCAAAGCGGAATTTAAGACCGTTTTTGATAAGGTTTACCCTGCCTTCGCACAAGCTGATGGTTACCGTACCAAACGTGAAGTGAGCATGGAAATCTCCGATAAATTTAACGGAACCTTGAGTGCCAAAGCAGGAGAAATTGTGGTTAATAGTGAATGGTTAAAAACTCATCGCAGCAGCTTTGAAAAAGCTTTAATGTACCAGTTTTCCCGTAATTGGGTATCTGCTGATACGATTAAGAAGCACGGATACCAATTGGTATTCATTAGCAAAGCACCAGATTTTGACCCAAATACTAAACAAAATTTGATAAACACCTATTTTAAGGTATACCCTAAATTAGTTAAAAAATTCAACAAGAAAACTACTAAGGAAGTTCTTTTCGTTGTAGATACCGCATATAAAGGGGTGGCGGAAGCAAGTGGAAACAGAATCCTCTTTAGTGCTACCTACATGAAATCACATCCAACAGACATAGATATTGTTACTCACGAGGGAATGCACCTGGTACAGGGATATGGCTATAGTGCTGGACCTGTATGGCTTACTGAGGGAATAGCAGATTACATACGCTATAAGTATGGAGTAGACAATATTGGCTCTAAATGGGCACTACCGGAGTTTAATGAGAGGCAGAACTACCAAAATAGCTATCGCATTACAGCCCGCTTTTTCGAGTGGATGGAGCAGCATGTAAAGAAGGACTTGATTATGACCATTGATAAAGAGTTACGCGACCATACCTATACTGAGAAATCATGGGTAAATCTTACCGGTAAAACGGTAGATGAACTCTGGAGTGATTACTCCAAAGCTCCATCTGTTAAACTTAAATATAGTGGCAAGTCACGTTAAAGTGCTTGTGGCTGAAGTACTGAATAGTATTTTAAACCAATAATATCATTTGGCAGTGGCTTGTTGTTCCATGATTTGTGAATAGCGAGTGCTGCTCCCAATGCAGTAGCCTGGGCCATGTGTGCCGCAAACACCTCTACTTCAGGAAATACCTTTGCTAGCAGGTTCATAAATATCAAGTTCTTACTGAATCCCCCGTCAACAAAGATCCTTTTTACGGTTGTACCCTTTAATACCAGTTGAGTAGAATCATGTTGGGCCCTTACCAGATCTGCAATTAGCTGATGGTAAGCAGAAATATCCGACTTGAATAGTGAAAGGTCGCGGTTGGCAAAAGAATCTTCTTTTATTGTTGTATCAATCAGCTTCGGATCGTAGTTCACATTTCGATAGGCAATAACATCCGTACCGTAATGTGCTGCTATTCGCTTTACCTGTTGCTCATGTTCATAACCAGCAAATAGCCTTGATGCCTTTACCGGCTTACCTTGGTATTGAAGGTAACAAAGGCAGTCCTGCTTCAGTTCTCCTGCCGTTAACGAAGATGAATTAAAAGGGTTCAAACTAATGCACCAAGTCCCTGTACTCAATAGAATAAATGGCTCAGTAAAGCTAACCAGATAAGGAATGAGCGCAGCGGAGCTATCGTGAAAACCCGGACCAACAGCATAGTTATTACCAGGAAAAGCAGCAGGCATCACATGATCTGCCGACACAATAGGCGCCAACTTTTCCAGTATACCTTCTTTTTCTACCCATTCGTGGTATTGGTTTTTAGTAAAATCCCAAAGATTGGTATGGCAGCCGATACTGGTTAAGTCTGAAAACGCTTCACCAGAGATCAGGTAGCTTAAATATTGCGGTAAATGAAGTGCATACTTGATCTGGGCAAATAGTTCTGGGTTTTCGTACTTTAAACGGTACAACTGCATGCCTGAATTTAAACTACCAAGTACTGGAGAAGCTGTTCTATTGCTAAACTCCTCTTCTCCACCATAATCGTTATAGAATTTGGCTTTTAACTCTTCAGGATATTCCTTAAGGTAATTGTATAAGGGGGCAAGTGGCTTACCATTTTCATCAATATAAATAAAACTGGCACCATAGGTAGCAAAATTGATCGATTTTACTTCAAACTGCGGATCTTTAAAAACTTCGCGGAGAGAATCAAATACAGACAGCCTTAGGCTCTCCAGGTTTTCACATGGGTCGCCGTCTTCGTCTACCGTTTCCGTAAAGCGTGCCGTTCTTTCGAAAACGATCTTATAATTCTCGTCGAACAGAAAAAGCTTTTTATTGGTTTTACCCACATCAAAAACTGCCACCACAGGCATTGCCTTTACTTTTACACTCATTCTTTACAGTCCGGTTGCTACGGTTTTGGCACCGCGGTTCTTGATCAGTTCTTCCCTAACCTTCAGTGTTCTGTACACTTCAAGCGGATTCAATGCTGCGCCTGCTTGTAAACGTGCTTCTGCTACAAGCGGACGTACATCTGTTCTGTAGGCCTGCTGTAGGATTTCCTGGCAACGTACTACATCATTTATAGTCTGGGCTTCTTGCAATGCTTTGCGATCTACCGATAATGCCTGAGCATAGGCGATCATGATAGCTTCTACTGATTGTAACAAATCTTCTAAAGGATCTTTTACATTGTGAGAAGCATCGATCATCCAGCCCAAATCTTCCCGGTGGTTCATTCCTCTTGCATCCATACCCTCAACCAATTCGTTAAAGATCAGGAATAACTGGTATGGCTTCATGCTACCTGCCGTCAAATCATCATCTCCATATTTAGAGTCGTTAAAATGGAAACCACCAAGCTTTTGTTCCATTAACAATAGGGAAACAATTTGCTCAATATTGGCGTTTGGTAAATGGTGCCCTAAATCTACCAGTGTATAGGCTTTAGGCCCTAGCTTGTTTGCGTATAATAGCGATTGCCCCCAATCACCCACTGTAGTAGAATAAAAATTCGGCTCATATGCTTTGTATTCTACAAATACCTTCCAATCGTCTGGCAATGCGGCATAGATCACTTTCAAGCTGTCCAGCGTATTTTGGAATGCCTTTCTAAAGTTCAGTTGTCCGGGGAAGCATGAACCATCGGCAAGCCATACGGTTAAGGCTTTAGAGCCTAGTTCTATACCCTGACGGATCACTTCGATGTTGTGGTCTATTGCCTGCTGGCGAACTGATTTGTCTACATGCTGCAGGGAACCAAACTTATAACTTTTCTCTTGATTAGCCTGATCTTGGAAAGTATTAGAATTCATAGCATCAAAACGTAAACCGTGTTGAGCAGCAAGTGCCTTAACTGCGGATGGATTAGTTGCTGTATCCCATGGAATGTGTAGTGAAATAGCTCCACTGGAAGCATTTAGCTTATGTAGCAATCCAATATCTTCAATCTTTTCCTCTATGTTCCTGGGCTCACCACCGGATGAAAAACGCCCAAAGCGAGTACCGCCAGTACCAAGTGCCCAGCTGGGAATAGCAATTTGAAAATCAATAAGTTTGTTTATAATTGCTGGAGATCCCTCGATTTCACCGCTTATAAATTCCAACTTACGCTGGTGGCCGGTCAACAAACTCTCGTTATGTGATTCTATTTGATAGTTTTCTAATTTCATGATGCAAAAATTAACGTACAAAGGCAGTGGCAATACCACCGTCTACATTTAAAACATTTCCTGTTGATTTGTTTAGTAAGCCCCCTGTTACCGCAAAACAGGCATTTGCAATATCTTCAGGCAAGATCACCTCATTGAGTAAAGTACGTTTGGCATAAAAACCAGGAAGTTCTGCTACAGTAATACCGTAAGCTTTTGCCCTACCCTCTGCCCAGGCACCTGCCCAGATTTTACTATCTGATATAACGGCATCCGGGTTCACTACGTTTACCTTTATTTTATCGGCACCGAGCTCAGCTGCATTCAATCTGCTCAAATGTAGCTGTGCTGCCTTGGCCGATCCGTAACCTGCGTTATTTGGTCCGGAAACTAATGCATTTTTACTTACTATGTTAATAACATCACCTCCGATGTCCTGCTTGCGCATTATTTCCACACCTTGTTGGGTAACAAAGAATTGTCCTTTTACCAGCACATCATATAAAATATCCCAATCTTTTTCAGTGTGTTCTTCAATAGGTTTAGAGATGGACAAGCCTGCGCAATTTACTACAATGTCCACTCCACCAAAAGCGAGAGCAGCGGTACTATAAGCTTCTTTAATTTGATCTGCACTGGTCACATCAAGCAAGGCAGTAGTATAACTGTCTTTATTGTAAGCACTCCCAAACCAGGCATCTGCTTCAGAAAGGCGACCGGCATCATTATCATTAACCACAACTACAGCTCCTTCATCAATAAATTTCTTTGCTATTGCTTTTCCAATACCTCCGGCACTTCCTGTAACCAATGCAATTTTACCAGATAACGCTTTAGGTTTTGGCATGCGTTGTAACTTCGCTTCTTCCAACAACCAGTATTCTATATTAAATGCTTCCTGGCGTGGCAGTGAGGTATAAGAAGAAATGGCTTCCGCACCCTTCATTACATTGATTGCGTTGATATAGAACTCTGCCGCTACTCTTGCTGTTTGCTTATCTTTTGAGAAAGAGAACATTCCTACCCCAGGATAAAGGATGATAACTGGGTTGGTATCACGAATAGATGGACTGTTTGCATGTTTGCATGTTTCATAATACTCAGTATACATCGCTCTGTAAGCTTCAAACTCAGGAAGTAGTTTTTCCTTAAGTGCTTTTAGATCGGTTAGGTCTTCAGATGGATCAAGTTTTAAAACCAGGGGACTGATTTTAGTTCTCAAGAAGTGATCAGGACAGCTGGTTCCAAGCGGTGCTAAAGTAGCTAAATCGTTAGAATTGATAAATTCGAGTACGCGTGCATCATCGGTAAAATGCCCAATCATGTGGTTTTTACTGGAACATAAACCCCTTAAAACCGGTGCTAAAACAGCTGCTTGCTTTTTCCTGTCAGCTTCTGCTAAACTTGAGATTATTTGTCCGCCAAACACAGGCCCTTTTGTGCCGTAGTTTTCTTCCAGATATTGCGCGCAACGTTCTACAACTTCCAAAGTATTGATGTAGCTTTCATAGGCCGTATTTCCCCAGGTAAACAGCCCATGAGAACCCAACATAATACCTTTAATACCTGGATTCTCGTCAAGACAAGCTCTTAGTTGTAAACCCAGGTCAAATCCTGGCTTTTGCCATTCTACCCATCCTATTTCACCATTAAATAACTTAGCCGTTATTTCTTTGCCATCTTTTGCAGCGGCGATTGCTATAGCAGCATCGGGATGCAAATGGTCGATGTGATTGAATGGTAAAAAGCCATGTAAAGCAGTATCGATAGAAGGTGCTTTTGAAGCAAGATCGTAAATACAATGGTTAAACAATTCTACCATTTCATCTTCGTAGGCAAGACCGCGATAAATATTTTTTAGGCTCTCTAAACGATCTACATATAAAGCTGCTAAGCCACTTTTCGTCAACGTACCAATGTCACCACCAGATCCCTTAACCCACATCACCCTGGTATCTGCGCCAGTAAGTGGATGCTTGGTTGTGGCCTTGCAGGAAGTGTTTCCGCCACCATAGTTGGTTAAGCGCAAGTCTGCTCCCAGCAAATTGGAGCGGTAAATTAATAATGCAACCTCGTCACCTGCCAATTCAGCAGCTTTTGCATCGTCCCATAAATAGCTTACATGTTTAAAATCAGTCGTTCTAACAGTCATAAATAGAATTTAAATATTATTTTATTGAGTTACCATAGCCTACAATCAACACCGAAAGTATAATGATACAAATGCCGACTATTACTGTAATAAATGTTTTTTTCTTTACACCACTCCATTCTTTTAATGCCAGTCCCCATGCATTGGCAACCAGTATAATGAAAGCCATGTGCAGGATCCATGAACTGGCTCCATTACCCATTTTACTCTCGCCCATTCCATAGAAGAAGAATTGTAAGAACCAGGTTGTTCCCGCCAAAGCGGAAAAGATATAATTCTTTAAAAGTGGTGTGCTTTTTTTAGTGTAATCTCCAAAGGTCTTGTTCCTTGCATTTAGGATCATACACCAGATAAAATTGGTAGACAGACCGCCCCAAAGTACAACGATATAAGTTACGTTATTCTGGTAAAGAAAATTACCAGTCTCTGACGGATTTGCAGCTTTCCATATCTCATTTGCGGCATCAGCCATAGGTTTACCTGCCTCAATACCAAAGTTAAAACAGGCGCTTAATACTCCTGATATAATGCCTACAAATAGTCCCAATCCAAATTTATATTCAGTTTTGATTTCTAGTCCGTGAGGATCTGTAATGTCAGACTTAATCTCCTTTTCCTTCATCATACCTGCTTTTCCGCAGATGATGATACCAAGCACGCAAACTGCAAGGCCAAGCATAACCATCCGGCCCCAGTCGGTAGTTAAAAACACGCTAAAAGGATCTTTACCTTCTTGGGGAAAGAACTCAAAATAGATAGATGGAAGGATGGATCCGATAACCATGCACAGACCCAAAATAATACTACTACCTAGAGAAACACCCAAATAGCGGACCCCCAAGCCATATGTTAGACCACCGATACCCCATAGCACCCCAAAGAAATAGGTAAGCATTAAAATGCTGCCACTGGTATGGGCTATGATATCGCTAAAATTTGGAATGGTTAAGTATGCAGCAATCGGCGGAACCAATAGCCAGGAGAATATACCCCCAACTATCCAATAGCTTTCCCAGGCCCAGCCCTTAACTTTTTTATAGGGAACGTAAAAACTACCAGAGGCAAAACCCCCTATAAAATGAAAAATTACTCCGAAGATGACCTGCATACGTTTATTTTATAATTTGGTTAGAAATATATGGTTACTAATTTATACTTATAGTTTTGCTAAACTGTCCTGTACTATCATGAAAAAGACTGTTACTTTGATGTATTGCTACAAAGACGCTCTTTTGGTGTAGTAAAATGGTACTTCTACGTGCCGCTTGCTGTTGTCCAAGATTAGATTTGCCGCCACAGTTCCCATAAACTTAAAATCTGTAGATATAGTAGTGATGCCATTTAATAAGATCTTTTTTAATGGTGTTTCATTATAGGAGATCACGCCTATATCTTTTCCTATTTTAAAGTTGAGGCTAATCAGACGCTCCAGCAGGATCACCAAATCCGCTTCCATCAAATTAATAAAGACCTCTCCTTCGTTTATTGGCTCATCGCTAATATTGTTGACCACATAGTGAGAAAAGGCATATTGCTGACAAAAACGATGGAAACCATCCAGTATCTCTTTTGGGAAATAGCTTTTTTTAGGGAAAATGATCTTTAATGTATGATACTTACTGAGTTCTTCCTTAGCCTGCTCCAATGCCTCATAAATATTCTTCTCAAAGTTCTCGTAAGCAGCTGCATATTCTCCATCTACTCCTGATATCTTTTTATCCAGCAGGATAAGCTTTTCTTTAGGAATCTGATTAATGATATCGCGTGCAAGCTCCTCTCCTTCTATAAAATGCGGGATCAAAACATAGTGAGAATAGTTTTCCTTTTTATTGGTAAGAAAGCGTTTAAAAAGCCTGAAATCATTGTTGTAGATATAAAAATCAACCGATACTTCATCACCAAGTGCGGCGACGAAGGCATCGTATACAATTTTTTTATGTGCACTCAACTTGTTAAAAAGCAAAAACACTTTCAGTTTCTGTTTAAAGTCTACATTGGAAATGTAATACCCCTTACCAGGTACAGATTTAATTACCCCAATATTCTTAAGGTATTTATAGCCCTTCTCTGCGGTATCCCTAGATATTTCAAGTTTAATACTTAGCTCATTTATAGAAGGCAGCAAATTCTCTTTATCCAGCTTCCCTTGTTCTATCGCATCAATAACTGCACTCCCCAATTGCAAATATTTAGGTGTTGCAGAATATTCGTCAATGCTAATAAAATCGAAGAAAGATGCTGGCTTCATAATTATTTTATCTCAAATAGGTATTGACCTGCAGTGATATTTAATTTATCGGGTACAGGCTTACCAGCACTATATGCCTTTTTACCAGCCATAAATGGGAAGTAAACGGTAGCAGTTGAGTTTGCAGGCACAGTTACATTATAAACCACCGCATCGCCATTGCGCTTCCATGAAGAAATGATTTCGCCATACGGACCGGTATGCTTTGCTTCAAACTGATCTAATCCGGTTGCAAAGTTTGGTTTCAGTAAAACATTTTTAAAGCCAGGTGCTGTCTCGTCTGCTTTAATACCACCAAGGCCTTTATAAAGCCAGGCACCTACTTCGCCAAACATAATGTGGTTTAATGAAATGTCACTCTTCGCATCAATTCTCCAATTCTCGTATAGCGTAGTAGCTCCGTTTACAATCCACCAGCCCCATGATGGGTAGGTTTCTTGTGCAGCAATTTTATAGGCTAAGTCTGAATATCCATTCTCACTCAATGCATTCAGAATAGCTTTTGTACCTAATAAGCCAACATCAAGGTGATTATTACTTGCTTCTACTTTTTTAGCAAGGTTAGCCGCAACTTTGGCCCTCATATTATCAGGAACTACATTCCAGTACAAAGGCATGCACAATTCTGTTTGCATACCTGCACCGTAAATACCAGTAGTGGTATTAAAAAATTTAGCGTTAAATGCATTTTTTATCTTTATAGCAAGCGCAGCATACTTTTGGTAATCATCCATTTTTCCAAGTAACTTGGCAATTTTTGACAGTATAACCGCATCTGCATAATAATAAACTGAAGAGGTAAATTCTACAGGAGGCTTATCGCTAACTGGTACCCAGTCGCCCAATCCCCAAGTAGTTAGGCCACTCGGACTGATATCTGTAATGTGGTCAACGTAGCGTTTCATGTTAGGGAAATTGGAAGAAAGAATCTTATCATCTCCATAATACAAATAGATGTTCCATGGAATAACAGCAATGGTGCTGGTCCAGTCTGGCCCATTACCCCAATCATACCCCCACCCATCGGTTGGAATTATGGAAGGAAGCACACCATTTGGTTGTTGCTCATCGCGGTGATCTGATAGCCATTTTTCATAAACTGTAATCCCATCAAAGCTGTACAAACCAGTTTCTACAGCTATCTGTGCGTCACCTGTCCACCCATTCTTTTCCCTGGTTGGGCAATCTGTTGGGTAGCCAAAAAGATTTGACAAATAAGAGTTGTTAGCAGCAAACCAGATCTTTTCAAGCGTTGGATTAGAAGATTTGATCTCACCAACTACTGGCACGTCGCTATGCATAAAAAAGCCAACTAAGCTATTTTTAGTGAGGTTTATAGGCTTACTGCTGGTTACTTCTACATACTGAAAACCCTTATAGTTAAAGTGTGGAGTAAAAGACTCTTCGCCCCTGCCACTCAAGGTTACAATATCTACTTGAAATGGATCAGTATCATCCGTAGGTCGATAATGCTGGTCTATGTTAGACATATCTGCGCGACCATTTTTATACAATCGTTCCGCATGTTTCAACCTAACCACCGTGCCTGCTTCACCACTTAAACTGATTTGGCTTACACCTGCAATGTTTCTGCCCAAATCAAATACGTATGCAGTATCGTTAATTTTATTTACACTAATTGCAGGTATTTTTTCGACGTTTCGAATCGGGTGCATTAGCTGCGATACCACGTTACCGGAAGGTGCAGTTCTCAGCCCTGCATTTTTCCACTTAGCATCATCAAAGTTTACAATATTCCAGCCAATTTGCTCCAAGCGCGCATCATAATGTTCCGCTGTATAAATGCTATTGAATACTATCGGGCTTAAAGATGTTTTCCAATCACGGTCTGTAGAGACAGTCTCCACACTTCCATCACTATAAGTTATTCTTATATCCAAACAAAAGGTTGGCCTATTTCTCCAGGGAGCTTTGTGAAAATCCCACACGGCAGTAGATTGGTGGTTGTACCACCCATTACCCAACAGTACGCCTACAGCATTCTTGCCATTCTGCAGTTGCGACGTTACATCATAAGACACATATAAGGTACGCCTATCATACCGGGTAAACATAGGATCCATCCTGTGATTACCTACTTTTCTGCCGTTTAAGTACAATTCATATAATCCGCCGCAGGCGATATAAGCCCTTGCAGATTTTATCTTCTTTTCTGCACTAAATACTTTTCTAAAGTATGGGGCAGCTTTAACATTCATATCATTACCATCACTAATCCATGCCCCTTTCCAATTGGCCATAGTCATTAGTCCAGTTTCAAAGGTAGATACAGCAGTACTAGAAACTGTTAAACCATCTTTACCCCAAATTTCCAACAGCCAGTAATATTTAGTGTAGGGTTCAAGAGATTTACCTTTATAGTTTACCAGGCTGGTAGAAGAAAGCATCTTGCCTGAATCCCATGAATTACCTTTCTTGCCAATCACATCCAGTGAATCTTTACCAACAAAAATTCGATAAGCAAGTTGCTTTGCCCCCTGTCGCGTGTCTTGCATCATCCATGAAAGACGAGGATTTGTCATGTCAATTCCTATTGGTGCTACCAGATGCTCAACTTGAAGGCTAACGGGCTGAGTAACTGAACGACCATATACAGTTGAGGATAGTAATATAGTCAACAGAAAAACTCCAGGAAATACGTAGTGACGTTTAAAGATAATTTGGATAAAAGATTTCATGTATATTAATGTGTGCTGATACAAGGTAAGCTATTTAGTATTTATATTCAAAATGATAATTACCAGAGCCAATCTGCTCCGTTTTTCCGCTCTTAGGCAGGACAACAGTAGCTTTTGAATTTGCTGGTACAGTTACATCAAGCTTAAACAGCCCATCTGTTAAAGTCCAAGATGATTTAACAATACCATATGAGGTATTTAACTCTCCCGATGCGCTTGTAAGTTTGCCTCCTGGTATAGGTTTGATCATGATTTCTTTATAACCTGGTTTAGCAGAAACAGGATTGATACCTGCCACATTTTTATACATCCAGTCACCAATTGCACCATAAGCATAATGGTTAAAAGAATTCATATCAGGTGTCTGAAAACTCCCGTCTGGCTTAATGCCGTCCCATCTTTCCCATATAGTGGTTGCTCCCATTTTTACAGGGTATAACCATGACGGATAACTTTCTTGCATTAGTAAGTCGTAAGCAACGTCCTCGTGACCAAATCTGCTCAGCACATGACATAAATATGGAGTACCTAAAAAACCAGTTGTTAAATGGTTACCATAATCTCTAACATTAGCCACCAATCTGTCTGAAGCTTGTTGCCTCAATGGCTCAGGCAGCATATCAAATTGTAGTGCCAGTACGTATGCCGTTTGCGTATTAGAAACTAGTTTCCCATTAGGCGTCATATATTCTTTAACATATGCTGCCTTTACATTTTGAAGTAGATTGGTATATTTTTCAACGTCTTCTATTTTGCCCAGCACAGTTGCGGCATTGACCAGTAGTTGTGTAGAATGCGCGTAAAAAGTTTGAGCAATCATGTATTTATCAGTTACCGCAGCGCGACCGTCATTATCATCATTAGGACGATAAAACAACCAATCTCCAAAGTGAAATCCTGTATTCCATAGGTTATCCTTAGCTCTTGATGTGATAAAGCCAACCCATTTCTGCATACTTTCATACTGCACTTCTAGTATTCTCTTATCGCCGTAGGCTACGTACATCTCCCATGGAATAATAGTACTAACGTCAGCCCAGCCTGCAGCGCCACTTTGCCCGTCGTCCATTACATTTGGTATTACGTGAGGAATAGCCCCGGTTGGTGTTTGATCTGCTTTAACATCTTTCAACCATTTGGTAAAGAATCCTGAAACATCCATATTATAAGCTGCAGTTGCAGCAAAAGCCTGAGCATCACCCGTCCAGCCTAAACGTTCATCTCGTTGCGGACAATCTGTTGGGACATCAACAAAATTTCCCTTTTGCCCCCATTGAATATTGTGCTGTAATTGATTTAAAAGTGCATTAGAGGTAGAGAATTTACCTGTAGCTTCCATATCTGAATACAATGCCACACCAGTTAGATCTTCTAATTTAAGTTCCCCCGGATAACCATCTACCCTAACATACCTAAATCCCTGAAAAGTAAAATGAGGTTCAAAAACTTGCTCCTGTTCGCCTTTTAAAATGTAATGATCCTGAGCTTTCGCAGTGCGGAGGTTTTCTGTGTAGAAGTTACCTTCTTTGTCCAGAACTTCTGTATGACTTAAAGTTATTTTTTTACCTGCCGGACCTTTTGCTTTTAGCATCACCCAGCCTACCATATTTTGTCCAAAATCAACTACAGTTTCACCTTTAGGCGTTTTAAATATTTTTAGTGCTTTAAAAGTTTCATGTTTTTTAACAAGAGGGCCGCTCATACCTACTAATTGTTCTGTTCCTTTATCGATAATCCTGACTGTCTTCCATGAAGCATCTTCCTGGTAAGCCTTGTTTGTCCACCCCAGCTTTTCCATCCTTGCATCGTAAGTTTCACCATCGTAAATATCAGATGCCAATATTGGCCCATCACTGGTTTTCCAACTATCATCACTATTAACGGTTTCTTTAGTACCATCCGTATATTCTACTTCCAATTGTAATAATAATGCCCTACTGTCACCGTAAAAATTGTGCTGATAACTAAAACCTATTCTACCCCTGTACCAACCGTTTCCAATAGTAACGCCAATTGCATTATTTCCTTTTTTTATAGAACTGGTTACGTCATAAACTTGATATTGCAGGTGTTTCCTGTAACTTGTCCAACCTGGTGCGAAATAATAATCGCTAACACGTTGACCGTTTATATTAGCTTCGTAGAGCCCTTTTGCAGTGATGTAAATTGTTGCAGAGCGAACAGACTTAGACAGAGAGAATGCTTTCCTGAATAGCGGACTGACAGGTGAATCGTCTTTACCAGGAACAGTTATCCATTTGGCAGTCCAGTCTGCCAGTTTTAAACCTGTTTGAAAAAATTGTACCGCAGACCAGGGGGAAGTATTTCCATGATTGTCTTTTACACGTACCTGCCAGTAGTATTTGGTCTTACTGGAAAGAGATGCTCCATCATAAGCAACTAGAACAGACTGGTCTGTAACTTTGTTACTCATCCATGATCCTTTGCCTTCCATCTTTGCACTTTTACCAAGTTTTATTTCATAGCTAGTCTGGTTAGTATTTTTTGCAGAAGCATTTATTTTCCAGCTAAATCTTGGATTTGGACTATCCACACTCATTGGATTAATTTGGTGCTCTACTTTTAAATCGTAAACACTCAGCTTCTGTGCCACTGCAATATTGGCAAATGGAAATAATAATGTGAATAACAGTGCTATTAATAGCCTACTTAGTTGCTGATTCATAAATGGTTAGTCTTAAAATTAATGACAAAAGATAACTTTACTAGTATCAGCAATATTTTTTAAAAAGCTGTCATGCACTGTCCTGCATTAACAATGTAATCCCTTCTAATAGTTCTGTCCAGAAAAACAGATTATTTAATAGTTAGCAAAACCATTCAAAAAGCCCATATTCAACAAAGAGTGTACAAAATACACTATGGTATGAATGTTGTTAGTATGATCTAAGCAATGCAACGCGTCGCTAAATGACAAAAAGATTTTGTGTGTTTCTTAAAGGGTATATCGTGTGTTTTGTACCCTACAATGAAATTTTAAAATATCCTGGTTCATACAGGTTTATATTTGGTTAGAAAAGGGATGTACCTGGATGGGACATCCCTTTTTATTTATACATTATTTTTATCCTGTATCAGTTGTAGTAAAACTTCTAATCTGTATTCAATAGGCGCTTGAATCCTTGGGGAAGTATTTACCCTCAGAATTCCTACCTGCTGTTTAATATACCCTGGTACATCTGGTATATATGATCCTGGAAATAAATGAATTGATTGCGGCAGATCTATGCCATGAAATGATGCTTCGTATTCGTCTGGAGTCATATTTCAAAGATAAGAATTCGTTTAGAACATGTGGCACGAAAGTAGTACATACACATACAATCAAAACATTTATCGTATGAGAATACCTAGGTTAAACACAACTAAGATTAAAAGAGACTTAAAAGCAGGTTTATCAGACCTTTCAGAAGGGGGTTTCCATAAAATTTATAGCCATATAGATCAATTAAACATCAAAAAGGGCGTTGATAAAATGGGGATAGATAAATTCATTAATCAATGTGCCTACCTTGCTGCAGGATCTGGGATAGTTACAGGTGTAGGAGGTTTGAGTACCGTTTTGATTGGTATACCTTTGGATATAATCAATTTGATCACGCAACAGTTTAGGGTTACTATGGCTATTGCTTACCACAATACTGGCAGCTATCAATTTCCATTTGAAGACTTTTTTAAAATTGTAGCCTCATCATTGAAAGCAGATACTGGGATCGCTATTTCGAAAAATGTGATGGAAGAAGTAGCAGAGAAGATCTTAATGAGTTTAGGTTCTAAAACAGCTCAACGTTTAATTCCTGTAGTTGGCGCGGTGATTGGTGGCACCATCAATTATCTTTTTATTAAAAGAATTGCAGATGCAGTGAAAGAAAAATACGAACCAATTATCCATATTTAAAGTAATTTTCACTAACAGAAAAACGGGTTGCTTTTGCAAACCCGCTCTATTTATTCTCCTTCGCAAAAGTTAAATATTCTTTGGATTGAAAGCGCCATGCTCCCTATCATTCTTATAGTTTAAGGCGTCGGCTTCATCACCATTATCTTTCTCATTTTCCCCTTCACGCATTTCCTTTATGCTTAAATTGGAATCGATATTATGCTCGCGTTTGTCTTCCCGACCACTAAGTTCTTTGCTATTTTCTTGATGCCCTAAAAAACCAGGGTCTACATCAGCATTCTCAAATGCTGTATCATCATTAATTTGCTTATTTGGGTTATTCAAATCTCTAGTTTCCATAACAGCTAATTTTAATTATAGATGTAGAACAAACAAAATAGATTAAGGTTTAAATTTATATTGGTACTTAATTACTTTACCAACATTGAATCCATCAGTTAACAAAATAACCTGACCATCTTCTATATCATTTTCATTATACTCAATTTTAATAGTTTTTGATTCTCCTGGTAATAAATTAAAAAAATTGTCTGTGTAGAAAGCTGGACTGAGACTAGTTCCTTTAGAGGTTTGTAGTTTGAGTTGCGTAAAAAATGAAATGACATTAGATGGGTTTCTTATTTTTACCGTCACTTTACCTGTTTTTGTAAAGGAAGCCTTTACATCTAATTGCGCTAATCCGATATCTTTAATAGACTGAAAACCTGAAACTGCTGGACCAGTAAGTGTCCAAGCCCCCTTATAAGAATCTTTTGATCGCCAATAAAAGGAATCTGACACTGCTTTTCCTTTACTGTTTTTAAGGATTAGTTTAATAAAGTGAACCTGCGAAATAGGCTCCGAAAACGCTAGTTTAATCGCATCTTTTACTAACCCATCGGCTGGTATATCGATTAAAGCGAGCTTAGTCTCAATTTTTTTAGAATTAATGTCGTACACATCAGCGCTAAGCTGATAATCTTTAAAACCAATTCGGTAGTCATTATACACGGATACCGTATTTTTAAGATAATCAAATTGAGCATGTAATGGTTCAAGACCATCCTCAGAATAATATAATGCTGCCGTAGGTTCAAGACTCCAGTCGTACATTCTTCCACCAGTTTGCCTAGTGGGACTATTGTGGTACCAGAATAGAAAGCCCGACGCCCACCTATCACCGAAGGAAAATTTGTTGTAATTCCACACCTCCCATATGGCGCGATAATTTAACGCCCCTACAAATTGTGCTTTCTTAGCAAATTCATCTATGGAATTCGATAATCCAAACTGATTAACCGCATCGGTGTATTTAGTTGTTATCTGATGAAAGCCATTCCCATCCATATAATCCCATATCTTTTTGTTAATTGGCCAGAGATCCTTTTCAGGCATCATTGCACGTAACGACTCTACCGTAGGCAAGCAAGGTGTACCATACTCTGGATTAAAGCCATCTACCCTACTGCCTCTTTTGGATGCAGTATTTTCAAAATATTGCATTGGATTTTCATACTTATAAGGACTTCCGTCATGCACACCACAACATTCAGATTGCATCTGATAACCTCTTGTTGGATCTAAGGATTTTATGAGATCGGCAGCTCCTTTAATTTCGGTAGATTCATTGGATGACACATGATAAGCCAATGAAGCATGGTTTCTGATTCTTTTAACAGTACTCTCAAGGTTTTCCAGGTACAAAGGAACTTCTGTTGGGAACTGCGTATCGCCGGTTAACCAGTACTCATTCCACACTAAAATACCCAATTCATCACATTGTTCAAAAAAGTAGTCAGATTCGGCAATACCACCACCCCAAAGTCGCAATAAATTTAAACCTGCCTGCTTAGTATACTGAAGTTCAGCGTGGGTTCTCTTTACATTATTTCTAAGCATGGCTTCAGGAACCCAGTTAGAACCCCTGATAAAGACCGGATACCCATTCACTAAAAATCTTCTGGATCTATCTGGTGTATTTTGATCTGATGTGATCTCCCTTATTCCATACCTTATGCTTTTAGCATGACTAACTTGACCTTTTTGAACAAAACTAAGTTGCAAATTATATAAATTTTGCTTGCCCTTATTAACAGGCCACCACAGTTTTGGATTTAAAATATTTAAGACCTTAAATTTTTCTGCAGAGAAGACTATTGTTTTACGTTCGTGAGGTTGCAATTTTACTTCTTGTTCAAAACTAATGGCTAATTCTTTTACATGCCCCTTAAGTAACCCATTTTGCAGGCTTCCTGTTGCGTTGTAAACTTCTACTGAAACTGTTTCCTTAGCAGATGTTGTATCAGGAAGCGGTAATTTGGTTTGCACAAAAGGATTTTCCAACAAAACATTCCCGGTAGCATATACTTCTACATCTCGCCAAACACCTGTGTTTCTATCTCTTACGCCATCCGGCAAAGTAAAGTCCCATCCAACGCTCATCAGCATAGTAACATTCTTTCCAATTTCACCGTTTCCACCATTACTATTCTCGCCTACAGCTCCATTGCTTTTCTTATTCTTAGGACCACTACTACCCTGTAATGTCTACAGGAGAAACGTTAACCGCGATTACATTTTGTTTACCAGAATTGATTAGTTCCGTTACATCAAAAGAACGTGTATTGAACATACCGTTCAGATTTCCTAATTTTTCACCATTAAACCAAACTTCGCTTTTGTAGTTGATACCATGCAACTTGATCCATATGCGTTTCCCCTTAAAACTGGCGGGCAATGTAAATCCGGTCCTGTACCAGTAATGATAAAAATCCCGGCCAGCATCTGCAATGTCAGGTATAATATTGTTTGTTCTTCTATTCACATCTCCCCAATAAGGATCAGGATAGGTTTTGTCTTCTATTAAGCTCGTAAGGATTGTACCAGGCACTACCGCTCTTTTCCAGCCAATAGAGTTGTATCCAATCGTGGAAATTATTTCTCCGCCAGCTTGAGCTTTACTAACCTTTTCCATTTGCCAATTCGAATTTCCACCATGCAGAGCAGATGAAGTAAGGAAAAATGACTGTTCTGAAGAGGCCGTGGACAGACTTCCTGTCTGTGCCAAACAAGGCACTATAGTCATTAAAAAGAGCACTACAACGATGTATTTCATGGGATTTTTTTTAGCAAACCTTAATGGTCTCTATCCCAATAAAGGGACCTAATTTAATAATTTTGGATGAAATATGGCTAATTCCAATTGCATAATGGTGCCGGTCCGTGAGAATTCCAGGTCTCAACAAATGCCTTAGCGCCTGCGCTAAACTTATAGCGACTATTCGTATATGTAGGGCTTTAAAGCCCTTTTCTGGAGTATCTATCAATCCCAGGTTAACCACTTCAGCTCCCAAATTTGAAAGGTTTGCGGCTAACTGCGCTACTTACCCTGAAAGTCTTGATTCATGGCCTTCAAATTGCGCCCAATATGCTTCCAGTCCGATTCCAAATAGCCCAATCTTTAGTTGAGGGTGTGTATTCTTCATAATATAAATCTAGAAATAATATTGGGTTTCCTATATTGCACTAAACTACATAAGCTATGAAATCAGACGGTATAAAACCTAAAAAATTCAGTATTCCAGCGTTTATTATCAATTTGATTATTCCGCTAAGCTTTGGAGTAATAGGTGCAGTTTTGACACAGGCATCGGTAAAGACATGGTACCTGACTATTGATAAACCATCATTTAATCCACCTAATTGGATCTTTGGGCCAGTGTGGACTACGCTATATATTTTGATGGGAATATCAGCCTACCTTGTCTGGCAAAAAAGAGATCAAATTGAACATTTTCCACGAACCATTGCGACATACATTATACAACTCGTTTTAAACCTCTTTTGGTCTTTCCTTTTTTTCTATTCACATTTAATAGGAGCAGCATTCTATGAAATTATTGCACTTCTTATTGCTATAGTTATTACAGCAAGGATATTTTATAAGATAGACAGAACGGCCGGATTACTATTCATTCCATATATTGCATGGGTCAGCTTTGCAACTGTATTAATGTACACCATTTATAAATTGAACTAGGTTTCAAAAGGACATTAAAAAACCTTAATTTTAAAATGTGCTAAACTGGAAAATATATCTTTTTCTAATACCTGTTTTCTGTACAATTGCAGGTTATGGGCAAAAGGTAGGTCTGGTTTTGAGTGGAGGAGGTGCTAAAGGTATTGCTCATATTGGCATTTTAAAAGCGTTGGAGGAAAACCAAATTCCCATCGATTATATTACTGGAACTTCAATGGGTGGTATTGTAGGAGCAATGTACGCCGCAGGCTATTCTCCGGCACAAATAGAAAAAATTGCCTTGAGCAGTGATTTCCAGGATTGGGTTGGAGGACGCTACACAAGCGATTACAACTTCTTTTTTCAGAAAAAAAGTATTAATCCTTCCATTTTAACTGCTAAACTATCAATAGATACCAACCTTAGGTTAAATTTCCGTTCAAATCTGGTTAATGATATCCCGCTAAACTTCGCTTTACTGGAACTGTTCTCCCAAGCATCTGCCATTTCTAAAGACAACTTCGATAACCTATTTGTTCCCTATAGATGCATGGTTTCAGATGTATTGTCGCAAACTAGTATTACAGTAAGCAAAGGAAGCTTGGCAGAAGCTGTAAGGGCAACCATGACAGTTCCTTTGATATATAGACCTATTAAGCTGGACGATAAATATGTTTTCGACGGGGGATTGTACAATAACTTTCCAGCCGATGTGATGAAGAAAAGTTTCCATCCTGATATTATGATCGGATCTAACGTATCTTCAAAAATATTTAATGAATATCCTAAAACAGGCGATGAACGGTTAATGAACCGCCTTATGGTATTTATGTTCCTTTCAAAATCAGATTCAACATTGATTGGGAAAAATGGAGTATATATTCAGCCAAATCTGGCAGATTATTCTGTTTCTAACTTCAACCCTGTAGCAGCATTAATTAAACAAGGTTATGATGCCACAATTGCTGAGATGCCCCAGATAAAAGAAAAAATTAAACGCCGTGTTGATCAGGAAACCCTAATTGATAAAAGAAACAGCTTCAATAATAAAAAGCCAAATTTAGTATTTAGTGGAGTCACTGTCTCAGGGGTAAATTCACAGCAAAAAAAATACATAGAGCGATTGTTTAAAAGGGATCAAAAAACCTTTAATCTGAATGATATTAAAAAAGGCTATTATAAATTGGTAGCTGATGAAACTTTTGAAACAGTTTATCCTAAAATATCATATAATCCAGTTACCGATAGCTATAATTTTGAGATTGTAGCAAAACCACAGAAAAGCTTTACAATAGATTTCGGTGGAAATATTTCTACAAGACCAATTAGCAATGTATTTTTAGGTGTACAATATAATTACCTTAATAAAAAGTCATATACATTTGGCACTAATCTTTATTCCGGCAGGTTCTATGAATCAGTGCAGCTAAGTGGCCGTATCGATTATCCATCAAAATTACCTCTGTTTTTAGCTGCAGATTTAACTTACAACCACTTTGACTACTATAATTCCAGTTCAATTTTCATAGAAAACCCCAACCCTACGTACATTGAACAGGCTGATAGAAAGATAGGGCTTAAAATGGGAATACCACTCAATCGCAATACACGCATTACACTGGGTACTTCTTTTGTAAATAACAGCGACGAGTATAGTCCTGATAACCAATTTAATGTTGGTGATGAATTGGATAAAACCATTTTTAATGCATCCAGATCTTCACTTACATTTGAACAAAATACCTTAAATAGAAAACAGTACGCAAATAAGGGGCGTAATTTTCTATTCAGTTTAAACTTGTTTGCTGGGCGTGAGAGTTTTAGATCAGGAAACATCAAAACCAATCCTAACATATTGAGCGCGCTGCCCACTACAAAAATGATTGTAATCAGCCAGTACAGACAATGGTTTAACCTCAAGGTTAGTGATGAAAACTATTTCTTTAGAAACGGAAAATATGTACTAGGCTACGCTGCAGAAGGAGTATTATCTAATCAACCATTGTTCAGCAACTATTATTCTACATTGCTGGCAGCACCCTCCTTCTACCCATTGCAAGACAGCAGGTCGTTGTTTTTAACAAACTTCAGGGCAACTAGTTATCTGGCTGGTGGATTAAAAAACATCTATTCCATAAGAAGGCACCTCGATATCAGAGCGGAGGGTTATGTTTTTCTACCTTACCAAAAATTCGACAAAGTCGGATTTCAGGGTGTGGAGCACGATAAGCCCTTTACAAAATGGGGGTATGCCGGTACAGCAGGCTTAGTATACCATACGCCTATAGGTCCAATTAGCCTTAGTTATAATATGTACAATGATCCAATAAAAAGAAACGGCGTTTTATTACATTTGGGCTATCTAATTTATAATAAACGATCCTTAGAATGAGAAAAGTTTACTTGTTAATATTGTTACTATTTGCATTCAGCATCTGCTATGCTCAAAATTCTGAAATCAATAACTTTTTAGTAAAAGAGAGCCTGCTCAAGAATAGCAAACTGGCGATTATAGCGGCTGATTCTTTGGGTAGCCCAATTGAAACCATAAACGGACTTTACACTTTTACCGTGAGCGGCTTTACCCAAGAGGTAACTTTTCACGATGGTATCGCAATTCTACCCATGCAACTGGAAAGCTCTGCTTTCGTCTATGTTAAACATCAGAATGATAAGGGGACGCACAGTAAGCTAATTTATGTATATAAAAAAGAAGGAAATTTATCTCCCTATGCCTTCAGTAGTTTTTGGATGGTACTATTTCCGGTCATTTTAATAGTATTAGCATTTGCTTTTCGCAAGTTTATCATTGTCGCCGTAATACTTATGCTGATCTTCATCTATTTTAACCATAGCAACGGATTAAACCTATCTACATTTTTCGAAACCATATTTGATGGGTTAAAAAACGTATTCTAAGCTAGAAAGGCATTCCTATACCAAAGTTATATTGTACAAACCTGTATTGAAAAGGCGTATTGGCGGCATTGTAAACACGTTTAAAATCTTTACCGCCACCAAGGAACTTACTGATTACCCATTGCTCCGAACCATCAAACTGAGGATCTTTAAGCTTTAAACCTACGTCAAACCTGAAAACGAAGTATTGAACGTCATACCTAAATCCCATACCTGTTCCCAAGGCGATCTGTTTACCGAGTTTAGTAAAATCAAATCTGCTAGCCGGATCTGTATTCGACTTGGAAATATTCCACACATTACCTCCATCTGCAAATACTGCCCCTTTAAGTTTCGCACCAAAAAACCTGTTTAACAACAAAAAGCGATATTCCAAATTGGCCTCAATATGCATATCACCCAGCTGGTCTATCCCAAACAAAGAACGTCTTGTAGCCGAATCTGGGATGCTTTCGCCCCTGTTATAGCTACCTGGCCCTAAGGTTCGTGCTTGCCAGGCACGGATTCCGCTAGAACCTCCAGCAAAAAATAGCTTTTCAAAAGGCATGGTTACTGAATTTCCATAAGCAAACCCAACACCTGCGTTTATTCTGGACACCAGTTGCTTGTCTCCCCCAAAACCTTTGTACCACCTTAAATCAACTTCAGGTCGTACATATTGATTAAACGGTAAACCAAAAATAGTTGCAAAATCATTTGCTTGAGGATTGTGCCTATTTCCCAATATTTTGGAAGCCAATTGCAGCATATTTCCTGCCAAATCTATGTTTCCTCTAAAATAGATAAAATCACTATTTGTAAGTAATTTATCAGCATTAAGTGAAAACGTATACTTAATACCAAGGGTGATATCTTTACGACTAAGCAACCTCACATAATATTGGTTATTCTGAATTATGCTATCAGCCAAATCTTTACTCAGATTACCATAACGGTATTCAAAATTTAATGGTGTTAAAGAGTGATACTTAGATTTAGATTCTACAAACTCGTAGGTCACGGAATTCAGCACTACGTGCCTTTGAAAGAAGCCGGTTTGTAAAGCATAGGCATAGCTACTAGAGAATATAGTATGAGGCATTCCTCCTCTTCTTCCTGGCCGAGCCGAAATAAATGGCAACAAGAGTCTGGGCACACTCAAGTTTGCACTCATAGAAAAATCACGCTGATAAATATCGCTTAAAAACTTACTCCCATTACCAATCCTGGACTGTAAGCCTCCCTTAACCTGAAACTCAAATCGCTCTGCTCCTCTAAAAAGATTGTTATTAGAATAAGTATTACTAATTGTAAATCCAACTGTTCCACCATTAAAAGGCACTTCGCCCTCAATTCTATTGCTCATAATCTTTTGTGGGATCAGTTCAATAACTGGCAAAACCTTATTAGAGCTATCTTTTGCTTTAGTATAATCTATTTTAACGTTCTTAAAAATATTCAATTCATAAAGCCTGTCGTAAGTCAGGGTTTCATTTCTGATATCGTAAGCAGATGAGTCCCTTAAAAAATTATATCTTGCAATTGGGCCTCTTCTAAACTTGCCAGAAAAATCAGTATAACGTAATCCTCTGAATACCTTATTTTCTAAAACTACAGTATCCCTACCATTTGGAAAGCCATCTGAATTTGGAGCAATCACCAAATTAGCCTCCCCTATGCTATATTTTACATGATGGTCTTTATCTTTCGGATTATCAACCAGAAGTGAAACATTCACTTTACTGGCATTTAGGTTCGTGTCCAGTTCAAACTTTACGTACGGTCTAGAAAAGTCAAAGTAGCCATTTTCTTTCATCACCTGATAGATCTGGTCGCGCTCATAGGATAACGAATCATCATCGTACCGCATCCCCTCTTTAAAATGGGTAAATAGTGCTTTGTTTTTTAGGTACACCTCCTTTGTAGCAGGATCCGTAATTTTATATGCTATTTTGTTGATCTTAAAAGACGGACCTTGATCTGCAGTAAAACGAACCTTAGCCTTTTGATTCTTTATCGTAATGCTCGACTTTACTTTAGCCTTAAAATAACCTTTACTTTTCAGGAATTTCTCAATTTGATCTCTGGAAATCTCTACCAGTGCACTGTCTAAAATGGGAGGAGGCGTTCCTAAGGGCTTAATACCCGAAGTCTTATACCGTCCGTCTTTGGTATTAAAAATATTATAGATCATCACATTGATCCCAATAGTAGAGGTAGGACGTATATCTTTTTGTATATAATTTAACGCTTCTTCGTGAAAAGTTTTATCAACACTGTCTATATCTACCTTCTTAACGATGGATTGATAGTCGGCAATGTACTTTGTTGAAGAGCAACCCGTAACAAAAAGAATAATTAATAGTAATATTGCAGGAAAAAAGGGGTAATTTTTATAAGATAGATATGCTTTCAAAGTCTCAGTTAGGTTTTATTAAATCGTTACATCAAAAAAAGTACCGTAAAGAAAATGAGCTGTTCATTATTGAAGGTATAAAATCTATCACAGAGTTTAAAAGTTCTCCTTACCATATTCAAAGTATTTATTTTCTTCCTCAATACAGCTCTTTACTTACTAATCTTCCATCAAATATAAAGTTATTTGAAGTAAACAACGCTGAACTTGACAAGATTAGTACTTTGCAAACTCCGCAAGGCATACTTGCATTGGTATCTATTCCAAAAAAACCAATATTGGAAACTAAGCTGTTACAAAACAACTTTACGCTGGTACTTGATGGGGTACAGGATCCTGGAAATTTAGGGACGATCATAAGAACGGCCGATTGGTTTGGAATTATACACGTTATCTGCTCTTTAGACACGGTTGAAGTGTACAACCCAAAAACTGTGCAGGCAACTATGGGATCCTTAGCCAGACTAAATGTTTACTATGAAGATCTGCCCCAATTTTTAAAAATCAACAAATTACCTGTTTACGGCGCTTTATTAGCTGGGGAAAGTATGTATAATACCGACTGGGGTAAAGAAGGCCTCCTAATTTTAGGTAATGAAGGTAAAGGAATCAGTAGGGAAGTGATACCCTATATTAGTAATCCGGTTCACATTCCAGGAGCCGGAAAAACGGAATCACTTAACGTTGCCATTTCCGCGGCTATATTATGTGCAGATATCTATAGAAATTTACAGAAATAAATTGCATAGTAACATATAATTACTATTTTTGCAGCCTGAATTTTAACAGGGTCGAGTGGCCGAGTGGCTAGGCAGAGGTCTGCAAAACCTCCTACAGCGGTTCGAATCCGCTCTCGACCTCCAGATTTATATTTAAATAAAAAACATTGACATGGCAGTTACAAGATTAAAAAGAAAAGACAGAAGAAATAAAAATTTCGCAAAACAGGATGTTAAAAGCTTGAAACTTGCTACTAACATTGAGTTAGGAAGCCGTTCAAGACAATCTACTAAAGATCAATTGGCTAAAAACAATGCGATCTTAGATCAACTTACTGCAAAAGCATAAGTTCAGTCTTAAACTATAAAAAAAGGGGTACTTGAATAAAGTATCCCTTTTTTTATTTAATCAATGCTTTACAGATCTGCTTGATCAATGCCGGGCCTTCATAAATAAAGCCGGTATAAATCTGAACTAACGATGCTCCTGCCGCTATTTTGTCTTTAGCATCTTGTGGCGAATGAATACCACCAACACCAATAATAGGAAATGCCTTATTGGATTTTTGAGAGAGATAACGTATCACCTCTGTTGAGCGTGCAGTTAAAGGTTTACCACTTAAACCACCTGCTTCCTTTTTAAACTCACTATGCAATCCTTCCCTATCAATCGTGGTATTGGTAGCAATCACCCCTGCAATTCCGGTTTCCAAGATTATCTCAACAATATCATCCAACTGCTCATTCGTTAAATCGGGAGCTATCTTTAACAAAATTGGGCGCTTAACTGGGTTCTTCTGGTTTCGTTGCTCCAAGGTGTGTAGCAAATCCATTAGTGGCTCCTTCTCTTGTAAAGCCCTTAAACCGGGTGTATTTGGAGAGCTTACATTCACTACAAAATAATCCACAACCTCATGCAACCTGTCGAAACATTTGATATAATCGCTAACAGCCTCTTCATTTGGCGTAATCTTATTCTTACCAATGTTTCCGCCAATTACAATTTCCGTGTTTTTACTTTTTAAAAGCCTTAATCTTTCAGCCAGTGTATCAACGCCTTTATTGTTAAAACCCATTCTATTAATCAGGGCTTTATCCTCTTCCAGCCTAAACATCCGGGGCTTATCATTGCCAGGCTGTGGCAGCGGAGTTACAGTACCAACCTCAATAAAACCGAAACCGATATCACTAAGGGCCTCAATATATTCGCCATTTTTATCAAATCCAGCTGCTAGACCTACAGGGTTTTTGAACTTTATGCCGAAAACCTCGCGCTCCAGTCCTTTGATCTTTATATCAAAACTGCTTCGCAGGATAGTCTTACCCAGTGGAAAGTGCTCATGAAACCATTTTAATCGCTTCACCACAAAATAGTGAACCTTCTCCGGATCAAACTGGAAAAAAATAGGCTTAATTAGACGATACATGCAACGAAGATATTAAATAATGCCAAAAATGCACATTTGTTTGTATTTTTGCAATCACATGATTTCGATAAACGACTTAACATTCCTTATAGGCTCCAGAGCTTTATACGACGAGGCAAACTGGCATATTAAACCGGGCGACAGGGTTGGCCTTATTGGTGCCAATGGAACAGGAAAATCTACACTTTTAAAAATAATAGTTGGAGAATACGGACCTTCTTCAGGCAGCATTTCTATGTCGAAAGAATTGAAGATAGGCTACCTGAACCAGGATCTGCTTTCTTACGATTCTCATCATAGTATCTTACATGTTGCAATGGAAGCTTTTGAGCGCCAAAACCAATTGCATGACGAGATTGAAGTACTCCTAAAAAAAATTGAGACTGATTATTCTGAAGAAATACTTTACAAACTTAGCGATAAACAGCAGGAGTTTGAAGCCTTAGATGGTTATAACATTGAATACCGCGCAAACGAGATCCTTGCAGGTCTTGGTTTTAGCACAGAAGATCAGCACCGCCCTTTAAATACCTTTTCCGGAGGATGGAGGATGCGTGTAATGCTGGCTAAAATCCTATTGCAAACACCTGATATTTTATTACTGGATGAGCCTACCAACCACATGGATTTACCTTCCATCAAATGGCTGGAAACTTATTTGGGCAGCTTTGAGGGCGCAATTGTAATCGTTTCTCACGATAGGTACTTCCTTGATAAAGTGGTTAACAAGATTGTAGAATCCCGCAAAGGAAAGCTAACACCTTACTCTGGAAACTATTCCTTCTACCTGGAAGAGAAATCATTGAGAGGTGAAATTCAAAAAGGAGAATTTAAAAACCAGCAGGCTAAGATCAAACAAGAGGAGCGCCTTATAGAACGTTTCAGAGCCAAAGCTTCTAAAGCTAAAATGGCTCAGTCGCGTATGAAAGCACTAGACAAAATGGAACGTGTAGAGGATGTAGATGATGATAACCCTACAGTAAACTTCCAGTTTAAGTTTTCAAAGCCATCTGGGCGCCATGTAATCAAAGTTGAAGATGCTTATAAGAGCTATCCGAATATCGATATTCTTTCCAATGCCGAAGGATTAATTGAAAAAGGCGATAAAATAGCCTTGATCGGTGCCAATGGTAAGGGTAAATCAACCCTGCTGAGAATTATTGCTGGAGCAGAAGATTTTGAAGGTAAATGTGAAACTGGCCACAACGTAACTACCACCTTCTTTGCACAGCACCAATTGGAGTCCTTACACCTGGAGAACACCATATTAGAAGAATTGCAGGCTTTCGCGCCAAAACATACCGATACAGAACTAAGGGGAATTTTAGGCTGTTTCCTTTTTACTGGTGATGATGTATTTAAAAAGATCCGTGTACTTTCTGGAGGAGAAAAATCAAGGGTTGCACTTGCCAAATCATTAACAACAGATTCCAACTTCCTCATTCTGGATGAGCCTACCAATCACCTGGATATACAATCTGTAAACATTCTGATACAGGCGCTTACGCAGTACGAAGGAACTTTTGTTGCCGTATCTCACGATAGGTATTTCCTGGATAATGTAGCCAACAAAATCTGGTTTATTGAAGACATGGATATTAAGGAATATCCTGGAACTTATGCCGAGTATGAAGAGTGGAATAGCAAAAGAATACCAGCCAAACCAACTCCAGTACCTGTAAGACCAGATAAAGAAGTAAAAAAAGTAGTTGAAAATAAGCCAGCCAGTCCAAACCTGCAACAACAGCTAAAAAAATTAAACGATCAGCTAAAAAAGATTGAAACGGATATTTCAGAATTTGAAAGCCAGGTAAAGGTTATCGAAAGTGAAATAGCTGATGAGAAAACTTACACAGATTCCAATAAGCTTTCTGAGGCTAACAAACGCTATCAGGCAGCAAAAACTTTGCTGGATACCGCTCAAAACACATGGGAAGATCTCGCATCTGACATTATGGGGTTGGAGGGAAAATGATCAGTCGGCTAACTTTGTTTTTTACCTTATTAATTACCGTACAAATTGCTGCTGCGCAGCAGCAATTTGTATATGAAAACAAAGTTTACCAGCAAAATATTAAAACGGTTCAGTGCTACAACGTACAAAAAGAACAATCAATCCCCATCATTACGCTGAAATCCAATGAACAACTGATGTTTTCATTTGACGACCTGAAAGGCGGCAGTAAGATCTATTGGTATGCCATTGAGCATTGCACGTCCGATTGGAAACCATCGCGTCTATCAACTATGGATTATCTGGAAAGCCTGTCGGAAGATAGAATACAGGACTACAAATACTCTTTCGGTACCCTACAAAAATATACGCATTACCAGCTTACCTTGCCGAACAGTCAAATCAGGCCAAAAATATCAGGCAATTACCTTTTAAAAGTATATGAAGATGGCGATCTAAAGAAACCGGTAATCTCTCAACGTTTCTATGTAGTAGAAAACATCGTCAACATAGCGGTTGATGTAGTACCTAGTCAGCAGGTATCACTCAGATTTTCCAACCAAAAAATCAACTTTACCATATTCCATAAAATAGCCATACAAAATCCCTACACAGATTTAAAGGCAGTAGTTATGCAAAATGGTAATCCAGAAACCGCAATTGTAAACACCAAACCCTCCTTTATAAAGCAAGGCTCATTGGTATATAACGATCTAAATACCAATGATTTCCCAGGCGGGAACGAATTCAGGAAATTTGACATCCGCAGCTTACGTTATAAAGCAGAGAACGTAAGAGATATCATTAAAGATTCAATAGTCAACGTTATCCTGTTCAATGATCCGGTTACCAGCAAAGTAAAATACAGCAACCTGGTAGATGAAAATGGAGATTTCTTTATCCGTAACAACGAAGGCAGAGAACCTGAAACTGATAGTGACTATGCCGGTATAGCATTTACACTCAATGCCACACCCCCAACTAAAAATGGAGATGCTTATGTAGTTGGCCGGTTTAACAATTATGTGTTAAACGAGAACAGCCGACTCACCTTTGAGCCTTCCAGAAAAAAATTTTATACGAACATCTTCTTAAAACAAGGCTTGTACGATTACAAATACGTCTGGCTGGATAAAGACTCACAAAAAACCGATCAAACAGTTTTTGAAGGATCTTTCTTTGAAACCGACAATACTTATCAGGTGTATGTATACTACCGAAAACCGGGCTCCCGTTGGGAGGAATTAATTGGTTATACCAACATCAACAACGTTAAACGTTAGTTCTCCTCTTCAGTCTTAGCTATCCAAACAGAAACACTCTTGTGTTCACATTTAAAGGTTGCCCAACCTATTTCGTTAATTTCTATCTCCTCTTTACAATGGCCCAATGCATCAATAAATATCTTGCCAGCATGCCTTATCCCAATTTCCATATCCTTAAAGCCATCTCCCCCATTGCACATAATTACAGCAAAACCAGAACAAGAAATGTCATCAGTGCCCTCTCTGGTCCAGCCAATGCAATTTCGATGATTCAAATAGTCGCGCTGCAGTCCGGTTGAACAATCCTTTCTTAACCTACACAACTCGTGCAACTCCTGCACACCAATAATCTCTATTTCGGTTTCTACACCATGTGCACCTACATCTGTGTATTTACAGCCATATAAATCTGGAAAAAATAAACATGGTATACCCTGTTCCCTTAATAAAATCAAACTATAAGCCAACGGACGGAACCAAAAATCCACGTAAGACTCCAAAGCCTGTAAGGGCTGAGAATCGTGATTGTCGACAAAAGTAACAGCTAGTGTAGGGTGAGATTGTACAAGCGTATTGTCAAAGATCTTGCTCAGGTCAAAATCTTCATGATTTTGTGCCGCCTGATATAGGTTATGGTGCAACATGGTATCAAAAAGCTGCATCCTGCCTTCCGTAACTTGGATATAGTTTAATAGCTGTTCCACATCATTCACTACCCAGTTTTCTGCCACTATGAAAAATTCCCTGTTAAAAGTATTCTTCATGTGATCCAACCACTCGTTCAGAAAATCTGCAGAAATATGTTTAACGGCATCCAGCCTAAAACCATCCATGCCACAGGTTTTATAATACCACTCTCCCCAATTCTTCAACTCTTGTCTTACCGCAGGATTTCTGGAATCAATATCATTGAACATGAGGTAATCATAATTCCCCAATTCATGAGAAGGTACATCCTCCCAGGCATCACCATATTCATTCTGAATGGAGAATATCCCTTCTTCGTGTAAATCATCTGCATAATCGATACCGCTAAAACACTGGTGATCCCATATAAATTCAGAGTATTTACCCTTCCTGCCCGGAAAAGTAAATTTAGTCCAGGCGTCAATTTCCATCTCATCAGAAATAAACTCCTTTCTGTTTTCCGGATCAACCTTTCTAACAGTTATCCTTTCCAGCTCATCAGCGCCGGCTTTATGATTAAAAACGATATCTGCAATTACAGATATTCCTTTTTCTTTCAGTGTATTAATAGCGGCTATATATTCATCTTTACTACCATACCTTACTCCTACAGAACCCTTTTGATCAAACTCGCCTAAATCGTAAAGATCATAACAATCGTAACCTACTGATGCCTCTCCAGATGTAGCTTTATACGCAGGAGGCAGCCATACACCAGTTACGCCAAGTTCAGATATATGGCCTGCTTCCTCAGCAACTTTAACCCATAGTTTTTGATCGTCATTATAATACCAGTGAAAATACTGGATAAGTAGTTGATTGGTCATAGTCCTATAACATGAAGTGTTACAAATTGTTTATTTTTGCAGTATGACGTTAAAAGTAAAGAACCCAAGCCATTCTTTCACCATAATGAATGAATTGGTGCTGCCAAATGATACAAATACACTAAATAATTTAATGGGCGGCCGGTTATTACACTGGATGGATATTGCGGCAGCTATTTCTGCACAAAAACATTGCAACAATATAGTGGTTACTGCATCTGTAGATAATGTATCATTTAAACACCCTATTAAACTTGGCGACGTGATTACAATAGAGGCTAAAGTAACACGTGCTTTTAATACCTCTGTAGAAGTGCGATTGGATGTATGGGCTGAAAACATTCCATCAGGTGCCCGTGTAAAATCCAACGAGGCCTACTATACTTTTGTTGCAGTGGGGCAAGCTGGCAACACTATCCCTGTTCCAGAATTGATTCCAGAGTCTGATGAAGAGCAAGAATTATTTGCCGGTGCTTTGCGCAGAAGACAATTGAGATTAGTACTTAGCGGCAAAATGAAAGCACATGAGGCGTTGGAATTAAAAGCACTATTCTATCCAGAATAAAGACAGCCAGTTAGCTACCCATTTCCAGAATTTTATCAAAATCTGTAGCCCTTAATGGCATCACAGATAACCTCCCCTGTCTTACCAGCGAGATATCTTTCAAGCTTTCCTCTGCCTTTATCTGTTCCAAAGAAACAGGATTCTTCAAAGCCTCAACCGGCGATAAATCTACTACTACCCAGTTGGTATCTTCCGTTGTAGGATCTTGATAAGCTTCTTTTACCACCTTTGCAATGCCTACTACATTCTTTCCTTCATTACTATGATAAAAAAGAACCAGATCGCCTTCCTGCATTTCCCTCAGGTTATTGCGCGCCTGGTAATTCCGAACACCGTCCCAAAAAGTACGCCCATCTTCATTAAATTTATCCCAGCTATATTTAAACGGTTCAGACTTTACCAACCAGTGCTTCATTGATCTCTTTTTATTATTTAAACGTCAAAAATAGCAAATCACAGAGAATAAGAAAGCACATATGAGCTTTCAGGCCAAATAGTTTGTTCGCATCTTATATTCTAAACTTGTAAGTCGCTAACCTTTTATCTCCTTTTTTCACGAGAATTGACCTTTCCGTAGCATCTTTAAGGTCGCGACTGGCTGTTGCCTGGGAAATCACTTTGAAGTGACTAAGGTATTCCTTTCTGGTGAACTCCTTGTTTGCCGCAACAGCTTTATAGATCTCAACCCTGCTTTCGGTTGTGAGTGGTTTAACGCGAGCGTCTAGCAATACATCAAAAGCTTTGATCATGCTTTTTAGCATAAATACTAAAAAAGGACTACAATGTCCAATGCTATCTGAATGATTTAAGGCATGGTAATACTGATCCTGATCTGCTTTGATAATACTTTCGATGGGTAAAAATTGAAAAACAGGGTATGAGTTCATTAGCAAAATTGTTTGCCATAACCTGCCCATCCTACCATTGCCATCAGCAAAAGGATGTATAAATTCAAATTCATAATGAAATACACAGCTTTTGATCATTACAGGATCCGGATCGTGCTGAGCATATAATATAAGATTACTCAGGAGGTGTTTTACCATATTTCCCGGCGGCGCAACATGAGTGATTTTAGAGCCCTTTACAATACCAACATTACCACTACGCAACTGTCCGGCGCTATTAACTAATCCTGTCATGAGTTGCTTGTGTGCCTTTAGCAATGATGTTAATTTATAAGGTTTCAGTTCTTCTAACTGATCGTATACTGCAATTGCATTTTGGACCTCAAGAATATCCTTTTTTGGCGCAAGGATATGTTTGTTATTTAGCAACGCAGTAATTTGTTCCTCTGTAATGGTATTGCCTTCTATTGCAAGAGAAGATTGAATAGTCTTGATTCGGTTACTTTTACGCAGTTCTGCGGCTGGTCTATTAAGTTGTATGGCGTTTACCTCACCTATCCTTTCTGACACTGATGCGAGTAAGTTTAATACCTCTGCGGTAATTTGATAGGAGGGTTTATCGTATTTCATGATAGTATCATATGATACTATCAAATATGGAGATTAATATTGTTAGCGCAAACAAGAAAGTTAAAAAAGATCAGGATGAAATTAAAATGCGAGTACCTTAATATCTCTTTTATAAAGCTTAATTAACGATCTTATATAAATATTAGTTAGGAAATAGCAAATCATCATGATGAATACCTTTTGATGATTGCTGATTTCAACCTGGCTGATTTTGCTGAAAAATAAAGCCAAAATAGTACTCCATAAAATTATTCCTACAAGCCATGACTGGTGTAAAAAATCATACTTTATTGAAACTTTAGACCGATTCCGATCTATGACAAATCGCTTTATCAGGTAAATAATACCTGGTAATGTTAGAATAATAATTACAGCTTGCTGGGTAGGTTTCAATTCTACATAATGATGAATACTATGATCATAAAACAAATAGCAGAAAAATAGTACAGCAAGGTTTTGAAAGATTGCGGGAAATTTAAAAGTGTAAAGCATTTCAGCAAGCAATAACCTCCAATACTTTAAAGTAACTTGCCTCTGGCACTCCTTTTCATCTTCTAAAATCTGACCAAAGCCACCAAAATCAGAATTAACAATCTCTTCCACCAGCTTAATATTAAATTCACCTTCATACTCCTCAAGAGCATTCAAAATATGGTCATACACTTCGTAATAAGTTTCACGATAGGTAGGCTTACTGTAGATATGTATTCTTATTTCTGCCCTTTGTTCTTCCTGTAATACCATTATAATGCAGGTTTAAGATTTAACAATAATTGCAAGTTTTGAATAAAGTCTTTTGCTTCCTGTAATTTGCTCACCACCTCCAATTCCCCATTTTCAGATAAGGAATAATATTTCCTTAATCTGTTATCAACCACTTCAGTAGAGGTTTCCAACAAACCTTCTGCTTCCAGTTTATGCAATGCCGGGTAAAGTGCCCCTTCTTTTAACATCAGCTCTCCCTGGGTAATTAGCTTTACCTTCTGTGTAATCTCATAACCATACATCTTTTCATTTTGAGAAAGAAGATTTAAAATGATGGTTTGCAGCGTGCCTTTAAACAATTCATTATTCATCGCCATAATGCAAATGTATATATAATTACATACATAAGAATATTATGTATGTAAAAATATTTAGTATAGCACACTGCAACTTAAAGTCCATATAATTTACAACATCTTAAATCTAACTTTCAAAAGCACTTGCGTTAGTCGTAAGTCATAACTTGCATATAGAATTAGTTTTTATTATATATTTGGTCCCACCAAACAAACATAAACATGAAAAAAATCTTAATTACGCTCTTCATCGTAACGACCACTCTTTTGGCAAATGCACAATTCGAAGGCTCAAAGCAGGTATTTGAAAGTCCAAAACTCAACACAGAAAAAGTTAACCACAAACTAATTGCAATCCTACCATTTGCAACAAAGATTTCCTACAAAAAGATGCCGAAAAATTTCAATGTGGAAGCCAATAGGGATCAGGAGAAGACCATGTCAAAATCCATTCAGGCAAGCATGTATACCTTTTTACTTAGGAAAGCAAGCAATTATACCGTTGAATTTCAGGATCCCGATAAAACAAATATCCTTTTAAAAAAAGCCGGAGTTGCAGATAAGATGGACGAAATGACAAAAGATGAAATTGCAAAAATCTTAGGAGTAGACGCCATTTTAGGCGGCTCTTTTGAAACTGAGCAAACTAAAAGTGAAGCGGGTGCTATCGCCTCTGCAATCGTTTTCGGAGGTTTTGGCGGGAAGACTGGCACAGGTACTTTGACGCTCACTTTAAGTAGCGGCCAATCAGGCGACCTACTTTGGCGATTTTTCAAAACAATGAACGACAACCTTGCCACGTCTACAGACGATTTAGTGGAGCATATGATGCGGAAAGTTTCACGTAATTTCCCATATTCAAAAAGCTAAAACAGAACCTATTAAGTTAGCCTGGGCTTATATAATGCAGCATTTGCTTTTAAACGGTCTAATATTGATCATTCGAACTTAGCTCTATCAAATAACCAATGCGATATTGATACGCGTGGAGATAAAAAAGGGTAAAAGACCATAGCTTCATTTTATTGCAACGATAAGTTTTACTCAGAAGTTTATGATTTAATTACCCTTTAACTTGCTTTGGACTTGTAACCCAAACCCTACCAAATAATAAAGCAAACAGCGCATAGATTATAGCCAAAGCCCAGATATATATTGACGTAGTGCCGCTATTTAATGCGCCTTTTATAAGCGCGATTCCAGCAATTCCAAAATGGGCAAAATTACCCGTACTCAATGGTTTAGCATAAATTCCTCCCATTAATACTGTTTTAGCCAGCCAATTCATAACTGCAAAACCAAAATATAAAGCACCCAAAATTTGAAGAATTAAAATTAATGTTGCTGTTGGTGTTTGTCCGAACGCCAATAAAGCTTCCTCAGGTAAAAAAGAAAAGATAATTCCTAAAACTCCCATTAACGCTGCACTCGCTGTCATAAGTAATTTTGTATTCATAGTTTCCTTTGTTTAATTGCCATTAAGTTTTTCTTGTTTCTAATACCCTAGGGCGAAAGCTTCCCTAAGCTACCAACCCAAAAATAATTATTTTAACAAATTGTTAATCATTGCTTTCACATCATCATTTTGAGGGAAAGCTGTAAATTTATTGACAAGCACCCCCTTTTTGTTGTACAATAAATAGGAAGGGATTGCATCAAAATCAAACTGCGTCATAATGTATGTCCACTGGGCGTCGTCCAAATAGTAATGTTCGTTACCTATCCCCTTTATCTTTTCTTCCCAGAGTTTGCGGGGTGATGAACGGTTTGAGAGGTATACAAATACAACATCCTTATCATGAAATTCATTTTTTGTGCTTCTGAAACGCTTCATCGCTTCCAGGCAAGGACCGCACCACGTTGCCCAAAGGTCAATCAGTATTACTTTGCCCGGATGCCTGGCGACAATACCCTCTACAATCTTTTCCGGAGCTATTTTAGACACCTCATTGAAAACTACTGGCGATTTTGATTTGTCAAACTCAGCAACCTGCTGATTTTTTCTTAACAGTATTTTCGCGATGTCACCCTTTCCCCAATAATTCAAAATATTTGCCTTCTGTTTCTCGCTTAATGGCCTCAATTCTTCGGTTAGCTGTCTGCCATAAGCATTGGCCGCCAGGATATCGTAGTACAACCCATCGTTAAAACCTACCAAATCCGATAAAATGGCTTTTGTACTTACCAGCCAGGTAGGGATATCAGTATCATCAATCTTAGGTATTTGTAATATTTCATTTTGAAGAAGCTTTCTTTGAAACTCCCAGAATGATCCAAAAGCATACAGATATTGTGGATCGTTAAGCTTTAGATCTTTCAAAAACCGATAATAAGATCTGTCAATCTTTTGAATAACAGGCTTCTTGTCTTTATCGCCATCACTTAACCGGTAGTTGACTACCATCGCTTTGTCGTAATCGAACACCGCCCCTTTGTAATAAAGCAGACCAAAATCCTTATACAATATCCCTTTTAATTCTTTTGATATTGATTTATCATCTTTTAATACCGTTAATATTTCCGCCAGGCGAGATTTACTATCATTTAAAAAAACATCCGTACTCCTATCGTACAGCGGTCCTACCCTATTTAGCACCGGATATTCGATCATTTTACGAATAAGATCGTAGCATTGGGTCATATCATTTTGATCCATGGCAGGTGTTACGTCGATACTTTCAATATCAGAATTGGAATTGTAAGTTACATCGAGGTTTGTAACAGCTCCACTTTTCAATTTAACAAGAAGGGCCTTCTCTGGATTTAAACTTGTAGCAAAGCGTATAAAAGTAATGGCGGTTTCAACATCAGCATCAATTGAGAATCTTCCTGACGGATCAACAACAGCTTCGTATTTAACAAACTCTCCAGTAATTTGATGCGTTACAGCAATCTTAACAATTACGCTATCCCTGTTTACGCCATCAGGAACAGTTATTGTCCCTGTTAATTTAGCAGTGCCAGATACTATGGTTGGTTTTTCTATTGTCGTACTAACGGGCTGTTTACAGGATAACAAAAGCAAAACGCCTACAATGTAAAAGAGATTTAATTTCATTATTCTGTTCATAGTAATCTGGATACGATTCTAGCCAATCTCAATTTATGCCACTGCATCAATTCCAGTAACGCCAGCTAAAGTTGAACATTATAATTCAAATGCCTAGTGATAATCGTCATTGAAACTTCCAATATTGTGCAGATTAATGAATGCGGTCGTTCCCCAATTTGGCAATTCTGTTGTCCGATCCTGATATTACTTGTTGTCGACAATTCATTTAAATCTCTTAACAGACAGTTCAGGACAGTGTTAATTTTCTTTATCATTAAGTTTGATTAATAAACGTGTGAATCTAATATCTCTTGTAATGACAACCTTATAAACGAGCTGCCATTACAAGACGCTATATTTTGCGTTTCTTCAATGAAAACTAACTTATATAAACAATATTTAAAATGAAAAAGCTGATATGTTAAGCTGGGATGCTAACAATTTTTACCGTTAATCTATTTAGTCAGACCAACAAACCGGCTAGGTTAAATTTTACAAAATATGTAGATCCATATATTGGCAGTGGCTTGCATGGGCATGTTTTTGTTGGGGCCAGCGTACCATTTGGTGCTGTTCAGCTAGGTCCAACCAATTTGTCTGAAGGTTGGGACTGGTCTTCCGGGTACAATATCTCTGATTCCACCATCATCGGCTTCCAGCATACCCACCTCAGCGGCACAGGTATCGGTGACCTGGGTGATATTTCCTTTATGCCCACCACTGGCGCCATAAAAGTGACCAAGGGCACTTTAGAAAACCCTCAATCCCGTTATGTTTCACTGTTTAGCCATAAGGATGAGGTAGTAAAGCCAGGTTATTACAAGGTTAAGCTACAGCGCAATCCATCAGTATCCGATAAAGATTTTAGCGTATTTCTCTTACCTATTTTAGTGTAGGGAAAAAACTTAACGATCCAGCCATCAATTACTTTTGGTGCCCCATATTGTTTCAGCGTATGGTATTTAAACATATTCCGCCAAAAATCTTTGTCTGCGTTTCCCTTAGATGCTTTGACAAATTCTTTTATGATGAACATACAATCTCTTTGCTGGATAAGCAGAATTTATAACCCTGTGTTTTGTTTACTACTCAAATTGTAATAAAGCAAGGCTTACACATAGGGGTATTGTAGGACTGAAAGCACTTTTACAGGTACTTTGGAGGGGAAAAGGGTACCTCTAGTGCTACAAGATACCTAGTAACCTGCACCAAGTGTGCTCTAAGCGATGTAGGTGCTATCATTATTATTCGGGAAAAACCTACATCGTTAGTACTGAAAGTCACACTGTTTTAATTCTGTACAAATGCAATTTAAAAACCAAACCTGGTCGACAACCCGCTGTAAACTAAAAAATTTACGCTCGGAAATATTGCAGTGAATCCTTCGAAAAGCCTGTCTGAAAGATACTATAATTATGGTTCTCAGCTACCATATTTATGGTCCGAAAACACGCTTTAAATTGGTTATAAAACATATCATTTTATAACTGCAAAAACCACAACTAAACACCTGTTAACCAATAGGTTTAATTCGAAATAATCCACGGTTTTACTTGGAAATATCAACTATTTTACCTACCTTTGCACTTGTAATAAAACGAGCTTTTCATAAGCCACAATTATACCAGCCTATAGGTTAAATAAGAATAATTTATAGGCATTTGGAACGCACTTCGCTATTGCTGATCAGCTAAAAATAATAAGCAAGTGTTCCGGTTTTCAATTTTTAATTAGTCGACTAGTTAAATTTAAACTGCCAGCTGTGATAGCAGGTAGCAATAGTTCATTGACGTATTAAAAGCCGGTTGGGCTTTGAATTAAAAAAACCTGCCTTTACACAAATACCATACAAGAACCATACTTAGCCAATACTTCTACACTAAACAGGTACCCTTTTGCGAAGAAGTATGGTCTTTGTATCGAAGAAGTACCGTTCCGGTGCCTGACATGTTTTATGCTCTCCCTTCCTAATATAGCATTCTGTCTTTAGGCAGTACCTGATTAAGCCACAATTAAACCATGCATCTACAACCTACTAATAATCTTTCGTTTGTACCATTTATCGGTCATATGAGGTACCAAAACATAGTCAAATGATGTACCAACATCGGTCATATGAACTTTTTTAGCACACTTCTATTGGGTAAATTTGTATTACACAACGCGATGTTAGCAAGCAGTGATGCATGTGAAAAAGTTCTTTGACGTATTTTTAAATTTTGGGGTTTAAATGGAGTGATATATCCAGAATTATTCAGCTATCTTTATTGCTATTCTTTAATTCTTCATCGTACTTTTTTTTAAGAACTAAAAACATCATGGCTAAAATTGTCGATAAACAATATATTATAGCCATAGGCGCTTCTGCCGGAGGCCTCGAGGCAATCTCTTCCTTTTTTGACTATACACCACTTGATGCAGTTTCGTACATTTTAATACAGCACCTCTCTTCTGATTTCAAAAGCCAAATGGCGCATATCCTCAAGCAACATAGCAAATTGGAAATTATTGAGGCGGTGGAAAATATGGATATTAAGCCAAATACAGTATACCTGATTCCAAATTCTAAGTTTATGACTGTAGAAAATGGCCGACTCTTACTGTCTGATAAAAAAGAACAGTCTCGCCCATACATGACCATAGATTATTTTTTCACTTCTTTGGCTAAAGAGCGTGGTAATAAAGCCATAGGAATTATTCTCTCTGGTACTGGCAATGATGGATCTAGAGGTATTGAAGCTATTAAAAATGCGGGCGGACTTGTCCTGGTGCAGGATCCTGAAAGCTCAAAATATCAGGGCATGCCCATAGCTGCAATCGCTACAGAGTGCGCCGACCTGGTTCTTACTCCTGCAGGTATGCCGGAAGTGATTGAAACTTATGTTAGAGATGGGAAACTAGCATTACCCAACAGTCACCACGATAACCATATAACGGAAGAAGAGATTGAACAGATCTTCGACCTGATTAAAGGTAACCTTCCGCTTGATTTTTCTGAGTACAAAAGACCAACAATTATCAGAAGAATTACCAGGCGCATGTTGGGGCATGATTTTAACCGCTTTAGCAAATATTATACGTATATGAAGACCAATCCAATTGAAATTGGGTTGCTTGCAAATGACTTTTTGATTAGTGTAACTTCTTTTTTCCGTGATCCTAAGGCCTTTAAAATCATTGAAGAAAAAGTAATCCCGGAGATTATCAAAAACAATACAGAAGTATTAAAAATTTGGATAGCTGGTTGTGCCACCGGAGAGGAGGCTTACACTATGGCAATTTTAATTAAAGAGTATTTGGCCAAACACCCAAAAGATCTGGAGATAAAAATATTTGCCACAGACATCAGTAAAGCTGCTTTAGATATTGCATCGAAAGGAATCTATACCGACAAAATAGAAAAAGGAGTTTCCAGTGAACGACTGAATAAATTCTTTATCAAAGATGGCAATAAATATAAAGTGAAGCATGAACTGAGGAAGATGCTGATTTTTGCTCAACATGACCTGGTTAAAAATCCGCCCTATTGTAACATCGATCTGATCAGTTGCCGAAATCTACTGATCTATTTGAATGTGGTATCGCAGAAAAAAGCTTATGCTATGATGCATTTTGGCTTAAAAAAGGATGGCTATCTATTCCTCGGACCGAGTGAGAATTCTGGTGATCTAAAAGAAAATTTTGATGAGATAAGCAATAAGTGGAACATCTTTAAAAGTAACAAGGCTGGTCGTGCGGTAAGATTTGATGCTTTTTCATCTCAGGTAGTAGATGAGGTAAAAACTATTAAAAATGGAATGAGCAAAAAGGTCTTGTCGCCAGCCTCCAAATCTGCTTTAGGAGAACAGGTAGATTTCTTTTTTTATAAAGAATCTGGTCTGGCCGGACTATGCACTGATGAGAATCTGATGGTAGTCAAGTCATTCGGCGATATTAGCTCCTACTTGAAAAAAGAGATCTTTAATTTTAATTTGAATGAACTCCTGCCGGAAAACATTGCTATTCTGTTTAAATCTGCTGTCCATAAAGCTTTAATGCTTGATGAGAGAGTTTTACTCAATCAGATCAGCATCAAGAGTTCTCCGACTTCAAAAGAGCAGGTTGCTGATATTGTGATCAGCCCATTTTATGTAAATAATTCGGCAGAAAGGATGCTTATTATCTTGTTTAAGGAATCCCAGCTTAAACAATTAGACCAGAACGTTATTACCAACGCAGATATTAGCGAGATCACCAAAGAGCATCTGATTAGCCTGGAAATGGAAAATGCAGAATTAAAAGAGACCCTTGCCGTAGCAAATGAACGCATAGAGTCTTCCAGCGAAAACATGCAGTCTTTTAACGAAGAACTACAGTCTGCTAATGAAGAAATGCAATCGGCTAATGAAGAAATGCAAAGCACCAATGAAGAACTGCAATCTGTAAACGAAGAACTGCAGACCATTAACAAGGAGCATCAAATGACGATTGATGAATTGACAGATCTTAATGATGATTTGAATAATTATTTCCGCAGCAATACCAACGGACAGCTTTTTGTAGATCGGGAATTGCTACTCAAAAGATATTCTCCAGGAGCAATAAAGCATATCAATATCAGGGAAAGTGATATTGGTAGGCCGCTAAGTAATATTACCACCAACATTAAATTTGAAACGCTAATTGACGATATTAAAAAAGTGATATCGGAAGAAATAACCATAACTAAGGAAGCTGAAGCTATTGATGGTAAGATATACCAGGTGATGACTATGCCTTATTTGAAAAAAAACAGCAGTAGGCCAGATGGTGCAATCATCACATTTTATGACATATCCACCCTTAAAAAATTACTAGATGAGCTAGATATTAGCAATATTAGTTTGCATCACTCCATAAAAATCATGGAAGAGGGTAAAGAAAAAGTGAGCCAGTCGCTGATAAAAGAAAAGGAATTGGGTTTGATGAAAAGCCGCTTTGTTTCAATGGCATCACATGAATTCAGAACACCTTTAAGCACCATTCAATTATCGGCCTCCTTAATTGATAAGTATGCCATGCCTTACAACAATACCAAGATAGAAAACCACATTAACAAAATAAAGAGCTCTGTTGCGGACCTGACCGCGATACTTAATGACTTTTTATCTCTGGACAGATTGGAAGGCGGTAAAATTGAACAGGTAATGACTCAGTTTGACATCATTAAATTCTGTGAAAATATTACTGAGGAAATGCAGCTGACTGCAAAGCTTAATCAAAATATTATTTACTACCATAAGGGCAGCAGCCATAAAATTAAGCTTGATCAGTCCTTCTTAAAGAACTGTTTAATGAACCTAATCAGCAATGCCATCAAATATTCTGCGGAGGAAAGCCAGATAGAATTCAATTCAACCATAAAGGGCAAACTTTTAACGCTGGTGGTTAAGGATAATGGAATCGGGATTCCAGAAGAGGATCAAAAACACCTATTTGAGGCATTTTTTAGGGCACATAATACTGGGAATATCCAGGGGACAGGTTTGGGACTAAACATAGTAACCAGATACACCAGCCTTATGGGCGGCGAGATTAAATTTGAAAGTAAAATAAACAAAGGATCAACTTTTACACTAACTTTTCCAATTTAATGGCAATTCAAAATAAAAAGCAGACCCAAAATTGACTTGCCTGTATCATTACTGACGGATTAATATCAATATGCTGAAACAGTATACTAATAGCAATCGAAATGAAAAGTACCATACTCAAACTTATAATCAAAGACAACAATTCCTTCGCTATTTGTGGACTTAACTGTTAATGGATAGCCATCTTCGTTGTAGAGTTAAATTTGTTCCTCTTCCTACAAATCTTTTTTGTTAAATGTCTTTAACGAAATCATTAAGGGAACAATAATCCAGCAGCTTAAGCCTACGAATGAAATTAATACACCCACATTGGTTCCAAAAAATTCACGGAAAACTGCTCCTGTATATCCCATTAGCGCAGAAATATCCATTTGTAACAGTATTTGAATGCGACTAAGATCTATTGGGTTTAAGAAACTCATAAAAACCATAATCCTTTCCAGTGGGTAGTCCTGAAATTGAAACAGGAAGAACAATACCAATGCATCAAATATTAAAGAAAAATATAGCCACAACAATATAGACAGACCTATGCCCTTTGCTTTATCCCGAGTCTTACTTGCAGCCAGCATGGCAATACTAACAAACACCACAGTTAGGAAAAGACCTGTTGTTATCATCATTAGCCCGGTTGCATCAGCATGATAGATTAAGATTGGTATCCCTGCCCCTACAAAAAAAGCGAAGCATAGAGAAGAAGAAAGTCCAGCAAAAATACTTAGCCAGATTGTTTTTCTCTTTACCGGCTGACTAACAAGCAGCTCGATAAACTCCGAACTGTTATAGATATAAATGGTGGAGAAAATAATGCAGATTAAAGGGATAATGATCAAAATGATATTGAGTAAACTGACCAATCCTTTAGCAGAGTTATTTTCCAGGTTGAAGATACTTAACGATATTATCAGTAATAAAAATGTGTAGACAAGTACAATTTTATTCTGTACAATATCAAGAACTACATATTTGAATATTTTATGCATGATGGTTAGTCTTCATTATTTTTGTAATTGCATTAGATAGCTTTTCCTCTCCAGTCTCTTCTTTCAATGCAGCCAATTTTTTGTGGAAGATTAAATTACCATCCTGCATGTAAACAACTTCAGTAATCAGATCATCTAGCTCGCTTAATACATGGGAGGTGATAATGATCAGCTTTCCATTTTGCTTTTCCTTTAAAATTTTCTGCTTTAGCACTTCAGCTGCTAAAGGATCCAGGCCGGCTGTTGGCTCATCCAGGATCATCACATCTGGATTAAATAAGAAAGCAAGGGAGGCGCTTACTTTTTGTGTGGTACCTCCAGAAAGTGTGCGCATCTTTTTTTGAAGCATATTGTTCAAACCAAAGCTTTCAATAAGTTCCTCATCAAGTTTAATCTTATGGTCTTTTCTAATGTCTTTCATCATATTTATGACATTTGTTATCGTCATATTTTCTGGGTACCGACCAATTTGCGGCATGTAACCTAGTTTTTCACGATAAGACCATTTATTGGATATACTTTCTCCATTGAAATTAATAGTACCACTATCTGGAACCACCATTCCTAGTATGGATTTAATCAATGTAGTTTTGCCACTTCCGTTTGGGCCAAGCAACGCCACACATTCTCCTCTTGAAAAAGTTAGAGAAACTCCGTAAAGCGCGCGTAAGCTGCCAAAACGTTTAACAATATCTTCAGTTACGATCATAATGAAAGTCTTCTCATTAAAGGGGTTTTATCCTGTAAATTCTCCGGGGTAATACCGGGTAATATTTTTTCACTTTTATCCAGTAAGCTAACAATCAGACTTCTAAAAAGCATAAGGGCGGCTGGGTTACTTTCTATGATCATGGAATACATACTTACCGGGTGGTAGGGAACATCGCCAATGTTATCGTGACCGAGGTCATATCCTTCATATTTATCCCAATAATTCCCATTAAATGTATTTAGAACAAGGGAACCATTTGTGCCGATGTCGAAAGTATTACCCGTAAAATTATTCCTGGTAAAATCATTGTTATCGCAACTCGCCTGGATTTTAACTGCCCAGCCATTGTTGAAAAAAATGTTTTTATACAAATTAATACGACTGCAACCTTCCATATGCAGTGCTACTGTATTTTTTGTGAAGTGATTTCCTGATATATCACTATCGCTAATGTCTTTTAACAGAATACCATAAGCTGCATCTCCCCAGTTGTTGATAAAGAAATTATTATACATGCGGATATGATTCGTGTACATTACCGCTACTCCTGATTCATTCTCTTCAAATACATTTGCGATGTAGGTATCATGATGAGAAAACATAAAGTGTATTCCATATCTAATGTTTTTGGCACTAACGTTTCTCCAAACAAGTGAATTGGTGACAAACTCAAAGTAGATACCATCGCGATGCCCCTTAATTTTATTGCCTATAATAATCAGGCTATCACTTTTCCAGCAATTGATACCGTTGCCGCTTTGCACTTCACTTTTTCCGTAAGAAGTAATGGAGTTGTCCTTTATCGTGCAGTTTCTGCTATTTTGAACATAGATTCCGAAATTCGTATCGTCTAAAATATTGTTAATTGCCGATACCTTATAACTGTTATAAATCATAATGGCGCCAATATCTCTTATTTCCGATCGGCCACTATGTTGCAACTTAAATCCTTCAAAGGTAGCGTGACTAGCACTTATGGAGACTATTTCAAAACGATTCTCACCATCCAGAATAGGGAATCCAATTCCTTTTACTACAATGGGCTTCTTAATGATAATGTTTCTTTCTTTATAGATGCCATAATCTACCAATACCGTATCTCCTGCCCTTGCCGCATTGACAGCACTCTGTATCGTCTTGAAAGCTTTTGATTTACCTACAGTAAGCGTATTCCCGTTAGCAACTACAGCTGAAAATAATAAGCCTATAAAAATCGATAATTTACTCACTCGTTTTCTTTAATAGTTCTGGCCAGTTGATTTCTTCGCCTGTCGTTTTTGACAAAGTCTCATTCATTTTATTTCGATCACTGAAACCAGCAATGTTGCCGCCCATTGGTGAATGCAGATTATTACTTTTTAAAAGAATGACTTTAGAAGCTTCAATTAAGTTGTGTGGGTCATCAAAATTAACGAAGTAAATTTCCTTAGTAAGTTTATTATCAATAGTATTCGCCTTTATAAACCCCAGCAAACAGTGTACATCATCAAACTTATAAACCTTTCCCTTTTTGGTTAGTATTTCTGCACCGAAGTGACTATCTACTATACTCATTTTACAAAAGCTACAGGCATCTTTACCAATTTCTATCTTTTGCGGACCGGTAGAACAAGATGTTAAACTCACCATAAGGATGGTGAAAAACAGTATTAGATTACTTAACTTTTTCATAGCTAGGTTTTCTTTTTAATTCTACAACTACAGCAACCAACAATAACATTCCAACACCAATAAATATCCATCCCCCGGTATCCGGAATGGAATAGGCCCCAAAGTTTAGTAGTTTTTTATACCCAATTAGCGGTGGTTGGTAAGACATCCCAGGCACTATAATGGCAGCATCAGGATTTAGGTTGTGGCCGTAATTATACTCCCAACGCCAAAAATCTACCATTGCAATAACCCCAAATAAAACGAAGATGGTAAATAGGGCGTATAGCCATTTCTTCTTCTTCAAAAAAAATGCTACCGCAAGACTAAAAGCAGCAAAAAAACCGATAATATATGGCAATACTGTAAACTCCAGAAAATCTTCGGTATGCAAGGTCTTCATGCCAATATAGTGGTTAAGCCCATTTATGATGTCTACATTTCCAGCAAGTTTATGCGGGTACATCTTCATAATTAATCCTTCCGGATATTGTGGTGCACTCAATTCTATTTGCCACAAGGGAACAAACAGCACAATTAAAAGTAAGAGGCTACAGATAAATGCAATTGCCCTAGCTGTGATGTTTAGATTTTGAGAAGGAATACCGTGTTTCATTTGTTGGTTTATATAAAAAATGAGCGGAAGATAAAAGCTCCGCTCATTCTGAAATAACTATCTGTTTAATAAGGAATCTGGTGCATCTGAATTCTTGCCTAGACTAAATGAAATGGGAACTTTCGATCCTTTTGCAGATACCCTGACATATCCCTGCATTTCCTGGTGAAGCGCACTGCAAAAATCCGTACAGTATATAGGATAGATGCCTACTTTTTCTGGAATCCATTTTAAAGTGGAGGTTTCTCCTGGCATTACCAATAATTCTGAATTTTTAGCGCCCTTTACAGCAAAGCCGTGTGGAACGTCCCAATCCTGCTCCAGATTAGTTACATGGAAATAAACCTCATCGCCCATTTTTACTCCTTCAATATTATCTGGAGAGAAGTGTGAGCGCATTGCAGTTATGTAAACATGAATTTTATTGCCTTCACGAACTACCTTGGAGTTTTTCTCACCCATGGTAACATATGGATTTTTATTGTCTTCTAGTTTGAAGATTTTAACTGAATTTTTTACCAGCTTTTCTGCAGGAATTGCTTGTGCATAATGCGGCTCTCCAATGCTTGGATAGTCTGACAGCAATTTCATTTTGTCTCCGCTAATATCAAATAACTGAGCAGCTTGTGCTAGTTCGGGTCCGGTAGGTAAATACCTGTCTTTAGTGATTTTATTGTAAGCAATTAGGTATTTTCCATAAGGCTTCCTGGTATCTCCACCCGGAATACTTAAGTGTCCTGGAGAATAATAAGTAGGATGTCTGTCGAGAATTTTCAAATCTTTTATATTCCATTTTACAATTTCTGAGGAAATAAAGAAAGTGGTATAGGCATTTCCTTTTCCGTCAAACTCTGTATGCAAAGGGCCTAATCCTGGTTTTTTAACCTCACCGTACAACGCAGATTCATATTTTAGTACAGGAATGCCGCCATATTTACCATCGAAACTTTTATCAGCAATCGCCTTTTGAATCTTAGCGAATGAGAATACGGGGATTAATGCCGCAAGTTTACCACTACCTACAATGTATTCTCCGGAAGGATCTACATCTACTCCATGCGGAGATTTAGGACATGGTATCATATATACTACATCTGGAAAGTCCTTTACATCAAGAACTGTTACTTCATTTTCCATTGTAGAGGTAGCCGTATGTGTTGACTCATTGTACTTGTTGTGTGCATATTTTACAACTTGCTTTTTACCTTTACCTTGTTTTACGTATTCTTCTGCTTTTCTCCAGTTAACCGCAAGTATGTAATCTTTATCACGTTTGGATGCATTCACTTCCAATAAAGTATGCGCTTGCTCTGAATTATAGGTACTAAAGAAAAACCAGCCGCTACTCGGACCTTTACCGCTGTGGCTTAAATCGAAATTCATACCAGGCAGTAATAGTTGAAAGGCAATTTTCATATTACCATCCTTTGGCGCTACACTGATAAAACTAATGGTGCCTTTAAAATTTTGCTTGTAAGTACTAATCGGTACGTCGCCATTGTCGTTGTCCATTGGTACACTGAAACGGGTTCCCGCTACAACATACTCTGTATTTTCAGTGATAAAAGGTGAGGAATGATTTCCAGCACTATTTGGGATCTCAATAATTTCTGAAGTACGAAAGGTCTTAAGATCAATACGAGCAACACGGGGGGTGTTATTTGCATTGGCAAACAACCAACGTCCATCAGTTTCACCGTTGGTTTGTGATAAGTCCAAATGATGTTGATCGTCCCAAGGTATTTCGCCATGGGAGGTATTGAGCATCGGCTTAGTTTCTTCACTGTAACCCCAACCTTTTTCAGGATCTACAGAAAACACGGGTATAACCCGCAACAAACGTCCGGAAGGAATTCCATAAACGCTTACCTGCCCACTGAAACCGCCAGAAACGAAATTATACAATTCATCGTATTTTCCTGGAGCAACATAAACTCTTGAGGCAGCATCACCTTCAACTGCATCCCCCGTATTTTTAGGCTTACATCCAGCAATGCCCAATAGCAATGTGGCTGTGGATAAGAGTAAAAAAGAGTATATATATTTTTTCATGCTATTTTATTTAAAGAGTTTTAAATATTATTAAGAAAGCGGAGTTGTAGATTGTTGGCTATTTTAACCCATCGTTTTTACGCATAAACTCAACTAAAGATCTGGCATCCTCATCACTTAAATTTTGATTGGGCATCCGAACCATACAAAGCTCGAGCATCGCCTGCGCTTTTGGATCTTTATCAATCATCGTATCGGTATTGGTAATGAAATTCATGATCCATTCTGGTTTGTGACGACCAGTAACACCTTTCCAACCCGGACCCACTAATTTTTCGTCAGTCAATTTATGACAGGAAGTACATTTCAAATCGGCAATTTTTTCACCATTCATAGCCATTTTACCGTCTAATTTAGCTTCTAGCTTTATGTCATGAAATTTCCCTTCTCCACGATTGGGGTCATAAGCAGGTTTTGATTGATCACCGGATGCTGCTGCTGTTGAAGATGCATCTGAAGTGTTTGCATTATTGTCTTGATTGGATCCACCGCAGGCTGCGAGTATAAATGCAAGTGAACATATTATTGTCAATTTTCTCATAATAAAAGAGTTTGGTCTATTATGATACAATATTACCACTAGATAGGTAAGCAACTCATGATCTAAATCATATAGCTTGTTGATTTAGATCATAGAATATGGGTTGATTTGCTACATTTGTTTTGAAAATGAAGTATTTGATTATTCTATTCGGCAATTTAATACCAGGCATGTATGTAACCGCATTGATTAGTACAGGAAACCAATTAATCCCATCCCTGCCGTTAGAGGCGGTAGTCAGGGTAGAAGGCAAACAATACATTTTTGTAGTGGATGATGAAAAAGACATCAAGACTGGCATTTTCCGTTTTGTCAAGAAAGAGGTTAAAACAGGGATTTCAGAACTTGGCTATGTTCAGGTAACTCCTTTGGACAGTCTTAAAAAGAATGCAAAAGTAGTAACAAAGGGTGCTTTTTACCTTGAATCAAAGGGTGCAGCAGGCCAAGAGGAAGAATAGCATTAAATAAATATACCGAATAAGCCCCATCGATAATTCGAAAGGGCTTATTGGTATTATTTAATAAAATGTATTTACAACTAATCTTTAGCTTTTAAAGCATTATCGATACGGTCTGACAAATCATCCAAATGATACTTTGTTAATCCGGTAGCGCTGCCAGCAGCTATTTTTATGGAAGCTGACAACTCCTTTAGCTGACCTTTAACTACTGATATTACATCGCTTTGCGCAGGTGCTGCAATGGTAGACATGCCTCTTCCACCCTGAGTTGGTAAAGCATTTGCAACTGGATTAATGAGAGAAATTAACTTGTCCACATAATTCTTCTGAAGGTTACGGCGATAAACATCAATAGCAATGCTTGACTTCAATTCAGAAAAAATAGATGCATTCATATCTGTAAAGAAATCGGTAATCTTATAAGCAGATGCCCCATCGGCAGCTTCGGCTGTAATCAGTTTATTCAGTGTAGTATTACTTACCAATCTCCCGATAGTTGGAGCCTGAAGTCTTGATATAACCGTTGTTGGGTCTAGTCCTATATCATCAAGTATGGTCTTGTCCAGCAACCAAGTTGGCGTAGTAAACAATTGCTTATCAAGAAAGTCTATTGCCTCTCTTTGTTTTGCAGCAGGGTTACGCTGGTAAATGGTACCTGCCTGTTCAACAGTTTTAGGCGTTTCTAAAACCCCTGCAATGTTCTTTGCAACGTGCCCCATATAACGACCAAGCTGTGTAGTAAGTTGACCATACATTACCTCAAGGTTTTCGTAACCTTGGTTTTCTTCTTTTGTCCATTCAGGAAGTTTTACCAAAATTCTTTTTAAATTTTTGATTCCATAATTACTGGAAATCATGGCATTGTCTCCAAGATCCTCACTCTGTGAACGTGGATCATCGGGATTGGTTTCTGTTCCAAACCATAAGCGGTTATTTTTTAGTTTCTCCATGGTTAGCTTGTTTAAAACAGGCACTTCAGAAGTCGCCGTCTTTCCATCAAGCAATTTATAACCCCACTCAATAGCCCATAAATCATAATCTCCTATACGGGGATAGATCCCTTTTGGCTTAACATTATCCTCTGGCTGCGCAACATAATTAAAGCGTGCATAATCCATTATTGAAGGTGTATGTCCATTTGCTTCTACAAATGCCTTGTCGCGTAGTTTCTCTGAAGGAACTGTTGAGCTTGACCCATAATTGTGACGAAGTCCTAAGGTATGCCCCACTTCATGTGAGGATACGAAACGAATCAGATCGCCCATTAGCTCCGGACTAAAGTTCATTTTTCGTGCTCTTGGGTCTATAGCTGCAGCCTGGATCATGTACCAATCGTGCACCAGTTTCATCACATTGTGATACCAGTTGATATGACTTTCCATAATCTCACCACTACGAGGATCTGAAATGCTTGGTCCGCTGGCATTTGCAATCTCTGATGGTTTATAAACGATTGCCGAGTGGCGCGCATCATCCAAACTCCAGGTTGAATCTTCTTTCGCAGTAGGAGCCATCTTAGCCATGATCGCATTTTTAAATCCTGCTTTTTCAAAGGCCTTTTGCCAATCATTAACACCTGCCATTAAATAGGGAACCCATTCTTTTGGTGTTGCCGGGTCAATATAAAAAATGATAGGCTTAACAGGCTCTACCAGTTCACCTCTTTTGTATTTAGCCATATCAACAGCTTTAGGCTGCAAATTCCATCGTTTTACCATCTCCACCTCCTTAACCCCCTGCGGATTGGAATCAAAATCTGTATAACCGACAGTGAAATAACCTACCCTCGGATCAAAAAACCTAGGTTTCATAGGTACTTTAGGAAGGATAACCAGAGAAGCATTCAACTCTACTGTAGACGATCCGGATGGTGTGCCAGCCGGTGCGGCTGGGCCAAAAGGCGAGGGTGCTGCTGTAAGTGTATAGGTTTTAACAACATTGATTTCTACATTAGTAGGAAAACTCCTTACCCCTAAGATGTAGCTTCTGTCCGCTAACGGTGTACCTAATCTGAAATTCGCTTTTACAGCCGGGGAACCGAAATAGAAGATATCGTTGTCGCTATTGATAAATTCTGTCATATCAATAACGCTTCCTTTTTTATCTGGAGAATAAGCTGCAATGTTAAATGCCGCAGCTATTGCCTGGATGTTTGAGCGTTGCAAATTATTATACATGGCCGTGGTACTATCCGGACCATAAGTTCTGTAAGAAATTTTACGCATAAATATGCGATTAGATGGACCCTTTTCAAAACGGATTACTGTACCTCCAATCTGATCACCGGCGTAGCCAGATGCAGAACGAACTTCGGCACCTGCCTTTGAAATACGACTAACCACCAAAATATCCCTGCCAAGGGTTGAATCTGCAATCTCAAAAAAGAATTTATCATCCAGCTTATGGACAGTGATCATTCCTTTGTGGGTTATCGCTTTATCAGTAATTACCTGTTCGTAAGGCTTAGGCTGTGCTTTTGAAGCACCAGGAAAACCCGGACCGCCAGTCTTTTTCGTCGTATCACTAACAATTGGAATAGTTGTTGGCTTGGCTGGCTTAGTCTGGGAATTAGCAACAGACACCGTTGCTACCCCCAATAAGGTTAACAAAAGAAATTTTTTCATGAATAAGTTTGTGTAAGTGTGGTAAAGATAAAAACTGCAAGCTAATTTGGCTAAGTTACCTTATAACTTTACAGTTACATTAATGCAACATTTTAAACATTAATTCTTTTAATAGCTCACCATCTGTGGTATTACCTGTACTATCTACTCCTTTGCTTTTAAGGTCATATTCTCTCAAAAGACTGATAATATCGAACGTTTTGTTGAGGTTATAGCTTCTGGAAGCTACTTCAAAATCTTTCACAAAAAATGGGTTAACACCCAATTCTTTAGCTGCATCGCCTTTATTAGGCAGATAGTGGTATTTAAGTACTTTTGAAAAATAGGCATTTAGATTGGCCATTACCATTACCATAGGATTGGCTTTGGGATTATCAGCAAAATAATTTACTATTTGATTGCACTTTAACACGTTTCTTGCAGCAAGCGCTTTTTGAAGTTCAAAAACATTATACTCCTTACTGATGCCAATATTTTTTTGAACCAGATCTATATCAATCGCCGTCTCCTTATTAATATTGAGCATGAGTTTTTCCAACTCATTTGAAATTTTGGAAAGGTCTGTACCCAGGTATTCTGCCATCAGTGCGGCAGCCTGGGGAGCTATTTTATATCCTTTATCTTTTACCAGGTCTTCTATCCAACCTGCAAGTTTGTAATCTCTAACCAACTCTGATTGAAACACTACTCCGCTCTTGTCAATCGCTTTGTATATTTTCTTACGCTTATCAAAGTTTGCATATTTATAGCCCAGTACCAGAATGGTTGTTGGCATCGGCTTTTCAAAGTAGTTAAGTACAAATTCTGCTTCCTTGCTACTACCTTCTGTTTCTTTAGCCCATTTCAAATCCTGTGCTTCTTTTACGATAATCAGCTGAAAATCGGACATCATTGGATAACGCTTAGCAGCATTCATAATGGTAGCCATATCTGTATCTTTACCATAGAGTACTGTTTGGTTAAAGCCCTTTTCCATATCACTCAGTACATTCGCTTCCATGTAATGAATGATCTGATCTATGTAATAAGGTTCCTCTCCATGAAGCAGGTAAACAGGCTTAAGCTTTCGGGATTTTATGTCTCTGATGATATCTGCAGCACTCATATAATTCTTCAAACTTAGATAAAATTTTTCCCTATTTTTACAAAAATGTCATTTATACCCACCCCGTTAAATTTACCTGAATATCCTTTCAAACTGACTTTTAAGGAAGGTAAAAACTATATTTTGGATGAGATAAGAAAGAAACACCTCGTGTTGACACCAGAAGAATGGGTTAGACAGCACTTTATCCAATACTTGATTTTACACAAAAAATTCCCAAAAGGTCTGATACAAATAGAAGGCGGACTGAGTCTTAACCAATTACAGAAACGCACAGATATTGTGATATTTAATAATATCGGTGAAAGAATAATGGTTATAGAATGTAAAGCGCCATCCATTAAGATCAACCAATCGGTGTTTGATCAGGCATCACGCTATAACTCTATACATAAGACGAAGTGGTTAGTTGTAACCAATGGAATGATGCATTGCTACGCACAGATCGACCACATTACGCAAAACTTTGGCTTTGTAAAAGAATTACCGGAATACAGACTACTATAAACTTGAATTAGTCCAAAACTTGCAAACTCTCTTCAATAATTTTGATCTTACTTTCCGCATCGGCCTTCTTATTGCGCTCGTTCTGAATAATTTCAGGTTTTGCATTTTGTACAAACCGTTCGTTGCTAAGTTTAACCTCTACAGATTTCAAAAAGCCCTGCAAATAGATCAGATCAGCATTCAGTCGTGCCCGTTCTGCATCAACATCTATAGCCTCGTTTAAGTGAATAAAGAACTCATCGTTACCTACAAGGAAAGTGACGGCTCCTGGAATTTTCTCGTTAACGAATTCAACCTCACTGATATTTGCCAGTTTAAAAACAATGTTTAACCATTTTTCATATTCCAAAGATGAGTTCAATTTAATGGCAAGTGGCAAAGATTCTTTTAAAGGTATCTGTTTGGTATTTCTAATACTCCTGATCTCTGCAACCAAGCCTTTGATCACTTCAACTTCTTTAAGCAATTTTGCGTCTGTAGCTCCAGAAATTGGGTACTTGGCCACTATACAGCAGTCCATTTCATCTGTATGCCCAAACAGCTCATCATGCCATAGCTCTTCTGTTAAAAATGGCATAAAAGGATGTAATAAGGTTATTATTTTCTCAAAGAAACCAGTAGTAATCTTTATGGTCTCTGCATCAATTGGGCGCTGATAATCTGGCTTCACCATTTCCAGGTACCATGCGCAGAAATCATCCCAAACCAGTTTATAACAAGCCATTAAAGCTTCTGATAAACGGTATTGCTTAAAGTTATCTTCAATCTCGGCCAATGCCTCATTAAATCTATTTTCAAACCAAAGGATAGCCTGCTTATTAGGGTTTTCTAAATTATCATCAACCTCCCAGCCCTTTACCAGCCTGAATGCATTCCAAATCTTATTGGCAAAATTCCTTCCTTGTTCGCAATAGCTTTCGTCAAACATCAAGTCGTTGCCCGCTGGCGAGCAAAGCAACATGCCCACCCTAACACCATCTGCACCATATTTTTCTATCAATCCAATTGGATCTGGTGAGTTTCCAAGAGATTTAGACATTTTGCGACCTAATTTGTCCCTAACAATACCCGTTAAGTAAACATTGGTAAAAGGCTTCTGACCTCTAAACTCATGGCCAGCCATAATCATCCTTGCCACCCAGAAAAATAAGATCTCAGGAGCTGTTACTAAATCATTGGTAGGGTAATAATAATTGATGTCTTTATTGTCTGGGTTTTTGAACCCATCGAATACAGAGATTGGCCATAACCATGAGGAGAACCAGGTATCCATAACATCTGGGTCCTGGTATATATGTTTTAACTGATTACTAATAGTTTCGTCACTATAACCTAGAATGCTTTTGTAATGATTTGTAAATAAAATCTCTGCCTCTTCTCGCGTTTTTGCTATCTCCACATGCTGAGCACTTACTTTTAAAGCATCTTTACTAGAAGCATTAGTATCAGTTCCCCACAAAATATCATGAGGTCCATACCAAGCTGGAATTTGTTGTCCCCACCACAACTGTCTGCTGATATTCCAGTCTCGCACGTTCTCCATCCAATGGCGATAGGTATTCACGAATTTCTCTGGAATAAGCTTTACATCTCCATTTAAAACATCTTCTAACGCAGGTTTGGCCATCTCATCCATTTTGCAAAACCACTGCAGAGAAAGCTTAGGTTCAATGGCAGCATCTGTGCGTTCTGAAAAACCAACCTGAGATTTGTAGTCTTCTACTTTGTCTAAATGACCGGCTTCATCCAGCAAAACCGCTATCTTTTTTCTGGCCGCAAAACGATCTTCACCTACCAATATTATAGCCAGCTCATTTAGCGTACCGTCATCATTCAGTATATCAATTACCGGCAACTTATGTTTAACACCAAGTTCATAATCATTAAGATCGTGAGCCGGAGTTACCTTTAAACAGCCTGTACCAAAATCCATGGTCACGTAATCATCTTCAATAACAGGAATCTCCCTGTTAATCAACGGAACAAAAACAGTTTTGCCTTTAAGATATAAATAACGCTCGTCATTAGGATTAACACAAATGGCAGCATCGGCCATGATCGTTTCCGGCCTAGTAGTAGCGATGGTTAAAAAATCATTGCTTCCAGCTACCAGGTATTTTATATAATAGAGTTTTTGATTGACTTCTTTTCTAATTACTTCTTCATCAGAAACTGCAGTTTTACCTGCCGGATCCCAATTCACCATTCTTACACCCCGATAAATCCTTCCCTTTTTATAAAGATGAATAAAGGTATCAATAACGGCATCAGAAAGATCATCTTCCATGGTAAAGCGCGTCCGTTCCCAGTCGCAGCTGGCACCAAGCTTCTTTAACTGATCCAGGATGATGCCCCCATATTTCTCTTTCCATTCCCATGCATATTTAAGAAACTCTTCCCTGGTCAGGTCTTTTTTACTAATACCTCTTTCCTTAAGCATGGCAACTACCTTTGCTTCTGTAGCAATGGAAGCATGGTCTGTACCAGGCACCCAACACGCATTTTTACCTTGCATCCTTGCCCTTCGTATCAGTACATCCTGAATCGTATTATTGAGCATGTGACCCATATGCAACACACCCGTAACGTTAGGAGGAGGAATTACAATGGTGTAAGGTTCGCGTTCATCCGGTTCAGAATGAAAAAAGTTTTTAGCCATCCAGTAGCTGTACCATTTGTCTTCAGTTGCTGCTGGATTATATTTAGTAGAAATGCTCATGTTTTATGTATCGTAAACGACTTTACCACGGATAACTGATGATTGTCTTTTAGCTATACAATCAGTGTTTCCATGCCACAAATTTAAGTTTTCTTGTTTATAAAAAGAATTAGTAGCAATATTAACTTTGCACCGTGAAAAATTTCCTGATAGGTGTTGTTTTTGCCATGTTATGGGCTTCTGCTTCTGTAGCCACAAAATTCGGTATCCAATATTCTCCACCACTTATTCTTGCCAATACACGGTTCTTCATTGCCGGAATACTACTGCTAGGTTATGGCTATACGTTTAAGAAAGACGTAAGCTACCGATTGCCAAGAGGAAAGGAGTGGCTTCAAATCACCATTTTTGGCGCACTGAATACCAGCATCTATCTTGGGCTTTATGTTTATGCCATGAAATACACCGCTGCCGGTATTGGCAGCTTATCTACATCTACCAACCCTTTATTAATCGTCTTATTTTCTTCCTGGATTATAGGCAGAAAACCCTCAAAGGAAGAAATATGGAGTATTTTAATAGGAATGCTGGGCATTTTCTTGGCAAGCTATCCCTTATTAAAAAATAATGGCACCACATTAACCGGTTTATTACTGCTCTCATTGAGTATGATCTCCGTTTCTTTTGCAAGCGTTTACTATGCAAGATTAAAATTATCGCTCCCCAATATTCTTATCAATGGATGGCAGGTAACAATTGGAGGCATTTTACTGCTCCCTCTTACGATTTCATTTGGAGAATTCTCTGCAGTAAACTTAAATGCCACTCTTATATTTTCAATTTTATGGCTCAGCCTCGCAGTTTCAATAATGGGGTTAATCTGCTGGTTTTATTTACTAAAAATTGATACCGTGAAAGCCTCCTTATATCTCTTTCTATGTCCATTTTTTGGTTTCTTTTACGCTTGGTGGTTACTTGATGAACCCATAACTTCTTACACCATTGGTGGAACATTCTTTGTTATTTTTGGCCTATACCTTGGCCAGCGGAACAAATTCAAATCAATTACCAAAACATAGAATGGGATTGGCTTCCATCTATTTATGTTTCAATAGGTAATATTTTGAATATAAAACAGCACAGGTAAATGTATTAGCTACTTTTGCTCCATATTAAAGCTGATCTAATTTCAATACTAACTTATGATTATGATTAAATTAAAACGTTGCTTTGCAGCTTTAGGCATTTTAGCCGCAAGCTATACTGCCAATGCACAGGTTCCTACCAAATTAATTGATCCCGCAAATATGGATCTTTCGGTCAAACCAGGTGATGACTTTTATAATTATGCCAGTGGAACTTGGGTTAAAAATAATCCAGTACCAGCTAAGGAAACCCGATGGGGAACCTTCAATTCATTAAGAGACTTTAACATCATTGCAGTAAAAAGCATTGTTGAGGATGCAGCTGCCGACAAAACTGCTGGGACAGGTTCTGTGAAAAAACGTGTTGGAGATTTTTATGCGTCTGCAATGGATAGCACCACTATTGAAAAATTGGGATATAATCCAATTAAGGCTGATCTGGCAAAGGTAAAACAGATTAAAACCATTCAAAATATTTTAGATCAGGTTGCCGATATGCGTACTTCAGGTATCGCAGGCCCCATGTTTGGTTTTAGCGTTGGTCAGGATAGGAAGAACGTTTCTAAGTATGTTACTCAATTAAGTCAGGGTGGAACAACATTGCCAGATCGCGACTATTATTTAAACAAAGATACCAGAAGCATAAAAATAAGAGAAGCATACAATACTTATCTCAATACACTATTCACTTTAACAGGTACTTTACCTGCTGATGCGCAGAAAAAGGCTACAACTGTAATGGCTATAGAGAAACAACTTGCGCAGGCAAGCACGTCTCGATTAGAAATGCGTGATCAATATAAAACATACAACAAATTTACGGTAGGTGATTTCAGTAAAACCACGCCAAACATCAACTGGGCAAAACTATTTACTAAATTTAAGGTATCTGGACAGGATACCGTGCTGGTTTCTGCGCCTAAATTCTTTGTGAGCCTGGATGGCATGCTTAAATCCGTATCTATTAGTGATTGGAAAACTTATCTGGAATGGAACATCCTTAAAGGCTCTGCATCAAACCTTAGCTCAGCATTTGTAAAAGCCAGTTTTGCTTTTAGTCAGGCGCAGAGCGGACAAAAAGTAGAAACACCCAGGTGGCAAAGAATGTCTCAGTTAACAGATGGAACAATTGGCGAATTATTGGGACAACTTTATGTAGCTAAATATTTTAAGCCCGAAGCCAAAGCCCGCATGGCTGAGTTAATAGACAACCTTAGAAAAGCTTTTGAAATAAGAATTAAGAATCTGGACTGGATGAGTGAGGCCACTAAGGAAAAAGCGTTAGCTAAACTTCATGCTTTTGTACCTAAAATTGGCTACCCTGATAAATGGAGAAATTATGATGGATTAGCAATTAGCAGGACTGGATATTTCCAAAACCTGAGAAATGCTGGTGTATGGGGATACAATGAAATGATTGGCCAATTAGGTAAACCAGTAGACAGAACACGCTTTGGCATGACGCCGCCTACAGTAAATGCTTATTATAGCCCAACCATGAATGAAATTGTTTTTCCTGCCGGAATTCTGCAGTTTCCGTTCTTTGATCCTAAAGCAGATGACGCGGTTAACTATGGTGGCATCGGCGCTGTAATTGGGCATGAAATGTCCCACGGTTTTGATGATCAGGGCAGCCAGTATGATAAAGAAGGAAATCTTCGCAACTGGTGGACTGACGAGGATAAAGCTAAGTTTGACGCAAAGACTAAAGCACTTGGAAACCAATTTGACACCTACACTGTTTTGGATACTGTTCATGTAAATGGAAAGTTAACTATGGGGGAGAATATTGGCGACTTAGGTGGGTTAAATGTAGCTTATACTGCATTTAAAATGACCAAACAAGGTCAGGAAAACGAAGTTATAGACGGTTTTACACCAGATCAGCGTTTCTTTCTTTCATGGGCGCAGGTTTGGAGAGGCAATATATTACCAGAAACAGCTGCACAATTCATAAAAACTGACCCGCATTCACCTGGTCCTTATAGAACAATTGGTGCTCCTGTAAACATGGATGCTTGGTATAAGGCATTTGATGTTAAACCAGGAGATAAATTATACAAGAAGCCAGAAGACAGAATAAGGATGTGGTAAAAAGCCTGCCTGCCCTGTAAATTTACTTCGTAATTATAGACACTGGGCCTAGCAATCCCGATTTGAATAAAGGAGAGTTCTTGGAGTAATGTTTAAATGTTGTGAAAGTATATCTTTTACTTGGCCTTGGAAGTCCTTTGCTTAGCCATTCCGGCCACTGACCATTCGTTATTCCATCATCGGGTAAAAATTCATCACCAATGAGTCTGTTAGGCCAAAGGTTAGCTATTTCTATTTCCAGCACATTCCCAGTGGCTTTTACAGCATTGCTGATGTCAACCTGCCAGGGGGACGTCCACACTACGCCTAAATCTTTTCCATTTAGCTTTACTTTTGCCATATTTTTTACTTCCCCCAAGTCCAAATAGAGCTTTTCGCCTGGATTTGTAACTGCCGATAGATCAAATTGCTTTTTATAAAACGCAATCCCAGAATAGTATTTTATTCCATTGTTTTCATTGGCCGACCAATCGGTTAATTCTTTAAAAGTTGTCTCTTTTGGTCCGCCCCATTTTGGATCAAAGCTTACCTGCCAAGGACCTTCCAGAACGGTTTTAGATTTTGAGACCGCAAAATAATTCTCATGTGCAAAATTCACCTTCGGAACAACGGCCTCTATCCTATCTTTCGAAAATACGACAAAGAAACTTTGATAAGGCTCAAAGTTTAAGCTAATTTCAGCAGACCCGGCTCCAACTACTGATACTGTCAGGTTGCTAATTTTTCCCGTTGTAGCGTCAAAAAACACAGGCTTGCCTTTTACATAATCCCTAAACTTAGCTTTTGTACTTACCAATTTATCTGTACGGTTGGAAACGAAATAAATGTCCCATTTAGTGGAAGACCTATGCGTATAACGAATTGGTCCATCTGATTCAAAATCAGGTGCAACTTGCAAGTCTTTTAATATCTTCGAAGTCAGTTCATATTCCGGGTATAAATAATCTAATTTTGTCTCCAATTCTGTACCCCATATTACCTTTCCTTTGCCAAATTCCTTTGTAGTTTGATTCGCGGGAACTATTTCCCCTCCCCAAATTGCATTCGCCATAGTTTTTATTGTATCGTCAACTGCCGGATAGCCTGCCAGGCCGGGCGATTGGGTAGGAGGAGAACCCACTACGACAGCACCTTCTGCTATCAAACCCCTTATTTTCTCCAATAATTTTGGTGTTATTGTTTTCACCGCTGGCAGTACCAATATCTTATAAGAAGCACCCCCTGGAAATACAATGCGACCATCTTTTACAGTGGCTTTGTAAAGCTGTGATGGTGCGCAGCCATCAAAATTATAACCCTTCCTGTCTGGCATTACCCCATTTTCCATAATTAATGCAGAAAGCGGAGGTTTAAAAACATGTGGAGAGCCCTCCGGGGTTAAATATAAAAGATCTGCTACAGTATTTCCCTGTTGCAAAAGGTATTGCGAACGCGAAAGATAGTCATGGTATGCTCCTACCATTGGCCACCAGGTCTGATTCCTATTCCATTGAACACCATAAGGGCCCATCGTCATCCCAGGCTTTAATGAATCAGCCAGTATCTGATTTTGAAAGGTGTGAAATACGAAGCGGTTAATCCCAGCAGCAAAAGCCCAGTCGCCCTGATTCTTCATTGATGCAGGATGTTGCTTCCAACCTTCATTATCTTGTGCGGTAAACGCTTCGGCCGGCACCTCAGATACACCGTTTACATGCGCAATTGAAGTGGCTTCAATACAACTAAAGGCAGCATTAAATCCATATCCCGCACTCCAGAATTCCGCCATAGGCACATCAGCAACTGCCCCCAATTCCAGATCCGAATTTGGGTTCATATCATACGGCTCTATGGATAAACCCATCCCATTTTTATGGGCATATTCTTTTACATAACCGGCATGGTTTTCCAGAATTAGTTCTTGAGAGGTTTGTCGCAAGTCCCACAAAAATCGCTCACTAACCTCGGTGCTTTCTACTATACTTCCGTTGTAAACAGGGTAAAATAGTAAAGGATCATATCCACGCCTGCGCGTAAATTCCTCCCTAAAACGACTGGTCCAGTTTTGTGAGCCCATCTCCCAGCTATCCATATGCAGCATTTTCAACCCACCCACACTATTTTTATAATTCTTTTTAAGTTTATTCAGTAGTACACCAGTATAGTGATCCAGATGGTCTTTTATCGCCAGCGTATCAAACTTATCTGCCTCGAATCCTAGTCCGGGAACTGGTGCCGGTCTGGTTATCGCGCCATTGTTCCGCTTTCCAAACCTAACTACGTTCCATTTACCTGCAGGAACTTTCCAGTCCAATTCTCCATTGGCTTTTAATTTACCAGTCAGATCTATAATATCTTTTTTATGGATCACTAATTCCGGTGAAATATTTTTATAAGCGGTTGTATATGGTAAATATGGTTTTACACCAGGGGCAGAAGAGTAAGGCGCGCGGTAATACAATGCTTTCTCTCCGATATCATCGATACGGGGAAGCTTAGACTGATCAGCTATATCTGCAACTGGATAGGCCAATACGGCTACATCCTCATAATAATTATTCCATTCCTTTTTTAACTCTTCTGTAAATGCACCTTCACCAAAATATGGCGCCATTGGTTTAGGAACGGGCAAAATGATTTTTGCATTCGCAGCTCCATCAACAATAGTGGTAGTGGAGACCAGATGTAGCATAGATTCTGCTGGTTTAACCCAGGGGCCTCCGCTACCAGTCCAACCCGGACCAATACCCAGTGTCATTGCGATATTCAACCGCTCACACTCCTTAACCGCATGGGTAAACATTTCCTGCCATTCCTCGCTTAAAAAATCTACTTTACCTCTTGGGATTCCAACATTGACTTCAAGAAACACAAGACTTCCAATGCCAACTTTTTTCATAGATTCCAAGTCTGCAGTCATTGAAGCTTTGGTCATATTACCATCCATAAAATACCAATACACGCCAGGCTTTGCAGATGGGGGCGGTTTTAAAAAACCATTTACCAAACTCGAAGATGCAGGATCAACAGTAACCTTCTGGCTACAGCTTGGCAGAAAATATAATCCTGCGATCAGCAGAAGGCTAAGTACCTTAACATTCTTCATCTTAATTTCTCTGAATGATAGTTTGTGTAGGGAGGAGTGTCATGGTAGAATTGGTTTTGGTAAGAATGCGCAATCCCAAATATACTGAAAGCTTATTCGTATCTGTCCTGAACCTTCCTGCTCAGCTTCTTTAAAACCAGTGCACGCGACTGTCTTATTCGTTCTTTAAGTTCACCATCTGGCATTACTTCCAAATTTTCTACTGCCACCCATTGCCTTCTGGCGAAATGAGGCGCCTGCTTAATTCCATTTCGACCTACTAAAGAATCGAAGTCGTCAGGATCACACTTAAAACACAAAGCCCCGTCCTCAAGAGAAGAAAGCACGAAAATTTTCTCCTCAATCATAAAGCAAAGGTGATCCCATTTCATACCTTCAGTAGTACCTTTTAAATCGAGACAAAAGTCTCTAAAAGTTTCTATATCCATAAAATAGTTTTTTAATCTGCATTTTGAAATCTGTAAGATAAAGTTAAAAGTATAGTGGCAATTACTAAAGCCTTCTGGCTTTTTATTTAAGTTTGTTTTATGAACAGATTAACGGCAACTGCTGATGGCTCAAATACGCTGTATAATGAAAAAATTGGTGAACATTACCATTCTAAACATGGTGCTTTACAGGAAAGCAAGCACGTATTCATAGATGCAGGACTAAAACACGCCGTAGCACTTTTTCCAGAACAGGAAATCAGTATTCTTGAGGTAGGCTTTGGAACTGGCCTTAACTTCCTGATGTCTGCTGCATATTGTAAAGAGCAAAATATTAGTTTGCAGTATACAGGATTGGAAGCATTTCCGCTAAGATCTGAAGAATTAGAATCCACAGGTTATGATCAATACCTCTCAGCCGATATTTGGAACGGTTTAATTACAAATTATGGCAAAGCCCTGCAACAATCTGCAAACATTTTGCCTGAACAGCAATTGAGAATAGTGCATACCTACCTAAATCGCTTTGATACTATGGAACGATTTATGTTAATTTACTTTGATGCCTTTTCTGTGCAACATCAACCAGAAATGTGGACTGATGAAATCATAGCACATGTTTGTCAATTTTTGCAACCTGGGGGTATTTTTGTTACTTACGCTATTACGGGCAATTTGAAGCGTGCTTTAAAAAATGTAGGTTTTACCATTCAAAAACTCCCTGGGGCAGCAGGAAAAAGAGAGATGCTAAGGGCAATTAAAAACAAGTAACCGCAAACAACCTATGAAACAAATCTCTATTCCAATTTACGCCAAGCTAGCGCTGGTACTTTTTTCTATTGTTTGTTTGGGATATCTTGCCATATTGGGCCGAACGCTACTTGCGCCACTGTTAACTTCATTTTTACTGGCTTTGCTACTGCTCCCGCTCGCAAATTTTCTGGAACAAAAATTTCGATTCAAAAGAAGCATCGCATCTATTTTCTCAGTGGTTTTAATGATCGTGGTAATTTCAGGAATATTATACTTTCTTATCAACCAGCTTACCGATCTTGGGCAGGACTGGCCATTGTTAAAAAAACAAGCAGAGACCTCGTTTCATGATGTGCAATTATGGATTTCCAGAACATTCCATGTCAATACCACCAAGCAAATAAGGTACCTACAAGAAAGCACAACTACTGCACTAGCAACTAGCGCCACAGTACTTGGAGCTACCTTGTCAACACTATCGTCTACGCTATTATTCCTTTCATTCCTGTTGCTTTTTACCTTTTTTATCCTAAACTACCGAAGAATATTATATAAATTCTTAACCTCTGTTTTTGCAAAAGAGCACACAGAAAAGGTTGGCGACATTGTTGAGCGCGTCCAATACATTATAAAAAAATACATCACCGGAATCTTCATTCAAATGTTCATTGTTACTACTATTTTGATGTTGGTATTGTGGATACTAGGTGTAAAGTATGCCATACTTTTAGGTTTAATTGCCGGTATATTTAATATCATACCCTATATCGGAATATTCAGTGCTTTGCTAATCAGTGTTCTAATCACTTTCGCTACAGCCGGAGCTGCAAAAATGTTTTTCGTTATTGGAGCTTTTGCTGCAGTCCATGCTTTAGACGGTAACGTACTAATGCCACTGGTTGTAGGTTCAAAAGTTAAGATCAATGCACTTTTCGCCTTTATCGGAATTGTAGTAGGTGAAATGATATGGGGCATTTCAGGAATGTTCTTATGTATTCCATACCTGGCGATGCTTAAAATTATTTTTGATCGCATTGATCAGCTTAAACCTTGGGGTATCCTACTTGGAGGCGAAGAAAAACCAAACAAAAAACGAAAGGTGTATAGAATTACTAAGAACATTAAACTCGAAGAACAGGAATAGTTTAACTTTGAGCCATAAATTATTACCATGCCCAACAACATACCTCCCGTTAGCGCAGAAAACCCTGCATCCGCATTTGAGCGCTTACTTATCGTTTTAAATACCTTAAGAACAGAGTGCCCATGGGATAAAAAACAAACCATGGAAAGCCTGCGTCACCTTACCATTGAGGAAACTTATGAATTGTCTGATGCCATTTTGGAAGGCAATTTACAGGAGGTAAAAAAGGAATTGGGCGATGTAATGATGCACCTCGTATTTTATGCGCGCATTGCTTCTGAAACCAACGACTTCAGCATAGTTGATGTACTTAATAGCGTTTGCGACAAGCTGATTAGCAGACATCCACACATTTATGGTGATGTTGAAGTAGTGGATGAGCATGATGTAAAACGGAATTGGGAAAAGCTCAAATTAAAAGAAGGCAACAAATCTGTTCTTGGCGGAGTACCTAAGGGCTTGCCTTCGTTGGTTAAAGCCAGCCGCATCCAGGAAAAAGCCCGTGGTGTTGGGTTTGATTGGGACAATAAAGAACAGGTTTGGGAAAAGGTAGAAGAAGAGCTTCAAGAATTTAAAGACGAATTTAATGTTGCATCTGGTCAGGAAATAGACATCGAGAAAGCCGAAGGAGAATTTGGCGATCTGTTATTTTCCCTGATAAACTATGCCCGTTTCATTAACATTAACCCAGAAAATGCACTGGAAAAAACCAACAGAAAATTTATCAAACGCTTTCAGTACCTCGAAGAAAAAGCTAAAGAGAATGGAAAAGCCCTTCAAGATATGACACTTGCAGAAATGGATATTTATTGGAACGAAGCAAAGAAACTTTAACCGTGTTTCTTTTTCATGGTCATCTTTGCTTTCTGACCAATTCCGTAGTTATAGTCTTTTGAATTGCTTTCTTTCTTATCGTGATATGCTCCACCACCCCTCGGAACTTGTTGCTCCTCTTTTGTAGTTTTCACTTTAGGGGCTTTAGCAGGTCTATCGATGGAAAGCTCAGCTGGCAAATCAAGAACAGTAATTTTTGCACCTATAGATTGTTCAATCTTTTTAATGTCCATCAATTCCATATCGGTTGCAAAGGTGATCACAGCAACCTCCTCCTCAGCTAACTTTACCACCCTGCTTAAAAAAGCTTCTTTTTTCTCAGGAACTTCTAAATAGAATAAAAACGGGATTTCTGAAAGGTCAAGAGCAGCAGGTGTCCCCTCATTTGCCACTATTAAAATCCTGGCTTCAGGGGTCGCCTTAAAATCTTCTATATGATCAAACCCAGCCTCATCAAAAAACAAAGGATTGAGCACAGAGATATCACCAGGCTTACGGGAAGGTAAAGACTGCGCCAGTTTTTGTGCGGTTAAGCGCGTGTTTACAAAAACGACAACCTTCTGAAATACCTCATCATCACGAAGCATTAAATCAAGTAAATTGATTTTGGTCTTAAAATTAGGAACCTGATAGAGCATCAAGTCATGGGTTTCAACCGTTTTTCCTCCCAAATCTTCCACTTCTAAAGTAGTGGGCAGACTCAGAAACTGGTCTATCATATTGTTCAGCTTTTCATGAACTACGGTAGTAAATATCAGATGCTGACATTTTCCTGCACTTCTTGCCAGTTCACAAACCGGCAACTGCATACCCTGCTTCACAATAACTTCTGCATCATCCACAATAAGCATTTGCAGCCTGTTCAAGTTCAATCCTAGTTTCAGATATACTGCGCGGGCCCTTGTAGGCGTAGACACTACAATATCAACACCCTCCAAAAGATCCAGCACCTGCTCTTCCATACCTCCTGTGCCATACATACCGATGATACGCAGGTTCTTGTTGCCACTTAATGCTTTAAATTGCTCAATAACAGCAAGAACACGCTCCTGGTCTGGCACAAGGATCAATACCTTTGGCGCCTCGTCAGTACTATACTTTAGTTTCATTAAAACACCCAGCACATAGGTGGTAGTCTTTCCAGAACCTTCCGGGCCAACCGCAATGATATCCTGTCCACCAAGAATCCTCGACATACTTTTAGCCTGAATCTCTTTAGTACTTAGGTATCCCGCATCCGTCATGGATGACACCAAAGCTTTGCTTAATTTTAACTTCTCTAACGACACGTTCCTGTATTTTGATTAATATTATCGCAAATTTACACAATCTTATCCTGACTACACTGACATAGGGTTGTCACTCTAGTTTTTTATTTTGCAAAATATTTCAAAGATAATGAAGACTATAAAAATGGAAACCCGATATATTATAGGTATTTCGGTAAGAACAACAAACGAAAATGGACAATCAGCAACCGACATCCCGGAGCTCTGGAATACCTTTATGACAAACAATACCATTGCCCAAATCCCCAATAAAATTGCAGATGAATTGTATTGCATTTATACAGATTACGAATCGGATTTTACCAAACCCTACACAACTATACTGGGCTGTCAGGTATCCGATCTCACAAATGTTCCTGAAGGATTTACGGGAATTAGCATAATGGCCGACACCTATACGCCTTTTTTGGCAACAGGTAAAATGAGTGACAATATGGTCTTTAAGCAGTGGCAAAAGATTTGGGAAACTGATATTCCAAGAAGTTATCATTCAGACTTTGAGGTTTACGGAGCCAAGGCTCAAAATCCTGAAAATGCGGAAGTGGAAATATTCATTTCGGTTTACTAATTAATCAAATTCCATATAAAATGGATCTGTTCAGCACCCAGCCAGATAGTAAGATCAACCTTTTACCTATTGATGGAATTGTAAATTATTACGGTGTAATTATCCCTGCAACTGAAGCAGATCTAATTTATACGGCATTGTTAAATACTATTGAATGGAAACCAGATGAAGCTGTGATTTTTGGAAAACATATCCTTACCAAACGCAAAGTGGCTTGGTATGCCGATACCAATTTTAAATACACTTATTCCGGCATCACCAAAGAGGCCTTAATATGGACCCGAGAATTGCTACAGTTAAAGACTATTATTGAAACCTTGACCGGAGAAAAATTCAATTCCTGTCTGCTTAACCTATATCACAATGGTGAGGAAGGTATGGCCTGGCATAGCGATGGAGAAAAAGACCTGAAAAAGCATGGCGCCATCGGCTCATTGAGCTTCGGAGTGGAAAGGAAATTTTCTTTTAAGCATAAGAAAACCAAACAAAAAATAGACATCCAACTGGCGCACGGGAGTTTATTGGTAATGAAAGGTGCCACACAGGACCACTGGTTGCACCGTTTACCCCCAACAAAATTAATTTCTAAACCAAGAATTAACCTGACATTTAGAACGATCGAAAAATAATTTAATTAGCACATTTAATCGGGTTTTTAGTTCCGTTTTTGTTTTAATAATATAGGGTCTCTCTAGGGCTTCTATAGGGCCTGCTTAGGGTATATATAGGTCTAATGCCCTATATATACCTATGAGACACTTATAAAGATATCACTATAAAATGATAGCACTATAAAAAGAGAAGAGAATTAATCATTGATCGTGTTTCGAAACTATACCAGACTCCGCACAATTTAATACGTCAATGAACTATTGCTGCCTGCTATCACAGCTGGTAGTTTAAATTTAATTAGTCGACTAATTAAAAATTGAATACTTGCCTATTATTTTTAGCTGATCAGCGATAGCAGAGCGTATTCCCAATAACCACAAATTGTTCGGATTAATCCGATACCCTAATGCGATTTCGGCCCGAAAAAAGCCTGTTTTATTACATGTACAAAGGTAGGCAAAATAGCTTAAATTAGCAAATAAATTTCGGTATTATTTCAAATTAAATATACTGTATTACAGGTAATTAACTTTATTTTATGCGCCTTTAAAGAGACTGAATTTATAACTTAAATACTGCTTGTTTTAGCCCTATAATTATGGCAGTACTACAGCAATACTTAAGATACTTCATACACCAGAAACGCCTGATTAAACAACGATTGATGTGAATTTAAATCGAAAAACACACCAAGATAATTGCGCACTAGTTTTACCAATATTTTCAATAGCACCTACATAGCTTAGAGGGCCTTTCGTGCAGGCTACTAGGTATCTTGGAGCACTAGAGGTACCCTTTTCCCCTCCAAAGTACCTGTAAATGTACTTTCAGTCCTACAATACCCCTTTTAAAATTGCCTTGCAATTTTCATCTTACCGGGAATTACCATGCATAATAATTGGCACTAATGCCAATTGGTTCTTTTTTATAATTAAAATGTAACACGATCGTTACTCTTTATAACAATAATAATTTTGATAAAAAAACATCATTTAATTGTTTAAAAAAGCCTGTTTAATGACATTTTTGATAGTGTGAAATATACACCACGCTCTGAAAACTGTATTTTTAGTTGGTTATTGTTAGGCAACCCTCTACATTCGTATTACAAATCTATATTACATGCTGTCAATCTCAAAGCCTCTTCAACATCGTCCTCTCTCATTGCTAATTGTAGGAAAAACAATAATTTTTGATTTGAATCTTAATTATTAATTGAAATGAAATATATATTCACGCTACTCTTTGGAACATTGAGCCTGCTTTCGTCTGCTCAAGTTAAGCCCTTTTATGTAAAAATTAATGTCGTAGGCTCCGATGATATTAAATATGTTTACGCATTTGATAATAATTATAAATTGATATCTAAAGAGGCTGTTAGAAATTCATCATCAGTTTTGACTGGAAACTACAAATCTATACACCGCTTTGGTGAGCCTGCTTTCTTGAATATTTATTTTAGTAAGGAAGACTTAAGTGAGGAGGTAATATCATCCAAAAACTTACTTTCAAAAGCTAAATATGGTGTATGTACCGTTTTAGCGAACGATACCATTGATGTTACTTATAACCTAAAAGGAAAGAGCTTTAAAATCATTGGAGGATCGCAAAATGAAATTCAAAATCAATTTTTGGATATTTTAGCGCGCTTCCGGATTTCCCGTGATAGTTCATATCATGAAATAAATTCTAGTCAGCTGGATTCTAGTCAATTAGATGACATGAAAATGCAACAGGCTAGAAAATTAAGTTTAGTTTATTATCATCAAGTCATTGATCTTATTCATAATAATCCGAACTCCGAAGTCTCATTGTTTAATATTGATCCAGTTGTCTATGCAACAAATATCTCTGCAAATGAAACAACCAAAACATTTCAATCCTTAAGTAAATCTATACAGGAATCTGAATATGGTAAGCATGTATTTAAGGATGTAGCAGAAAAGGCAAGAATAGAGGAGATTGCTAAAAATCCAGCCTTCAAATTAGGTGACAAGTTTCCTGATTACGAATTATCAGACAACAATGGTAAAAAGATATCAATTCATTCCAACTTAGGAAATTATACTTTGATCGATTTTTGGGCTACTTGGTGTATTCCATGTCGGAAAGAAACACCAAACATGATTCATAACTACATGAAGTATAATTTAAAAGGGCTTAAAATAATCACCGTTTCTACAGACAAAATCACAGATAAAGAGAATTGGATAAAAGTTTTGAAAGACGATAAGATGGTGCAGTTTGTGAATTTATTTGGTGGAACGAGTGGAATAGCGATTGATTTAAAAATAACTGCGTTACCTACGAATTATTTGGTGGATAGGGATGGAAAAATAATTGGAATTAATCTTAGGGGGAAGGATCTAACTGATACTATTGACAAGCTTTTCAAATAGGTATAAGTCTAGAACAGACAAAGCCCAAGACATAGAAAAATGGAAAGCAGCAGTAAAGGTGGAAGAAATGCAGGATCTGGTTATTAAATATAACAACTATACCAGCAAATTACCTTGTGGATAAGCAAGGTAAAGTCATTGCCTCTAACCTTACAGGTGAAGAGTTGATTAAAGTTCTTGAAGACCACTACACCCAGATTAAGAAATAAGGTTGCCCCTACTTCTTAATTGGCAAAGTATTCATCAGCAAAGATACTGCCGTAACCAGGCAGGTCATTATTGCTTAGACCATTCGTACAAATCAATTGCCATATCGTAATAAGTCTTACTCCGGTAGCCTGTGCAAAGTAACAAGCAGCCACCATCGCCAGACCTTGTATACAAAAATTAAAATAGAAGTTTTAAAACAAGATGTTATTTTTGTATCTTTAGATATTATGGCAAATAAATCAAGAACAAGCGATGGTTTTGCTTATCTGACTAAGCGAATTGTTGTAAGTAAAGCAAAGAGTGCTGGTAAAGCTGCTGCTAAGAATGCGATGGAACTAATGGGCTATGTAGTGACTGTTAGGGCTGGTTGGGTAGTAAAGGAATATCAGGACGGAAAGTTCGAACAAATCGAAAAGCTGCAAGAGGCTTAAGTCTATCATCTATTGTCGGAACAAATCACACCACAACTTCGTCTCAGGGTTTTTGCCGGTCCAAATGGTTCAGGTAAAAGTACCGTTATCAAAAGAATTCGTGAAACTAAAGTGAATGAGAGCGTCAAACTTGACGTGGGGGTTTACATTAATGCAGATGATATAGCACAAAGTTTAAAAGCTGATATATTCTCTTTTCAACCATATGAGGTAAACTGTACTTTAACGGATCTTGTTAAATTTGGAGAAACTTCCGGACTATTGTCCGACGATTTTTCAGTAGAAGAATTTAGTAAATCTATCACAATTTCTGGGCAAAAACTTTCTTTGACTGTAGAAGAATGTTTAGATCGTGTTGCACAAATTATCGCAAGGTTCCTTAGATATGCATTTATTGATGCTAAGCGGCGTTTCTCGTTTGAAACTGTGTTTTCGCACGAATCAAACTTAGATGATATGCGTTTAGCCACTGAAGCAGGTTACAAGGTTTACCTTTATTTCGTTGGAACGGAATCTCCTGAAATTAATAAATTCCGCGTAGCACTAAGAGTAAAAAAAGGTGGTCATAATGTTCCTGCTGACCGGATTGAAAAAAGATATGTGCGTTCTATGGAACTGCTTAAAGAAGCGGCAGATATCGCTTACCAAGGATATTTCTTTGATAACTCCATCAATAATGAACCTTACCGACTTGTAGGTCACTTTAAAGTGATCGCAGGCAAAAAAGAATGGGATACAATTCCCGATGATCAGGTATCCATATGGCTGAGAAAATACTACCCTATATCATAAATTAGGCAATTGATTTTAGCCATTTGCATTTTGATGCCTTAATTAATTTTCCAAGAAACGAAACTAGTTTCATTATAGTGATAAATAGTCAAACCACTACACCCAGATTAAGAAATAAGGTTGCCCTTACTTCTTAATTGGCAAAGTATTCATCAGCAATGATACTGCCGTAGATGATCCAAATGCCGATTTAGGACTACCCTCTGCTGTTCTTGTTGCCCATCTGGTTTGTATCAAATCCTGAGAATTCCTGTTATTATAAGCCACTTTAGCATTGAGCTGAAGCCAGCCTACCAAGTCTGTTTTCTTAGTCTCCACAGTATACATGCGGGCATAACGGACAAATATCCCTTTGAAACCAGGCAAGTCATTACCCCCATCTTCATTATCCATAGTTTTACCCCTAAACATTTCATTTTTGGCATAATGAGCAATCTTTTCTGCATCTGCAAGGTAGGTTGGATCTTTTGTAAAGTTATAAAGCATTACTGCAGCGCCAAGGTAAGTTCCCTGATTGTAGGTTGAACTCCAGGTACCTACCTTTATTTCTCCTGTCTTTTTATCTAGATCAATATTATCATTAACCTTTCCCGTAGCCGAATTAAAGAGGTACTTCTTAGACCATTTGTACAAATCAATTGCCTTATCGTAATAGGTTTTATCTCCTGTAGCCTGTGCAAGGTAACAAGCAGCAACCATTGCCGGACCTTGTATACAGGCATTTTTTGATGTCCTGGTTTCAAACCAATTTAATCCACCACCATATTTATCAGTATGCGCACGGGCATACATTTTATCGTATTGGTCCTTCCCGTTTTCCAGGTAAGCTTTATTACCTGTATACAGATAACCTCTTACACTAAAAAGTACCGCCCAAGCGATATCATCATTAAAATTATTATACATCCAGTCGGCCTTATTGCGGGTAATAAAATTGGTGTACATCGCATTAAACTTATCCAAATATTTCTTATCCTTCGTTACATCATATGCATCGAGTACCACCTCCATCATCTCTGCTTTATCCCAAAAACCCCTTCCTGTTTCTATTTTATAATGGGTATACCAAGCTTCAAATACTTTGTTCGCTGTTTTTAAAGTCAAGGCTTTATCCTGGGCCTCATCCTTAGTAAAAACCCAGCTTTGAGCAGGTTTTGCAGTCGATATTGCCACGTTTATTTTTGCACCATCCGTAATTACATTGTTATAAATACCCAATGCCAGATCTGGTTTAGCTACAGGTTGTAACTGGAAACTACCGTCTTTATCAATAACAATTTTCCATTTTGTGTCATTCCCCTTATTCGCATCCTGCTGATCTACGTTTACAGAATCGGCTGCACCGGAAGCTAGATGCAATAGCTTTCCACTGCCTATATTAGTTAAGGTGTAAACGCCATTACTTGCAAGTTTAACCAACCAGCGTTGCGCATCAGATTTGGTATCGGTCCAGCAGTTTACCCTGGCTCCATCATCTACAGATGAATTGTGTACATCCAGAAGTTTCCCATTTAGCTTAGACTGAAGGGTGTAAATTGTTCCTGATTTGATGCCAGGCATTTGGGCAAATGCATACCCAGAGGTTAAGCTTACTGCTAATATTATAGCACTGCGTAAATAAAAATGTTTCATATTGTGTGTGTTAAGACCCACGAATATAAGTTTATTAAAATCTTTTACTTAATTACTGACTGAATACTATGGTAACGATTTTGTAGATTTACCTAAATTCTTTAAAAATGATTAATAAAAAATTCTTATTCCTGGCATTAACACTACTTATTTCTGGTTTCTCTAATCGTTTATCTGCACAAAATAAGGCAGCGAACAAAGGTCATTATAAAAAGGAATTGAAATCGCTTCAGACTGCTATCCAAAATAATTTTTATGATAAAGCAGCTGGTCATTACCTGATTGTGTTGGATCCCGCACTGCGCGAAACCAAAAATGGATACCTAAGGGAATACACTTATTTCTGGTCGCTTTGCTCCTTATACCAAGCAGCAAATGAAATGGAAAAGCTTGATCCGAAGACTAACCTAATGGGTCCTTTATTAAAGCATATTAACGATTATTATGATCCTGCTCCACCAAAACCTGGATATTCTGATTACATCACGAACTTAAAACGCGGAGAACGCTATTTTGACGACAACGAATGGATCGGCATTACCGCTCTTGATGCTTATGCACGTACTAAACAAAAATCACATCTTCAATTGGGAAAGATGATGTACGATTTTATGATGACGGGCCATGACCAAGTTTTAGGAGGTGGCCTCTACTGGAAGGAAGGCGACAAAAGCACTAAAAATACTTGCTCAAATGGGCCAGGTGTATTGGTTGCGCTACAGATGTATCAGGCTACTAAAAATAAAGCCTATCTCGACACCGCTATTAAGCTATTTAACTGGACCAACGCTAAGTTGCGTACGCCTGCCAAACTGTATTACGACAACATCCGCACTAAGGACAACAGTATAGGTGAAGCTACATTTTCTTACAATACCGGCACCATGCTAGAGGCTTACATCTATTTATACGAAATCACGGGTGATAAAAAATACCTCACCGAAGCAAATGCAGTGGCAGACAGCTCACTGGAGTACTTTTATGGCAATGGCAAGTTTAGAGATGGCTATTGGTTTAATGCCGTAATGTTAAGGGCATATCAACATCTGCTAAAATTCAATAAAGACACTAAATACATTGTTGGCTTTAAAAAGTGTCTGGATAATGCATTAGCTACAGAAAAGAATGAAAAAGGCATATTCACTAAAAAAGACAAAGCGCAAGACTTGGTGGAGCACGGCGGCATGCTAGAAATACTAGCGCGTTATGCTTGGCTGGAAACACGTTACCCTGTCTTAAATTAATCATGAACAAGTTAAATATATCCAAGTTCCCAGCGCTTTTTTTAATAACCATTTTGTGCCTCTTTAGCATTTATCCTGCATTGTCGCAGCAAGAAAAGCCAGTTGTTAAGGCAGAAAAGCCAGGTATAAGTAAAGTACTTTTTGGCACAATTGAAGGTACTAGTATTTATGAATACACGCTCAGAAACAGCAAGGGGATGCTTGTTAAGGTAATCAACTACGGAGCAAGCATTTCAGACATTGTTACGCCAGACAAAAATGGAATCATGGGTAGTGTAGCCTTCGGTTTTGATTCTCTTAAATCTTATACAGGCGGTCAGAATGCCCTGATGGGTGCGGCTGTTGGACGTGTAGCAAACAGGATTGCAAACGGCAAGTTTACTTTAGATGGAAAGGAATATGTACTTACGGCCAATATACATGGCGGGAAGAAAGGGTTCGATAGGCGCATCTGGAATGCAAACGAAATCAATAGCGGTAGTGATGTTGCTTTGAAAATGAGCTACTTTAGTAAGGATGGAGAAGAAGGTTTCCCCGGAAACTTGAATGTTACCATCGTATATACCTTGACTAAAAACAATGAGTTGAAAATAGATTACAAGGCAACAACCGATAAGACTACACATGTAAACTTTACCAATCATACCTATTTTAACCTCTCTGGAGGAAAAGAGGAAAATATTCTAAAAACCGAATTGAGTATCCAATCTGACGAGTATCTGCAGGCCGATAAGGGAAATATTCCAACAGGAAACTTGATTAAGGTGAAAGGCACTCCTTTAGACTTTACGACTGCCCATCCAATTGGTAGTTGTATTGAGGGGAGTCCGTCTTTAAAATCTGGCAATGGTTATGATCTTACCTATGTACTTAGAAATCAATCTGGAAAATTGGCTGTTGCAGCCAAAGCATATGAGCCGCTAAGCGGACGTGTAATGACTGTCTACACTACTGAACCAGGACTGGTTTTTTACACTGGCAACCATCTTAATCCAGGTGTAATTGGTCGCGGACAAAAACCATCTACTAAAAATGCGGCATTTTGCCTGGAAACTCAGCATTATCCCGATGCTGCCAATCAGCCAAAGTTTCCAAGTACTGTTTTAAAAGCAGGCGCAACTTATCAATCACATACGGTATATAAATTTTCAACAGCACTTTAAGTTACTGGGTTCTAAATAAATTATGACGATACAATTGAAGGTGCAATAATCCCGAAAACACCCCATCAAGGCAACTGCTTTTAAAACATGGCTTTATTAAAGAAGCTTATTTCAAAGAAAATTACTATTTTAACGGTAAATTCCTTGACTTGAGATCTATGGATTAACTAACCAAATATAAAATGAAGACATTATTTACAACATTAGTACTGTTGTTATTCGTAAGTCCGCTGGTTTCAATTGCACAAAGCGGTAAAGTATACGACAACCTTAGTTTACCCAGCAAAATACTAAAAAGTGAACGCAAGTATGCAATATACCTACCGCCTGATTATGAAACGTCGGGCAGAAGTTATCCTGTTTTATACCTCTTGCATGGTTCTGGCGATGACCAAACAGGATGGGTTCAGTTTGGTGAGGTGTTAAATATAACTGATAAAGCAATTGCGGCAGGTACAGCTACCCCAATGATTATTGTGATGCCTGATGCAAATACTGGTCGCAGGGGTTATTTTAACGATATTAAAGGCGACTGGAATTATGAGGATTTCTTTTTTACTGAATTGATTCCTTTTATAGAGAAAAAATACCATGCGAAAACGGATAAAAGAGGTCGCGCTATTTCTGGTCTTTCCATGGGTGGCGGCGGAACATTTATGTACGCATTACACCATCCGGAAATGTTCTCTTCCGCTTGTCCGCTTAGTGCATCAGTTGGACCAATTAACTTAGAAGAAGCAAAAAGTTCCATCAAAAAGAACAATCCTAACCTGGCAGATTCTACAATCACCAATTACTACAACCGCCACAGCGCCATTGCTTTGGTTAACAATATGCCCGAAGATCAGAAAAAAGCGGTACGCTGGTATATTGATTGTGGGGATGACGACTTTTTGTATGAAGGGAATAGTTTGGTTCACATCGCCTTGCGCAAAAAAGAGATTCTACATGAATACAGGGTGCGTGATGGTGGCCATACCTGGACCTATTGGAGAGCAGCGTTACCAAACGTTTTGCAGTTTGTATCTGATACTTTCCACCAGTATTAACGAGGTCATTAAATTAGTTTAACCTATAAATGCATGAATAAGCATACCCCAATTAAAATAAATTTCAACTTGCTCCTCACGCCATTAATTGCAAGCTTCAGTTTATTCTGGAGTGTGGCCAATGCACAACAGTCTAAAGAAATCAAGTTTAAAAAGACTGTGATCAGCACTGATTTCTTTTCAGAAGGCGCCGGAGTGGGCGATTTGAATAAAGACGGCAAGATGGATATCGTTGCCGGAGCATTTTGGTATGAGGCACCCAATTGGACTAAACATGAAGTATACACCCCCGGTAAATTTGACTACAATACCGGCTATAGCGACTCCTTCCTGAACTATGTAATGGATGTTGACCAGGATGGCTGGCTTGATTACATTAGAGTAGATTTTCCTGGAGATGCAGCAGTATGGTATCAAAATCCAAAGAATTCTGCGGTGCACTGGAAAGCCTATCCCTTATATCCTTCTGTAGGTAATGAATCGCCATTATTTGTGGATGTAGACGGAGATGGAAGGATAGATTTACTATGCAATGATTCTAAAGGAGGCAAAATGGTCTGGCTGGAATCACCTAAAATTAAAGGACGTACTGAATGGACCCCACATATGATCAGTGATGTAAAAGATCGTGGTACACATCAGTTTACGCATGGCCTTGGTTTTGGAGACATGAACAAAGATGGTAAGAAAGATGTGGTGATTAAATCTGGTTGGTGGGAATCTCCAAAAGATCCTAAACAAGATAACTGGGCCTGGCATCCTGCAGATCTTGGTGAAGATGCTTCGCAGATGTACGTAATGGATTTGGATAAGGATGGTGATATGGATGTGATCAGTAGTTCCGCACATGCATATGGACTATGGTGGCATGAGCAGGTTGTTGACGCACAGGGCAATATCAGCTGGAAGCACCACGATATATTCAAAACCTTCTCTCAAAACCACGGGTTGGGCCTGGTAGACATCAACAAAGACGGCAGCCCTGATTTGGTAACAGGCAAAAGATTCTGGGCGCATATGGGCCATGACCCGGGTGAGAGAGAACCTGCCGTATTGTATTGGTTTGAATTTAAACCGGGTAAAGTTCCTTCATGGACTCCTCACCTGATAGATAGTGATTCTGGTAATGGACTGCAAACCAATGCGGTTGACATGAATAAGGATAAGTTGATTGATATTGTGGTTGCCAATAAAAAAGGGATATTCTTGTTTGAGCAAATAAAAAACAAATAATTAGAATAACTGTAAACTAACGGCCGGCTGGTTTCCTGAGGATGAGCCCGGCTTAAGTTTACTTTTAGCACGATGGCTTGTTATCCAGTTTATATATTCTTTTTGATCAATCGGCTCTTTTAGCATTCCAGCAGCAACCTGCATTAGAAGTACCCGATTCTCAACGACCTGCCGATACTTCAAAAGCAAATGCTGCACTTGTTGCTGAAGTTTGTTCTTGGGCTTGATCCTGATGTTTTTGTTTAGCGGATTTAAAAGTTGAGTGGTAATTTCTTTAGTGAAATACAGCTGTGCTGATTCAATCCTGCTTTGCAACACTTGCTGATCCTTAAACCCATGTTGCTTATGGAGTTGTAGCAACTGCGACTGGAAGCGATCTGAAACAGCAATTAATTCTTTAATAGCACTCATTAACTGAGTTAAAGTAATTTTTAAGTCTGGCAGGTTTGCTTTCACGATTTCAGGATCGTTGAGAATGTCATTCATGCCGTCAACCATTCTACTTAAAGAAAAATGATCAAGCATCAACTTAAGAATAAAGCTTTCCTGTCCGAGTAAAAGTAAATCATCAAGCGTTTCCACTGCAGCGGGTTTCATGTAATTGATTACCTCTGTGTTAGCGCGCAGACTTTCCGTATTGATCTTGGACTTTAGAATAAGTCCCTGAAGTGTCCTAACCCGACTTAAAGCCACATAAACTTGTCCGGCAACAAATGATTTCCCGGCGTCAATAATGGCGCTGTCGAACGTTAATCCCTGACTTTTATGAATAGTAACCGCCCAGGCTAATTTGATGGGATATTGGGAGAACTCTCCTACCTGTTGCTGAACAATGGCTTCCTCATCTGCTTTATATTCAAAAGATTGCCACGATGATTTTTCAAGAGCAAGGTCTTCTTCGTTTGGAAAAGAAATATAAATAGTCCCGTTTTTTATAGACCTAACTGTCCCTATTTTGCCATTATAAAACTTACGGTCGTCACCAGTATCGTTCTTGATGAACATAACCTGTGCACCCTCCTTTAATTTCAGACTTTGTTCTGCCTGCAAGTTCAGGTCGCGAAATTCTCCGCTTACCTCAGCTTCAAATGTATGCTCTTCGCCTTCAAGCTCATCCAGCATGACTTTATTAATGGTATTTGCTTCTGCATTATGTGAAGTAATGATGATTGGATTGAGCGTTTCTGATGATTTAAACAATGGATCGTACCGTTGGTTTAAAAGTGCAAGTCCGGCCTGATCTATCTGATTATTACGGATGTCATTTAGAATATTAATAAATTCAGGCTCTGTTTGCCTGAATACGGTAGTCAGCTCAATTTGCAACAGTGGATTCCGACGAATCACATGCGCATCAAAAAAATAGGGCGATAAATAGGCCGTCCTCATGAAAGCCCATTCTTCACGCTTGGTAACGGGAGGCAATTGAAAAAGATCACCAATTAAAAGAAGTTGTACACCCCCAAAAGGGAAATTATTTCTTCTTACGGTGCGAAGGATAGCATCGATTACATCCAAAAGATCAGAACGTACCATAGAGATCTCATCGATCACCAGCAATTCCAATTCGTTAAAAAGTGCTGTCTTTTCTCTACTGTAACTAAGATCAGCTACCATGGATTGAATAGATAGTATCCCTGCTTGCAGATTGATCAAACTGATGTCGCCCGGAAAGAAGGATCCCTGCGGAAGTTGGAAAAAAGAGTTGATGGTAGTCCCTTTCGCATTCATGGCAGCCACCCCAGTTGGCGCTACTATTGCCAGCCTTTTGGTGGTCTGTTCTTTGATTTTTTTAAGCAAAGTTGTCTTCCCAGTACCGGCTTTACCAGTAAGAAAGATATTCTGACTGGTGTACTCAATGAAAGAAAGAATTTTATCAAAAATCGAATCAGCCGAACCCTCAATACTCATGTTGCAAATTTAAGGAAACCTAATTGAATCTCCATTGTTGTTACTTATATGATTACTAAAAAGGAACCTATGGAAAGCTTTGTTCAGAAACAATGGGAAGAGATAGACAGGAAGTTATATAAGGTAATGCTATTCAAAGATTTTCAGGAAACCTTCGCCTTTATGGTTCGTGTGGCTTTTCTTGCTGAAAAGAACAACCACCATCCAAAATGGACCAATACCTATAATAAATTGGAAATATGGCTGAGTACACATGATGCAGGCGACATCGTAACCGAAAAAGACCATAGCCTTGCCAAGCAAATAGATCAATTGCTAGTACCTTGTTACTAAAACATTTGTTAGCTTTAAATATCTTTAAAGAAATGACAGCAGCGCAACTTGAAATCCTACAGTTTCCGATAGGCAAATTCGTTAAGCCGGATCTTTTTACCGACGAAATAATCAGTAGCTATGTGCGAACAATCGCTGCTTTCCCAGCCAAAATTGACTTGCAAACAAGTTTGCTAACTGACAAGGAATTAGATACGCCGTACCGTCCTGATGGCTGGACAATAAGGCAAGTTGTTCATCATTGTGCAGACAGTCACATGAATAGCTTTGTTCGGTTCAAACTGGCATTAACAGAAGACCAACCTGTAATTAAGCCATATTATGAGGAACGTTGGGCAGAATTACCAGACAGCAAATTACCAGTAGCCGCCAGTCTAAGTTTATTAGACGGTCTTCATACACGCTGGGTAGCCTTACTCACATCGCTCCCCTCTGAACAATTGGAGAGAACGTTCGTACATCCGGAGCATGGCAAGCATTTTTCATTGAAGGAGACAGTAGGAATTTATGCATGGCACTGCGAACATCACCTGGCACACATTACTGAGTTGAAGAAGAGAATTCAAAGTTAAACCTCCCGAGGGGAGCCACATCACCATTGACCAAGAAATCCATAACGTCACCTTCTTTTTGCATATTATCAGACCATTTAAACTGGAAACTCTTTCCTTTTAATTTCAACAGCGACTTCGGAATTTTGATTTCCATTTTGTTATCAGCATAGCTGTATTGAACCCTTCCATAAGCTGTCCAATTCCAACCTTGATCAGCTTTTTCTAGCACTGCCATCTCTGCTGGCGACTTTCTGTTGATTACGTAATCGTAACCCTCCCATCCGGTTTGTTTGTTATTATCTATGTCTATAAAAAGCCTCATCCATGCAGTGTCTGTTGTTGGTGTAAGCTTCTCTGCCGTCTCTACATAGAAATAGAAATTATTTTTGTCTTGCGCAACCTTGGCATTGATGATATCATTCCTACCTGTTGTATTTACATAATGTGTACCAGCAAAACCGTTAGCATCCCTATGTAGCGTATTTCCTTTATGAGATTTGAATTCAGGCAAAACACTTGTCCACTCTTCGAATTTACCATCAATAACAATTGTCTTAGGTACTGATGGCTTTTCAGGAGCCGGCATTCCTTTAAATTTTCTAATGTTTGCAATCAGTTGATAATAGTAGTTGTCATTGTGCCCACCTTTCATCGGCTCAATATCCCGACTATGTTCTGTATCGAACTGATCCGGAAAAGCATTTTGCTGCCCTTGCCATGTTTCATAACGCCCGGCTATCCATTCATTCCAGCCGGTAACAAATACAAATTCTACATCTTGCTTTATGGCATAATCCCACTGCTCCTGGAAATTGAGTCCGTATTGATGCGCATCTGGCCTCGGGTCCTGACCATTTTTGTACGTATAGCTCCTGCCAAATGCACCTTTTGAATTCATTGCACTTAAACCGTTTGCCTTTGTCCAGTTTTGCGAAGTACCTACTGTCATTTGTTCAAAGCTTCCATCAGTATTTTTCCCAAAGCCATGCTGTGGATAAATTTCCAACCAACCCCAGTGGTCTTCCCTTTTAGGGCCCTTATCATAAACTGGCTGACCCGGCCTAAAGGTGAAGAACTCCCTGATCTCGGGATCAATATTATCCGGGTAAGCCATAATTAAAGGTTTACCTTTCCACTGAAACCATAGGTCTTTGTACAAACCAGGTTTATACAGATCTTTATACACTTGGTTTATAGCACTCTTTGTCGCTTCTGAAGCTCCGAAGCCCATCATGAATGCAATCTGCGGCGTTTTGATGCCATTCTTTCGTGCTTCTATAAATACTTCGCATAAGGCCATGTAAGCAGGCTTCCAAACAAAATCCCCATTGGTACAATCAAACATGATCATGTCTACACCTGCATCAGCCAGCATTTCTGCATGCCTATACAAAACCCATTTGTCCATATTGGTGTAAAAACCAAACAAGGGCTCTCCCCAGAAATTCATAATATTTTGAGGCCATGCCGGATGCTTATAATCGTACAGCGCATCAGGGTATTTTTGCAGGAAAGTAGTAGTATTGTTTGGTTTGTTTGCAGCCTGGGCATAGTGCCAGGTCCAGTAAAAGATGCCTACAAAACGGTCTTTCTTAACCTCTCCAACTTCTTTATAAGTAGGAAGCTTTCTCCCTAAAGCATCTGTAGCTGGTAATGTGACAGAATAGTTATATAACTTTTCCTGCGAGTTGGCGGTTAAAGAAGCCGTACTAATGAGAAAGCTTAACAGGATTTTATGCATCGAAATATTTTATTTAAACCTAATTGCTTTTAATGGGCTTATTTTGCTAACCAACAATGAAGGTAAAATAAGCACAATTAAACAGACAAAGGCAATACAAACATTCAATACCAATACGTCAATAAAATGGATTTCAATAGGGACGTAAGATAAGTAATAAGAAGTTTGATCCAGTTTAAAAATGTGGGTGTACGTTTGTAAAAACCCAAGTCCCAAACCTAAAATATTACCGAGCAACAATCCAAGCCCAACCAGGTATAGCGCGTTATAAAGGAATATCTTCATCACGCTAAAATCCGTCATGCCAAAAGCTTTCAGCATACCAATCATGTTGGTGCGCTCCAATATCATGATCAGCAATGCGGTAATCATATTAATAACCCCCACAACCATCATTAACACCAACAACACCCTAGTATTTACATCTAAAAGAGACAACCAGGTAAAAATGGCCGGAAAGTATTCCTGAACAGATTCAGATTTAAGTTTAATCTCCAATCCTTCGTAAATAGCCGTTGATGTTTGTCTAAGCCTATCAAAGTCCTTGATCCTAACCTCTATACCCCCAATTTCGTTAGGCTTCCAATTGTTCAATCGCCTAATCAGGTTAAGATCTCCTATTACAAAACCCTTATCTATTTCTTCAACACCTATACTATAAATACCTACAATCTTAAATGGCCTCCTGCGCGGAGGGTTTTGCACAAAGTGCATGATAAAATCATCCCCAACCTTCAATTTCAGCCTGTTGGCAGTAAACTGAGAGATCATGATTTGCTTCATTGCCTTTACACTATCCGTAAAATCCAGCACAGATCCGCTAACCAAATGTTTACGGATGTAATCCCAATGAAAGGTATGGTCTACTCCTTTAAAGTTGACCCCTTCTACCTCATCATTTGCAGAAATAATAGCCGGTTTAGTGGCATACGGTTGAAAATACACGACTTGTGGATTCTTCCGAAGATTATTTATCGTTTCTGCGGCCGGAATAAAAGGCGATAACTCAAAGGAGTTGTTTAAGTCATACTTAAAAATCCTGACATCGCCAATGTAACCCCTAACCTTATCCTGAATCTCTGTTTTAAAACCCTTAATGATCGCAATAGACAGCATCATTACGGCAAGACTAAGCATAACACCGGCAATCGCAATCCGAACAATGAGTTTAGAAAATGTTCGTTCAGACTTGATGGCTATGCGCCCTGCAATAAAGTATTCTGTATTCAATATTTGCGATCTCTAGGTTACCCGGCAAAAATGCAAATAATTAATAACTATTGTTTAAGGGTAAGCAGATATTCTGCAATATTAGCAAGGTCCTTTTCACTTAGCTGAAGCGCTGAAGGCTCTGGCATTACGGAAGTCGAAAACTGCTTTCTGCTCGCAATATCTGCTGCTTTAATGTTGTGTTTACCACCTGCCATATCCTTTAAAACTACCATTTCTCCGTCACCTTGTAAAAATCCGGATACCGTTGTACCATCCTTTTTGGTGATTAACCAAGACTCGTAACCAAAGGCCATACCCGCACTTGGATTAACAATAGCATCAAGTAAGCCGTTCTTTTCAAACTTCTTGTTGATCAAACTCAGTTCCGGACCAATGCTGGCACCTTCATTTCCAACTTTATGACAAGTCATGCATTTCTCTTTAAAGAGCAGTCGGCCAAGTTTGGCATCTCCCTGTAATTTTGCAATCTTAGGGATGGATAGCGCAGTAGTTACACCTGGCTTTTTAAAATAATCACTTGCCAAAACACGTACTGTTTGATCCGGATTGCTAAATATCACCTTACTTACTTCATCAATAAGCAGCTTAGAAAGCTTTTTATCAACTGCTAAACCGATCAGCATTTCTCCACCCACCTTTTCTTTGGCCATTATTTTGATGGCTTCTACTTTATCTGCGGCAGAAGTAGTTCCGTTTTCTATTTTCAGCTTTTGAACAAGCATCTTTTTCTGGGCATCCGCATCTTTATCAGGTCCGGTTGATGGCAACTCCATCTTAAAATTACTCCAATCATTACCTTGGCGATAGCGCAACCACCACAAAGCCTGCTCTTTGATCTTGGCATCCTTGTTACTCATCAGTCCTTGCATGGCATCAACTGCTTTCTGGTCTTTAATAAAACCTAAAGTAACTATAGCTTGCTTTTGCTGATCTGCTGATAGCTGATCAGACCCAGCTCTTTGCTTTAACGCAGCAACAGCGGCCTTAGGATGTAAACACCAAACCAGGTCAGCAAAAGCCTGACTCCATTTTAATGGCTCTCCACCAAGTTTTGCATTTAGTAAAGGATATAATTCTTCTTCTTTGCCTTCTGCAGCCAGCCCCAGTGCTTCCAGGTAATAGCGGTCGTTACCTTGGTAGGCAACAGCAAGAGGCATAAACAATTCACTCATCGCATTAAAAGGAAGGTCACGCATAGCGACTGCCACTTCCCTGCGTACCGCAGCTGATGGATCTTTGCTCAACTGCATGGCATAAGCACTTATACCGGGTTTAACTTCGCGCAAAGCGCGGAAAGCCGCAATTCTCAAATTAGGATCATTGTCTTTTAATGCCGCTTCCACTTCTGTAATTCCACTGGCACCCATATTAGAAAGCAACCAGATTGCCCTGGCTCTATAGTAAGGATTTGTAGAGTCCAATAATTTCTTAACATCTTTTACCGCTTTGTTTCCTTGAGCGGCAAGCAATACGAAACCTGCATTGCGCACATTTACAGCCGGACTAAGTAAAGCATCTATCTGACCTTTAGTAGTTTTAAGACTGATTTTAGGGTTAACTAGCTTTCTACCTTTTGGCGCAATCCGGTAAATACGACCAGCTCCGGTAGTATCTGTCATTCTATGTCCACCTACCATGCTGTCATACCAATCTGCCACATAAATTGCCCCATCGGTACCAATCGCCACATCACTTGGTCTAAACCATTTTGTTTTCTCATCCTCCCTTACTGAACTCTGAGCTACTGCTACTTCTTCATCAGATAAAGAAGTGATTAAGTTCTGCCGCTTTAAATCAAAACCCGCACCGTTTACCGCAGGTTTATAAGCAAAAACTACATTACGACCTGCATCACAAGTAAGTAGCATACCCCTGTATTTTTCTCCAAGGGCATCACTTTCATTGAATGCCACTCCAGTAGGAGAGCCTGCTCCAGTATTGTCTCCATAAGGAAGCACGCCTGGATCGTCCTGATGCCAGTGTGCAGCAGGGGTCGATTGGCCTGGTCTGCGGTCGGCTTCCCAACGGCGTGTTCCATCTATACTTGCATAGCCCATATTGGCACCTTCCATTAACCAGGAAACCCTTACGCCACGATTACCATCATCGTCATTGTCATTTTGCCACATGTTTCCGTAAGAATCTACAGTAAACTCGTAAGAGTTACGGAAATTATGACCAACTACCTTTAAACCTGTACCATCAGGATTAACACGCATGGCGATACCACCAACCCAAATCTTACCATCATCACTCACCAAGCCACCTTTATTGCTGTTATTATACGGCGAGCCACCATTGTAATTACTTCCTGCTCTTAAATTCCATCCTGCTTTGTCAGTAACCATATGCGGACCAGCATTACCGGCATTGAAATAATATTTACCATCAGGTCCAGCAATCATGGCATGTAAACTGTGATCATGGTCCTTACCACCAAAACCAGTTAAAAACACTTCTTTTTTATCTGGCTTATCATCGCCATCCTCATCGGTATAAACGATGATAGAGGGCGCACAGGATACAATGGTTTTATTTCCAATTACCGCAATTCCCAGTGGCGCAATCAGGTCTTTATCCTGTACAAATACTTTTGAAGTTTCTGCTATTCCATCTCCATCCTTGTCCTCCAATATAACTACCCGATCTCCTTCTACCCTATCCTTAAATTGGGGAGCTTTATTGTTGTACTTGCGATAATTTACAGCTTCCGTAACCCAAATACGCCCTTTAATATCCACATCAATATTTGTTGGATTATAAAATTTGGGCGATTCTGCCCATAATGTAGCTTCCAGATCATCCGGCAAAAACAGTTTTGTCTGATCCGATTTGTATTTTTCTTCAAGTTTAAGTGAATCTTTTTTGATCAGGGTATATCCTGACGCTACCGTTAGCACCGCTGCAAAGGCAATAATTTTGATCTTCATGGTTATCATTTGGTTACGAGCCAACAATATAATAAACTTCTTTGGAAAACTTTAACTTTGCTAACTATGAAATTATACTTTGTACATTTTGTGCTTTCAACATTCCTGGTCATTTCTTTCCAGGCCTGCGGATCAACCCCTAAAATTATTATAAACAGCAACGTACCTAACCCCTATAAAATAGATCTTGCAAAAATAGATCCGCCAAAAGTCAATAAGCTAATTACAGGGGCTGAGCAAACCGAATTGTATGTTCCCTATTTAAAAGGCAAAAGGGTAGGTATGGTCGTTAATCCCACTTCTATTATCGGTAGACAAACATCGGTAGACAGCCTTCTGAAACTGGGTGTACAGGTTGTGAAAATTTTTGGTCCGGAGCATGGCTTTAGGGGAAACGCCAGTGCAGGTGTTAATGTAGATGACGATATAGATGCGAAAACGGGCATCAAGGCAATCTCTTTATACGGAAAACACTCCATTCCTACTAAAGAAGATTTGGCAGATATTGATATTATGATATTTGATATACAGGATGTTGGAGTTCGGTTTTATACCTATATCAACACTCTGCAACATGTAATGGAAGCCTGCGCGGCAAATAATAAAGAAGTGATGATCCTGGATAGACCCAACCCAAATGGCTTTTATATTGACGGACCAATATTAGACCCTCAGTTTAAGTCGGGCATTGGTTTAAAGCCAATTCCAATTGTACATGGTTTAACTGTGGCAGAGTATGCCCTGATGTTAAATGGCGAAGGCTGGCTGGACAATAAGCTGAAGTGCAAGCTCAAAATTATTAAAGTAGCCAATTATACGCACGATACCCCTTACGAGCTCCCGGTTAAGCCATCACCAAACCTAAACACGGCACAATCTATCTTACTATATCCATCTACCTGCTTATTTGAAGGAACCTATTTAAACCACGGAAGAGGCACACAATTTCCATTTACTGTGATTGGTTCTCCTTTCCTGAAAGGAAAATACAGCTTCTCCTTCACCCCCAAAAGCATCAAAGGGATGGCGGAGACTCCCTTATTCATGAATCAGGAATGCTTTGGCCTTGATTTAAGAAACTACGACACGGCTAAAATTAGAAAAGACAAAAAGTTAAACCTAAGCTGGCTGATAGCATTATACAACGCATCACCCAATAAAGCTGATTTCTTTAATACAAAATTGAGTAACCAAATGGGCACAATAGAACGTCTAATTGGTGTGGCAGATTTCAGGAAACAGGTAATTGCCGGTAAAACAGAAAAAGAGATCAGGGCCAGCTGGGAGCCTGGATTAAGCCAATATAAAACAATGCGCAAGAAATATCTGTTGTACAACTAAGCAGCTTTCTTGCTTTTTACTTTAGCTTTAACAGGTTTCTTTTGTGCTGCTTTTAAAAAGGCCATCAATACTTTTTCGTCGTTTTCCATAGCAGTGGCACTTACTGCGGGTTTTGTATTTACCTTCTTTAAATACTTAGCCAGTTCGTCGTTTTCAAAGGCTTCCAACAGGATAGGATACACATAAGAGGTTTTGCAAACTGCCCTTGTATTGCCCAATTTGTGGGCTACACAATCTAAAACGTCAACAATAGCCTTTTTCTTAGGCTTGTCTATATCTGTGCTGTAACACTTAGCCAGTTGCCTTAAGGCCTCCAGCGTTCCACCCCAAGTCCTAAAATCTTTAGCTGTGAAATCGCAACCCGTAATTTCCCTTATGTAATTGTTAATCTTACCAGAATCTATCGGCCTATGCTCATTACCCTCCGTGTAGTATTGGAATAAATCCTGTCCGGGTATCTCCATACACTTCTTAACCAGTTTAGCCAGCGACTTATCATTCAGGTCTAAATTCTGCTTTACTCCTTTTTTACCAATGAAGTTCAATTTTAAATGATTGCCTTGTATTTTAACATGCTTGTTTCTCAGTGTTGTTAAACCGTAGCTACCATAAAGCTGTTTGTAGGATTCGTTACCTACGCGAATCAGCGTTTTTAACATCACTTGCATACATATTGCCAACACCTTTTGCTCATCAAACGCCTTTCTGCGTAAATCCTTAGCAATCCTTTTACGAGCATTAGGCAATGATTTACCGAATTCCAATAACCTAAAATACTTGCTGTCTGAACGGCGGGAGGTCCAATCGGCATGATACTTATATTGTTTCCTTCCTGCTGCATCCAAACCAGTTACCTGCAGATAAGCACTTTTCCTGTTTGCAACCCATACATTAGTCCACGCCGGCGGTATAACCAGCGCCTTTATCCTACCGAGCTGATCATCATCTGCAACGCGGTTACCATCTTTATCCTCATAATGAAACTTACCAGGTTTACCTTTACGGTATATGCCTGGCTGACTATCCGTTGCGTAAGTCAGTCCGCTTGATTTAATTTCTTCCAGAGTTTGTACCATAAAAATGCAGAAATATCCGTTAAATTTGATTGCTGTTACACATAAACATAAGATGATGAAAATAGTTTTTATGGGTACCCCCGATTTTGCAGTTGCTTCTTTAAATGCGCTTGTAAAAGCCGGATTTGAGGTAGCCGCAGTTGTTACCGCTGCTGATAAACCTGCAGGGCGCGGACAAAAATTACAGGAAAGTGCCGTAAAGCAATATGCCGTACAAAACGGAATAAAGGTATTACAACCAATAAAGTTGAAAGACCCTGAATTTATTGCAGAACTTCAATCTATTGGCGCCGATCTGCAGGTAGTGGTCGCTTTCCGGATGTTACCTGAAATCGTATGGAACATGCCTGCCAAAGGCACTATAAACTTACATGGCAGCCTATTGCCTCAATACCGCGGTGCGGCACCAATTAACCATGCCATCATAAACGGAGAAAAAGAAAGCGGGGTAACTACCTTCTTTTTAAAACAGGAGATTGATACGGGAGACATTATTTTCTCTGAGAAAATAACCATAGCAGATGACGATAATGCAGGGCAATTACACGACAGTTTAATGGAAATTGGCGCTGTTCTAATTGTGAAAACAGTGAAGGCCATACAAGGTGGCAATTACCAGGAGCAACCGCAGCCGCAAAGCGAAGATCTAAAACACGCACCTAAAATATTTAAAGAACACTGCTTAATTAACTGGGACCAGCCCGCTCAAACTGTTTATAATATGATTAGGGGATTGAGTCCTTATCCTACTGCTTTTACTAAACTGAATGACAAAACACTTAAGGTTTTCAAAGCAGAATTGGAAAATAAAGAACATTCCATTACTCCTGGAGAATTCCTAAGTGATGGAAAAACATTTTTAAAGTTTGCAGCTAAAGATGGTTTTATTAAATTACTTGATATTCAGTACGAAGGCAAAAAAAGAATGACCATTGAAGAGTTCCTTAGAGGTGTTAGGTTCTAGGATAAAAACACAGTTTTGTAGCATTACTTCACCTTTATCTTCTTCATACCACTTCCAACGCTGCCGCTCATGTCTGCCCCTTCAACACTTATGGTATAGTTACCAATAATATCAGAAGTGTAGAATGAGACCTTGGCTCTTCCATTTGCATCCGTAACTACATTAGGTTCCCAGAATAAAGTAGAACGGAAATCTGGTTCTGAGGCATCTGCTGCCTTTGCAGTATACATCGGACTGTAAAACTGCTGCGGATAAAGAATTGGGAGCGGCCTGTAGGTTACAACGCCTGGCTTGTTATTAAGATGGTAACCAGCACCATTAAGTGTTGTAATTGTTATAACAGCAAAGTAGTAAGGCCGTATTTGAGCCAAACCAGTATATGTTACCTCCAAACCTTTGAAGGTCTCAATTTGATAAGAACTGAAAACATCTGTATTTTGTGCCACAGAAGAAGTATCTTCAATTAAAGAGCTGAAATCTAAACTCCTACCATCGATATCGAGATCTTTCCATAAAATACCCCTGTACTTTCCAAAACCAAACATCACCGGGCCACCAGGAATTTCCCAATTTCTAAAGATTTTGAATCCCGGGATCTTCTGCTTAAGCAATTGGTATAAATTCATCACCCCTGATTCTCTAATATCTTGTTGGTCAAATGCAAGGTCAGCCTCACCCTTACTGGTAAAAGGTCTTCTTGAACCCTTTATATTTTTTTGCTTTGCAATAGTCACTTCATTTAAACGTATTCCCGTACCTTTTACACCATATTCTTCAGCTTTTGCTGCAATTCTTTTTACATAATTGACTTGTGAAGTATCTGTATTTACATACCATGGCAGGGCTGCACTCTTAATCATAGAAGGTATTTCTGGTGCATTAAAGCGGTCTACAGTAATTCCGCCAAAGGTCATCTCCTTTCCTTTAAGGGTTCTTGCCTGAATAAAGAAAGATCCACTATCAATAGCAGGCAGGCTCTTAAACGTATAGCGACCTTGTAAATCTGTAACGGTAGTCGTTATAAAAGAAGGCTTTTTGGAAGAAATCAATACCGGAACATTAGCCACCGGCTTTTTGAAGATGTTGGTAACAACGCCACTTACCTTAAACTCTTTTTCTGCCTGGTATTTTGGCATGGCCTCACTAAAAATATCATCCCAGCTATAACCTGTCCATCCTTGCGTTAGCATCAAATTGTCTAATGCAAGCCAGGCATTCTTATCTTTTCTACTCAGGTAATACCCTGGAGATTCAACTATTCCTTTTAAATCTGCAGACAAGAGCAAACTTGTAACTATGCCTCCATTTCCGGTACTATCAGATTTAACTTGACTATCATCGGTTACGGAAAGCGAGAAATTACCTTTAACAGGGATTCCGCTTTTATCTTTAACCTGGATCACCAGCTCAACACTATCTCGTTTTAAATAGGAAGGCTTACTTTGATCAACCTGAACAAGCAATTGATCCTGATGATCAACAAATACGGCACGCTCATTTATTGGCCTTTTGCCCTGAAACAGGGTAAACTTAGAAACACCTGTAGGAAGTTTATTTTTAGCGATATTGATTTCCTGATTATTGAAATCTACCTTTTGCCAAAAATTCATTACACCTTTAGAAGTACTAATGAGGTAATAGGAACTATCTGCTTTTAGTGCATCTGCTGTTGCATTTATAGTAACCTTAATGGCAGAATTATCTGCTGTGTTATCTGCATGCAAAACTGTACCCGAGGCTTTTGCTTTAGGGAAGGCATAAGTCTTACGCTCATCATCAGACATATTCAATTTTGCGGTATATATTTCATTGGCTTCTGGCGTGAATTCAAATGAACCCATACCATTGTGTAACGCTTCAAATTTAAGCATTTCGGCTCCTTTACTATTAAATAGCGTACCTGATACAGCAGCTCCTTTACCATCTTCACCAATGGCCTTAAAGCCAATCACAGATCTTAGTCCTGCTACCAAATACCCACCTTCTGGCAAAAACTGAAGATCAATTTTCCCTTTCCTGCTAATGGTAAGTGGTACCTGTAATATTTGTAATCCCTCTTCTTTATTTACATTCCTGATTTCTACCCTAAGAATTGTTCCATCAGTTCTATCCCTTAAAAGCTTGCTAAACTGCAGGCTCCCATCCTGACTGGTCTGCATCTTCTCGTTAAAAATCCAATGATCACCTTCATAAACCTTAACTTCCACCTGCTTTAATCCTACTGGTGATTTATCCGTGCGCTGCAGTTTAATATTTACATCGAGTTGATCTCTTTCCTCAACCCGGTTAATCTCTGCTTTTGAATTAACAAGCCATGTATTCACTTTAGGAATTCCCAAGTAAAATCTCTTACTAAAGACATAATCATCGCCAAAGTTCTGCATCCAATTGGTATAAGCCCTTAAGGTGTAACCACCTTCATGAAATATTTTAGCAGGCAGCGGAATTTGACCCCATCCCAAGCCATTTGTTATCGGTATACTTATTCTTCTAACCACCTCAGAACTGTCATCATCCAGTTCCAGATAAAGGAGTTTGCTTTGTTTAGATGCGGATAAGTTTGCGCCATCCATTACATAACTTTTAAACCAAAGCGTATCACCAATATTATAGTAGGGTTTGTCGCTGTGTACATACACCTTTTCCATCGGCAATCTTTTCCTTATGCTGTCCAGTCCTGTAGAGATTAATTTGGCAATCCCTTGCGGCGGACTCAACTTTGCCATTGCATTTAACCCTTTACCATTAAAAAGATCCCCTTCAACGGCATAATGATAAACTTGTCGGCCAAGTTCCCCTTCAGCGTTGATACCTTCTACAATAACCTTATAGTTACCCGGCCCGTCTCCGTTAAAGAAATTAAGCGTGGTCTTACCAGTACTGTATGTCTTTACGCTTGGGTTCCAGTAAATGGTAGAGCGAAAGTCGGGCAGCTCAATGTTGCTGCCCGGACGATCGTACCTTGGGGAGTAAAATTCTCTGGCTTTGTTAAAACCTTTGGGTTGTATATTCGCTACATTTGGATTGTAAGGTCTTCTTAACAGGGCGCCATTCTTGGTAATGATTAAAATTGCCGGCCCTCCTAGAAAACTGATCATGGCCAGATTGGTACGTACTACTTCAATTCTTATAATATCTTCAGGAAGAAGTGTCCCATCCAGCATCATGGAAATATCAACTGGATCAGTTATTCTACTTCCATTCACAATAAAACTCAGAGTGCTACCCCTAGTGTCCTTAATCACCGTATTACCCATTACGTTTTCGAACCTGACGCCTTGCAACCTGCCTTGTATGCAGGTAAGTAGCGTAGCACATTTTTCAGCATTATCAAGAACCAAAGTTTGATCGGCAGAAACTGCCGGAATTTTAAACATTCCTTGTGGGGCTTCCAACGCTAGCGCCGCTTTTTTAGCAGAAATATTAACTTCCTTTAACCGTTGGACCCTATTCAGCATGCCCAGCCTGGTATAAAGTGAATCTTGTTTCTTTCCGTTATCGATATAAGCCTTTATTGTACCAGAAATATTGGTATTCAAATCACCAATGTTCCTGTTCTTTGTCATCAGGACTTTAGGTACCGTATCGAGCACAATCTCCACTTTACTTCCGTTCTTTTCTGTTCTGGCCTGAACAACAAATTTTAGACTATCGGTAAGTACAAATCCTTCAAACTTAAACCTACCATTGGCATCAGTAGTTGTATTTTGAATGATACCTGCCTTGGTAGACATAAGTGTCACTTTTGCATTTGGGACAACCTTGCTCCCCAGGTTTTTTACCACTCCAGAAATGTCTATACCAAGGCCCTCTACTTTAAACTTAGGAACAGTTCCCGCAATTCCCTTCCAGGCAAACCTTCTGTAACCCTGCGTTAGCATCAGGTTATCTAAAGCTTTGTTTACCTGAATATTATCTTTTGTAAAGTAATAGTTGGGCTTTTCTATATACCCCTTTAAATCTGAAGTCAGTAATAGATTAGAAAAGATCGTACTTTCCCCCTCTTCACTAAAAGGCACCTTATCTTCATCAATCACGGTAACAGAGAAATTTCCGGCAGTCAACTTATCGTTCCTGTCTCTGGATTCCAATTCCAGCTCAACGCGCTCCTTACTTTTGTAGCTTTTCTTTTTAGTAGCCAACTTTAACTGCATCTGATCTTTGCTTTTTACAAATGCCAGTCGTTCATTTAAAGGTTCTCCAGCAGCAGAAAAAATAGTAAACTGCACAATACCAGAAGGAAACGCACTTTTTTCCAACCAAAATGAGGTAGTTGCCCTGGTTATGCTAACCGGCGAAGCAGCAATAGTTTCCCCACCTATTTGGGCGATAAAATTTAAGTTAACCGGCGATTGCTTTGTTGATTCAACTACTTTGGCAGATGTATTTATCCTGACCAGAATGCTATCCTTATTCGGCTGAAAAACACTCAATGAATAACCATCATCTGCAGCTTTTGGCAGCACAACAACCTTTTTCGTACTATCCGAAAAAGTGATTTGTGCCGAATAGCTTTTACCAGCTTCGGGGATCATGGTAAAGCTCCCCATTCCAGCGTGCAGCGTTTCTATATCTACAATCTTCTTATTTTCATTGTCTACAATTGTTCCCTTTACCACCATCCCGGTACCATCTATCCCAGTGGCCTTAAAAGCTATTCTGGAAACAACACCGTTAATCAGGTTTCCACTTTCAGGAAAAAACTGAACATCTGTCTGACTTAAACCCGCCTTTACAGCGAAATTCTTTGTTACCTTTTGATTATCGGGCGTTTCAATAACAGTCCTGATGTAAGCCCCCCTTAGGTCAAGCTGTTTGTTGTTTGCAATCCCAACAGAAATATTCCCTTTATCATCTGTCTTAACTGATTTACTGTACAGCCTTTCTTTACCCAGCATAATATCATACTCCACACCTCTGCCAGCCAAGGGATTTCCATCTTCATCCGTATAATTTAACGTAGCAGTAAGTACAGGCTTATTATTAACAGTCTGATATTGATAAGATGAAGCCGTTAGCACACTGTTGATGGGAGATCCAACCGTAAATGTACGGTCGAAGAAATAATCCTCACCTGCATTTCTCATCCATTGTGTGTAAGCCCTTATCTGGTAGCTCCCTTCCAGTAATTTATCTTCAAGGGTAAAATCACCCATGGTCATTCCCGCTGTAAGCGGAAGCTTGAGCGACCTTACAACGGAGTCTTTTTCATCGATCAGGTTTACATATAGCGCACCACTCATTGCTGAGAGCTGATGCCTGCTCCCTGTAGTTACATAAGCTTTAAACCAAATGGTATCGCCTAATGCATAATAAGGCTTGTCCATGTGGAGGTAAACTTTTTCCTGTGGATTGGTTTCTGTCCATTCCTGTAGGGAAGTAACCAGCTTGTCCAAAGGATCATTATCCTTTGGTACAAAAGCCAGAAACCCCAAAACTGAAATAAACAGAAGGGTGAGGAGAGAACGATTGAATTTCATCAGTATTTATATTTGGTTAATAATTTCATTTTATGGAGAGCAGAAACTGCTAATGATCTGCATTCATAAACAAAGGCAACTCAACAACATAAAAGGGGGACAACCTGATAAAATATTTTAATTGCCCACTTTTATCTTTCCTTTTCCACTGCCTATACTACCATGCAAGTCAGTTCCTTGCAGATCAATGGAAACAAATACGAATTTGAATGCTCAAATCAGGAGCAAACTATTATTGATGGCGATCAGTTATATCAAGTAATTTTATAGTAACCGGTCCATAGGCATTAATACATAGCTTCAATTAACTTTAATCTTTTGTCTTAAACTGCCCACACTACCATCTGCTCCATGCCCTTCCATACTAATGGTATAATTTCCTTTAATATCAGAAGTATAGAAAGACAGCCTGGCTCTACCATTCGCATCGGTAATGATATTCGGCTCCCAATAAATGGTGGAGCGATAATCTGGTTCAGCCATGTCAGCTGGGTTACCAAGGTATTTTGGACTATAGAACTGAACAGGATATAATATAGGTAAAGGACGATAGGTAACCACATCAGGCATTAAACTTTTGTAATATCCAACCTTGTTTTTTGTTGTAATGCCAATAACCGCAATTTCCCTCACCTTATTTGTCTTCACGTTTACCCGTGCTTCTAAATAACCGCCCCCCTTAAAACCTGGTGAATAGAAAGGCCCATCAGGCTCCAATTCGCCACTTCGCAAGGAATTCTCCGAATCAGCAATGGCCTGCGCAGTGAAATTTGGAACACCGGGTTTTTGATACCTGAACATATATTTTCTACTGTACATCACCTCCATCCCTTGAAACTGAGCGATCTGAAACTCACTTAGTGCTTCTTTCAAATCTTCAATCCGTGGGGAACCATTTAAAAACAAAGGCAAACCTCCACCATCAACTTCAATGGTAACTATATATTTATTCAACCTCAAAGTCGGCAAATTATCTTCAAAAGTAATGGTTAGCCCAGGCAACTTTTGTTTGATTAGCTGGTACAAATTCATCACCCCCGATTCTTTAATGTCCTTTTCATCAAATATCAGGTCTGCATTGCCGGGTCCGTTACGATTTTGAGAATCCTTAATGATTTTCTTAGCTTGGATGTTAACCTCCTTTAAGCCTATACCAGTTTGCCTTAAACTACCCTCATCAGCCTTTAAAGCAATGTTCTTCACATAATTTATCTGATTGGTATCACTGTTTACGTACCAGGGCAAAACTTTATCCCGAAAGGTTGCTGGAACAGAAGGTGCCTTAAATCGCTCCACCTGAATATCCCCGCCAGATTTTGCCTTGCCTTTTGCAGTTTTTGCCTGTAAAAAGAAAGAACCGGAGTCTATTTGAGGAAGGTCTTTAAACGTAAACCGCCCCATTGCATCCGTCGACACAGTAGTGATAAAGGCAGGCTTTTGCGAAGAAATCAATACGGGAGCGTACTTAACGGGCTTATTAAATACATTGGTAACCAACCCAGTGATTTGGAAGCCCTTTTCCACTTTGAACTTTGCAGGACGCGTATTGCTAAAAACATCCTGCCAGTTATAACCTATCCAGCCTTGTGTTAACATCAAATCATTTCGTGCTTGCCTTACATCAGAATTCCCTTTGTTAAAATAATATCCCGGAGATTCTACCTTTCCCTTTAAATCGCCAGTAAGCAATAAAGCTTTGATACTAAAGTTACCGGCACTGTCTGCCTTAACCTGACTATCATCTGTCACTGCCATTGAAAAGCTACCTTTTACAGGAATTCCACTTTTATCCCTGATCTCCAGATCCAGGGCAACGCTATCGCGCTTTAAATAACTGGTTTTATTCTGACTGACCTTGATATTGAGATGATCCTGATGATCAATAAATACGATCCGCTCATTGAGTGGTTGTTTACCCCTTAAAAGCGTTAACCGCGTAATGCCCGAAGGAAATTTGCTTTCTGGAATCTCCAACTTTGACTGATTGAGGCCGATTTTTTCCGAGAAGTAGAGTACTCCCCTGGTTGTTCCAATAAGGTAATAGGTACTATCTTGATTTAAAGCATTTTCTGAACCAAGAATCTGAATAGAAAGACTTTGCTGTTCTTCATTGGCTTGCACCCGCATCATTGTACCTTCAGCCTTAACAACAGGAAGGTTATAAATTACTTCGGAGCCAGCTGGCTGATCTAGTTTTGCTGTATAAATTTCTGCCGTTTTAGGTATAAACTCAAAAGAACCCATACCATTATGAAAGGTGCTAAATCGAACTACTTCCATACCCTTGCTATTCATAATACCGCCTGACACTTCCGTCCCCTTCCCATCCTCACCCACTGCCTTGAAACCAACAACAGATTTTAGTCCGCCTACTAAATGACCACTTTCAGGCAAAAACTGAAGATCAATCTTTTGTGTCCTATTGATACTTAAGGGAACCTGAAGAACTTGCTTGCCGTCTATCTCTTTAATGCTCCTGATCTCCACCCTAAGGTTCCTCCCATCGGCTTTTTCTTTCAGCATTTTACTGAATTGAAGGTTTCCTTCCAGCGTGGTTTGTAGCTTTTCATTATAAAGCCAGTGATCTCCTTCATAGATCTTTACTTCAACATCTCTAAAACCCACCGGAGATTTATCTGTTCGCTGCAGGTTGATGTTTACATCCAGCTGGTCTTTCTCTCCAACCCTATTGATCGCCGCCTTTGATTTCACCAGCCAGGAATCTTGATTGGGTATACCAAGATAAAACCGCTTGCTGAACACGAAATCTTCCCCGAAGTTCTGCATCCAATTGGTATAAGCACGTAAGGTAAACCCACCTTCATGAAAGATCTTTGGAGTTAGGGGGATTTGTCCCCAGCCCAAACCGTTCTTAATCGGTATGCTAATCCTTCTTACTACCTCAGAACTGTCATCATCCAGCTCCACATATAGCAACCCACTTTGCCGGGAGGCCGACAAGTTGGCCCCATCCAGCACATAACTTTTAAACCATAAAGTATCCCCAATATTGTAATAAGGCTTATCGGTATGCAGGTAAACCTTTTCTATCGGTAGTCTTTTTCGCAGGCTATCCAGATCTACCGAAATTGATTGGGCAATTCCTTCCGCAGGAGTCATCTTTGTCATTGCATTAATTGTTTTACCATTAAAAAGATCTCCTTCAACGGTGTAATGATAAACTTGTCTGCCAAGTTGCCCTTCAGCATTGATACCTTCTACAATTACTTTGTAATTACCCGGACCGTCTGCATTGAAATAATTAAGGGTGGCTTTCCCTGTACTGTAAGTTTTTACATTCGCATTCCAGTAGATTGTGGAACGAAGGTCGGGCAGCTCCGTATTGCTGCCCGGACGATCGTACCTCGGGGAATAAAATTCTCTTGATTTATTGAATCCTTTAGGAGCAATATTTGCGATATTGGGAAGGTAGATTTTTCTTTGAAAACCACGTTTTGTATAAATCATAATTGAAGCCCGGCTCAGCAAGCTGATCAACGGTAAATTTACCCTTACTACCTCAATCTTAAAGATCTCTGAGGGATCTAAAACATTATTGTCCAATACATCAGCAGCCTCATCTGGAGGAAGTAACCTTCCGTCAACAATTATATTCATAGGACCAAGAAATCTATCCATGACATGGTCAGGATTTACCTGAACGCAAAATGGATAGTTACTAACCATAGGTGCATAGGGGCCTGCTTGGTATGGTTTAAAAGTAACGCCAGCTAATAGTCCCTGTAAACATATTCCAAGACTTGCGCAATGTTCTCCATCTTTCATGATAATGGTCTGATCGGAATGCCCATCCGGTATCCGAAGAGGTCCTTGCACTGCATACAATAACCCTTCAGGTTTTCTAGCTGATATAGTTACTTCTCTTAACCGTTGTACCCTATTCAGTTGCCCGGTCTTCTCAAACAGCGAATCCTGCTTTCTGCTATTGTCGACATAGACCTTTATCGTTCCGTAGATATTAGTACTTAAGTCGCCGGTATTTTTATTTTTTGCTAAAGTTATTGGGGCAACAGCATCTAAGATCAATTCTACTTTAGTCCCATTCTTTTCCGTTCTTGCCTGTACCGCAAACTTAATGCTATCTGTTAACACCAATCCTTCAAACTTAAACCTGCCATTTACATCTGCTGTTGTATTTTGAAGGATTCCCGCCTTTGTTGCCATCAGCATCAGTTTAGCGTTAGGCACCACTTTGCCGCCCAGTGTCTTTACAACGCCAGATATATTGATACCCAAACCCTCTGGTTTAAATAAAGCGTTTGTTAAGTATGTTTTACTGGGGTCAGTAATAGCAGTGTTAATTTCTTTCCAACTAAACCGCCTGTAACCTTGCGTCAGCATCAGGTTATCCAGTGCTTTGTTTACTTCCTCATCATCTTTTGTAAAGTAGTAATTTGGCTTTTCTATATACCCTTTCAGATCGGCAGTCAGTAGCAGGTTAGAAAAAATCGTACTTTCCCGCTCTTCTTCAAAGGGAACCTTAGTTTCATCAATCACACTTACAGAGAAATTTCCCGCTGTTGGCTTATTGTTCCTATCCCTGGCATCCAGTTCCAGTTCTACCCGTTCCTTACTTTTGTAGGTTTGCTTTGCAGTAGATAAACTCAGCTGCATCTGATCTTTGCTTTTTATAAAAGCAATTCGCTCATTTAAAGGTTCTCCTGTAGCAGAAAACAAAGTGAACTGTGCAATTCCAGAAGGGAAGGCGCTCTTCTCCAGCCAGAATGAATTAGTAGCTCTGGCAATCTTTATCGGGGAAGCAATAATGGTTTCCCCACCAGAGTGGACGATCACATTTACATTAACCGGTGTTTGAGCCGCAGCCGCAGCGATATCTGTAGAGGCATTGATCCTCACCAGGATACTGTCTCTGTTGGGCTGGTAAACACTCAGTACATAACCGCTTTCCATGGCTTTTGGCAAGGGAACACTTTTTAATGTCCCATCAGCAAAAGTAATTTGAGCGGTATAGTTTTTACCCAAAACAGGATTGATCAGGAAACTCCCCATTCCAGCCTTTAAGGTTTCCACAACTGCTATTTCATTGTTCTCATTATCTGTGATTTTGCCTTTTACTACGATACCCGTACCATCAATCCCGGTAGCTTTAAAACCTACCCTGGAGGCAATCCCATTAACCAGGTTCCCGCCTTCCGGAAAAAACTGTACATCTGTTTGGGACAAGCCTGCCTTGATCGGGAAATCCTTAACTGTCTTTTTATTATCCGCCGTTTCAATCGTAGTATGGATATAGGCGCCCCTGAGGTCAGCCTGTTTTTCATTAGAGATACCCACACTAATATTCCCCTGATCATCTGTCTTTACCGATTTGCTAAACATCCTTTCTTTACCAATCATGATGTCGTAAGACACCGCTTTGCCAGCCATAGGCTTACCATCATCATCAGTATAATTCAGTGTAGCAGTAAGAACAGTTTTGTTATCAATTGTCTTGTATTGATAATCAGCACCGGTCAGTACCTCGCTGCTAACAGGTGTTCCCACAGTAAAAGTCTTGTCAAAGAAATAATCTTCTCCGGCATTACGCATCCATTGGGTATAGGACCTGATCCTGTAATTACCTTCACGCAGGTTATCCTCAAGCGTAAAATCCCCCATGCTCATACCTGCAGTTAACGGTAGTTTTAATGATTTTACAATAGAGTCTTTTTCTGTAATCAGCTCTACATATAAAGCCCCGCTGATGGCAGATAGCTGGTGCCTTGAGCCGGTAGTTACATAAGCTTTAAACCAAATGGTATCGCCCAGCGCAAAATAAGGCTTATCCATATGCAGGTAAACCTTTTCCTGAGGAACGCTATCGGTCCATTTCTGTAAGGCATTTACCAGCTTGTCCAAAGGATCTTCATCCTTTGGAACAAATGCCAGAAATCCCAAAACTGAAATAAACAGGAGGGTGAGAACAGAGCGATTGAATTTCATCAGTATTTATATTTGGTTACTGTTTATTCGGTTTTTGACTGGAGAGGTATAACTATCCCCATTCATAAACAAAGGCAACTAAATAAGGCGCAATGGGGACAAAGGCATGAAATATATTTTTCAAGATTATTTATATTTGAAAAAGGGAACTTTAATACCTATTTTTACATAAAGGAACACATTTATCATTATTTATTAAAGAATGGGAATTATAGTACGTATTTTGATCGCATCTTGGTTATTGTTCGTATATTTGATATACAATAAGTATTATAATACCTATGGAACTTATAAAAGTTGGAGATTTAGTCAACAGTAGGCGTACCATGCTACACCTTAGGCAAGAAGATCTGTCTGAAATGAGTGGTGTCAATATCAAAACCATTCGCCAGATAGAATTAGGAAAAGGCAATCCTTCTTACCTAACGCTTTCTAAAATATTTGAAATTTTAGGATTAACATTTTCTGTTGGCGTTAAAGAGGTTAGCTAATGCAAAGGGGGGCTGTTTATTGTAATGGCACCTTAGCCGGATATATCGAAAAAGATGAACGGGGAGTGTATCGATTTATATATCAAGATGATTATTATTATGATTCTGAAACCAAACCCATCAGTCTAACCTTACCTAAAACACAGCAGGAATTTTCTAGCAATCAGCTTTTTTCTTTCTTCTCAGGATTACTAACGGAAGGAATTAATAAAAATATTCAATGTCGATTATTAAAGATCGATGAGAACGACGATTTCACCAGGTTAATCAAAACAGCAGGTGAAGATACCATAGGAGCAATAACAGTAAAAGAAATATGAAGAGGTGTCCTGGATGTTATAAAGAATTTAATGCAAGCTATTGCCAGACTTGTCTTAAAAAATTATTTAACGGCAAGAAGATTTCTCCAGTTTTATCTTTTAAAACGCCAAAAGACAACAATCTAAAAGAATTTCAGAACAAAACTAAAAAGCTATCTATTTCAGGAGTTCAGTTAAAGTACTCACTAAGAATTGAAAATAATGAACTAGTACTAAGCGAAAGCAATGGACAGTATATATTAAAACCAATCCCTCCAACGGTTGAGATTGAAAAAAATGACCAGGCTCCTGAAAATGAACACCTAACCATGCAGATCGCATCACAAGTGTTTGGCATTAAAACAGCAGCAAATGCATTGATCTATTTTCAGGATGGAACACCAGCATACCTTACCCGACGGTTCGATGTAAAGCCCGATGGGTCTAAATACCTTCAGGAGGACATGGCCCAACTTAGCGGCAGAACAAGGCAATCTCACGGCAATGCCTTTAAATATGATGGGACGTATGAAGAAGTCGGAAACCTGATCAAAAGATACGCCGCTGCGGCACTTCCTTCTCTGGAAGTTTTTTTTAAAGTCGTCTTGTTCAATTACATATTTTCTAACGGAGATGCCCACCTTAAAAATTTCTCCTTGATACAAACAGATATGAGCGACTATGCTTTATCGCGCGCATACTATCTGATGTGTACTGCTCTTCATACACCAAGTGAAGGACAAACTGCGTTAGATCTCTATGATGGCTATGCTGATCATGAATATTATGGTATTTATGGTGTTTACGGACAGCGCGCTTTTCGTGAACTCGCATTAAAGCTTGGCATCTCTGCAAAAAGGGCAGGGCGAATTTTAAACGAGCTATTGTCCTCAAAAGATAAAGTAAAACATCTGATAGCGAATTCTTTTTTGAGCCAGGAAGCTAAAGAAATTTACACCTATAATTATGATCGGCGTATTGAATTTATGGGCATGACGACTGAACAAATTATTTCTAAAATTAACCCGACCAGTAATGGTTTGATGAACGATAAAGAGGTAAAACTAATTTTTCCACGGGCAAGGGTCATAACAGGTAGATTCCTGAAATCATTGCCTGAAAACAAATACGAATTTGAATGCTCAAATCAGGAGCAAATTATTATTGATGGCGATCAGTTATACCAAGTAATCCCACTTTAACATGAATCGTCACTTGTTACTAATTTGTAACTGAGTATCTAAAAACTTGCCTGCCCAGTTCGCCATTTGCATTGATACCCTCAACAATAACTTTATAAGCGCCGGGTCCATCAGCGTTGAATATACTTACTGAAGTCTTACCATTGATGTCGGTTTTTACACCTGCGTTCCAATAAATAGTAGATCGAAGGTCGGGCAGGTCATTGTTACTTCCCGGATTATCATACATCGGAGTATAAAACTCCTTTGCTCTATAGAAACTCTTGGGAGAGATATTGGTAATACTTGGGTTGTACGCAGCTCCATGATTACCCCCGGTCTTTGTGTTGATTAATATTACGCCGTTTGCCGCATCCGGACCATAAATGTTTGTGTAATTTACTGATCTCAAAACTTCTATGCTTGCAATTTGATCTGGAGATGGATCATTATAATCAAAGATACTTCCATAAACATCTGCACTTCGTTCTACTGGAGCATAGGGCATCCCATCCAAAACCACCATCATTGCCCCTGCCAGAATTTCTTCTGACGTCGAAGAACTTGCCCTAGAGTTATAAGGCATTGTTACAGGCGGTGCACTAGCAGACAATTTAATTTTTTTGAAAATGACCCCTCTAATACGCCCAATAAGACATCCAGCTAGGGTTGGGCAAGCCTGAAGTTCTTCAGCCTTAATGATTTGATCATATTGTCCCGGCCCATTCGCATTATAGTTTCTTTGTTTAGGCAGATTTTTCTGATAGACACGGGCGTTTATATTTACTTCTTTCAATCGGTTAACTCTATTCATGCCACCCATCTGCTCCAAAAGATCATCCTGCTTTTTTGAATTTTCGTTATAGGCCTGCATGCTCTTATACAAATCTACATTTAGACCGCCTGCATTTCTCTTCTTGGTGCTGAGAAACCTGGGTACGCTATCCAATATAACTTCCACCTTATTGCTATTCTTTTCCGTCCTCGCCTGAATAGCAAATTTTACATCATCAGCCAGAAAAATACCATCAAACTTAAAACGACCTGCTTCATCTGTTGATGTGCCTTTCACCAAACCTCCACGCAATGACATCAATGTTACCGTAGCATTTACGGAAGGCCTATTACTTAAGCTAACTACCCTTCCAGATATGTAAATACCAAGATCTTCTGCCTTAAAAGCAGGTGTAACAACAGTTCCGGTAATCTCTTTCCAGCTAAACCTGCTATAACCCTGTGTAAGCATCAGGTTATCTAAAGCATTATCTACCTCTTCATTGTCACTGGCAAAATAGTAGTTTGGCTTTTCAACGTATCCCCTCAAATCTGAAGTCAGCAACAGGTTGGAAAAAATTGTACTTTCCTGATCTTCTTCTAAAGGCACCTTGCTTTCATCTACAACTGCAATAGAGAAACTACCTGCGGTTGGCCGCCCATTTTGATCCAGACTTTCTAAATACAAATCCACATTCTCTTTGCTTTTATAAATCTTTTTCTCAGTTTTTACAGTCAGCGATAGGTGGTCATTCCTTTTTATAAAAGCAATTCTTTCATTTAATGGTGCTCCTGCTGCTGAGAATAAAGTGAACTGAGCAATCCCGGAAGGAAACAACTTTTTATCTAACCAAAATGAGGTTGCGACTCTATTAATCTTAAATAGCGAGGCAGAAATTGTCTCTCCGCCGGCATGCGCAATAAAATTAACCATCAATGGAGTTTTTAGATTAGCCACCATCTGCTCTGTTACGCTTACCCTAACCAAAATACTATCCTTCTCGGACTGAAAGACACTCAAAACATAACCACTAACCAAGGGTTTTGGTAAAGAAACAATCTTTTGAGTACCATCAGCAAAAGTAATTTTTGCAGTATAGGTTTTACCAGCTTCGGGTCTTAACAAGAAATTACCCATCCCAGCGTGAGTGCTAGCAAAATCTGTAATGTGCTTTTGATCCTCATCCAATACCTCACCTTTAACCATTAACCCATTGCCATTTGTACCAACAGCCTTAAAACCCAGCTTGGAGTTAACGCCATAGATCAGACTTCCGCTTTCGGGAAAGAACTGCACATCAGCATTAACGGTATTGTTTAGATTGCCGGCAGACAAACCTTTGCGCTTATCATTATTTGTCTTAGCACTCTTATCCTCTTCCGCTAAAGCATTAGTCTCAAATGGATTAGAAATAATGATGGGGCGGTCAAAGAAATAGTCTTCTCCCACATTTCGCATCCATTGGGTATAAGCCCTGATCCTGTAATTCCCCGCTTTCAGCTCGTCGCCAACGGTAAAATCTCCCATGCTCGTGCCCGCGGTAACCGGTAATTTCAAAGCCTTTACTACAGAGTCTTTCTCATTGATCAAATCTACGTATAAAGCGTTGCTGATGGCAGATAACTGGTGCCTTGAGCCTGTAGTTACATACGCTTTAAACCAAATGGTATCGCCGAGCGCATAATAAGGCTTATCCATGTGCAAGTACACTTTTTCCTGTGGAATGCTGTCGGTCCATTTCTGCAATGCATTTACCAGCTTGTCCAAAGGATCTTCTCCCTTTGGAACAAACGCCAAAAATCCCAAAACTGAAACAAAAAGAAGGCTGAGAACAGAGCGATTGAATTTCATCCGTATTTATATTTGGTTACTGTAATTAGCTTTTTGGGTAAGGGGCATATAGATATCACCCCCATTCAAAACAAAGGCAACTGAACAAGGTGCAATGGGGACAAGCATAAGTAAAATATTACTGCTTTACTGCCGCACTTGGTAAATAATCCATTGGCATCATATCCGCAACCATCTCGTAAGCCCAAATACCTTCATAAAGCAAGGAATCCGGATCATTAACGGCGCCACTTTCGTAAAAGCCAGGCATTGGTTTTAATTGGTACACCAGTGATATCTGGTAGTTTATAAAATCTTCAGGTCGTTTTATCTTGTAACCGGCATACTTAGTATAATCCTTTGGTTCTTTCTCTCCTTTAAAAACAATATACAAAGCATCTTTAAAATCAATGGTCTTCATAGATGGAACCCGCTGTTGAACCAGTGAAAACCTGGGCACATCAGCTCTGATGAGCACCTCTACCGTATCCGTCATCAGCTTCATCGTTAACCAGGAACTTAATAACTCTTTTCGCTTCCTATCGTCGCTTCGCTTACGCAGTTTCTCTGAAAGCAGTTTAATCTTCTCATCAATAACATAATCTGGAAGCTTTTCCTTATTCGGCATTTTTACCATTTTATTAATGATAAAACCCTGCTCCTGATAGGTATTATTGTAGAGCGCCTTAAAAAAATGTTGCGGAGAACCCAAATAGGCTTCTTCCCTTCTTTCTGCAAAACGCTTGCGCTTAGACTCATTTGGCTCCAACTCTTCAAAGTATGGATAACCTGAAAAATGCACTACGCGGGTATCGTAATCCATCTCAAAATAGCCCAAATAATACTTTAAACGGTAGCCTAGCGATTTATTATCAATAATCAGAAACTCGTCTGCTGATGCCTTAAGCACTCTATTTTGTTGATCATAATCCAAACGGATCACCTCAGGATTTATCACCTCACACTTCTTTGAGTTAGGAGATGTGCCAATAAAGTTCTCCAGAAAAGATTTTAAATATTCCGGTCTGTAGGGATCCGGCTTAATAATCACCTCAGTAAGCTGACTCACATTTTCTTCCAGAAAAATATCAAGATCCTGCGACCTATTGGAAATGACAACGTTCTTTGTAGTTGGCAAAAAGCCTACCATCTGTATCAGAATATTATAGCTTCCGGGACTCAGGTCTTTCAACTCAAATCTCCCGTCATCCCTTGCAACGGTACCAATTTTATAACCTCCCAAAAGTATTGCAGCACCCGGCAAAATTTCCCAACTTTTGTTTCTTATGATCCCTTTTATGGTATAAGTGATTCCTTTTAACTTTATAAATTCCTCTTTGGCAGTAATAACAACCATTTTATCCTGTATGGTATAATTTAAAGGAAGATTAAGGAGTACGGAATCCATTGCCTGGTTAACAGTGGCATTAGTTAGGTTTACGTTAATGGGTTTTGCATTTTTCAGCAAGTCATCATTGTATAGAAAACCATAGTTTACTTGTTTCCTGATCTCTTTAAAAACATTTTGAAGGGTAATATTTTGCTGTTTTAAAGTAATGCGCTGAGCAAAAACCTCCTGTCTGGCAAAGACAAAGCAAGCCGATAAAACAAATAAAGTTAGAAAGCGATTAAATTTCATTAATTCACTACCAACACTTTTCTCCCTTTTAGCTGAAACTTCACTTTGCCAGCTGTTTCCAGCGATAATAATACCGCAGATAGGTTGTTGGTTCTTGGTACTGTACCAGTAAGCTTCAGTCCGTCATGACCAATCTGATCAACAATATCTACATTATACCAGCGGGCAACCTGTTTAAGAACACTACTAAATTCTTCCGCATTGAAAATAAAGTCGCCATTTTTCCAGGCCACACTTTCACTAACATCAGCATTTGCTACCTTTTGCTGCGATGCATTCACCTCCGCTTGTTGTCCGGGTTTCAATACCAAATCAGACTTCGGACCATGGATCAATACAGAACCCTCCAATAAGGTTGTTTTAGTTGTTTGCTCGTCTGAATAACTTTTCACATTAAAGTGCGTACCCAGAACTTTGATTTCCTGTTGGCCTGTTTTAACGATAAAAGGATGAAGCTTATCCTTAGCAACTTCAAAATAAGCCTCTCCAGTAAGTTGTATAACGCGGCTTTTTAATGACGCAAAAGTTGCAGGAAATTTTACTGAGGATGCCGCATTGAGCCAAACCTTTGTTCCATCAGGTAAAACAACCTCGTATTGTTGCCCTTTAGCGGTTAATACCGTATTGAACTCAGCCAAATTACCCTTATTTGCTTTAGCTTGATAAACCAGCTTGTTATCTGTTGTTTTAAAAATAGTTACCCCGGTTTGTTCGGCAATTTTTCCATTCGCTGCCTTTGAAAGCACCACATCACTTCCATCTGCCAGGATCAAAGTAGCAGTAGTAACGCCAGGCAGGATATCAGCGTGTGCATTAGCAATCAGACGATCTTGTTTAACAACTTCGTTCTTATTAAAGTAAAACAAAGCTGCAAGGCCAAATAGTAAAACAGCCGCAGCAGAAGCCGCCACTGTAGGATACCAAAGACGTTTTACTTTTTCCGGACGTGCTTGTCCTAACATAAGCGACTCAAAAATAAGATCACTCTCCTCCTGCAGCTCCCTTTCTGATAAAGCTGGTATATCGTCTCTCCTGAAATAATGCAGCCAGTATTTTGCTGCCTTTTCGTTTTTGAAATCTTTATTTTCCATTATATAATAACATCGGTTTTACACCTTACCATTAAAGGCAACTTAGAAAAACAAAATGGGGACAAGTGCACAAAATATATTTTACACATATCACTACAATTGACTAATCATTAATAGATAAACCAGCAGACCCAGCCTTAACCGCAAGTGCTTTCTAGCTCGCTTCATCTGTGTAATTACTGTAGATTCTGCTACGCCCAGCTGTTCCGCTGTTTCCTTTGTAGTCAGGTAATCTTTTCTTCTCAACTCAAAAACCTCACGCATCCCCTTTGGCATTGCAGCAATTTCCTGTTCAATAACCGCATTGATATCCTTTTCCCGAATTAGAAAATCTGTTTCTGTACTTTCAATATCCAGATAACCATTGCCTTCTGTTGCATATTTACGCAACACTTCTTTATGTTTATACAAGTTATAAATCTTGTTTAAAACAGATTTGTATAGGTAGCCAGATAAAGTGGTGGTTAGGTTAAGGCTTTCCCGGTTATTGAGCAACCAGGCAAATACATCCTGAACTATATCCCTTGATTCTTCCTTACTTCCCAGCTTATGATAAGCATAAAGATAGAGCAACTTATCATACCTCATGTAAATCTCCTTAAAAGCAGCGTCATTACCCGATGCAAAAAGCCGGATTAATTCATGATCACTGTAGCTGCTTAAATCCAACATTAGGGGTCTATTGGTTAGAAACACTAAGATAGAAAAAATAATGAAGCGCTAAACCGCAAATCACTATTTTGAGAAATCTAACTGAATGGTATTTTTTGTCGGACTAACCCTAAAAACGGTTTGATCATTTGGTTTACTAAAAGTGCCGTTCAATGCATTTACCGAATACTTCATCCCCTCAAATTCACACGCAATACTGGAAGGATTAATAGACTTAAACGGAAGTGCCGAATTACCAGCAGTGGTCAGATCAAGAAACCATTGAACAGGCTTTGCCCCTACTACAGACATTTTCAATTGTCGCTCGTTTAAATCCATAATCAACGAACCTCCAAATCCTACCAATGGCCATGAAATGTGCAAATTTCCCCTTGAGGGATTGGTAATTACTGGTTTCCCTCCTTTAAGGAGAGTTTCTTTACCCCCCACCAAAGCTTTTAACCGCAGTCCGGCCAGGTTACCCGGCTTACTCCAAATGTAACCATCCACAAAAGGAAGCGTAAAAAACGAGCATTCATTAGATGTTGCCTTATTATTGGTATAAACCGATGGGAAATTCTCATTAAACAGGTGAATATCCCTAAAGGTTAGTCCGCCATCTTCCCACAAAACATTAACCCTATAAAAACGGCTGTTAAACCAAACCGTTTTGCGGTTGCTGCCGTCAATATCTTTATTTACCGTAACAGACGTTGCAGGCGTAACTTTATAATGATCCTTAAACCACTGTCCCGAAGCCGCAAGTGTTTCTACCTTAACTTTTTTCTCATCCCTAAGCTTTGCAATAAGCGGCATTTGGATCTGGAAACCTTTAGACATGGCGTCCCATGTAAAGGAATTTTCCTGTCCTGCCTGTGCGTATGCAAACTCCATGGACTCCCCTTCTACAAATTCCTTAAAAAACCAATTCACCCACTTCTCATCACCACCTGCTTCCGGGTAAACGGGCTCGAGTGTAATTACGCCCTGCCTGCTATTACTAACACCAGTATCATATTGCCTTACCGGATCGCTGCCCAGCATTCTGAATATCGGCACAGGTAACTGCTTAGCCTGATTTTGCGCAGGCATATAAGAATTGATCCTGCTAGGATAATAAGCCTGATTCCAGTAACCTCCCCACAAAGTATATCCATCAGTCCCATACTGGTCTTTACAATTTGCAGAAGCCACAATATGATACTTATCGTATAAGTAATTTAACGTGTGCGAATCAATAAACCAGGAGGCTACCGATTTAGGATAATAACCATATATGCTTTTAAAATCTTCCATATATACATCTGCTAGTTTTTCACGCTCTGCAGGCGTATAACCAGTAGAAAACCCAATATCCGCATGCCAGTCCCACGGATATCTTCCCCGCCATTTCAAACCGGCCTTTTCCACCAATGGCTGCGGAATTTCCCACCAGGCACCTATTTCAAAATCTTCTTTAGGAAGTGACTTCAATAGTTTCTGATAGCGACTATCCATCAAAGCATCGTACTGCAATAAAAACGAGCCTCCTAACTTATACTTTTTCATGATCTCCACCTGCTTCACTACAGTTTGAAAGAGCACATCCTGTGTGATATTGGCATCCCTTGGCTCCAGCAACCTTATAAAATTAACGATGTTAATGATCTTCGGTTTAGGCTTTTCTACTGCTTTTACAGACAAAGAAAGGGTTGCAGCAGCAAATAAAAAAGCGATATAAAGGGAGCTCATTTTCATAGGGTGGATCGGATTAGTTATTATATTGGCTAGTGCAACGTACAAATTTAACAGATAAAACCGACCAACCATCCTGCACCATTCTGCACGAATAAAAATAAAAATACGTCAAAGAACTTTTTATGCCAACTATCCCAGCGGGCAATTATTATCAACTACTTATGCTACTGTAAAAGCTTCAAAATAGTTACTGCTGCTCACGCGAGACCCGTCGCTGCTTGCAAAGAACACCCAGCAATGCACGGTATCGCCGCTAAAATCTTCAGGCAGCTGTAACAGCACCTCCTTATCTCCCCGATCTGCAATGTGTTCAAACTCTACAAACTCTTCCTTTTCAGGGTTATACAAAATTACCATTGCTTTATCGCTGTACTGATTCAGGACTGTTTCCGGCGAATTATTCCATTTAACCTGCACCAGGGCATTATCGAACGTAACAATCTCCTCTAAGTGGGATGGCAGCAAAATGCCCTCACTAAAAATCATTTTATCATAATGCAGGGTTACGTCTTTACCCACATGAGTCATCGCATATTTGGTAAGGTAAGACATGGCGATATTCATGGCGGTCTTACCTTTCACTTTTGTGGGAAACCCTAGTTTAATCAAATCGGAGATCGGTTTGAGCAGTGAGCTACCTGCAGAAATCTTGTTTCTTTGTGCCTGTTGGGCGATTGTTGCCGGAGCCGAGCTAAGCCCTGGCAAAGACCTCATGTAGTTAATTCCATTCCATGAGGCACCTACTACCGTTCCGCATTTTCCGGAAAACGGCCCATTTATACCATAGTTATATCTAGCCATATTTTTATTAAAAATTTAGTTCAAATACCTGTTTACTTTTCACAATGAAGGCGAATGACAGGCGCTCAGCCGTAAATGCGCAATGCATAATTATACCATTACCCTTGGTATGGCACAGTATTAATTAGAATGTTTGATGGTTCTGTTTCTTAGAAAAATAGAAATTATAGTTATTCAGCGACCGTAGCTTTTTACCCTGTTGTTAACGACGATATCTTCCAGCACTTGTTAGACAATCAAAAACCAAAAAGGTTTAAATTATTTTAATAAATATTTAAGGGGATGGGTGGAATCGGTTTTAGAACGATCTATTAGTATTCTACCCTTTTAGAGAGAATAGTGCTTTGTCTAAAACCTTCACTAACCCCGCCATAATGCAAAACCGATGTTCATAATTGTTATTCTTGTTCGGCTTTTGTTTTCAGCCCTTCCAACCAAATTTGATGAAATTTATACATCCTATTTGGCATTAAAAGCTTTCCAAGCCTGCAAAACCACCCGTGCTGCGTTTCTACAGTAATTACCTTGCAGCCATTTTCAGTAGGAACTAATAACCAGGCATGATAAGCTGAAACTCCCGTTCCCTTTGCTTCCCACGCCAAGCGCTGATAAGGAATAAACTCTTTTACTGCGGACTTAAGACTTATACCAGAAGTTCTCCAATTAAACATTGTGCCTGCCAATAGATGATTGTTTTGCTGATTAGTAATTTGTACGTTAGAAGCATTGAAATACCATTCGTTCCAAGTGGTAGCATTTGTTAGCCAAAACCAAACCTTTTCAGGGGTAGCATTAATTTTAATTTCATTTCTTACAAAGATTGGGGAGTTTGAAGGTTCAAACCTGGCTGGGTAAATAATTTTGTCGTGATCCATTTTGCATGTTTTTAAAATGATTTGTTGATACAAAGTAAAAGCGACTGGTTCACACATCAAATAACACAGGTTAAGAAGTGAGGCTTATCTTTTTTTTGTGAATATAAGCTTTGATTCTACTAAGACTCTCTGGCTTTACACCTAGATATGTTGCGATATGTCTTTGTTGAATGTCCTGAAATATTTTCGGATTTCTGTTAAGTAGCTTTAAATAGCGTTCTTTTAAACTTTCTACCTGCATTTCACGAAGTCGCTCTGCTACTGAATTGTAGGCCTTTTCTGCCATTAACCTGCCGAGCTTTTCTATTTGTGGAAACTTTTGCATTTTCGTTGCCATTGTAGTTTTTGAAATTTCATAAACTGTGGTGTCAGCAAGTGCTTCAAAAAACAGTTCAGAGGGACTGTCATTTAAGTAACTATAAAAGTCAACGCAGAATTCTTGCTTTAGATAAAAGTGATAGGTTATATCCTGCCCATTTTTTATTCTATAAGATCGTATCAAACCTTCCTCGATAAAATAAAGTTTGTCAAATATTTTAGACGGTTCAAAAATAATGGTACCTGTCTTAAAAAGCCGTTGTGTGGTCTCAGAAAAAAAATCTGTAAGCTCATCTTCTGTCAGGTCGATATGTTGAAGCAAGAAATGTCTCATGAAATTATCGTTAATTGTTTAGGGCTACAGGTGAGAAAGTAGAATTTATTTCTGCTCGATCAGCTTCAAATTAAAGTTAAGCCTATATATCGGATCTCGTTAAGCTTCGGATCGTCTGCCACTAGCTCAGTCACCAGAATATCTACCTTATCCAATTCACACACCTTAAAATACTCATTTGTACCGATCTTCTCACTATTACTTAATAAAATAATTTTTTTAGCGCCTTTTAATAGCGATTGTTTGACAGCACCATCGTCCTGAATAGTAGAAGTAAGTCCAAATTCTACGGAAACAGCGCAACTACTCATTAAATAGATGTCTGCCACATATTGTTTCGCATCGTCACAGGTTTTGGAGCCAACATTTGTTTGTGTATTTCTATTGTATGTTCCTCCTAAAACGATCAGATCAATGTTCTTAAAATTCTCCAAAATAGGAACTAAAGCAAGATTGGAGGTAATAATTCTGAAAGATGAATCTGAAGAAAAGAGTTTTGCAACTGCACAAATGGTTGTTCCACCATCCATAAAAAGAGTCATTCCTTTTTTTAGGAAAGGTTGAACCTTTAAGCCAATAATTTCCTTTTGTTCAGATTCATAATCTTTCCGATCAAGGAAGCTTATAGGATTTTTGTTCCTGGAAATCGCACCACCCTTAACTTTGGAAAGCAAACCATTTTTGTACAAATAATCAATATCACGCCTAACTGTGTCTTGTGAAACACTCAGGTTAGTAGAAATGCCTGAATATGTAATTATGCCAGTATCTTTCAAGCTGGCTAAAATATGCTCAAAACGCTTTTCCTTAATCATAACAGTTTACGAAGATAATATTTTGAGTAGATATATTTTGCAATATATTGCAAATTTGCAACATATTGCTTTTCTTTGTCTCATGATAACTGGAAATTACCTCACAAAAGCAAAACGTGCAACGCAGGCGGTATTTCTAGTTTGCGGGCTTGCAATGTCTAGCTGGGCTCCTATGGTTCCCTTGACCAAACAAAGGCTGGGACTAAATGACGCTGATCTTGGCTTATTACTACTTATGGTGGGGGCTGGAGCTATTCTTACGATGCCGATTAGTGGATTTTTGTCACGCCGCTTCGGAACAAGGATCATCATACTCATGTCGGGACTGTTGATAGCAATCTCACTTCCTCTCTTATTGATCATGCCCAATCCTATATTGATGGGGGCTGCATTATTTGTATTCGGGGCCGGAATCGGTACGATGGACGTCACTATGAATTCCCATGGGATTCATGTACAAAAATCCATCGGGAAACCGATTATGTCATCACTTCACGGACTTTTCAGCGTGGGCGGACTCTGCGGATCTCTTGGTTTGGGGGTTCTCATAAAATCTGGCCTAAATCCTATCATTGCTGCTGTGTCAATCTCGGCATTATTAATACTTATCCTGATTTGGAAATACAATGCCCTGTTTGGTAGAAAAATGGAGTTAAACATTACAAACGAACATCAGAATAGCGGTAATATGAAAAGCAACCCCATGGGCTGGTTAAATGGCCGTGTTATTTTGCTGGGCCTGGCGTGTTTTGCTGTGTTCCTATCTGAGGGTGCGATGCTGGACTGGAGCGCATTGTTTCTTCAGGAAAATAAAAATGTCGTCTCCGAGTTTGCAGGTATTGGATACTCAGCTTTTTCTATTGCTATGGCCAGCATGCGCTTTTTGGGCGATAAAATGGTAGAAAAATTGAATGGGAAAACAGTTGTAGTAGCCGGTGGGTTGGTAGCTGCATCGGGTATTTTTCTAGCAGTTGGTACGCCATGGCTGGCAACTGCGCTTTTAGGTTTTGTACTATTAGGCGTTGGTGCGGCTAATATTGTTCCGGTATTTTTTACCGAGGGAGGAAACCTAAAGGGTGTTGCTGCTTCCATTGCCATACCGATAATTAGTACAATGGGCTATGCCGGGCAATTGGCCGGGCCAGCGTTGCTTGGGTTTATCGCATTCCATTTTTCTCTTAACATCGCATTAGGTGCTGTAGGATTACTACTATTCGTAGTTGCTATTACTTACTCACTCAGGAAATCGTAAAACATCAGATCAATTACAAAAAGATAAAGACATGAGAATACACCACATAGCCATTTGGGTTGATGACTTGGAAATAATGCATAATTTCTACCTCAATTATTTTGACACTTCATGTGGCGAAAAATATATCAATCCAATTAAGCAATTTCAATCTTACTTTATAAGCTTTGATGAAGGGGGATGTAGGATTGAATTGATGCACCGAAACGACATTAATGGTAAAGGGGAAAAGCGAGGTTTCAATACAGGGTTGGCACATTTTGCAATTACCGTTGGTGACCGCCAATTTGTGAATAAAATGGTTGAGCAGTTGCGGCAAGAAGGATACAGTATTGTAGGAGAACCGAGGTTATCAGGCGACGGCTATTACGAGGCCGTATTTCTTGATCCAGAGGGTAATATGGTCGAAATAATAGCCGAATAAACTCATTGATGATATAATTCCGCTGTCTGACAACTTGATTTAGTGACTTGATAAATTAATGTTTTGCAAATTTAACACTCATAAAACGGAACTATTATTATACGGTGGAACTCTAAGAATCCTGTTGGATTACTTAAATAATTCTGAATGACTTCCTAAACGCACCAAATATATTTCATTGGGGCTATTTTCTTGTTGCCAGATAATTAATAAATCACCCTCAATATGACTCTCCCAATATCCTGCCCAATTTCCGGATAATTTGTGCGGTTTCATGTTTTCAAGTATCAAATCAACGCCGCCTTTTTCAAGAAGCATTAAACAGGATCTTATTTTGGAGAACTTTTTCGGGTTTTTTAAATATTTTTTTGAATCCTTTTTAAACTGAGTAGTAAAAATAAGACTATAACTCATCCCGAAGATTCGATAAATATTTATCCAATTCTTCTGCTCCGTTAACAGTATCTAATCCCTTCTTTTTATTTTTTACTTCATGCATAGCGCTAATGGTTTCGTTGTTTGGTTCTAAAAATCCAGAACCCTCTAACAAAAGAGTTTCAATGTAGTTGTTTACGCTCCGATTGGACTTTTCGGCCTTATTTTTTATGTATAAATATAAATCCTGCTGCAGGCGTATAGATGTTAATTTCTTTTCTATTGTAGCATTCATTTGTATATATCTAAATGTATTCACTTGTAATACAAATGTAGGAAGAATAATTTTAAGAGTTTATTAAATTTACAGCTGACCCAGATTGTTAACCGAAACATTTTTAAAATGTGCCATAATTACCCTTAAACGTTGGAATAATGATAAATAGGGTTAATAAGTATCCTCTTCATTGCTTAATAAACACATGTAAGTCATCGAAGTAAAGCTAAATCAATTGAAAGGACTAAATTTCCCACTTTAGATATTTATTTAAAATATCATTATAATCTGAATTAAAAGGAATAGCTAAGTAAACTCCATTTGGAAGAAACAAAAGTTTTGTAGGATAGCTTCTGATCTTGAAATCCTTTTGTGCCTGCCCATCTGACATTAGCACCTGGAAGGTATATTTTTCCTTTGCCATAAAGTCATCAATGTTTTTCTTCTTATCATAACATGCTATTGTGGTGACCAGAAGCTTTCCAGGATTGGGGTTATTCAAATGTATCTCGTCAACCTTGTGTATTTCTGCTACGCAGGGTTCACACCAGGTTCCCCAAAAGTCGACAAATACAAATTTATTCTGCTGGTCCTTATTGGAAACAACGCTTCCTGATCGCTCATTCAATGAAAACTTTGGAACTGCTGGAAGCTTACTTTTTAATGCCGTACTAAAAAAGACTTTGAAATCTCCTTTTGGATAAGCTTTAGCATAATTCTCCTTCAATATCGCATAACGTTCCGGCTCAAGGATCACCATATCGACATATCTATTCAACCTGGCTTCATCATTCGTACCAGAATTAATCCCAGATGCTAAATAAAGTTCAGTGTAGGGAATAAACGGCGCGAATTTGTATTCAACTTCTAGGCTATTTTGATTGTCAACAATGTCCTGTTGTGTGGGTAAGTAATCAGCTGCCAATTGCAAAAAGGATTGTTCTGTACTTTTCTGCAATTTGCTTTTTCGGTAATAGGCATCAGCAAGATGCTTTTTATAAACAATTCTGTTTTCGAAGATGTAATCCTCCAGAGTCGAAGGATCTAGATGTTCGATGGACCCTGAATTAATTTGGTCTAATTTTTTCTTCCCAAGCTCTACGGTGTAATCAATATAAGCAAGCTTCAAAGAATCCGGGGCGTGCTTTTTCACTAATTCGTCATAGATCAGTATCCGATATCGCCCTGGCTTGTCGAAAGTTGAATTGAAGTGTGTATTTGCAATTTCGGCCAGCTCACTTTGGCCTGTTGCCAATTTTGCCTGTAAGTAGGTCTTCATCCCTTTGAGCATCTCTGTCAATATTGGGATCTGAAGGTGCTCTAACTCTTTGATGATTGTATATGCGGACTGAAGTGAGTCCTTGTTTTGAAGTCTATAAATCAGTCCACCAAAACTGTCATGTATTGAACTACTAGTGTTAACCATATTCCTAGGATAATACAATTCACCTTTAAACTTAGTAAAAGACAATTCCACGGCCTTTTTGACATTACTGAGATTGCCCATAGCCAATTCACGTGTAAGCTTATTGTCTATGTCATTTTCAGTCGGCAAATATTCATAAGGTACTTTGTCCAGAATAGATGTACACGTTTCTGACTTTAAAAAGGTTAAAATAATCAGCTTGGCCCCCATATATTGGTAATCATCTTTCGCAAAATTTTTATCTAGCAAATCCAGCTTTTTCATGATCTTAGCTTCAATAGTCTGACTTCCTTTTTCATAAATAAACTGCTGAGGCAGCTCCTTAATTTTACGGATGGCTCTCTTTATCGGTGTACTATATTCAGCATAGCTCATCTTCTCTTTTGCTTCTGCCATTAAAAGGAGAGGCCTCGTGGCACGTTTACCATTTGGCTCAATCAGATTGAATTTGGTAATAGTATTGGTAACGTTTGTTTGATTGCCCTGGGAAGAAATACTATTATTTGTAGTGTCACTATTGTATGAAAGAATCAATCCGCTTTTGGTAACCCGCTCTAAAGCTTTTGTTGTGCGCTCGAAAAAGGACGAGCGTGCCTTTAAATAATTATTTGTGATAATCATCTCTGTAAGTTCTGCATGTTTTTGATCACCCTCCGGCGTATTTAGCTCCTTCAATTTTACCAAAATTGCAGCTTTTATTTCTGGTATGCCATTTATACCGGTGATCTTACCATTATCGTCTATAATTAATTCGTATGACGAATTGGTTATTACTTTCTTAGCAATTGACATAAAATCATCTGGCTGTTCTTCAAACGGTACTGTCGAATCATCTATATCTTCGCCCCATTTTTTTAGAAATATTTCCGGTGAGGCACGTAATGTATAGGTGTTCTTTGCGTGATTTAATACTACAAAATTGGTTTTCCAATATTCATAATTTTTAGAACTACCAGTTTGATTTATTCGCTCAATTTCGTTTATGGCTTCGTAGCTGAATTTCTGTCCTGGCTTTAGCTTAAGCGTTTGCGCTTTAGTTATTCCACAGACTAGGAGAATGGAAATTAAGAGTTTAATTTTCATAGTTTTAAATTCGATTAAGATCAGACAACGTAAGCTTGACCATATCAATCTACAACTTTTACGTTTTTCCACAAAACTTTTAACTTAGTTTAACTTAAAAGGTGAATAATCGGCCTCCCTCCATCGACAATTTATTAATTATGCTGAATTTATTCCCTATATTACTACTCCCAAATATTAAGTATGAAAACGCTAAAACTGTGAATGTTGTTACTATTAGCATCCGCTACTGCAAACGCTCAATCTTCCGAAGGTATACAGTTTGATCATCAATCATCCTGGGCTCAAATTAAACAAAGGCTAAAAAAGAAAACAAATACATTTTTTTAGATGCGTATACCACCTGGTGTGTGCCATGCAGAACAATGAAGAAGAATATTTTTCCACTAAAAGAAGTTGGCGATTTCTTCAACAAGAATTTTATAAATGTAGCGGCCCTGTTCGATAAAACCAATAAGGACGACGGTTACACTAAGAGCCGGTACAAAGACGTTGAAGAAATTCATAGTCAATATAAGGTCGACTCCTATCCTACCTACCTCTTTTTTACTCCGGAGGGAAATTTAATTCACTTTATTAAAGGTGGTACTGCCACAGGTGCAGAATTCGTTAAAAAGTCTGAAGAAGCCCTTAATCCTAAAACTCAATATTTGCAATTAAAAGCTCAGTTTGCCAACAAAAAGGCGGACACGAGCTATTTATCCAATTTAATAACAGCGGCAGAGAGCTCAAGAGATGACCAGGTATTGCCAATGTATATTAACCTTTATCTTACCTCTCAAAAAAACCTCAATACCGAACGTAACTTGCAGTTAATTGCCCAAGGAACCAGAACAAGTAAAGACCCGGGCTTTCCAATTGTAGCTACGAATTTTGAACAATTTGACAAGTTAATTGGCGAAAAGAGACGTGTAGAGCTAATGAAGACGATCATTTTTGATGAGGTTATCTTTCCAGTCATAAGAGTAAATGGTGTAAAGACTGAGTATGGTGGTGGGATGGTGGGGTATGGCGGTGACATGGCAAAAAATGTGGACTGGGTGAAGCTAAATCAGACACTTCAAGATAAGTATCCAGATTATGCTGAAGAGTTTGCCTTAACTGCTCCTATCACTTATTACGAATGGTCCGAAGACTGGCCTAATTTTGTTATTGAGACTAACAACTACCTTGAAAAAAGCAAACAAATAGACTTTGATAAACTCCATACCTGCCAAAACTCGGTGTTGTTGTTTGCTGATGACTCTGCTACATTGGAAGCTGCAATTAACTGGACAAATAAAATACCAAAAGACGTTATAAAAAGCAATCCATGGTACATAAAGATGCAAAGCCATCTTTTATACAAAACAGGAAAGAAAGATGCAGCTATCGCCAAAATGAAAGAGGCAATTGAATTAGGTGGCCAACCGGACGAATCTGCTGAATTAGAGATTAAGAAAATGACCGCCGGAGAGAAGATTTAAAGATGCTGTTTACAACCGTATCTATGAAATCCATGTATCCTCAACTTTACTGACTACCCATTTATCATCTATTCTTTTAATAGTTACTACATAACCTAAGCCACATCTTTCTCCACAATAATAACTTACTTCTAAAGTTCCATATTGCTTTCTAACATCAAATTTTATTTTAGAAAAAACCAAAACTCCAGCGAATTTAGGGTGCTTAACAGTCCAACTTTTATAATCAGGAGCTGGCGGTAATTCGGAAAGGTGTCTAAATATAAATTTTCGACTGTTGTAATTTTGTAGGTCTATTTTGTCATTGATCAAGCCACCCTTTCCAATAGCAATAATAAGATTAAGTGTGTCTTTTTTTAAAGCTTCTATTTTAATTTCATAATCGATATCTCTTTTATGTTGTCCAATTGTATCTCGTCCAACCCATTTTCCATTTTTGTTATAAATATCTTCACCTCTTTCCGGAAAACTTGCATAAACTCTTTTATCCTTATAAGTAGAATCAACAACCCTAACAAATATCTCGCTTAACACTCTTTGTTCAAACTGCTCATCAGTAATCTTTTTTTCGCAACTCAAGAAAATGGATACTACAATTAGAAATAAGAATCTTACGCGACTTATGAATATATTATTGATATCTAGCACTATACGGCCTCCCATTGCTTATAGTTTTTTATTCAACCAAATTTATTATTAGATTTCAAACTTACATTTGCCATCGCATTAAATACAATATTTACGATAAGTTTGCTTTTGAAAATGTGCTACAATAGCCATACATATGCCCTGTGTTGAGAAGTTATACAATGATTAAAGCATACCGTTTTATAGTACCGGGTCATATGAAGACATAGGGGTTTCGCGCGCTATCAAAAAAGGGTGAAATAATGATTTAAATGTTCTAACCGATTAGCCAAGAATAGAGACAAAAATCACGACAGCACTTAAGCCTCATCTGAACTTGGACACAAACCTAGATGGTCATTGAATGTGGTTTTCTGATTAATCAAACGAATTTATATTGTGTAATATTAGGTGGATTCTCCATAAACCCTTTTTTAGCTATTGATAGGTCATATGATGATTGCATACGAACCCAAAAACGTGCTGCACCTCCAAATACCGTTTCAACTCTTAAAGCTATATTAGGCGTTATAGCAGCCTTACCATTCAATACATTAGATAATGTGGGTCTAGTAACGCCTAATAATTCAGCGGCTTTAGCAATGGTTAAAGCACGACCTTCCACAATTTCCATCTTTAAAATTTCTCCCGGGTGGGTTAATTCCATTTCTCTTTTCATATTAATGCGTATCTAAATAGTCTAAATCGAAAGCAGTTTTGTTTGCAAAGCGAAAGATGATTCTATAATTACCTGTAACATTTAGGCTCCAAAATCCCTGCAGGTTGCCCTTTAAAGGATGTGGCCGGAATGAAACCAAATTTGCAAGATCTTCTGGAACTTCTTCCAGATCGTCAATGATTTGCAAAATGAGCTTTATTTTCTTTATCTGCGCAGGAGGTAGTTTACTGCCATCTCCTTTCTCCCAAAGAAGCCGCAAGGCTTTATTTTTAATAGTTTCAATCATAACTGACTGTATGGCGTAAACATACGCTTTACGGAATTGAAAATCAAATTAATTCTTTTAGAGGTCAACAAATTTGTAAAATGCAATTCACTATATACATTTGTTTGGACGATTAAAGCGGAGAAAATGTTTTGATTTTAGCATACGAGGGTAATACATTAAAAATGAAAGGCACCTATCTTCCTTTAATAACTCGTTGCTTTCTTTTGTTCATTCTCTAGTTACCAGATTGCCGGTAGTCACAGATGAAACACGGCACAAATTCAACCCGGAAAGTGGTGAAACTTATTAATATCGATCAGATTAGTCGCCGGAGAGAAGATTTAAACAGGTTGTCATTCCTCGATCGTAATTTATGACTTAGGGTAAATACTCATAGGGAAGCTGATCCCCAAGTCGTTTAGTTCCCCAATTTAGTTTAATCAAAAAACTTCTGTAATCAACCAGAGCACCCTTTCTATCAATCAATGCATTTTCTAGAAATGGAAAAAGAAGAGACCCTTTACCCTCCTTGAAGGATTTAGTGGCGCTATCTTCGCCGGATGCAGCATGATTTTTTAATGGGTCGTATTGAACATACAGTGGCAACAGAAATCTAAACATTAATAGCTGCTTCTTATCCATTTTGCTTAAGTGCTCCACCTCTACTTTATCACTCAGTCGCTGCGTAAGCATATTTTGGTCAACTAGAAAACGGCAGCTAAAACCTTCAGTGTCTGCAGTATTACTGTATACCGATCTCATAAAATGTAAAAACGATCCCAGGTATGCCCTTCCCCTTTGTTCCGCCCATTTTTGTTCCTCTGCTTCAGTCCCTTTCATCTCCTCAAAAATACATTCGCCAGTATAGCTGGTCACCGAAGTTACCCGGTTCATTCTAAAATCACGGAGCAAGTATTTTATCTTATATCCCAAATTTTCATTTACTATTTCCAGAAAACCATTTGTCTTAGCCATTACAAAAAGTGTCTTTTCTGAGAACTTAAGTATTTCAGGATTTGAAACTTTACAAGATCTTCCGTTTTCTGTATCGCCTAAGAAGTTTCGTAAAAAAAGACCTAAAAATTTATTGTTACTTTCCGAGCCGGAAATCACCACTTCTTGTAATTCCTCTTCAGAATGCTCTAATGCTAATTTTAAAGCAATGGATTTATCCAAAATAATTACATTTTGCTTCAAGGTATTAAAACCGAGATAATGAACTGTTAACTCATAGGTACCTGGCGATAAGTTATCTAGCCTAAATTCTCCGTTCTCATTGGTAGCTGTCTTTTTCTCTGTTCCATCCAAAAAAACAGTCGCCCCAGGTAATCTTCCATCTTTCTCACCCCTCACTGTTCCAGTTATTGAGTAGTTAAGTTGAGCTTGAGCGGTATAGGTTGCCAATAAAAACAGTACAGATAGAATAAGCTTTCTCATGGTTTAAAATATGTAAGCTGGCATAATCTTTTTCAAGAAACTTACTTCAATTCCATAAGATTTTAGCGCGGTTTTTAAACTCTCCAAATTATCTTTCTTAAGGGTCAAAGACACCTTCTTTTCAAAATTCTTCTCTTCTTTTAAAACAACTATGGTATTAAAAGCATCTTCAATTTCACTTTTGAATGAAGAGAAGGAACTATTGACAACGCCAATGTAAGACTCAGATGAGCTAGCGCGCGATGATTTTGATAAAGGATCAGCCTCAACCTTTTTGAGTAACCCTTTATCAACCACTTCAAACTGCATCACTTCAACCAGGGTATCTTTTATTTTATATTTCAAATTTAAACGGTCAAGAATTAAATTAAACAATACACTGTCCTTTCTAATTTCTTTCGTTTTATATAGGTAGGAAAGCCGGCTTTTAGCTATTTTTTCTGGCAAAACTACCTGATTACTGGCCACATGTAAGAAATTTGCAAACTCATCTTTCAAGCTATATCCAACAACAATTATCTTCCTTCCACCCCACATCTTCATAATCGCCTTTTCAGCAGATAATGGTCCCAGATTAAAATACTCCTTAATCTCATCATCCATAAAATAAGTACCATAGCGTTTTGATAAAGAGTCTGCTACCTTACTCATTCGTTGTGGAGACGGGTTCTCGTCAATAGGAAGTGACTCTGGACTTTGCCCATTTAAAATATTTTGGATGATTTGATTATTAAGTTTTGAAGGATGTCCAACCCATTTGATCTTGCTTTTATCATCAATGATCACGCATGTGGGTATTTGATCAATTTTATATTCATCAAATATTTTACGGGTAGGATCAGTAACAACTGCTGCAGAAAATGAAACACGCTTTAATAAAGAGTTTACTTTATCTTTCTTTTCATCTGTTAAAGCTAAAAATACTAAATCCTTCCTGGATTTATTCTGTTCAACCAGCGTATTCATGTGCGGCAGAGTTTCCAAACAAGGTGCGCACCAGGTGGCCCAAAAATCTATTACAATGAATTTTCCCTTCAAATCCTTGCTATCAGGAACATTTTTAATCCAATCCTTGATTGATAATTCAGGAGCAATTTCCCCGACTTTTATTTGTGCTTTCGACGAGTGGGCAACAGCAAGAAATAAGAGCGTATAAGTGCTTACTTTTAATATATATTTAAGCCATTCCATTAGTTTCTTATTTATTGATGAGGTCAGAGTCAAAATTGGTTACATTATCTTTAGGCAATCAGCAAAATGAAGTGTGGGGCTGATTCGACAACCTTAAATATACTTCACTGTCCAAACGTTATAAGGCTCTAAAAGAACGAGCTTTTTAAGATCATCTTCCTTACTCAGTCTGGGCCATAAATTAATAAAGTCATCAATTAGAATACCCTTTTTAATCATATTATGATCTCTATAATGAAACAAAACTGGAAATAGTATAACTACATCTTTATAAACTTTAGATATTGAAATACGCTTTGAGATAGCAGATTTCAATTCATTAATAGGCACAAAAAAATCTTTCAGTCTAGGCGTCATCTTCGCAGAAAAATAAACTGTATCCACCTCGCCCATTTTATTAAATGAAACTGCTACTGAAAGCATATGCGCTTCGTCTTTTGGTATTGCAGCCAGCGAGTCTGTAAACCTCTGAGTCCAAATAGATTTAAAAATCAAAGATCTGATGTCATCCTTTTTAACAATTTTAGGTACTTGAATTTTTATATTCTGCTCATCGTCTGCTACAATTTCCTTTTTTATTTGCGCCTTGATCAATAAGCTAGCTAATAGCAGTACGAATATTAAAGATATCTTCTTCATAACACGTAATTTAAGGTCCAGAATCTTCCCTAATATAAGGAATGATTCTATTATCTGCATCGCATCTGGTTATGGCTTCGTTCCAGACTGAGTAAACCTTTGCTTAGGTATTGGTTGGGGCTTGCTTGGGAAAAGGTACCTTTTAACAACGAATTCCCAAGCAAAACCTAACTGAAACCTTATCCAGCCCAAAGCGAAACCACTTCCAGCCCATAACCAGATATAACGATAAGTAGTTTTTTATCTAAAATTTTAAGTAATTTTACCATACATAATCTTTAGGTATGAGCACACTAACAATAAACATTGAAGATCAATCTGCTGAAAAATCTGTTTTGGCTTTCCTAGATAAAATGGGACTTAAATATTCTATTGACAATCAGTCTTCATCCTACATTTGGTGGGAAGATAAAAAGCTAATTGATGAGCTAAATAACCGTTCAAACGACCTCAAGACTGGTAAAGATAAGGGAATCTCCTTCTCAGACTTAAAGCAGAATTTGCTAAATCGATAATTTTATATCATTGAGTTGCACAATTATCATTTCGTCACTTGCAGGTAATGAACTTCAAGATTCTTACGATTGGTATGAAACAAAGAAAGAGGGACTAGGATAACGCTTCCTATCTGTAATTGAAGCTTCGCTTTCAGTCATATCAAATCAACCATTATTTTACCCTGTAAAAATTGGTTCCTATCGCCAATATGTAGTTCCTAAATTTCCTTTTATAATTTTATTCGAACTAGCACCAGATGAAAATCAAATTTATATTTTGCATATTTTCAACTCTAACAGAAATCCAAAAAACAAACTATAACATTATAGAACTGTAGAATTTGCAGAGGCAATAAAGTGATGGAAATCAATGAAAAAATTATAAACGATAATGTTGGACGTCTGCTCCTGCAAACTATTGCTCCTGTACAATTTTTACATCCTTAAACATAAATGGATTATCGCTAATCCGTAGCGCTTTTTTACTGGTAGTTGTAACGTTTCGGAGTATAACCTCTTTAGTCTTAATGTAGGGAAACTTTTCCTGATAGGAATCGCTCTTCATTTCTGGATTGAAGTTGGCAAAAATGGTTGGCCCTTGATAGTTATCAGAATGCTTGGAGTCATCTATCTGGAGGTTTTCGATGGTAATCTTTTCGGGCATGTAACACGTGTATCCAAAATCATGCTCACCCGAATAAGATCCGCTTATCAGCGAGGCATTGATAGGCTTTCCGGCAGCAGGAATAAAAACACAATTACGGATCAGCAACTCCCCCTGCCATGTACTGCCATAGTCGGGCCGCAGGTTCACAAAACTTCTTCCAAGCACGGTAGTATTCTCGATTGTCAAGAGTCCGCTGCCAATGGCATTGATCCCCATGTGGCCCAGTTTAGAGTTGCGGATGGTGGCATTTGCAACTCCTTGATGGGCATCAAACCGGGAAAGTGTACAATGGTCATAAAGCAAGTTTTTGCAAAAATTTGAACCCATAATACCCCAATATTTGGTATCATTAATGTCATTGATCTGGCTGCAGTTTATAAAAGAAACGTTGAGCGCATGGTCTACAGACAGGTCGTAAGTGCCCATTGTTACCGGCTTACCTGCCGCACCGATGGTGCTATAGGTCTGGTGACCAGTAAGTATGGTGTTTTTTACCGTTACGTAAGCACAGTCACCGATATTGAGAAAGCCTCCATACGGTGCCCCATGGTCCCCTTCGCCAGTGATGTTGTGCTGCAATCCTTCTACAAGCACATGGGAACGTCTGATGCTGATGTTCCGGCTGTAATAGGTGTACTTTGATTCGGCTTTATTGGCAATGGTGGTGAATCGTCCTCCTGTAATGTTCAACAGCTTTTCATCGATAGGCAAAGCAGTCATATCTGTGATCTGGTCAAAATCCCAGATGATTGGTGCATTGCTATCCACGTTACCATTTTTGTCTGAAAGAATGATATCAGTCTGCGAAGAACCGGTATTTTGGTTTAGGCCAAATCGGATATACTGTTTTACGTTTGAATTCGTGACCGTGATTAGACAAGGGCCGGGAAAGGAGCCATCGATTTTTTTCTGGTTCCTTTTAAGTGAAGCTATCGACTTTAGTTTAAATGGTTTAAGGGAAGAACTCACCGTAAAAACAGCAGCATTATGATTTTTCACTTCGGTATCATCGATGATGAACGTGGCTGTGCCGAAATAAGTGTCGGTTTGTATGACCGCCGTACGTTCCTTCCCTCCAATATAATAGGTGGCTCCATCGTCGGCTTTTACACTAAGGCCCTGCAAATTGGCAAATGCATGAGTAGCGGCAATGACATACATATCGTCTGTTTTTCCATCGCCCTTGGCACCCAGGTCGCTGTAACGTACTGATCCGGCTACTTTAAACTTCAGAACATCTTTAGGGGATACATTAATCTGTAAGGTGTTATTTTCGTTGAGGTATACCCGAGTTTTCTGTTCCACGGATGTGATCACTACATTGTTTTCAGGCTGGGATTTATACTGTGCCTGCGTAGCGAATGCATTAATTAATAAAAAGATAATCAGCAGCCTATATTTCATCACCAGGTGGTTTTATAGGTCAAGATAGAGAAAATAAAAATGCCAGTGATGGTTATGGTCAAACAACAGCGTTCAACTTGGAACTCATAAATTTAGATACCTCATTGAAGTAGCGCTTACGCCCATACCCCATAACCCATTGTATACCTTTTACCGCGTTGGTAATAAAAACCTCATCGGCTTCTTTTAACACTTCAGGATTGATCTGCGCTTCAATTAACTGGATATCACCCTGTTTTGCAATACCGGTAACAACGCTGCGCATTACCCCTGCCACACATCCTTCTGAAAGCGCAGGTGTATAAATTTCTTTGTTGTAAACCACAAAGATGTTAGAGCTTATACTTTCGCAAAGAAAACCTGCATTATTGAGGATAAAGGCATCGTCCAGTCCGTGCTGCTTTTTAAAAAGTCCCGCCATTACATAAATCAAAGAGTTGGTGGTCTTGAAATTAGACAACTTATCTGGCGATTTAGTGATCTCATCAAATACATCTACGATTAAGCCTTTCTTATTTAACTCATATCCGGCGTCAGATAAAGCAGCGGCTTCCAGTAAATATCCGGTCTTATTACTTTCTGGAGTGTATAGTCCGGCGCCATCTCTGTAAATAGATAAGCGGAACCGGGCATTGTCTTTCAGCTTGTTCTTTCGCGCCAGTTCTGTAGTTTTTTGCTTCAAGAAATACTCGTCCATCAGTAGCGTACCTTCCATTTTAAGCGCCTTCATTCCATTCCTTAACCTATCGGCATGCTGTTCTGCAAACTGTAGCTTGCCATTGCACATGCGCATGGTTTCAAAAAGACCGTCGCCATACTTAAAACCCCTGTTTTGAGCGCTAAGTACAGGTTGATCTGATGAAATAAACTCGTCGTTATGTATAAGGTATTGCTGTTGCATTTACTGGGGTTGTACGATGTAATTTCTCCATTTATTTAGGGCTGCATCAAAATCTGCCGGTAAGGGTGCTTCAAACTCCATATACTGCTGCGTAGTTGGGTGTATAAACCCTAAAGTTTGTGCGTGCAACGCCTGTCGGGGTATTAAACTGAAGGTGTTCTGCACAAATTGCTTGTATTTGTTGAAGGTAGTGCCTTTAACAATCTTATCGCCGCCGTAATTGGCATCATTAAATAAGGGGTGTCCGATGTGTTGCATGTGTGCCCTGATTTGGTGTGTGCGACCAGTTTCAAGCTGGCAGCTAATTAATGTTACATAGCCTAAACGTTCAAGAACGGTATAATGTGTTACAGACCACTTACCTTTTTCTTCGTCGTCATATACATCCATAATAATCCGGTTCTTTAAACTGCGACCGATATATCCGCTAACAGTACCATTTTCAAGCACATCGCCCCAGGCAAGTGCCACATATTTACGGGTAATGCTATGGTCAAAAAATTGCTTAGCGAGCTTGGTCATGGTGATCTCGTTCTTGCTAATAAGCAGCAGACCAGATGTATCCTTATCTATACGATGTACCAGACCGGGCCTCCCTTCGTTACCTGGTAACTGCGGTAGCTGATCAAAATGGAAGGCAAGCGCATTAACCAAAGTACCTGTATAATTATTATAACCGGGGTGCACCACCATGCCAGCAGGTTTGTTTACTACAAGCAGATCTTTGTCTTCGTAAATGATATCCAGTGGAATATCTTCTGGATAAACTTCAGTATCACGAGGGGGGTGCGGGAACACTACAGAAATTTCATCAGCAGGTTTTACTTTATAGCTTGCCTTTATGGTACTCTTGTTAACCAGCACATTACCGGCCTCTATTGCATTCTGTATGCGGTTACGGGAGGCATTCTCTACACGGTGCATCAGGAATTTATCAATGCGAAGCAACGATTGTCCTTTATCTACCACAATATTTAAATGTTCATACAATTCCTGATCGTCCAGGTCTGCGTAACCTTTTAGGTTTTCCATTAAATTTTTACTTTTCCTATGTTAATATAACGTTATCCACCACTATAAAACTTGATTCTAACTAAATAGAGCGGGGCGGTTTCATATTGCAAAACTAATCTTTACAGATTACATATTTAAAAAAAGAAATTGGCCTGTTTTTTGTTCTGCAACGTTTACTGTACCAAAATATTTTAAACATGAAAAACTTTACTGAAAACGTGAAAATAGTGTTGAATTTCTTTCCCTACCTAATCAGGAAAATTTATTTCAAACCATAAGCGCTCCATCTCAATAAAAAGGCTATTATATTTGTTACATGTTAACTGATGTATTTAGCCCATTACAAAGATTAAAACACCCTTCTAGAAATCAGATTGTGGTTAAACGGGATGATTTAATCGACCCCTATATATCTGGTAATAAATGGCGTAAACTCAAATACATTTTACTTCAGGCTAAGAATGCAAACAAAAGTCACCTGGTTACTTTCGGCGGCGCGTATTCCAATCATTTAGTTGCCACTGCCGCTGCATGCGCCAGATCGGGATTAAAAAGCACAGCATTTGTTAGAGGCGAAGCAGTAGAAAATGAGATGCTCTTGCTTTGCAAATTGTTTGGAATGGAGTTGATCTTTACAGATCGGGATAACTACCGAAATAAACACCTGTTATACAACACGTATTTTCACCAGAACCCAAGTACTTATTTTGTTGATGAAGGCGGTGCATCTAAAGAGGCTATAATTGGCTGTGCAGAGATTATCGACGAGTTACCTGATGATATTGACCATTTATTTTGTGCTGCTGGTACGGGAACTACCGCAGCAGGATTGCTAAAGGGCATACAGCAACGTGGTTTAAAAACGATCCTTCATGTTATCCCGGTTTTAAAAGACGGAAGTTTTATAACTGATGAAATTTTAAAGTATACCGGCTCTGTTGAACAGTTGACCCTCCATACGGATTATCATTTTGGTGGATATGCTAAAACTACTCCTGAGCTGATTACTTACATCAAAACTTTTGTTGCCCAGGAAGGCATGTTGATTGATCCGGTATATACCGCAAAAATGTTTTATGCCATTGATGATCTGCTGCAAAAAGGAGCATTTAAAGCTGAAGAAAAGATAGTCGCTATGCATACTGGTGGGTTGTTAGGTATCATGGGAATGAAAGACAAACTGTACAAATAGTAAAGTTTGTTTTACATTATGAATTATTTGTTTTACATTTGAAACAAATAAATATATAGCGTTATGAAAAATTCTCTTTTGATTCCCAATTATTACAAAGCTATTGGCTGGATTACATTTATAGCTTCGTTTGGGTTATTTATCTTTTGCTATTCAATTTACCCAACCCTAAATGTGAACAACGATAGCCTGGAATTTAAGGCTTGGGATTGGACATACGGAAGAGGTACGGGTGAAAATTTCCAGAAAGAATTGTTAACTACCCTAATTTTGGTTGGTTTATTGATGATCTCCTTTGCTAAGGAAAAGCAGGAAGATGAATACATTTCTTTGCTGAGGTTGAAAAGCTGGCAGTGGGCAGTACTGATATCCTACGGCATTTTTTTGATGGCTAATCTATTCATCTATGGCTCGAACTTTCTTGGATTCCTGATTTATAACACGCTGACCATATTGCTGGTTTTTATCCTGAAGTTTAACATTAGTCTTTGGCTACTTAGAAAAGAAAAATCGGCAGATGAAAAATAACATAAGAGTGCAAAGGGCCATTAAAAACATTACACAGGCAGAACTTGCTGATTTGATCCAGGTATCGCGACAAACCATAAATACCATTGAATCGGGAAAGTATGTTCCTTCTACTGTTCTCGCACTTAAAATAGCAAGAACATTTGAAATTCCGCTGGAGCAAATATTTGAATTGGAAGAGAGGGATTAGCTAACATCAGTATTGAAACACTCATTACTTACAGAAGTAAAGGATATAACTACTCAACTGGATTATTTTGGGGTTTTTAATTAACTTTACTAGACACCAAATTATAGCAATATGTACAAGCTGAACGTAACTCCAGAACTGGTTAACGAAACTCTAGGCAAACATATTTTAGCAGATGGCTTTGACCTAACTTACGATATTGAAAAGAGTGATGGTGTTTATATTTACGATTCTAAATATCAGCGTCGCCTGCTTGATTTCTTTACCTGCTTTGCTTCTGTACCTTTGGGCTATAACCACCCCAAGATGATGGGTGATGAGAACTTTAAGAAAAACCTGTTGCTGGCTGCTCTTGCCAATCCTTCCAATTCTGACGTTTATACACAGCAGTATGCTCAGTTTGTTGACACCTTTTCTAAAATTGGGATACCTGATTATTTGCCGCATGCTTTCTTTATTGCAGGCGGCGGACTGGCAATTGAGAATGCAATAAAGGTAGCGATGGATTGGAAAGTTCAGAAAAACTTTAGCAAAGGTTACCAGCAAGAAAAAGGCTTTAAGGTGCTACATTTTGAGAGGGCATTTCACGGCAGAACTGGCTATACCTTAAGTTTAACCAATACCCTACCTGATAAAACGAAATGGTTTGCCAAGTTCGACTGGCCAAGGATCCCGATACCAACAATTAAATTCCCTTTAAATGCTGAAAATTTAAGGATTGCAATTGAAACGGAAGACCTTTCTATTGAAAAGGTTAAACAAGCTTTTGCTGATTTTAAGGATGATATTTGCGCCATCATTATAGAACCCATACAATCTGAAGGTGGCGATAATCACCTGAGAGAAGAGTTTTTAATTCAGCTAAAATCTATTGCAGACGATAATGATGCCTTCTTAATATATGACGAGGTGCAAACCGGTGTTGGATTGACCGGCAAGTTCTGGTGTCACCAGCACTACAGCGAACAGGCGCAGCCTGATATTTTAGCTTTTGGCAAGAAGATGCAGGTATGCGGAATTCTGGTCGGTAATAAAGTAGATGAGGTGGAGCGTAATGTATTTAAAGTTTCATCCAGGATAAACTCTACCTGGGGCGGCAACCTGGTTGATATGGTCCGTTCATCGCAGATATTGCAAATCATTAAAGAAGATCATTTGTGCGATAATGCAACCAGGGTGGGCGCGCATCTTCAGGATGCCTTAACTAAACTGAGTAATAGATTTGAAAAGATGAGCAATGTACGTGGAAAAGGCTTGTTTTGTGCGTTTGATTTCCCTGATAAAGCCATGCGTGATACCTTTATAAAAAAGGGCATGGAACAAAATGTGATGTTTTTAGGATGCTATAGCCAAACGATAAGATTTAGGCCTTCCTTATGCATGGATGAACAACATATTGACGAAGGAATAGCTATTATGGAAAAGATATTACCTACGCTTTAGATTATTTTAAATCAAACAAGCTGTTTACACCTAAAAGTTTTCTTGAGGTAAAACCTTCTGCATAGGTTGTTCCAATTGATTTGCCCATTTCTCTTGCCCTGCCTATTACACTATCGAAAAACTCTGGTGAAGAGATATAAGTACCCGGACCATCTTCCTGATCTGGGTTGTAAAACTGGGTTTTAAAAGCCTGAATGCATTTGATTTTAGTATCCATAAATGGAGTAATGTCAATAATAATATCTGGCTTAAGATACCTATCCTGAATATACTGTAGCACTAAGGCTGGTCGCCATGCCTGCTGAGACACACCATTCATTTTAGTTTCCACTTTTGACAGTCCTGAATAAAAGCAGGCATCATTAGCGAGATCCCCTGCTCTACCATGATCAGGATGCCTGTCTTCCAATGCGTTACTGAGTATAATTTCTGGCTGATACTTACGGATCATCTTTATAACTTCCAGCTGGTGCTGTTCATCATTCTTAAAAAAACCGTCCTTAAACCTTAGGTTTTCGCGGGCATGCAATCCGAGTATTTTAGCCGAATCAGTTGCTTCTTCATCCCTGGTTTCTGCAGTACCTCGGGTACCGAGTTCACCCCTGGTGAAATCAATTATACCTACCTTTTTACCAGCTGATATGTGCTTTAAAATTGTTCCTGAACAGCCCAATTCTGCATCATCTGGATGTACGGCAAGTACGAGTATATCTAATTTCATAGTGGAGATTAAAGCAATTTTTGAATCTTCTTTTTCACTTTAGAAGATTTTGGTTTGGTAAATGGGAAGAAATAATCGACCACCTCTCCATCCTTGTTGACCAGGTATTTATGAAAATTCCACCTTGGTGTGGATACTTTGGTGAGGAATTGATAAAGGGGATGCGCTGCTGCACCTCTTACCATGATCTTTTCAAATAGTGGAAATTTAACACCGTGATTGACGGTACAGAAATCCGCAATAGCAAATCCATCTAATGGCTCTTGTCTTCCGAAATCGTTGGAGGGGAAACCCAGTATCTCAAAATGATTGGGATTAAACTCAGTATATAGTTCCTGCAATTCTGCAAGCTGTGGTGCAAAGCCACATCCAGATGCGATATTTACCACCAGAAGTACTTTGTTTTTGTATTCGGAAAGACTTTTTTCAGCACCGTTGATCAGTTTTACCTTGAACTGGTGAATGCTTTTAGCAGGATCTTGCATAGGTATTATTGATAAAAACCAGAAGAAACAATGATGGACTCGATGTCCCTATCCTCCTTTGCATCATAGGTGCTCTTCAGGTTGTGCCCAACTACGCGGGCAACAGATTGATATAAAAACGCGGTAATTCCGCCTTTAGTTTCTTTAACGATATCATATGTAGTACGCCCAAGCTCTCTATCTATCAGCTTAGTTAAAATTTGTCCCTGAGTAATGGTTAGTTCTTTAATTTCGCGGTTAAACATGTCTTTGATCTCTTTATCACACTGCTTTACAAACTTATTTTGCTCTTTTTTATCAGGGGTTGTGGCAACTTCCTGCTCCAGCTGCTCATACCTTCTTTTGGCATAAAGCGCATAAGGCATAACTTTCATTACATTGTATTTTAGACGGTTAAAAGCAACCTGATCTGCAGGGGTTTTGAAAATCCTATAGCCGTAGATGACCACTTCATTAAGCGGTATCCATGGAATCATCTCGCCATTGTCGTTAGTCCCCGCTACCCTGATGGTATCATTTTTACCAAGTATAGGCATCCGTACAGGCACACCATAATCCTGCGCTTTCAAGGAACCGCTGCTAATAATGACAATTGACAGAATAAAAAACCTATAAAATTTCATAAATTTATGATCCAGTAAAGGTACGGCTATTTTTATATTTTAGTTTTCAATAACTATCTAATGTAATTATTTTACAAACAAATAGCTTTATTTTTCGTAAATAAACCAGTACAATAACCATACTATAAAACAGTATTATTGAAGTTTTATTGTACTGTTTATGTTCGCTTAAATAGAAAATACATTATATTCAAAAAACAAATACAGCACGAATGAAAAACGCATTGGTAATTGATTTAGAAGCGGAAAAGCTAGAGATCCTGAAAAGGTACAGGGCGCTTTTACGCGCCTGCAAGCCAACCATGCAACGGGGAGACAAAAAAGAGATTAGAAAGGCTTTTGATATGGCGCTTGAAAGCCACAAGAATATGCGTCGTAAATCTGGTGAGCCTTACATCTACCATCCTATTGCAGTGGCACAGATTGCAGCTGAAGAAATTGGATTGGGAACTACCTCTATTGTATGTGCACTGCTTCATGACGTGGTAGAAGATACGGACATTACCCTGGAAGATATTGAGCGCGAGTTTGGTAAGAAAACGGCTAAGATTATTGACGGGCTTACTAAGATATCTGGTGTATTTGATTACAACAGCTCCCTGCAAGCAGAGAACTTTAGAAAGATGCTCCTTACACTGGCAGATGATGTTAGGGTAATATTGATTAAGCTGGCCGATAGGTTGCATAACATGCGGACCATGGATTTTATGCCCCGGCAGAAACAGCTGAAGATTGCCTCTGAAACTATTTACCTTTATGCACCACTTGCGCACAGATTGGGTTTATATACCATTAAATCAGAATTGGAAGATCTTTCCATGAAATATCTGGAGCCTGATACGTATAAATTTATTGCTACACAGCTGAATGAAAAAAAGACGGAGCGCAACTTATTTATAAAGCGTTTTGTGGAACCGATTAACGATATCCTTGCCGAGCAGGGTTTAGTAGCCAGCATTTATGGGCGACCTAAGTCCATCCATTCCATATGGCACAAGATGAAAAGCAAGAATATTCCTTTTGAAGAGGTTTATGATCTTTTTGCCATCCGTATTATACTGGATAGTTTACCTGAGCATGAAAAAGCAGAATGCTGGAAGGCTTATTCTATTGTTACTGATTTATACAGGCCTAATCCTGACCGGCTGAGGGACTGGGTTTCCTCTCCAAAAGGAAATGGATATGAATCTTTACACACAACGGTTATGGGTCCTAAAGGGCAATGGGTTGAAGTTCAAATTCGTACACAACGCATGAATGAGATTGCTGAAAAAGGATTTGCTGCGCATTGGAAATATAAGGAGTCTAGCACAGACAATGGTTTGGATCAATGGATTATGAACGTTCGGGAAATGCTGAGCAATCCGGAATCTAATGCGCTTGACTTTTTAGATGATTTTAAGATGAACCTCTTTTCTGATGAGATCTTCATTTTTACACCAAAGGGCGCTTTGCTACAGTTACCATTGGGTGCCACCGCATTAGACTTTGCTTTTGAGATACATACCGATGTAGGTGCCAAATGTATTGGCGCTAAGGTAAACCACAAACTGGTTCCGCTTTCTTATAAGTTGCAGAATGGAGATCAGGTAGAAATCATTACCTCAGGTAAACAAACACCAAAAGAAGATTGGCTTAACATAGTGGTTACCGCCAAGGCAAAATCAAAGATTAAGTCTTCCTTAAAAGAGGAAAAGCGGAAGATTGCAGAGATGGGCAAGGAATCTTTAGAGCGAAAACTGAAATCGCTAAAGATCACCTACAACACTGACAACCTACATAAGATCAGCTATTTTTTTAAGCTGCAATCTACGCAAGAGCTTTTTATTGCGGTGGCTCAAGGCAAGATTGAGCTAAAGGACCTGAAAGATTATCTGGCCAGTGAAAAAGAAATTGAAAATAGAGGGTCTGGTGGCAGCGATCATCAAAAGATAGAAACCTTATTGAATAAGGTTAAAGGTCCGGAATCTGACACCTTACTGATTGGTGAAGATCTGCAAAAGATAGACTATACGCTTGCGGCCTGCTGTAACCCCATACCAGGAGATGATGTATTTGGTTTTGTAACGGTAAATGAGGGCATTAAAATACACCGTACCAGTTGCCCCAATGCGGCACAACTGATGGCTAATTATGGTTACCGCGTAATCAAAGCTAAATGGAACAGACAGCAGGAGCTGACCTTCCTAACTGGGCTGCATATTATTGGAATAGATGATGTTGGGCTGATCAACAACATTACTAAAGTAATATCAAATGATTTTAAGGTAAACATGCGTTCTATAACTGTAGATACAGACAATGGGATTTTTGATGGCTCTATAATGATCTTTGTAAATGATAAGGAACATCTGGACAAGCTGATCGAGAACTTGTTGCTGGTAAAAGGTGTTACTGCAGTAACCCGGTTCGACGCTTAAAATACCAACAAATGATTAGCGTTTTATATAAAAAATGATACCTTTGAAAGGAGTTTAAATACTATGTCAACAAACCACAACAGCGAGCTGGTAAGAAAAATATTCGAAGCCTACCTCGAAAACAAGAGCCTTAGAAAAACACCTGAGCGTTTTGCCATACTGGAAGAGATTTACTCAAGAGACGACCACTTTGATGTGGAAACGCTTTACATCCATATGAAGAACCAAAAGTACCGCGTAAGCAGGGCAACTGTTTACAATACTTTGGAGTTGCTGGTTTCCTGTGATCTTGTTACCAAGCACCAGTTTGGAAAGAACATGGCACAGTTTGAAAAATCTTACGGTTATCATCAGCATGATCATATCATTTGCATTGATTGTGGTAAAGTAGTAGAATTCTGCGATCCACGTGTACATCAAATACAAAGTATGGTTGGCGATCTGCTTAAATTTGACATTAAGCACCATTCATTAAATCTTTATGGTATTTGCTTTGATTGCGCTGCTAAGGCATCAATGAACAATCAAAACACAGTAGTAAAAAATGCGAGTTAATAATCCAATTATAAATTTCTATTATTAAATATTAAGAATGACGCAAGTAGACGTGCTTCTGGGCCTGCAATGGGGCGACGAAGGCAAGGGTAAAATTGTTGATGTATTGAGTCCGCAATATGATTTGATAGCTCGTTTTCAAGGCGGTCCGAATGCTGGACATACGTTAGAGTTTGATGGCAAAAAATTTGTTCTGAATACCATACCTTCAGGAATATTTAATGAAAAGACCATGAACCTAATTGGTAATGGTGTGGTTATAGACCCCATCATTTTGAAAAGGGAACTGGATAACCTTAAAACTGCCGGGCACGACCCAGTGGCTAAAGGAAAATTGGTTATTGCACGTAAGGCTCACCTGATCCTTCCTACGCACCAATTACTTGATGCTGCCAATGAGCAGAAAATGGGTAAAAATAAGATTGGATCTACTTTAAAAGGTATTGGTCCAACCTACATGGATAAAACCGGCCGCAATGGATTAAGAGTTGGAGATACTACCTTACCTGATTTTAGAGAGCGCTACAATAAGCTTGTTGAAAAACACAAAGAGCTGCTTTCTCATTACAAGTTTGAGTATGAGCTTGAGGAAAAAGAAGCTGCATTTTTTGAAGCTATTGAATTCATTAAAACCATTCCACATGTAGACAGTGAGCATTATGTGAATGGGTTCCTTAAAGCAGGTAAAACTGTTTTGGCAGAAGGTGCACAGGGTACACTACTAGATGTTGATTTCGGTTCTTATCCTTTTGTAACTTCTTCTAATACCACTACTGCAGGCGCTTGTACTGGTTTAGGTATTGCTCCAAACAAAGTTGGTGCAGTATATGGCATTTTCAAAGCCTATTGTACCCGTGTTGGCGGCGGACCATTCCCTACGGAACTTGACAATGAAGTTGGGGAAACATTACGTTCAGTTGGACATGAGTTTGGCGCAACAACTGGTCGCGCACGCAGGTGCGGATGGATAGATTTACCTGCATTGAAATATGCGATTATGCTTAATGGCGTAACTGAGCTGATTATGATGAAAGCAGATGTATTGGATGGATTTGATAAAATATATGCTTGTACACACTATGAGCACAATGGGGAGACCATTGATTATATGCCATACGATATCATCACGGTAGCGCCTACACCAATATTAAAAGAGATTGCAGGCTGGAAAACTGATGTAACTAAGATTACCAAGGTAGAAGAAATACCATCACAATTGGCTGACTACATTGCTTTCCTTGAAAAAGAATTAGAAGTTCCTGTAAAATACCTTTCTGTAGGACCAGACAGGACGCAGACTTTAATTTTACACTAAAATTTACCAACAATTAAAATATACAGGCGGCAATTTGCCGCCTTTTTTGTGACCGCTTATAAAGCTTATTATATACATTTGTTGAAGCAATGAAAATACAGGATCAGGAACTGTTTAAAAAAAAGGCTTTGAAATGGGCAGATGGCTTTGAAGTATGCTGTTACTTAGATTCAAATCATTATAATGATCCTTATGGGAAGTACGACTTTCTCATCGCCGCAGGCGTAAATAAAGCACTTAATGCTAACGCAGGCAGGGCATTTGAAACCTGGAAAACCTTTGTTGATGAAAACCAAACATGGATGTTTGGACTACTCAGTTACGATCTAAAAAATGAAGTGGAACAACTCCAATCTTTGCATGTAGACCATCTGAACTTCCCTGATCTTTACTTCTTTGTACCACAATATTTGATTGCTGGCAAGGGTGAGGAAATATCCCTGATATTTGGAGGAGAAGAATTGCTTGACCGGATTGATGCAATAGAACTTTACAATAGTGATGCGGCTGGAATAAAATTTTCAGACCCGATTGTCATACAAAGTAAGATCAGTAGAGAAACTTATCTATCAACTGTTAAAGAACTACAACAACATATATTGCGTGGGGATGTATATGAAGCTAATTTTTGTCAGGAGTTTTTTGCAGAACATGCGCTAATAGATCCTGTTGAGGTGTATAGTAAGTTAAGCGAGTTATCCCCTACTCCGTTTTCAGGATATTTTAAAGTGAATGAAAAATATATTCTCAGCGCTAGTCCGGAGCGGTTCCTTTGCAAAAGGGGTAACCGCCTGATATCGCAACCCATAAAAGGTACAGCAAAGAGAAGTACTGATGCTGAGCAAGATGAATACAACAGGGTTGCACTTAAAAGCAACAAGAAAGAGCAGGCAGAGAACGTGATGATTGTTGACCTGGTGAGGAATGACCTGACCAAAAGTGCAGTTAAAGGGAGTGTGGTGGTGGATGAACTGTTTGGCGTATACGGGTTTGCACAGGTATATCAAATGATATCAACGATTAGTTGTGAAATTGATAAAGAACTGCACTTTATAGATGCGATAAAAAACGCTTTCCCAATGGGATCCATGACTGGGGCGCCTAAGTTTAGAGCCATGCAACTAATTGAAGATGCCGAATTTAGTAAGCGAGGGGTATACTCTGGTGCATTGGGATATGTTGATCCTTTTGGGGATTTTGATTTCAATGTAATTATAAGAACGTTGCTATATGACGCAAAGTCGCGTTACCTGTCTTTCCAAGTGGGTGGTGCAATTACCTACGCTGCTGACGCGGAAAGTGAATATGAAGAATGCCTGTTAAAAGCATCTGCAATGATAAAAACAATGGAAAAATAAAAGGCTGCCAATTGGCAGCCTTTATGTTATTTGATAGGTTTTCCTGTATTTGATTTATAATATTTTTGAGCCTCTGGTAATGCGTTTTGAATTCTTGCAATTCGGGTATCATCACTAGGGTGTGTACTTAAAAACTCAGGTGGTTTTTGACTGCTTTGTGAAGCTGAAGCCATCCTTTGCCAGAATGTTATAGCATTTTGAGGATTGTAGCCCGCCATTGCCATGAATATCAATCCCAATCTATCAGCCTCAAGCTCTTGATCGCGACCGTATTTTAGCATTACTAATGGTGTGCCGACACCATAAAGCGTATTAAATATGGATTGGGTCTGCGGATTTTTAGCAAGAAGACCATTTCCTGCTACGGCAATACCTTGAGACACCATTTCTTTAGACATTCTTTCGGCAGAGTGACCAGCAATGGCGTGAGCAATTTCATGACCGAGTACAGTAGCAAGACCAGCATCATCCTTTGTAACCGGTAAAATACCTGTATAAACTACAATTTTACCACCTGGCATACACCATGCGTTAAGCTGCTTATTTTGTACAACATTTACTTCCCATTGGTAATCTTTGATAAGATCTCCATAATTGTTTGCATTCATATAAGTCTTCACGGCATTAATCAGGTTATTACCAACACGCTTAGCTTGCATTGCCTGCACATTAGCGGATGACAATAATGAAGCTTTGTTATCCGTAAGGAATTCTCCATAGGCCTGAAAAGCCATTGGCAATACTTGTGCATCACTAACCAGGTTAAGCCTGCTGCGGCCTGTTAATGGTACTGTTGTACATGATGTAATTGCTAAGCTGATAGAAGCTAGGCTGAGAATCAATATCTTTTTCATAGGTTAAGTTAACTAAATTTTTTCTTAAACAGATAAACTTTTGATTCCTTGCCTTTGAGTAATCGCTCGAGGTTCTTTTGGTGTGTGACCAGTATTAAAATACAAACACACATTCCATACAACACTTCTGACTTAATTGTTGACTGTAATACGAATATTATGCTTAATGGGAAGGTAAAACCTGCACAAATAGAGCTCAATGAAACATACTTAGTGACCAACAAAACTACTACAAATACAAGAACGCAAAACATAGCTGCTGGAAAGTTAACTGCCAAAATCATTCCAAAAAGGGTGGCTACTCCTTTTCCTCCTCTAAAACCGGCGAATATGGGAAATAAATGGCCCATTACAGCTGTGACGCCTAGTGCAAGCTCATAATTTATAAATTGGGAAGAGTGTTGCGGACCTGTTACAGAGAGACCTATAAAGTAGGCAAGTTTAGTTGCGGTGTAGCCCTTTGCAATATCTATGGTCATAACTGCAATGCCAGCTTTTTTACCCAATACACGAAAAGTATTGGTTGCCCCAGCATTACCGCTACCGTATTCCCTAACATCTACTCCATAAAAAGCTTGCCCAAGCCATACTGCTGTTGGAATTGATCCAAACAAATAAGCCAAAAGAACTGCTGAAATAGAAAAGATGGATATCATAGACTAAAACGCTTTTAAGCTCATATCTAAACTTTTAACAGAATGTGTTAACGCCCCCATGGATATGAAATCAACACCGCAAACTGCATAATCAATGATATTGGCTTCAGTAATACCACCGGAAGCTTCAGTAATGTATTGCCCATTTATCAATTTTATGGCCTTTTTAAGTTCAGAAGGCTCGAAATTATCTAACATGATGCGGTTAACATTACCTGTATCTAATACAGTTTGCAACTCGGAAATGCTTCTTACCTCTATTTCTATCTGCAGATTTTTATTGTGTTCTTTCAAGTAAAGGTTGGCAGCTATAATGGCGTTACTGATACCACCCGCATAATCAACATGATTATCCTTAATCAGGATCATATCATATAATCCTATCCTGTGGTTAACTCCACCGCCGATTCTTACCGCCCATTTCTCCAGTAAACGTAATCCTGGTGTTGTTTTCCTTGTATCAAGCAATTTAGTTTTGTAACCTGCAAGAGATTGGACGATTTGGTTTGTTTTTGTTGCAATGCCGCTCATTCGCTGCATGCAGTTTAAGATCAATCTCTCGGCCTGTAAAATACTGTGTACACTACCCGAAACAGTTAAGGCGATATCACCATATTCAACGGATTCTCCATCGTGAATAAGCTCCTTAATCTCTAAATGACTATCTATGTATTTGAAAATATGTATAGCTAGCTCAACGCCTGCAATAATTCCCCTTTCCTTTATAATGAGTTTTGCTTTTCCCGTTGCGCCTGCAGGTATAGTAGATAAAGAAGTATGATCGCCGTCACCAAGGTCTTCAGCTAGTGCATTTTTTATGAATAGATCTATGATTTGCTTATCCAAAACTTAAGTTTAAACCCAAAAATAGCATTTTACTACTATTTCTCTGTTTCTATTTTCAATTCTGTTATAAAAAAAGCGCTCGCAGTTTTTTTCAAAGTAATAGAAACCCTAAAGGTGCCGTTTTTTGTAACCAGAGAAAGGGCGCCATAACGAAAATTTGGATTGGTATTGAGACGGTGAATAACCGTAGATTTTACAGGAGGATATTTATTAAAAAAGCTGCGTAAAATTTGTTCTGCCTGTGCTTTAGAATAGACGTCTTCCTCTTCAATGACGATTAAGTCTACAGTTGGTGAAAAGCTAACTGCAATTTCTTTAGAATTAGCTGACTTAAAATTGGCGCATAAATTGTCTATTATATCGGTCTGAGTGGCGATATAAGCGGGGAAATGAAAAAACAAAACAATCAATGCAATTAACGGTTTCATAATACAGCATAGCTATCCTAGGTGTAGCACATAAATTATGCCATATATCTTTGCTTAAAGTGGAATTCTTAAGATGAAAAAACCAGAATAGGTTTATCTTTGTATAATTATATAGCAAAAATTGTAACTCTAATGAATAATAAAAAAGTAGTTCTGCTAATTCTTGATGGTTGGGGATATGGCAAAAAAGACAACTCTGATGCCGCATATATTGCCGATACACCTTTTTTCGATCACCTATTAGCAACATTTCCGAACTCAAAACTTGAGGCCTCGGGAGAGGCAGTAGGATTACCCGCGGGACAAATGGGTAACTCTGAAGTTGGCCACATGAACCTTGGCGCAGGAAGGGTTGTTTATCAGGAACTAGGCAGGATCAATAAAGCCATTAGCGACAAGACTTTACATCACAACCAAACCTTGCTAGATGCATTTAGCTATGCGAAAGCAAATGGTAAGGCAGTACATTTTATAGGTCTGGTATCTGATGGTGGCGTTCATGCGCACATCAATCATTTGAAAGCGCTTTGTGACGCCGCCGGAGAACAAGGACTTAGCGATATTTTTGTTCATGCCTTTTTAGATGGCAGGGATACAGATCCTAATTCAGGGCTAAGTTTCATTAAGGACTTGCAACACCATCTATCTACATCTACCGGAAAGATTGCCAGTTTGATTGGAAGGTATTATGCGATGGATAGAGATACTAGATGGGAGCGAGTAAAACTGGCATACGATCTGCTGACCAAAGGTGAAGGACAAAAAGTTACTGATCCAATTGCTGCAATAGAACAGTCTTACAAGGCTGGAGTTACCGACGAATTCGTTAAACCAATAGTGGTAACAAATGAAGATGGCAGTCCCATATCGACAATTAAAGCTGACGACGTGGTAATTTGCTTTAATTACCGTACAGATAGAGGACGAGAAATCACATCAGTATTAAGTCAGGCAGATTATCCTGATTTCGATATGCACAAACTTCCACTTTATTATGTAACCATGACGACATACGACGAAAGTTTTAAAGGCGTAAAGGTTGTATTTACCAAGGACGATCTTTCTCAAACGCTTGGAGAGGTATTGGAAGCAAATCATAAAAAACAGATCCGTATAGCCGAGACTGAAAAATATCCTCACGTTACTTTCTTTTTCTCTGGGGGAAGAGAGCAAGAATTTAAAGATGAGAAAAGGATATTAATCCCATCTCCAAAGGTAGCTACTTACGATCTTCAGCCAGAGATGAGTGCTGCAGGGATTACTGAGGCGATAAGTAAAGAACTAGAAGCAGGATGGCCTGATTTTGTTTGTTTAAATTTTGCCAACCCTGATATGGTTGGCCATACCGGAGTTTTTGACGCTGTAATAAAAGCAGTGGAGACCGCAGACAGGTGTGCAGAAGCTGTTGTAAAGAAGGGCATTGAAAATGGCTATTCTTTTATTATTCTGGCTGATCATGGGAATTCAGAGTTTATGGTTAATAAAGATGGCTCTGCAAATACAGCACATACAACTAATCTTGTACCATGTATTCTTATTGACAATGAGTTTAAAGTCATAAAAGATGGTAAACTTGGTGATATAGCCCCTACTATTTTAAAAATAATGGGAATTGATATACCAGAAATTATGACTGGGAACATATTGGTTTAAATGAAGAAAAGCGTATTAATCCCTTTTATCGTAATATTTATTTACGGATGCCAGCGTAAGGAAGGTCCTGTTGTAGTACAGGACTTTTCTTACTTTGACATTAAGAGTTATATGAATAGGGAGGCAGCGCGGCTGCAAAAAAACAATAAACCAATTACAAAGACGGTTGAGGTAGATGGTTCGTCAGAAACAAAGCAATTAAAAATTAGTGACTGGAAATTAGAGTTAAGTATATTTTCTGATGCGGAAATAAACAGAGATTCATGGAAGGGATTTTTCAATGTGGAGAAGGAAGGCAATACCGTTACCTATAATTCTAACAATGAAAAAGTACCCATTAAAACAGTCAAAGTCATCTATAATAATAAAGATGTTAAAGGAATAGTAATAGTTGTTAAAAACAAGAACATGCTATATACCTCAATTGATAGCTTAAGCTATTTTACAGACAGCATTTATCTGGTTAAAAAGCAGCAAAATATAAGATTCCTAGCTAAGAAAACCTATATGATTAAGGGAAAATTGAGTAAATAATTACTATTTCAAACTGGTTATTTGCGCTTTAACATATGCAATCAGATTGGTAATATCAATCCTTTGAGGTTGTACGACAAGGATTTTCTGGAAATCCGTAACAGCACTATTGAATAAAGTTATACAAGCTGCTTTATCAATAGCTTTCTTGATCTTATAGGATTTATAAATTGCATAGTCTTTGTAAGCCAAACCTCTGTTTTGAAGTAGCTGTGCATCCTCTTCACCATTGAGCTCTATTGCTTTTGAAAAGTCTTTAATTGAAGAAAGGTAAAAACTTTCTCTCATCTGATTTAAAGACTCCCTTGGATCATTTGCAACGTTTAGTCGCGCTTTACCCCTATAATAATAAGCTGAATAATCTACAGGCTTTAAAGTGATATAACGACTATAAGTGGAAACAGCATTTTCGAAATTACCACACTGGTAATAAGAATAGCCCAGCATTTTTAATACGTTAACGTTACTTGGATCCTTGGTATCGGCCTTTTCTAATTGCGAAACCGCTGCCTTAAAATCTCCCTTCATTAATGCCTGGAAGCCAAGTTTATCATAACTATTTGTTTGGGCAATACTATGCCCTGTTAAGAAAACCAAAAGCAATAAAGTAGTCTGTTTGAAATAGTTCATTTAAGTTTACTTAATAGAATATAAATATATTTAGTTTTGACCTAATCACTCAATAATCATCGAAACTAATTTAAGTTATCAGGAAATGTTGTTAAGAGACAACTATCGTACCATTAAACATATTCCTTATACAACGTTAAAAAATCGGGATTATGATTGGCGTGTTAAATAAATTTTGCTCCCTGACTTTTTAACATAGAAAATCTGCTAATAACGTTTTGGCACAGGAGTTGAAAATATAGATTATCAACACAAATAATAAATTTAGAGAACGGCATCTGTCAGATTGTCGTTATATATATATAAAGAAACTACTTAATGAGTAAACAAGATCAATTTGACTTTAGTAATGCATTGCCCATCATAAATGAAGATACTGAATTCTTTCCGCTAATGTCTCAGCAGGATGAGGACGAAATGAACAATGAAGAGACGCCTGAAATCCTGCCAATACTTCCACTACGAAATACTGTTCTTTTCCCTGGAGTGGTGATACCAATTACGGTTGGTAGAGACAAATCTATTAAGCTTATAAAAGAAGCCTATAAAAGAAACAAAATTATTGGAGTTGTTTCTCAACGTAATGTTTCTGTTGAGGATCCTACTTTTGAAGAGCTCAATAGTGTAGGGACGGTTGCTCATATTATTAAGATGCTACAAATGCCTGATGGCAACACTACTGTTATCATCCAGGGAAAGCAGAGATTCATGTTAATTGAAGAGGTTCAGTCTGAACCCTACATAAAGGTTAGCATCACCAAATTTAACGAGACAAAGACTAAAACCGATAAGGAATTTAAGGCGCTAGTAGCATCTATAAAGGAAATGTCTTCTCAAATTATTCAGCTATCTCCCAATATTCCCAGCGAAGCAGGTATTGCGCTAAAAAATATAGAAAGCACCTCCTTTTTGATCAATTTTATATCATCTAATATGAATGCCGATGTGGCGGATAAGCAAAAAATGCTTGAGATGACTAACCTACGTGATCGTGCAATGAGGGTGATGGAGTTATTAACATTGGAATTGCAGATGCTGGAATTAAAAAATCAAATACAGTCTAAAGTTAGGACTGATCTTGATAAGCAGCAGAGGGATTATTTTTTAAATCAGCAATTAAAGACCATACAAGAAGAACTTGGAGGAAACTCATCTGATTTGGAATATGAGGCCTTGCAAATTCGTGCAAAAAAGAAAAAATGGGCAGTTCATGTTAAAGATCACTTTAATAAAGAACTTGAAAAATTGGGCAGGATGAATCCGGCAGCACCCGACTATTCTATCCAAATTAATTACCTAGAACTATTGCTGGACTTACCGTGGAATGATTTCACCAAAGATAATTTCGACTTAAAGCGTGCACAAAGGATTCTTGATAAAGATCATTTTGGGCTAGAGAAGGTAAAAAAGCGCATTATAGAATATTTAGCAGTATTGAAGCTAAAAAAAGACATGAAGGCACCTATAATTTGTTTGGTGGGGCCTCCTGGAGTTGGTAAAACTTCTTTGGGTAAATCAATTGCTAAAGCACTGAACAGAAAATACGTTAGAATGGCTTTGGGTGGGATTCGTGATGAGGCTGAAATTCGCGGACACCGAAAAACATATATAGGTGCAATGCCTGGAAGAATTATTCAATCTATAAAAAAAGCTGGAGCAGCAAATCCAGTTTTTGTACTTGATGAGATTGATAAGGTGGGGTCCGATCAAAGAGGAGATCCGTCTTCAGCCCTGCTTGAAGTTTTGGATCCGGAACAGAACAGTGCTTTTAATGATCATTACGTGGAAGCAGATTATGACCTTTCTAATGTGTTGTTTATTGCTACTGCGAATTCGCTTAGCAATATACAACCTGCTTTACTGGACAGGATGGAAATAATTGAAGTAAATGGTTATACTATTGAAGAGAAGATGGAGATTGCGAAGAAATACCTTTTACCAAAACAGAAAGAGCAGCATGGTATTAAAATCAAAGACATTAATTTAAAGAGTAGCTTAATAGAAAAGGTTATTGAAGATTACACTAGAGAATCTGGCGTGCGTGGTCTTGAGAAAAAAATTGGTTCCCTGGTGCGAGGTATCGCTACGAAAATAGCGATGGAGGAAGCATACGAACCTAATTTGAATTATGAAGATGTAGAACGTATTCTTGGAGCCCCCATTTACGATAAGGATTTATATGAGGGAAATGAAGTTGCGGGCGTTGTTACGGGTTTAGCATGGACACAAGTAGGTGGTGATATTTTATTTATTGAAGCAAGCTTGAGTCCTGGCAAAGGAAAATTAACACTTACTGGTAACCTCGGCGATGTGATGAAAGAATCTGCAGTTATTGCCCTGGCCTACTTAAGAGCCCATTCTGATCTTTTTGATATCGACAATTTATTGTTTGAACAATGGGATATCCATGTACATGTTCCTGCTGGTGCAACACCGAAAGACGGCCCATCTGCAGGTATAACAATGTTAACTGCCCTAACCTCTGCATTTACCCAGCGGAAAGTTAAATCAAACATGGCCATGACTGGAGAAATTACATTAAGAGGAAAAGTATTGCCCGTCGGTGGAATTAAAGAAAAAATATTAGCGGCGAAGCGGGCGGATATCAAAGACATTATTTTATGTAAATCCAATAGGAAGGATATTCTGGAAATTAAAGAAAGTTATATTAAAGACTTAAATTTTCATTACGTTTCTGAAATGCAAGAAGTTATTAATCTGGCGCTTACCAAAGATAAAGTGAAAAATCCACAGAATTTGAGTGTTAAAAGACCGGTAATTGCGAGCTAAGATTTTTTTGTTTATTATTGAGGTGAACAAAAAACCAATTATTTCCATTGCAATTGCGGTGGAATAGGCCTTGGTTACACTTTATAACATGAACAAAAAAATACAGTTACTTTTAGTATTATTTGCCTTTTTGGGATTAAAATTATCGGCGCAAAACTATAAGAATGAATTTGGTTTCAAGAGTGATAATGATTCTTATCTCGCTCAGGGATCAGATCGTTATTACACAAATGGACTTTTTATAAGCTTTAGAAGGGCTACTAATCAGACCAAATTAAAACAAGGTATTGAAAAGAAAATCTATGAGTTATCTATTGGACAGAAAATTTACAATCCTATATCAGGTTATGCACCCAACCCGGCTACGCATGACCGACCTTTTGCAGGATATCTATACGCATCTGGTGGCCTAAGCTGGTTCAAAACAAACGAACAGATTTTAAAAGTTACAGCCGAGATAGGAACAGTTGGACCAAGTTCACTTGCAGAAGCCGGACAAAAATTGTTGCACAAAACAGTTGGCTTCTATGAGCTTGCAGGCTGGGAATACCAGATAAAAGATGAAGTAGCAGTTAATATTAGTGCGCAGTATACAAAATTAATACACCGTTTGGCAGGCAATGCAGCTGACCTTTCATTTGAAGGCTACGCAAATGCTGGAACAACTTTTAGTGGTGCGGGCGCAGGTATTCTTTTGAGGGCGGGAAATATTAATCAGCTATTCAATTCTGCCTATACAAATGCAGCAATAGGTAATAATGCTAAAACTAAAGGACTTGTTCCATCTGAGGTATTTTTCTATGCAAAACCGCAACTAAACTTTATTGCCTATGATGCCACTATTCAAGGTAGCCTTTTCAAAAATAATAGTCCGATCACTTTCGATGTAAAACCAGTTGTGTTTGCGCAACAGGTGGGTTTTAATTATAGTTCACAGCGATTTACTTTCGATTTTGGAGTTATATTTAAAACTAAAGAGATTAAAAGCAGTGCGATGGCACATCAGTTCGGATCAATTAGTATGTTTTATAGATTCAATTAAAGAGATTAATCTAAATTCGGCTTTCTTCGGAATTCCTTCTTAGCAGCTACGGTTTGTTTGTTAAGTATTCTCTTCCTGACCACCGATTTTGGTATTTTAGTTGGCACCCGCTTTTTATGAATAATTAATATTGACCTAATAAGCGCTATTAATTTAAGAATGGCACGTTCTTTATTCATTAGTTGACTTCTGTCCTCCTGTGAAACCACATGAAGACTTAATTCGCGATCTAGTCTATTGGCTAGCTTAGTCAGTATTCTGCTCTTTTCATCCTCGCTGAGGAATTGTGCTGTAGGAATATTTAAAATTAGTTCTACTTTACTAGAAACTTTATTGACGTTTTGTCCGCCTTTACCTCCACTTCTTGATGTTTTAAAAACAGCGAATTTATTGACGTCCTCTTTAGTTGGTACCATGCGACAAAATTAGACATTGTACACATGATTTGTTGAATACAAATGGGTAATTTAAAAAATCTTAATTACTATCTTTGTGGAGTATGAGAAAAAATATTGTTGTTGCAATAGACGGCTATTCATCCTGTGGAAAAAGTACTTTAGCAAAAGCTTTAGCCAAAAAACTCAATTTCATATACATTGATAGCGGTGCCATGTACCGTGCAGTAACTCTTTATTTTATCAGACATAAGATTGACGCAAAAGAGAAGGATCTAGTTAAAAATGCATTACAACATATAGAGTTGAACTTTCATGCTCGGGATTACGAATCTCACATTACCCTTAATGGTGAAGAAGTATCAGAAGAAATAAGGCAAATGCCAGTTTCTGAATCCGTTAGTTATGTTTCTGCTAACAAATTTGTGAGAAGGGAGATGGTTAAGCAACAACAGCGAATGGGAAAGTCTAAAAGCATTGTAATGGACGGTAGAGATATTGGAACTACGGTTTTTCCTGATGCTCAGATTAAATTTTTCATGACTGCCGATCCAAAAATACGTGCTGAAAGAAGGTTTAGAGAGCTTCAATCAAAAGGTGACTGCACAACCACGCTAGAGGAAGTATTTGAAAATTTAGCCCATAGAGATTATGCTGACACCACAAGGATTGAAAGTCCTTTAGTTAGAGCTGATGATGCTGTAATTTTAGACAATACAGAATTGACGCAAGAACAGCAGCTGAAGTTTGCACTTGAGCAAGTTAGTGTACATTTGACACACTGATTACATTATTCACAATTCTCAGAAAAACAAGGCCCAATTTTTGCAAATGTTTAGTTACAATGGATGTGCCAACGCTAAACATTACATTTCGATGTTTTAACTGATTGTAAGTATAGATAATTTCGAGCATTTTCTTAATTCTACTCACAATAACGTTAAAAATGAAAGCAAAAAACCCCTTAATTTATTTTTTTATTCCCTTAATTGCGATTTTTATTTCCTGCGGAGGAGAAGCTAAAAAGCCTATTCTTACAAATCAGGTACAAACTTATCCTGTTGTTACTCTTGAACAAAAATCTGCTACTTTGGAAACCGATTATCCTGCCACGCTTGAAGGCATACAAAATGTTGATATCAGGCCAAAAGTAGATGGTTTTATTGCTCATATATATGTTGATGAGGGTGCAACAGTTAAGAAAGGCCAACTCCTTTTCTCTATAAATGCTCCGCAATATGAACAACTGGTTAGAACTGCAAGTGCATCCATTAGCAGCGCTGAAGCTGATGTTAATTCTGCGCAGTTGCAAGTCAACAAAACAAAACCGTTGGTTGAAAAAGACATTATAAGTAAATATGACCTTGATGCTGCTCAATTGACCCTGCAAAGTAGAAGAGCTGCTTTAGCACAGGCTAAAGCAGAGCTCGCAAATGCTCGTGTAAATCTTAGTTATACTAAAATAACGAGTCCGGTTGATGGTGTGATAGGTAGCATTCCTTTTAAAACCGGCAGCTTAGTTACACCATCTGGTGTACAACCGCTAACAACAGTTTCTAATATCTCAAAGGTTTATGCTTATTTTTCATTAAACGAGAAACAACTACTTGACTTTTCTAAAACCTATAAAGGTGCTAATCTTGCTGAGCAGATGAAAAATATTCCAGCTGTTTCACTCGTTTTAGCCGATGGGTCTACTTATCCAGAGAATGGTAAGATTGAATCAATTAATGGCCTTATAAATACCAGTACAGGATCTGCAAGTTTGAGAGCTACATTTAAAAACCCTTTTATGATCCTTAGAAGCGGGGCTAGTGCATCAATACGCATTCCTCAGCTAATCCAAAATGCAATTTTAATACCTCAGAAATCAACTATCGATATACAGGGAAAGAAATTCGTCTACCTGGCCGAATCAGACAGTACAGTAAAGAATACTGAGATAGAGATCATGGAAATACCAACAGGGAATTTTTATGTGGTAACCAAAGGTCTTAAGATTGGCGATAAGGTTGTACTTGAAGGATTTCAATCCCTTAAAGATGGAGCTAAGATTAAAACTGATGTAAAAAAAACTGATTCTGTTTACATAGGTCTTAAAAAGTAGTTATGTTCAAGATATTTATAGAGAAACCAGTTTTATCGACCGTAATATCCATCATTATTGTGATTTTGGGCATTTTGGGTCTAATAACCCTCCCTGTATCGCAATATCCTGAAATTGCCCCTCCTACTGTGCAAGTATCAGCATCTTATCAGGGCGCTAATGCAGACGTGGTGATGAATAGTGTAGTTGTGCCCTTAGAAGAACAAATAAACGGTGTGGAAGACATGACCTACATGACTTCATCAGCCAGTAATGACGGAACAGCAACCATCACCATTAACTTTAAATTAGGTACCAATCCAGATCTTGCAGCTGTAAACGTACAAAACCGGGTATCAAGAGCTTCTAGCCTCTTACCCGCAGAAGTTACTCGCGCAGGTGTAGTTACAGCAAAAAGGCAGGCAAGTAATGTGCTGATTTTTGGTATTTACAGTGATAGCGCCTCTTACGATCAGAAATTCCTGCAAAATTATGCCAATATTAATCTAATCCCGCAAATAAAAAGGATTAATGGTGTAGGAGATGCCAGTGCTTTTGGTTTGATGGACTACACCATGCGAATCTGGCTAAAGCCTGATGTTATGGCGACTTATCGTTTGGTACCAAACGATATTAGCGTGGCATTAGCTGAACAAAATATTGAAGCTGCACCCGGACAACTTGGTGAACAAGGAAACCAATCTTTTCAGTATACTTTAAAATATTCTGGCCGTTTAAAAAACGAAACAGAATTTAGCAATATTATTGTTAGAACTGCTGAAAATGGTCAGATTCTGCGTTTAAAAGACGTTGCCCGCATTGAACTTGGCGCGCAAAGTTACGCCAGCTCGGTACGTTTTGACGGAAAGCCTGCTTTAGGCATAGCTATTAATCAGACAGCAGGATCAAATGCAAAAGAAGTTATTGAAGGTTCGCTTGCTGCACTTGATGCTGCTGCTGTTAACTTCCCTAAAGGGGTTCACTATACAACATTGATTAATATTAACGACTTTCTAGATGCTTCTATAGAAAAGGTAATTCATACTCTTATTGAAGCATTTATTCTAGTATTCTTAGTAGTATTTATCTTCCTACAGGATTTTAGATCTACACTTATTCCCGCTATTAGTGTTCCGGTTGCCATCATAGGCACATTCTTTTTTCTTAGCCTTTTTGGGTTTACAATCAATTTGCTTACTTTATTTGCACTCGTTCTGGCTATAGGCATTGTGGTAGATGATGCTATTGTAGTGGTTGAAGCCGTTCACGCTAAACTTGACAGCGGATACACCTCAGCAAAAAAAGCGACAATTGATGCGATGGAGGACATTACCGGAGCAATTATTTCGATCACACTGGTGATGGCAGCCGTGTTTATTCCAGTCAGTTTCATTAAAGGATCATCTGGAGTATTCTACAAACAATTCGGCTTAACTTTAGCCATAGCTATTATTCTGTCAGCAATTAATGCGTTAACATTAAGTCCGGCACTTTGCGCTTTGTTTCTAAAACCCCATGCTGAAGATCATAGCAAGAAAAAAAGCTTTATGCAACGTTTTTATGTAGGATTCAATACTTCATTTGACCTGATGACGAACCGTTACAAAAGATCTGTAACTTTTCTTTCACGTCAAAAATGGGTTGCTCTGACGGGAATTGCTTTATTTATTATTGCCTTGATCTGGACGATGAACACGACACCAAAAGGGTTTGTTCCTAATGAAGATCTTGGAACTATCATGTCAGATATCTCTTTACCTGCATCAACCTCGCAGGAGCGAACTAATGAAGTAATTATACAAATCGATAAAATTGTACATTCGATCCCTGAAGTGAACCATTCTCTAAGGATAGTTGGCCGAAGTATGATAAGTGGTTCTGGGAGCTCTTACGGTATGGTTATTTCTAGATTAAAACCATGGAAAGATCGTGATCGCGATGTTAAGGCTATTATTGCAGAACTCTTTGCAAAGACTGCAAGCATCAAAGGTGCTAAAATTATTTTCTTTGCCCCGCCCACTATTCAGGGTTTTGGTACAAGCGGAGGATTTGAATTTCAGTTGCAAGATAAAACAGGAGGAGATATAAATGAGTTTAACACTGTAGGCAACGAATTTCTAGCGGCTTTAAGTAAAAGACCTGAAATTCAATATGCATCAACTTCTTTCAATCCTAATTTCCCTCAGTATCAGATTGACGTAAACGTAGCCAAAATTAAACAAGCTGGTTTAACAGTTACTGATATATTAGGCGTATTACAGGGCTACTACGGCGGCGTTTATGCTTCTAATTTCAACAAATATGGAAAGCAATACAGGGTTATGTATCAAGCTGATGCCGCTTACCGTGCAAATGAACAAACACTAAACAGTATTTATGCACGAACAGCTGATGGTACTATGGCGCCAGTTGGTAGTTTTATAACATTAACTAAAGTTTACGGACCACAGGCCATTTCACGTTTTAACCTCTTCACCTCAATTGCAGTAACTGGCTCTCCAAATGCAGGGTTTAGCTCAGGAGATGCACTTAAAGCTGTACAAGAAGAAGCAGCTATTCACTTGCCTGCAGGGTATGGATATGAGTTTTCAGGATTATCAAGAGAAGAAATGGCCGGTGGCAGTCAAACAATCTATATTTTCTTGCTCTGTGTTATTTTCGTATACTTCCTTCTTTGTGCGCAATATGAAAGTTATATCTTACCGCTTGCTGTACTAATTTCTTTACCAATTGGGCTTGCTGGAGTGTTTATCTTCGATAAGATATTTAAAGTTGACAATAACATTTATACCCAGATTACACTAATTATGTTAGTGGGCTTGCTTGCAAAAAACGCGATATTGATTGTTGAGTATGCAGTTGACCGGAGAAGAAAAGGAATGAGTATAGTAAATGCAGCAATTGACGGAGCTACCGCCCGTTTGCGACCCATATTAATGACTTCCTTCGCCTTCATTCTAGGCCTTTTACCACTGATGCTTTCAACAGGCGTTGGGGCTGCAGGTAACAAATCGATTGGTACAGGCGCAGTTGGAGGGATGTTGATAGGAACGATATTTGGCATATTTGTAATTCCTGCTTTATTCATTATTTTCCAGACCCTTCAAGAAAAAGCAAGTAATAAATCGCCGTTTGACGAGGGTATTGAACCTAATATGGAATCCTTAGAATTCCCGCAATCAGAAACAAGAGATCATTAATTTAAGCCCATGAACTTCAGTCTTAATAAATCATATTTCATCATCTCACTTGCAATAATTAGCCTCTCCGCCTGCGTAAGTAAAAAGTACGAGCGACCTGTTTTAAATAGCAATGGGTTATTTCGTGATAATACGAATACAGATACTACAACAATAGCCATTTTGTCCTGGAAAACATTATTTGCAGATCCTTCATTACAAATATTAATTCAACAAGGACTTAATGAAAACCTAGATCTAAAACAAGCTATTGAAAGGATCAAAATTGCAGAGGCAACTCTTTATCAAAGTAAAGCAGCCTTACTTCCTAGCCTCTCGGCCGACATCTCTATTACAGATGCTAAACAATCTAAAGCAGCATTAAATTTTCCCGATGGAGTAAATATTAATACCGAAACACAAACTTATCGGGCTCAGTTAAGCACATCCTGGGAAGCAGATATATGGGGTAAATTAGGTAGTGTTAAAAGATCTGCCTATGCATCTCTTTTACAAACAGACGCTACAAAAAGAGCAGTTCAAACGCAACTAATTGCCAACATTGCTAATATCTACTACAATTTGTTGGCTCTTGATAAGCAGCTTGCAATTACAGAGCAAACCATAACGATAAGAGAAAGTGACGTTGAGACAATGAAAGCTCTAAAACAAGGAGCCATCGTCAACGGAGCTGCCGTAGTACAAAGTGAGGCAAATTTATATGCTGCTCAAGTTACCATTCCAGATCTTAAGAGGAATATTAAAGAGACAGAAAACTCACTAAGTATACTAATTGGTAAAGGTCCGCAATCGATATTACGATCTAGTCTAGATACTCAGCAATCCTACAGTGAGCTGAGAATTGGCATTTCATCACAGTTATTGCAAAACAGACCAGATGTACAGGCTGCAGAGTTTGTATTTAGAGCTGCTTTTGAAAATAAAAATGTGGCAAAATCTTATTTTTATCCGGCATTGACGTTAACAGCTACTGGTGGCTTGTCTACTCTTGATGTTAAAAATTTCTTTGACAACTCATTCTTTTATAATCTGTTAGGCGGATTGACTCAGCCTATTTTTAATAAGGGGCAAAATAAAGCCAGACTAAAGACTGCGGAGGCACAATTGCAACAGGCTTTATATGGCTTTCAACAAACTCTATTAACAGGAGGACAGGAAGTTTCGAATGCACTTTTTGCTTACCAAACTGCTTCAGAGAAAGAAACAATACGAGCAAGGCAAATTGCTTCATTGACAAAAGCAGTAGATTTTACGAAAGAATTGTTACGCTATAGTTCTGCTACTAATTACACTGATGTACTAACTTCGGAACAAAGCTTATTAAATGCTCAACTTAATAGTATTAATGACAGACTTCAAAAATTACAATCGGTAGTTAATCTTTATAGGGCATTAGGCGGTGGGTGGAAATAATTTAAAATGAAAATACTGATTGTTGAAGACGAAAGATCACTTGCTCTTGAGATTGCTGAATTTCTAGGAAAGGAAGGGTATGCTGTTGAGCATGCTTGGAAAGCAGCCTCTGCCCAAGAAAAAATATTTGTTAATACATATGACTTTATATTACTTGATTTGGGTTTACCTGGGGGAAATGGGTTTGATATACTTCAGCATTTCAAGAAATTACCAGGCAGAGACGACGCTGTCATTATCTTAACAGCCAGAGGAGACGTTGATGATAGAATAAAGGGTCTCGAAGCCGGAGCAGACGATTACCTTGCTAAACCATTTTCCCTCTCAGAATTACTTGCAAGAATGCATGCAATAATTCGTCGTAAACACAGGTTAATGACCAATGAGATAAACATTCACGATTTTAAAATTGATATCAAAAACCACACTGTTTCTTATGATTCAAAAAAAATAGCGCTAACCAATAAAGAATTTGAGATTTTCAACTATCTTGTTTTAAATAAAAACAGGGTGATATCAAGAATTAATTTAACAGAACATGTGTGGGGAGATATATTGGAAGTCAATTCTGATTCTAACTTTGTTGACGTTCATGTTAAAAATTTACGGAAAAAATTAGCCCTCTTCGCTCCAATTGACTGGTTTGAAACCGTAAGAAGTATTGGATATAGAGTAAATTATTAATTTTGAAACTGCAGTTTAAACTAGCATTTTATAATACTTTAACCAAATTGGGTATTGTAAGCTTGCTAGGCATAGTTATACTAATTTCTATAAACCGTATTTCTACTAGACACATTCAACAACGTCTTTTGCAAAAAAAAGATAAATTAATATCTAATCTGTCGACAGTTGAGATTAATGACCTTCTTACCAAGCAACGCACTTATACTGATTATAGTCTTGTTAGAGAAGAGTATATAATATTAACACAATCTAACCAGATAACTGATCTAGGTAAAAATAGGTTTTTAGAGCAGCCCCGAATAATAGAAAACGATGAAGCCAACTATCAAATTCTACTTACCAATTTTTCATTTAGAGGAAAAACATACAAGCTTGAATTAGGTGAAAATATGTATTCAGTATTACAACTGGAGCGTACAATTTCTGTTTTCACCTTCATAATAATGGTGATTGCAATTATTCTTTCATTGGTTGCTGATCTTGCTTTTACCAGATTTTTACTTGCCCCATTTTATAAAATTATAGAGCAAAAGCTAAATAAAGTAGATGACCCCATGAATTTCAACTACAATGCTATAAAAACTTCCACGGAAGATTTTACAGTATTAGATCATAGCATCAGCACACTAATGAGCAGAATGGCTAATCTTTTAACCACAGAAAAGGAATTTATCGCAAATGTTTCCCATGAGTTGTTAACACCAATTGCAACACTAAGTTCGAGGTTCGAAAATCTACTAGATGGGGAGAAACTGAGTGATGAGGGACAGAATAAAATTTTCTCTAGTCTGAAGACACTCAGCCGATTAAAGTCAATTATAAACAGTTTACTATTAATCTCTAAAGTAGAAAATAATCAATTCAAAAAGCAAGACTCTATATCCATTAGAAAGACACTTAATGATGTTTATGAAGAACTTGAACATCGATTATTGATGAAAAATTTAAAATTCACCATCAATCTCGTCGAAGACCATATTATAAAAGGCAATCAATCTCTAATTCATACTTTATTTATGAATGTGATCAACAATGCAATTAAATACAATGTTGAACAAGGCACCATTGAAATTAAAGGCAGTGTTTTAAATAATACTTTTCAATTAGCAGTTATAGACACTGGCATTGGAATGAATGAAGAGAAATCTAAAAATGTCTTTAAGAGGTTCGAACGACTGCACTCTACAGAAAAAGACAGTTATGGGTTAGGGCTATCCATAGTACAAAGCATTTTAGTGTTCCATGGAATCGACCTAAGAATAGAATCTGAGAAAAATAAAGGAACAAAATTGATCTTTTCTTTTTATGATTGATCTTCCATTCTTCATCAAATCTTCATGTTGACTTAGCAACTTTGATTTAACAAATAAACGTTAATAATTTTAAAGTCATGAAAAGAACAATTTTAATGTTAGCATTAGTTGCAACTACATTTGGTGCATTTGCTCAAACACCAGCAACAACTACTAAACCAGTAGTAAAAACTGAAAAAAAACATGCAAAAGTTACAAAAGAAGTTGTTACGAAAACTCCTGTGAAAAAGAAATCAGGCAAATAATTCTGGTTTGATAGTTTTGCCTAAACCGTCTGTGCTAGCAGACGGTTTTTTTATATAGATTTTAGATGCGGATTTTTCTTAGCAAAGAGAAATAACTTACTCATAGCAACTTTCTTTATCTTTCTTACGCTTTCTGTACTTAACATTATCATTTCTCCAATTTGCTCAAGAGTCAATTTTTGGTATCCAAGAATACCATGACAATGACATATAACAATTTGTTCCCTGTCTTTAAGATTATATACAAATTCAAGAATTCTATTTTTAGCAGAATCCTGAATAAGGCACTCGTCTGGCATAGGAGAATTCACATCTTCGACTACATCAATCAATGTTAGGTTCTCGTTTTCATTTATCAAGCTATCGAGGGATATTACCTTGCCAGGATTAGACCAGCAATCCTTTACTTGAGTCAATGGAAAACCACAAAAATCTGCGATTTCTTCGTCGCTTGCGGGCCTACCATTTTCTTGTTCGATTTCTTGGCTCGCCTTCCTAATTTTATTAACAATAATATTCTGATTTACAGGAATTCTGATTAGAGATTTGTTGTCGTTTATAAATTTATAGATATATTGTTGAATGTACCAGACTGCAAAAGATATAAACTTAAAACCTTTTGAAGGATCATATCGTTCTGTTGCAGCTATCAAACCCAAATTACCCTCAGCTATCAAGTCACCAAGCGATATGCCATAAGACTGATACATCTTCGCAACACTCACAACAAACCGAGTATTTGAACGTATAAGAATTTCTTTTGACAGAGGGTCACCCATCTTTATTTTTGCTGCCAAAGCAACCTCCTGTTCTGGTGAAAGTAACTTTATTTTTTTGACATCATTTAGGTACCTTGAAAAATTTTCTGTGTCCCTATTTGTAATTTGTACCGAAAGTGTTAATTTTTTCATATGTGTATTTTACACATGCAAATCTCCTATAGCTAAACATAACAAACAAATTAAATATAAAATATACGGATTGACATCAAAATTTAAGCTTCAACAAAATATAATTCTGAAAAAGAATAAATTTTGATTAAATTGATCGATTTAGCATTTCTATAACCTAAATATTTGCAAAATAAATATTACTTATTTACCATTTTTTTGCTTGTTCAAACCTAATTAATGATCTGTAATTATTCGCTTTTGTAATAAATGTTTCTATTACAAACAATTTAGAGAAATAAAAAGATATTAACTGATTTGAAAGGTTCAATAGCTTCAAGATCAACAACATTTAAAAAAAAATATTTTCTTTGCAATATTTAATATCTATCTTTGCGATCCCTAACGGGGAAAAGGAGATTTAATTTTAATGGCTAAGAAACAAGTAGCAGAAAAAGAACTAGAAGCTAAAACAGCTGAATTACAAGGCGCAGATGCCCGTCTGGCCGAAAAAGAAACTATTGAATCAGAAGCTGATTCAGTATCGATCGAACAGATCAAATCATCATTAGCTACACCAGATCAGGATTTTGACTGGGATGCAGATGACAAAGCATTCGGAAATTACAGTGAAGAAGACCGTAAAAAGTTCGAAAACATGTATACCGATACTTTCAACCAAATTACTCAAGGTGAAATCATTAGTGGTACTGTTGTTTCAATTAACAACAAAGATGTTGTATTAAACGTTGGATTTAAATCTGATGGCTTGGTATCTACTTCAGAATTCCGCGATACACCTGATTTAAAGGTTGGTGATACAGTTGACGTTTTCGTGGAAGCTCCAGAAGATGCAAATGGCCAATTGATTTTATCTCGTAAAAGAGCTAAAACTCAAAGATCATGGGAAACAATTAATGAGGCTCTTGATAATGATAGAATTATCAACGGATTTGTTAAGAGCCGTACCAAAGGCGGTCTTATTGTTGATATAATGGGAGTTGAAGCATTCTTGCCAGGTTCACAAATTGACATTAAACCTATCCGCGATTACGATATCTACGTAGGTAAAACAATGGAGTTCAAAGTTGTTAAGATTAACCACGAATTTAAAAACGTAGTTGTATCACATAAAATACTTATTGAAGACGACTTAGAAAGCCAAAAAGTTGAAATAGTATCTAAACTTGAAAAAGGACAGGTACTTGAAGGAACAGTTAAAAACATCACTGACTTCGGTGTTTTCATCGATTTAGGTGGTGTTGACGGATTACTTCATATAACAGATATTTCTTGGGGCCGCATAGAGCATCCAAAAGAAGTATTAAGTTTGGACGAAAAAATCAATGTAGTTGTTCTTGACTTTGATGACGAGAAAAAACGTATTGCTTTAGGTCTAAAACAATTGACTCCTCATCCTTGGGAATCTTTAGATACCAACTTAGCTATTGGATCTAAGGTAAAAGGTAAAATTGTTACTGTTGCTGATTATGGCGCATTCCTTGAAATCATACCAGGTGTTGAAGGTTTAATTCACGTGTCAGAAATGTCATGGTCTCAAAATCTTCGTAGCCCTCAAGAATTTTTGAAGGTTGGTGACGAAATCGAAGCTGAAGTACTGACATTAGATAGGGACGATCGTAAGATGAGTTTGGGTATTAAACAACTTACTCAAGATCCATGGAAAAATGTTGCTGAAAGATATCCAATTGGAAGCAAGCATACTGCTGTAGTGAAAAACATGACTAATTTCGGTGTTTTTGTTGAGATTGAAGAAGGAATTGATGGTTTGATCCACATTTCTGATCTATCTTGGTCTAAGAAAGTTAATCATCCAAATGAATTCACTAAAGTTGGTGATACATTAGATGTTGTTGTTCTTGAGCTAGATGTTGAAAGTCGCAAATTAAGTCTTGGTCATAAACAACTTGAAGAAAACCCTTGGGATACTTTTGAAACTATCTTTACAGTAGATTCAATACACCAAGGTACAGTAGTTAAAGTAACAGATAAAGGTGCAGTTATTGCTTTACCTTATGGCGTAGAAGGATTTGTTCCAACTAAGCACATGGCGAAGGAAGATGGCTCTACTATCAAAGCTGAAGAAACCAATGACTTTAAAATCATTGAATTCAATAAAGATGCCAAACGTATCGTTGTTTCTCATGCCCGTATATGGGAGGAAGCTAAAGCTGAAGCAGTTGCTGAAGAACGTGCTACCAAGAAGAAAGAAGCTAAAGCATCTAACAATGCAGTAAAAAAAGTTAAAGAATCGGTAGAAAAATCTACATTGGGTGATTTAGGGGTGCTAGCGCAACTAAAACAACAAATGGAAGGTGAAGAAAACAAGGCGAAGAAATAGTTAGTTTTTCTATCATAATAATTTTCAAAAGGTGCACATAAATATGTGCGCCTTTTTTAATGCCAATAAAATCATTAGTTATATTTTTACAATGAAATATCGAAGTCAGCGTTTGTGGTTAAAACTTTTTATTTATATTTGCCTAATCATTAGTCAATGCAAAAAAGAACTCTGCTAGACGGACAAAAATTTCAGATCACAATTAAGAGACTTTGTCATCAATTAATTGAGAACCACAACGATTTTTCTAATACTGTGTTAATAGGCATACAGCCTAGGGGAAGCTATTTCGCTGATAGGGTTTACCGTGAACTGTCTTATATTACAAAAACAACCACTATACACAAGGGTAATCTTGACATCACATTTTTCCGCGATGATTTTAGAAGAAAAGACGGTTTATTAACTGCCAGCAGTAATACCATTAACTTTATTATTGAGGGTAAAAACGTGATTCTTATAGATGATGTTTTATGGACTGGACGTACAATCAGATCAGCTATGGACGCATTGCTAGCTTATGGACGGCCGGCAAAAGTAGAATTACTTGTACTAATTGACAGGCGTTTTTCAAGACAACTACCGATCGACCCTGATTACATTGGCTTGCAAGTGGATAGCTTGAACTCGCAACACGTTAAGGTTAGCTGGGCAGAGACTGAAGGAGAAGATAAAGTGATCTTAATCTCAGAAACTAATAAATAATATGGCAGCAGAACAATTATCAACGCGACATCTTTTAGGTATTAAGGATATAAACCGAAATGATATAGAATTGATTTTTGAAACAGCTGATAATTTTAAAGATGTAATTAATCGCCCTATAAAACGGGTACCCTCATTAAGGGATATAACTATAGCAAATATCTTTTTCGAGAATTCTACACGCACTAAACTTTCTTTTGAACTAGCAGAAAAACGACTATCAGCAGATGTAGTAAATTTTGCGGCATCGTCATCTTCAGTAAGTAAAGGAGAAACCTTAGTTGATACTGTAAATAATATCCTTGCTATGAAGGTTGATATGGTTGTAATGAGGCATCCTTATGCCGGCGCAGGAGTATTCTTAAGCAAACATATTAATGCGCAAATTGTGAACGCGGGAGATGGGGCGCATGAACACCCTACTCAGGCACTTTTAGATGCATATTCCATCCGTCAAAAACTTGGAGAAGTTTCTGGAAAGAAAGTTGTAATAGTTGGTGATATTTTGCACTCCAGAGTTGCTATTTCAAACATCCTTTGTCTACAGAAACTTGGAGCGGAAGTTATGGTATGTGGGCCTACTACTTTAATACCAAAATATATTGAATCCCTAGGCGTGAAGGTAGAGCACGACCTTAAAAAGGCCTTAAATTGGTGTGACGTAGCAAACATGCTTCGTATTCAATTGGAGCGACAAGACATTAAATATTTTCCATCTTTGAGAGAATATGCAATGATGTATGGCTTAAACAAGCAAATTTTAGATAGTCTGGATAAAGAGATTATAATTATGCACCCAGGCCCAATCAATAGAGGAGTTGAAATAACAACTGATGTTGCAGACAGTAAACAATCCATTATTTTAGAACAGGTAGAGAATGGTGTAGCTGTACGAATGGCCGTGCTTTATCTCTTAGCTGCCCAAAGAGATTAAAATATTTCATAACAATTCCCAATTCTATTCGTTTAAAAACTGTTATCAACAGATGTTAGTTTCTAATGTTAACAACATGCAATACTATTTTTATATTAGTACCAACCATATTTGAAATCAAATGCAGAAAAAATACTTTTTTATTCCGCTGTTATTAGCTGGCGGCTTAACCGCGAGCTATGGACAGACAAGCAAATTAGTAACGCTCAATAAGAATTACCAAACCGGATTAGAACTTTTAAATAATGAAAAATATGTGGCAGCTGCACAACAATTTAGATTGGTCGAGCAAGCCAGAGATAAGCCTAGCACGCAACAGGAAAGTAATACTGAACTTTCCATTTTAAAGGAAAATGCAAAGTTCTATGCGGCAGTTTGTGCATTAGAACTTGAAAATTCTGATGCTGAAAACCTATTTCAAAACTTCATTAAAGAATATCCTTTAAATGCCAACACGAAGCTTGCTTACTTTCACGTAGGTAAATCATATTATGCACAAAAGAACTATACGAAAGCATTGGAATGGTTTGAAAAAACAGATCCCTCTACCCTTTCCGGTAAGCAAAGATTAGAGTATCAATTTAAACAAGGGTACTCTTATTTTGAATTAAAAAACATAGAAAAAGCAGAACCACTATTTGAGATTGTCAAGAAAGACGAGTCTCCTTATCAGGAAAGTGCAACATATTATTTTGCGTATATAAATTATCTGAATAAAGAATACAAAACAGCGCTAAGTAATTTTGAAAAGCTAAAAGGATCTCCCACTTACGAAGCAAGCTATCCGTATTACATAACCTCTATGTATTACCTTGATGAACGCTATGACGACGTACTTAGTTATGCCATACCTATTTTAAAAACCTCTAAACAACAATATGAAGCAGAGATGCTGAGCTTAATTGCAGCATCATACTTCGCTAAGTCAGATTATGTAAATGCAGAAAAATATTTTGCAGAATTCTATTCAAAAAACAAGTCTAATAATCAAAATAATCTTTTCACTTACCAGTACGGCTACTCTCTTTTCCAGCTAAAAAAGTATTCTCAATCTGTATCTGTTTTAGAAAAGCTTAGTGCCGATGATATCTATCTTCAAAGTGGTATGTATACATTAGGGCGTTCGTTTATTGAACTAAAAAGCAAAGAAAAAGCAAGAAGCGCCTTTTTCCGGTCATCGAGATTGGACTTTGATAAATTCATTCAGGAAGAATCATGGATAAATTATGCAAGGCTTAGTTATGAATTGGATTTCAATCAGCAGGCATTAGATGCAACACAAAATTTCTTAAAACAATTTCCAACTTCAAGAAAAGTAAATGAAGCAAAAACATTGCTAGGAGAGATTTTGCTTACCAGTAAAAACTATCAGGCTGCTATAGACATCTTAGAACCGATTCAGAGCAAATCTCCTGAAGCAAAAGAAGCCTACCAAAAAGTAACCTATTTTAGGGGTCTTGAGTTCTATAATGAACGTGCATTCCCAAATGCGCTTTCTATGTTTTTACGATCTGAAAAATTTCCACAGGATGAGGAAATCCTAGCTCTAAGCACATACTGGAAAGCAGAAGCTTCCTATGAACTAAGAAAATTTGGTGAAGCAGTCAGTAATTTTGAAACCTTTCTGGATATGCCAGGTGCAAAAAAGACAGGTGTTTATAACTTTGCTAATTATGCATTGGCTTATTCTGCTTTTGAAGATGAGAAATATAGCAAAGCGGCGAATTATTTTGAAAAATTCCTGAACGGGAATGACAAGGATCAAAAAACAGTAAATGACGCAATAATCAGACTTGCAGATTCCTATTTCGTAAATAAAAGTTACGGAAATGCGCTTGTCAATTACAATAAAATCATTGCAAGCAGTTCAACTGGTGAAGATTATGCTTTGTTTCAAAGAGGAATGATTCAGGGCTTGGACAACCAGAACGATGCAAAAATTACAACAATGCAAGATCTTCTTAAACAGTTTTCGAATTCGAATTATGCTGATGATGCTGGTTTTGAAACTGCTTATACCTATTTTAACAAAGGGGATTTTGAAAAGGCAAAGTCAGATTTAATAAGCTTAGTTAGTAAATATCCAAATAGCAGTTACGTTCCCCGTGCTTTAGTAACCATTGGATTAGTTCAGTACAACCAAGATAAAGATGATGAAGCTTTAGAATCATTTAAAAAGGTGATTAGAGAATATGCAAGTTCGGAAGAAGCCAAACAAGCGCTGGAATCTATAAAAAATATTTATGTAGATAGAGGAGACTCAGATGGTTTCATCACCTATGCAAACACAACTCCTTTAGGGAATTATTCAATGGCTGAACAGGATAATATTGTTTTCCAGGCAGCTAACAACCGTTACCTAAAAGGTGACTTTAAAGGTGCTTTCGAAGCCGTAAATGCTTATTTTGATAAGTTTCCAAAAGCAATCCATGACAAGGAAGCTAAATTTGTTAGAGCCGAGTCACTCGTTAAACTTGATAGGCCTATAGAAGCTGTACCAGATTATGAATTTATTTTAAATGATTGGACCAGTGATTATACTGAAAGATCATTAGTAAGCATTTCAAAGTTATTTCTGGACCAGAAAAAATATAACGAAGCTATAGTTTATCTTAAAAGACTAGAAACTACTGCAGATTATAAAGCACACCATAGTTATGCAATAAACAATCTTCTAAAAGCATATGATGCCCTCAACATGCCCGATGATATGGTAAAATACGTTCAGCTAATAAAAGAATCTGAAAAGGGCTCCGAGGAGGATAAAAATAGTGCAGATCTTTATGCAGGCAAGGCATATCTTTTAAAAGCAGACACGGCAATGGCAGTTAAGGCATTTAATAATGTTGTTGCTAAAACAAAGACAGCAGCTGCTGCAGAAGCAAAATATAATCTGGCACTTGTTCAATATGCCAAAGGCGACTTTAAAACGTCAACTAATACTTGTTTTGACTTGATTAATAATATGCCATCATATGATTATTGGGTAGCCAAATCATTTATATTACTTTCTGATAATTATGTAGCTCTTAAAGATAATTTACAAGCAAAAAGTACCCTGCTGAGTATCATAGATAACTATGATGGTAAAGACGATATCGTTCCTACAGCAAAAGAAAAATTAAAAAAAATCAAATAAAATGAAATTAAGCAATCTAATATATATAACCATTCTGAGCTTAACTATTGGTGTTTTTGATGCTAATGCGCAAGAAACTAAAAAAGCAGAAGAAAAAGTAGTAACCGAAGAAATCGAGGTAGTACGGCCCTACAAACCAGTACTTGCAGAAGCAGTAAAACTAAGAAGAAGTCCTGATCTTAACGATGTAAAAACTTACAAAGCTAAATTTAACTATAGCTTAACAGATAGGAAGCTGGATCTAAATTCAGATATCAATAAACTGCAAGCGCAGCAAGTTGCGGATGAAAAAAAGACAGAATTGATAAATAATTATGTAAAGGGGGGATTTGGAAGCGCGAAGACAATTTTTGGCGAAGCTTATGTAAATATTGGTGATGACCCGGCACTTCAAGCGGGAGCATTTTTCCAGCACTTCAGTCAGTCCGGAAAATTAAATAAACAACAAGCGAACCAGCAAAAATTAAGTGCATTTGGTCGCAGTATTGGAGATCAATATACATTAAACGGTAAGATTACTTTTCAAAGAAATGGATTTTACTTCTACGGTGTTGACCCAGCCAATACTACTCAAAACCTAAACCCTGAGAAACAGGTTTTAAATTATTTTGAAGCGGAAGGTGAAATTGTAAACAAATTTAATGACGATCCTGATGCATTAAGCTATGCAGCCAAGGTTAATGGCTATTTGTGGAGTGATAAATTTAATGCTAATGAAAAATCTATTGTGTTAAATGGATACTTAAATAAACGGATTAGCAGTTTCAATCTGGGCTTAGCTGCATCTACAGAGTTTGGTAGCACAAAGGACTCACTTACCAGTGTAGGCAATAACCTGCTTAAGTTAAATCCTTATATCCGTCTCCAGACAAATGGAATTAGAATCAATGCTGGTATAAATTTCGTTCAGGAATTTGGCGCTTTCTCATCAACCAGAATATTTCCTGCCATTACTGCAGATTTCACACTCATACCCGATTATCTGCAGATATTTGGAGAGGTTAAAGGAGATGTAACCCGAAATTCTTTGAAGCAATTTACAGACGAAAATCCATTTCTAAACAGCAACATTAGCATCAGAAACTCTTTTGAAAAACTAAGTATTAGTGGTGGAATCAAAGGAACTGGCGGACCTGGATTTGGATATAAAGCCAGATTCTATCATAAAACAATAGAAGACATGCCACTTTTTGTTAATAATTTCTACAAAACAAATAAGTTTGATGTCATTTACGATTATGGTTCTATGAAGGTTATTGGTTTGGAAGGTGAACTTTCCGTACAAGTTAGTGATGCGCTGAAGTGGACCGGTAAAGTAAATTTCGACGATTATTCGCCTGCGGCGGAATCACAAAGTTGGTATAAGCCCCTTCTTCGAGTGAGTTCTGATTTCCTTTTTAACGTTACAAAAGAATTGGCATTAAATGCTTCGGTAGCTATACAGGACGACAGTAAAGCCAAGTTGTATAATACGGCTCCCTCAAATCCATACCTTGTCCCTATACCATCCCAGGAGACATTGACAACTGTTAAAGGGTTTGTTGACCTTGGGATAGGTGCCAACTACAAAATAAATAACAAATTTTCTGCATTTGCAAAGGCAAACAACCTGTTAAATACTACTTACAGCAGATATCTTTATTATGAAGCAATTGGTTTGAACGTTTACGGTGGAATCAGTTATTCGTTCTAATTGGTTTTCAATTATTAATTGGTTGGTATGAAATTATAATTTATTTTTACAAAAATGGATATATCAACATACCTTAAAATATTGCTTAAAACCCAAAATAAAGTTGGAATTCCTGGGTTGGGCACTATTTATAAAAGGAAAATAGCGGGAAGATATGACAGTGATACTAACATATTCATTCCACCAAGTTATGTATTAGATTTTACCAGGGATATTTTAGAGTCTTCGCATTTAAAAGATTACATCTGTAAGAAAAAAAATATCTCTTTAGAATCTGCAGATTACTTTATAAATGGATTCTTTGAAGATATTATTGCTCAAATTGATCTGAAAAATGAGGCTTCATTAGGAGCAATAGGAACTTTAATAAAACAAAGTGATCAATGGATAATTAAAAGTAAAGGAACTGGTTCAGTAGATTTCGGATTTTATGGCCTGCCTAGTGTAGACGAAAACATTAAGGAAAATGAACCTCAAATAGTGCATGAGCCCCTAACTGATGAACAATTTTCATTTTTAGAACCCGAAAAGGGACAGAAAATCCTTGAAAAGGACGATCAGAAGACTTTTGAAGAAATCTCCGAACATCCTGCTATGGATAATTCTATTCCTATACAAGGGCTTTCTACCATAGAAACTAATATTGCCGACAAAGCACCAGATGCTCTGGAGCAAGCTGAAAAAGAAGAAAAACCAGATACGCTGGATCAAGAAGCTAAAGAAGTTTATAAACCCGAGGAAATTACTGAATCTGGCACAGCAAATATTTGGCATTTTGATAGTACAAATTCACCTGCAGCAAACAAAGAAAATTCAGAAACAGATTATAGTGAGGATAGAGGTTTAGTTTTCTGGCAAAAATTAATGATTGTCTTCGCAATACTTGCGGTTGCATTGGGTGGTTTGTATTTAATTAAACCTTCAGTTTTTAACACCGTAACAAAAAAGAATAAAAATCTAATTGTCAAACCTCGCGTTCAACCTCAGGTAATTGTAACAGATACAATAGCTAAAATTGATACATCAAAAGTAGCTGTACTACCTGTTGATTCGTTGCAAGACGTTGTTGCGGTAGACTCTGCAACTACCTGGGAAATAATGGCTGCATCTTTAACAAAAAGAGAAGTTAAGCAATATATCGCAGAAATGAAAGCAAAAGGATATACTGCAAAAGCAATTCTCAACATGCCAGGAAGAAGAATTAAGATGAGTATAGCCACTTTCAACGATGAAAAAACCGCTGAAGAGGCCCGTAAAATTTTAGTTAAAAAACTGAAGAACAAAGACCTGTATATTCATCAAAACAAGCACACACACAAACCAATATAACATGATTTTATTATTACAAAGTGTCACGGATACGGCCACCAAAATTCTTGATTCAGCAAACAATCTTACTCAGCCGATAGCTACGGTGCCACCAGAACTGCACTTTATTGATTTGCTATTTAAAGGTGGTTGGGTAATGATACCTCTTGCATTTCTTGCATTCCTAGGATTGATCATATTTGTTGAGCGCTATCTAACAATTAGAAAGGCATCAAAATCTGAATCAAATTTAATGATTCAGATTAAGCAATATATCCACGATGGCAGACTAGATAATGCTATTGCCTTATGCAAAAACAATAATTCTCCTCTTGCCAGAATGCTGGAGAAAGGATTGAAGCGCATTGGCCGCCCAATCAAGGATATTGAAGCAGCTATTGAAAACAACGGAAAGCTGGAAGTATCCAAGCTGGAAAAAAACATCGGAATTTTGGGTATCGTTGCCGGTATTGCTCCCATGCTGGGTTTTGTTGGTACAATCATAGGTGTAATCACTATTTTTCATGATGTATCTGTAAAAGGTGCAATCGAAATTGGAACTATATCTGGTGGTCTTTATACTAAAATGATCACTTCAGCAACTGGTTTAATAATCGGTATAATTTCATATGTATTGTATCATATTCTTAATATGATGGTTGAACGCATTATATTAAGAATGGAAACAGATGCAATTGAGTTTATTGATCTATTAGAAGAGCCAGGGAAATAATGAATTTACGAAAAAGAAATAAACCAATAGTAGAGGTACATACCTCTGCATTGAATGATATTATGTTCTTCTTGATGCTATTCTTTTTGTTGGCTTCAGCAGTGGTAAATCCTACAGTGGTGAAACTATTATTGCCTCAGTCATCAAGTGGTCAACAATCAACTGCTAAAAAAGCAGTTACAGTAACAATAGACGAAAATTTAAAATATTCCATTGATAAGAAACCGGTAACAATTGAGCAGTTACAACCTGCTTTAGAAGCTTATCAAAAATTGGCACCAGATATGACAATTCTTTTGTATGTGTCTCGTAACGTAACCTATCAGGAAGGCTTTGTTGTAAATGATATCGCCAACAAATTAAAACTGAAACTCGTTGTAGCTGTAGAGCCTAAAAAATAATGACCCATAAAGCACAAAATACAAATTCTGAAGAGAACAATTACCCCAAGGCAATTGTCATTTCAAGTGGAATAATGGGCTTTCTTTTGTTGATTAGCTTCTTTATAGTAATTGGTTCTTTTCAACCTCCTGAAGAAGCAGGCATGGGTGGTATGGTAGTAAACTATGGAACCTCAGCAGAGGGAATGGGTGATGATTATACCAGTATAGAGGAGCCATCAGCAGATCCAAATGCAAATAATAAGCAGCCTGACAAGGTAGTTCCTGCTGAGCCCACCAAGCAACAGCCAAATACTGAATCAAGCGACAAAGAGGTTGTAACACAAAATTTAGAAGAGGCAGTTAGCGTAAATACAAAAAAGACAAATAAAATATCTGTTCCTACTGCAACAACAGAAAGCAAACCATCTAAGCCGGTTGTCAACCAAAATGCCTTATACAAAGGAAAGGCAAATAAAGGAACGGGTGGTGGTGATGGTACCGGAACTACAGCTGGGAATCAAGGTGATCCTGATGGTGATCCTAATGCAGCTAATTATGGTGAGGGAGGTTCTGGTTTTGGTGAAAAGCCAATTGATCTAAGAAAGTTTACTGATCTTGTACTACCTCAGGATGATGGACAAAAAACCGGTAAAATTGCTGTGCGTATTAAGGTTAATAGAAGCGGACAAGTGCTTGATGCTACTCCAGGTGTGAAAGGTACAACCTTAAACGATAGAGATTTATGGCAAAAATGTAAGAATGCTGTTATGGGTGCACGCGTTACACAATCTGAGTCTGGTCCTGATGTTCAATTGAAAATAGTAATATTCTATTTCAAAGTAAAATAGCTTTTAGTTTTCTTTATTTATCCCCAATAATGGATTATAAAACTACTCTTGAATACTTGTATGAAAGACTACCAATGTTTACCAGAGTTGGTGCTGTAGCATTTAAAAAAGATCTTCACAATACAATTGCCTTATGCAATGCAATTGGAAATCCAGAAAATAAGTTTAAGTCAATACATGTTGCTGGCACTAATGGAAAGGGTTCGACCTCTCATATGTTAGCCGCCATTTTTCAAAAAGCAGGTTACAAAACCGGACTCTACACCTCTCCACACCTAAAAGATTTTCGCGAACGCATTAAGATAGACGGGGTAATGATACCGGAGGATTTTATTGTAGAATTTATTGCAGGACAGCAAAAGTTAATTGAAAGAATAAGTCCTTCCTTCTTTGAAGTTACTGTGGCCATGGCTTTCTCCTATTTTGCGCTGTCTAGTGTAGATATTGCCATTGTAGAAGTTGGGCTTGGAGGCCGGCAAGATTCTACAAATATCATAATACCAGAGTTGTCTGTGATCACAAATATTAGTTTTGACCATACTAACCTTTTAGGAAACACAATCAAAGAAATTGCTTCTGAAAAAGCCGGCATCATCAAACGTGGAATCCCAGTTATTATTGGAGAGCAAAATTCAGATGCCGACCAGGTCTTTATCCATAAAGCTTCTGAAAATGCTAGCGAAATATTTTTTGCATCAGAACATCTAAAAATAGATACTGTTAACCCTAATGGAAGCCTGTTAGAGCTATCAGTTTATAATGACAATAAAATACTTTATAAAGATTTATTACTCGATCTAACTGGTTCTTACCAGCAAAAAAATCTCCTTCCAGTACTAAAGAGTATTGAAGTGATCAGATCAAAAGGATACGTTATAGACAATGATGCGGTACGCGAAGGCTTAAAAAACACGAAAGCATTAACTGGATTACAAGGTAGATGGCAAATTTTGGGAAAAGATCCACTTATTATTTGTGATACAGGCCATAATGAGGCGGGCATTAAAGAAGTTTTGAAAAACATAATAAACACACCACATGCTGCACTCCACATGGTGATTGGTATGGTCAGAGATAAAGATATCAGTGGAATATTGAGTTTACTACCTTCCGATGCAACTTACTACTTTTGTCAGCCCGAAATAGAACGTGCGTTACCGGCAAAAGAGCTACAAGAAAAGGCAAAAGATTTCAATCTTCAAGGTCATTCGTATTCATCTGTGATTAAAGCCCTGGAAGCTGCCAAAGCAAATAGCAGTTCAAATGACCTTATATTTATAGGAGGCAGCACTTTTGTAGTTGCAGAAATACTATAGAATCTTAACACAATATTAAACAAAGGTTTAATCTAAGTAACTATCTTTAAATTCATAAACAAGAACTACCTCATGAGAAAAAGGTTAATACATTTATTATTATTATCAAGCCTGATCAGTACTGTAGCTGTTGCGCAAACAAAAAAAGATAAAGTTACTGATGCTAAAATATTTCCGGCAACTGTTGCTCGCCCAAAATTAGTTATCGGCATGGTTATCGACCAAATGCGCTGGGATTATCTGTATAGGTATTACGATAGGTACTCAAACGGCGGTTTCAAACGTCTCATCAATGAAGGGTTTTCCGCAGAAAACACATTTATTCCATATACGCCAACCTATACAGCTTGTGGTCATGCCAGCATTTACACCGGTTCTGTACCCGCAATAAATGGAATTATAGGTAACGACTGGTATGAAAGACAATTAAAAAGAAACATATATTGCGCAGAAGATACAACTGTAAATACCGTAGGCAGCAATACACCGGCTGGAAAAATGTCTCCTAAAAACCTATTAGTAACAACCATTACCGACGAGCTTCGTCTGGCTACAAATTTTAAAAGTAAAGTTATTGGTATTTCTCTTAAAGACAGAGGAGCAATTATGCCCGCTGGTCATTCTGCTAATGCAGCTTATTGGTATGATGGAAAAACAGGCGACTGGATTACCAGCACACACTATATGAGTCAACTTCCTGCATGGCTGGCAGATTTTAACAAATTAAAAGTTACTAATAAGTTTTACGACAAAAACTGGAATACCCTATATCCTATCAATACCTATACGCAAAGTACCACCGATAATAAAGTATATGAAGGCAAATCACAAGAAGAAGAGACACCAACTTTTCCACATCCTCTAAAATCATATATCGGTAAAAACTACGATATTATCAAAAGTACACCTTATGGAAATACCATTACATTAGACCTTGCTAAATTAGCGATAGCATCAGAAAATCTTGGTAAAGGAGCTGCAACAGACTTTCTTGCTGTTAGTTGTTCTTCTACCGACTACGTCGGCCACCAATACGGACCAAATTCTATTGAAGCAGAAGATACCTATTTAAGACTGGACAAGGACTTGGAGGAGTTCTTCAATTACCTTGACAAAACTATAGGTAAAGGCAATTACCTATTCTTTCTATCGGCAGATCATGGGGCAGCTCATGTTCCTGGCTTCATGGAAGAAAATAAATTACCAGGCGGACTTTACAGCGATTCTCAAGTAATAAAATCATTAAATACGCTAATAGAAGAGAAATTCAAAGTAAAAAAAGCAATCATAGCTTCTATCAATAGCCAGTTCTATTTTGATCACGAAGCGATAAAAGATGCAAAAGCAGATTTCGCTACAATTAAAGCATTGACAATAGAGATGCTAAGGAAAGAAGATGCAGTAATGGGTGCATTTGATTTGGAAAAGCTTTCTACTGAAACCATACCGGAGCAAATTAAAAAGGCACTAACCTATGGCTTCTATGCAAAAAGAAGCGGCGATATTCATTATGTCCTCAAATCAAATTATTTTAGCGGTGGTAAAACAGGCACCACACACGGTTCCTGGAATCCATATGATTCTCATATTCCTTGCGTATTCATGGGCTGGCATGTTAAACCTGGGAAAACTAATAAAACACATTACATGACAGATATTTCGGCAACCTTAGCGGCGATGCTTAACATTCAGATGCCAAGCGGATGCATTGGCGAGCCAATAACTGAGCTGACCAATCAATAAGACAAATTATAAAAGGCAAAAAATAACAAAGCCGTTGATAGTAATCAAAACGGCTTTGTTTTATAATCGGTATTCCAGTAAAATCTAGCCGTTAATCCAGCTAAACTTATACTCCATCGTTGGGTTATTCATTCTTTCAGCAACTCTTAATAACCTATTTGGTAAAGCCATAATATAATCACGTGCTTTCTCTCCTGCACCGTTAAGATCACGCATACTTTCTAGCTTCCATTCTTCTATTAGTTGTTGCATAATCTCCACATAATCAACTGCCGTATAAACACCAAGTCGTTGAGCAGCATCAGTAAAATGACCAAAAGTTTGACCGATCTTCATACCCATTTCTCTTAGAAAGTGAGCTGGCATAACAATTTTCTTCCTCATCATATCCTCAAAAGCGATCATCGCCTCATTTGGATCCACTTCAAAGATCTTATTCATAAAATCCTTATAAGCCTTGGCATGACGGGCTTCATCAGAAGCAATTACACCACACATCTTAGAAAGTAAAACATCGCCGTCCTTTTTAGCCAATGATGCTACCCTTCTATGAGAAATATTAGTTGCTAATTCCTGAAAGCTTGTGTAGATAAAATTCCTGTAAGGATCATGCCCCGTACCGATATCAAAACCATCGGCAATTAGATACTGGGTAGAAATCTCCATTTGTCTCATGTCTACTCTTCCAGATAAATAAAGATATCTATTTAGCAAATCTCCATGTCTGTTTTCTTCTGCAGTCCAATGACGTACCCACTTCATCCATCCTCCTTCTTCATTTTTGGTAATGCCATCAACCATGCTTAACCAAGATTCATAAGTAGGCAATGCTTCCTCTGTTATGGTATCACCTATTAACACAGCAACAAGGTCATAAGAAAGATCTCTTGCATTTTCACGCAATAGCTTTATATCCTGATAAAATGTATCACTGGTGGAATCAGGCAAAAAATCAGATGGTTGCCAGTTTGTATCAATTGGCTTTAAGTATGTGCCCATCATATCAAGCATATAATTCTCTATATGTAGCATCACTTCCCTTCTTCTCTCTGCGAAAAAACTCATTGTTGTGTTGTTTTAAATTTGTATCAAATATACCAAATTTTCGCAGAAAGCATGTGCTTAACGGAATGTTAATTAGGAATTATAGTTGTAATAGCGTATGATAATGTACATCGCGAAAGTAGCTAACTGGTATAAACTATATTTTGGGATATATGATTTACGATTTTGTTTATAAACAAGAATACCCTGTAGTTTTCACTACAGGGTATCTTTAAGATCTGGCACCGACCTACTCTCCCACGTGTTACCGCAGTACCATCGGC
>NZ_JBSRZD010000004.1:0-302827 GCF_054057295.1 Pedobacter sp. UYP24
CCGTATTATCGGCTAATCTTCTTGGCCCAGTGATTCCCGTTTTAGTTGGCCCGGTATCGCCGTAATGACTGGCCCAATGACTACCGTATTAGACAGCTTAATACCCTCTGCTTCATAAGTAGTGAATTTTAAAATACCGATCCAGATCAATACAATGGCTAGACCATACCTGATCATTCCTGCACCAAAATTTTCTAAGCGGCTGCCGGCGACAGTTTGTTCATTTAAAGTTGTTGACTTCATAAGTAAATTTTTATTAAGATTTACTCATTGGTCTTATAAAGATTAGATTCCTTACAATATTTATTCAATTACCATTCGGATAACATGATATATATCATGTTTATCAATAGTTACTTTCCAATACAACAAGTAATAATATGCTGTATACAAGGTAATTACATGACTAAAGGTACAGATGATATGTTAATACCATCTCTAATCAAATGAGGTCTCAGAAAAGCCTTGAAATTTTATTAAAGGATTACTAGCGTATTCCAAAATTAGAGGCTTAATTAGGTTCCACTTTCCAAGGCGGCTTAAATTCCAGATGGCAAAGGGCTTATATTTTTCTGGCACGTTTTCATAACATTCCATAAGCACTTGATCATCAACAGTATTATGAGTAAATTTCAAAAGAGATAAAAAATTACCAGGATCGATTCTTTTAAGAAATAGTATGTTCTTTAGTTCCGCTCCATCCCTCAACTTACCTACAAATATGGCTTTTAAAAAGTTGGGAGTGTCTATCGCCCAAGCATTCTTAATTAAGTTATATATTTCCCTATTATTACTCATATCAATCAATGTAATCAAGACATCGATGTTCTTTGTTTTTGCATAATTATCTAATAGCATCGTTTCGAGGTCGATACTCCAAACCAACCTTGCGATTTTTAAGGCTCCTTTGATTTCATAAACGTATTTGGATCTAAAGAAATAGCTGAAAAATTCAAGCTTATAAGTTTCATCTAAATCAACTAAGATATATTCCATGATTTTGCGGTACCGTAACCTATTTGTATACCCCGCTAATTTTAAAGTCTCAAAAACATAATCATAGATGAGCACACTTTGATTACTTCCAGAGATTCTTTTCAGAATATTTGAAACAATCAAATGATTATAAGGCTCTCTGTGTAAATAAATTTTGGTTAGTTCGAAGAGATCCACAGTATTTAATACAGAATGTTCAAGTAGAATAGTTGGCATACCAATCATCTCCATAGAATCAATTTCGTAAAGCTGAGCCATTAACTCGAACTTTTCATTTAATGTGTTGCTCATTCCTAATGGTGTAAAAAGTTATTTATTATTCCCAAGTTTGTGTCCACCTGCTTTATTGGATAATATTTTTACCTCATTCTCAAAATCACTAATGAAATTTTTATCCTGGACTACTCGGAACTTTTCATACTCTTTTTCAGCAAGCTTCATTGCAACATCATGTCTTATCTTTCCAGCATCTTTTAAAACTTGGTATTCATTGAACTGTAGAAATGCATCTAACTTTGTAATCCAGTCGGTCATTTTCATGGGAATTTGTCTTGCAGCCTGATTTTCCGCATAATCCAAGTACATACTTACAATTCTTTCCAGATCTCTGATTTCCTTTTCGATGAGATAATTCTTGGCAATACTTATATCTCCTTTCAGGACTTTTCCAGCAGGAGCGTTTTTAAACGTTTGTAAACCCATATTGGGCTTTCCAGCATCTGCTCTTTCTGCAATTAGTTGTGCCGCAGTTTTTCCTGAAATAGCATAATGCAACTTGTTTTGTACCGTTTTGAAGAATGTCTGAGTTATTTCTGCATCTTTATTATAATCAATGCTGCACTGTTCGTAAATATCAGTTATTTTCAGGTAAAACCTACGTTCACTCGCTCGTATTTCTCTTATACGTTGTAGAAGTTCCTCGAAATAATCTTTTCCAAACTTTTCACCTTGCTTTAACCGTTCATCATCCAACACAAATCCCTTAATGATGAACTCTCGTAATAATTTTGTGGCCCAAATCCTGAACTGGGTTGCTTGGAAGCTGTTCACACGATATCCTACAGCTATTACAGCATCTAAATTATAAAAGTCTAATTCTCGGGATACATCCCTGTTACCTTCTTTTTGAACTACTCGAATTTTTCGAGTAGTTGAATCTTCTTCTAATTCGCCGGTTCTGTAAATTTCCTTTAAATGATAGGTAATTGTATGGCTTTCAACGCCAAATAGTTCAGCCATACGTTTTTGGCTTAACCAAAAGGTTTCGCTATTAAAAACAACCTCAATCTTTATATTTCCATTTGGACTGCTATAAAATATGATGTCAGAAATATTTCGCTGCTCTTCGCTCATATAATTGTCTGTTTGATTAAACTCATGATGTATTCAATATCCTTGGTATCCTTAACGGACAGTTCATAATCTCCATTACCCCAATGACCAATAGAAGAAACATCACGAACGATATTTTTAGGATCATCCAGTTGTCCCTTTCTAAGGTTAATAAAAATCTTGAGACCTGTATTTTCTGTAACTATGTCTACAAGATTCTTTTTTAACTTGAAAGCTATGTAGAGCTTCTTGGGAACAATTGTGATATCTGTATGTAAATTACAAATTGCCGTTTTGAACTGCTCGTACAATTCTATTACTTGGTCAGAATACCTTTCTAAATGAAATTCCTCGGTGTAGACTTTTATTTCATCATTAACTTTCTTCAATTCTTGCTTGTTTTGAGTTATCGGTTTAATACTCTCTGCCGATTGGGATTTTTTAATTGGATTTATAGTAACCGTCCCATTCTCAAACTGTTTAATTTCCCATAACTCGATTGCTATGTCTTTAAAATTAGTAGCCTGAATTTGATTTTCAGTGAACCCCGTGGATACAAACACTACTCTTGTCTGACTCCAATCAATTTCACCTCTTCTTAAATTTTGTTTGAGGCTCTCATTGTATTCCACAATAAAGTCTGCTTTATTTTCAAGCATGAGGCTTAAATATGTGAATCCTTGATCAACGACGCTGAAATTTTTATCTCTTTTATACTCAATTATTATAAATGCGTTGCTTTGCTTATCAAATGCAAGCGTGTCAATTCTTTTGTTCTTGATCGTAAATTCGGATTTTACAAACGATAATTCCATTATAGTTTGAAGGTTCCTTTCAAATATTGTTTGAATATCACGTTCCAACTTAAATGGTTTCTCCTTTATTTCATTCAGTATGCCTAATTGGTTGTTATATAGTATCATTTAATAAGGCTTAAAATTATAATTTAAAATTCTGAGACGTTGCATGGTATGTTGTAATGAAAGTGGAAATAAAGAACTATGGAATAAATGAGAAACATATCAACCTAACACCTTAATTATTGCCGCTAAATATCAACTCTAAAGTCTTTCTCTCTAAACCAATTTTTACTTATTTCATTATTATCGCTTTTAGGTTTTGGATTTGCATCATTGACTTTAAATGTAGTGGGCAGGTTTACTGCATGCCCAAATATCAATGCATGTTGTGTCGGTATTGAAGGCATTCGTCTTAAAATTGTCTCTGATATATGCGGTGTAATTTGCCTGATATGGGATAAGTCTTCTGGATTTTGAATTCTATGCACGATGAAATTGCTACATTGTGATAAAACGGTCTTTGAAAGTTCGCTGGGTCTTTGAGAAGAAACCATTAAAAACATACCATATTTTCTACCCTCCTTTGCTATGCGATCAAATATCTTATTAGCATCTCCAAACACTTTTCCAGACTCAAATGAAATATACCTGTGTGCTTCTTCTAGGATAAGATTTATTGGATATTGATTTCGATTCTTTGCTGTCCGTAAAGTTTCAAATATTAATCTTGATAAGACACATGATATAACTTCCACTGTTTCATCATTTGCAGAATTTAAATCTATAATGATTACTTGTGACTTCTTAACGCTATCGTCGATACCAAGAAAATTACTTAAATATTTCGCTTTCTCTATTTCAACTGTATTTTTCGTTAAAAAACTAAAATCGCCTCGCTCATTAATACTTTTAAACCGAGTAATCATTGACGAGCAATAATCTCGGATTTGCTTATTTCCGTGGTACTCTTCGAAAAGGATTGCATTTTCAATCGCTTGCCCTAAATCATGGAAATCGAATCTATCAGAGTTGTATTTCGGCTCAATCACAATATCTTCTTTGATATGTTTACGAACAGATGATTTAAAATTCTCCTCTTTCTGAGCTGCCAAAGCGTCTCCAGGTCTGTCGCCAAAATTGCCGTATTGAGCGTTAAAAGTTGAAAAATCAACTTTGGCGTCTTCCGGGAATTTTGCTCTTTGAATTAATGAAACAATTCTCTGTCTTTTGGCAACAGGACTTTCCCAGTGTTCGAATACATACATAATACTGCATGCATAAATATGATGCAATACTACTGGCGTCAACTTTTGTGTAAAGCCTAATGCATTTCTTAAAAGGGGCAACTGTGACTTTTCACTTGCCTTCAACAGTAATGCCCATTCGTCAATATTTAGGAACCAATGAGGAAGAATAAAGTGATTAATCGATGTATCGTTCTCATCAACCTGATCAATTGTAAAGTTCCTAACGTCAATATCGTTGTTTTGGGCATTTAGCTGTTTAAAAGCTTGACGATATTCGCCATTGACATCAAAAATAATAAAAGTACTTCCCGTTGCACTATATTGATCCAGTTTGTATAATGTTTGAATCATTGAGGCAATTGTACAAGATTTTCCGCTACCTGTATTTCCGAGAATTGCAGAATGGCTACCAAAAAACTTGTCAATATCTATCTTAACATCGTAGTCAGGAAAAATAGTTGATTTTCCGATAGGAAGAAATAAATGCCTTTCCTTACATTGACAATCATCAACTAAACATTCAATATTTTCCTGACAGCTTTTCTTACTTGCAATATCAGTCTTGAAAATGGCATTTAACTCTTGTTCCTTAACGTAAAGGACATCGGAATATAAGGTCGGGTAGACACTTACGCCAAAATCAAAATCTAATACAATGTCTTTGTTTTTTTTGATTGTCCCAATTGGTAAGACCTCCAAAAATTTACCTGCCTGGATTTTACTTAAGATTTGATCTGTAGGATTAGAAAATGGGACGTTCAGGTCCTTTTCACGAACTCCCGAGACTTCCGCTACTATATAGTAGTTTTGATAGGGAACTATTACGTAACTATTTAATTGAGCAAAATAATGAATATCATCGTAGCCACTAACATTAAAATTATCCAAACCACTTAATAATTCGACAGAAAAGCGGTCAGAGTTTATAGCTACGATTTTTCCAATAACCCTTTGTTTATCTTCTTTCGTCATTTCAACAAATTTTTAAGGTTGTTAATTGTAGTTTCCATTTTCCGATCTAAATCTTCAGCAGTTAAATCTGGTAAGACCTCTTCTACAAATCTTTTAAAATGATGTAATGGTACATCAAGTGTCCCTTCAGCACTTCCTCCAATTATCCAAATTCTCGAATCACTTAACTTTTGTAGTTTTCCGATAGCATTTTCTTCCGATGGTTGACCAATTACAATTAATCTAAAAGAGGGAATTGTAAAGGCTTGAAAAATCAAATTGTTTATATGCTCATCATTAAAACTGTATCCGATAGTCACGAGTATATTGTTATTCTGCATCAATTTCTTTTGAAATTCACGGAATAAATCGGAATATGGGCTGCCAAGACTAGCATTATATTTCAGTGGAGTAGGATGTATCATTATTGTATCCTCCCTCTTTAATTGCTCTAATGTAGGGTCTTGTATTTCCTTTACTTTGAATAGCTTGCTTTCTCCTTCTGCTTGTATCCAGTTGACAGACCCGTGAATCTTATATAGATAAAACAAATTATCAATTACATTCCATTTCGATTGGGACAAATCCATTTTTTCTGCCAGGGCATAGTTAAAAATAGCAGGGTTAAAAAATTTGCTTATTCCGCCCGTGAAGCCATTTACATAATGCACACCTAGCAAGTCCATCGCCCTCTCTGAATATAAGTCATAATTTGTAGTAAATATGCTCAATCTTGGAAGGGTTGGATTTCGTGTTAAAAGCTTTCTATAAAACTGCTTGTATAATGCTACTAGAGGCGAATCATTACTAGTTCCATTCTCAACTATAGAATTATGCTCATTAAGGCACTTGCTTAGAAAAAAATTTCTTGCTTTTAATATAATGGATTCAATTCTTTCAAAAGTTGTTAGCTGCGAAAAACTCTTATCCCGTATATTCTCTGACACCAACTTCTTAACATCATCCTTTTCAATAGTTGAATGGTAAAATGACAAGCTATGAAGTGTAGACAAAAATGCCTCTAAGTTCGTCCGAAACTTATCACTTTCTACGTCAAAGTTTAATTTTGTTTTTAGCCATTCTTTTTCCTCCTTAAAGACTTCGGAACCGTAAAACTCCTTAGCCATTGGTGCCATAACAGGTATACCGATTTGAATTTTATCATTTGGCGATGGTTTACCTGTCTCAATTTCGTAAGATGAACAACCGCTTCCTAAGAGAAAGGAAAGGTTTTTATTGTCAAGCACCTTCATAAATGAGTCCTGAATTTTCTTCAAATTGACTTGTTCAGGTTCACTGGTGTCTTGTTCCTTCTTCGCTTCTAGAATATTTTCCTTGCCTTTGTAAAAGAATGTTGCCATTTTCTAAATTTTTAAAACGCCTTAAATTTATCTCCCATACTATGCTTTAAATTCCACTTCTTGGTTGTATCTAATGCACGTTCAAGTACAATAAGTTTTTGACCAATATTTGCTTTGAAATACTCTACGGTTTCGTCAGCCAAAATTCCATCTAGGCAAATCAATGTCTCCTTATCTCCGTCTGTTACTAGAAAGATTTCATTCTTTTTAAAATGTTCTTGTTTATCGATCGTATAGTTTAATTTGAAACCATTTTTAATTAATATCTCCGTTATCAGTTCATCTCGGTTAAAGGCTGTAAGTAATTGACCTTCTTTATCCCTAATATATTTTTTAAGAGCCTCTAAATTTTCTTCGTCTGATTTTTCTGGATCAGGTGCATACTCTACTCTTGGAAAATTGGATTTTTTTAGCTTGAATACTTTAAAACCTAAATTAGTTAATGGATCTTCTCCTTCGCTATCATCAAACAACCCATGTTGTTGATTTTTCTTGTCTTCGGTGATTACTTCAATTACCCTTTTATTTCGTTGTATTGTAATATCACTTATTTTTTTGAAGCCAGCTTGATATGCGTCACTCTTTTCATCGGTAATTTCAGGAAGTTGTACCAAAATATATTTTCTTTCCCCATTATCGCCTCTATTTAGTTGTTGTATCGCCTCTCCTGTTGAGCCCGAACCAGCGAAAAAGTCTAATACAGTATCTTTTCCACTTACACCAACGGCTTTAAATATTTGTGATAATAAATATGAATCTTTCGGGTTAGTAAAATAATTCCCTTCCATTAAAGTAGCTAACTTTTTCGAAGCTATTCTACCATCCCGATATTTTACACTCGTCAAACTTTGATTTTCAGTATTCTTTAAATATGTCTTATTATTCGGAACAGTAGTTTCGTCCTTTCCAAAATGGACTAAGTTTTCCTCTATTCTCTCTCTCATCTTTTCTTTAGGAAAACGCCATCCACTGGCTGGCTCTTTACAGACTTTTTTTGTAATTGGATGGATTACATCATACCGATATTGTCCAAAATTAGGCCCCGAAATGTTATCAGGAAAATATACACCGCGCTCATACATCCAAGAATAATGTTTACTAGAATATATAGGGTTCGATTCTGCAAACTGTTTATACCACTCTAATCCTTCTCGGTGAATCGCTTCCCAGTTGGCACCATGTTTCTGCTTGAAATTCTCGAACGCTTTGTAAATTTCATCTAAACCCTCTTTTTTTTCTATCCATTCGCCTTTGTTTATTTCTCTATTTTTGACAAAGAATAGGATATATTCGTGTTGTATCGAAATATACGCTTGGTCGTTCTTGCTACTGTTTTTCCAAACTATCTCGCCAACATAATTTTCTGCTCCAAATACTTCTTCGCCGATTTTCCGCAGATGATGAACTTCATCTTCATCGATAGATATTAAAATCACACCATCTTCCTTTAGTAATTGTCTAGCTATCAACAGGCGACTAAACATCATATTCAGCCAATTACTATGATATCTTCCAGATGCATCGTTATTTGTATCAATCTTCAATCCGTTTTCGACAACCTCAACGTCCTCCCAGTACTCAAGTTTGTCTTGTTTCCAGGTATCTCTATATATATAATCTTTATTTTTATTATAGGGGGGATCAATGTATATACATTTAATTTGGTCGCGATAACTCTGGCTCAATAACTTCAATACGGCTAAGTTTTCCCCCTCAATAATTAAGTTATCACTTTCTGCAGGATTTACACTTCGATTTTCGTCAAAAACCAATGTAGCGTCAGTTGGAGTAAAAGCCTCTCGCTTAGCATTGCTTTTACCAAACCAACGAAATTCATAACGTTCGGTTTCGTTTACACTTTCGCTATCAACTATCTTTTTCAATTCGTTTATGTTTAACTGGCCTTCATTTGTAAACAAATCGGGCATCAACATTTTTAGCTGCTCCAATCGCACTTTGTTCCAATCTTCCGATTGTACATTCTCCAATGGATTATTACTATATTCTTGAGTACTCATTATTTTTCAATTGGGGTGTTAATGTCATTTATAGCGTTTTCTTTAAAGTATTGGTAATCTTTTACTGGGGCTTTGTACTTCACCTCTACGCCAAGCGTCCGGAAGTGTTTGATGGCACACTGTATTTTGTAGACCTCACTTTCTTTTAAAGCTTTTTTATCAGCAATATCGTTTGTTCCTTTGGTTTCAACTACAAAGTAAAATTCACTTTCCTTGCCATCTCTCAATTGTTTTCTTTTCATTACAATCCCAAAATCTGGTTCATAATCGCCAATTGGAGTAGCTATTTTATAATAACTTGGCAATTTCAGAAAGCATATGAGTTCATCATCCAGATCCGCACCTATGGCAAATTTTCGTTCTACATCACTATCTACCAATTGCTTGTCGAAAACACCCCTATTTGGTGTATTCACATAACCATTTTCATCAATATTCTTCACGAAATCCTCAAAATCAAAGGGAAAAGTTTCGCTTGTTACCTTGTAATCTAGTCCCCTAAGCATTTCTTCCAGTTCTATATTTTTAATCAATGCAGAAGCTTGATGAATATATTGAGGTGGATTTTTTGCAAAAGATTTCATACTGTCAATATTTTCGATGATTTTAAAAGCAGTTATATACGATAATCCAGTGTTTTCACTTATCTCTTCCAATAAATCTAGTGCAGAATAATTTGCTTTTAATTTATATGATTCAGTTCCTCCAAATTCATCGGCGATGCCACTTTCGCTTATAGCCCCAATGGAACGGCTTGTTACTTCAGCCTGATAATCAGCTATATTTATATTATTTAAAGCTTCTTTACTTCTTTTTATTAAAGTTTCTTCATCGAAAGCGACCGAGAACTTAGTTTTTTTTGACAATGCTTTCCAAAACCGTTTAAAGGCTTGATTAATAGTTTCGTTTTGATTTCGTTTGAAATATACTTGGTTTTGAGCTTTTCCCTTATGCGTATGCGCCATTCCAGCACCTGCCGAGATTGTACCATACGTTTCTTTAATTTCTTCCTGATATTGCGTTACAAATGTTTCGTAAGTTTCATTTGGAATAACCGTAAGTTGATTGACACGTTCTTCATCTGCAGCTTCCAAACTATCATAGACACGTTCTCCATCTTGATTAACGCAAATACGTAAACCACGGCCAATCTCCTGACGTTTCTTAATCTCTGAATATGAATTATTTAATGTGGCGATATTGAAAATATTTGGATTATCCCAGCCCACCCCTAAAGCAGAGTGTGAAAATATAAATTCAATTTTATTAGCTACGGAATCACCGTAGGTTAATAACTCCTCCTTATCCTTCAAAATGGCATCAAAAACATCTGAGTTTTTACGCATAGAAGTCTCGTTATCCGTAAATTCCCCTTTACCAGTTTTAGCAAAATAGAATCCCTGTGTAGCTTCGATATCGCTTGCTGAAGGAATTTGCCCATCATTAAACTCAGCATAAATGCTTTTGTATTTTTCGATGAAAAGATTTTTAATAATCGGATTATCACTCACATAATTGGCAACCTTATCAATAAAAATAAGGGATAGACATTTGATACCTTTTTCTTGCAATTTTTGCCTTTTGGTGAAATGACGAATCATCAACCATTCTAATTGCAATGCCCAAATACTTTCAATATTTCCCGATGCTTGTTTTTCAAATATCTGTACTCCATTAGTAAACGAAATTGACCATTTTCCCGTTCTTAAACTTTTATTAATGCGTTCTATCTGATATTTTAAATAACTCGGATTATTTGTAATTAAACCAAGGTTATCCCCATCTTTTAACCAGTTCGTCGTTTTAAACTCTATTTTACCTGATGTAGATTGATGCCACGCTTTGATTTTTGCACGAATTGGATTTTTACCATTCTGTATTTCACTTAACTCTAGTTTTAAAGTAGCCTCATCATTTTTTTCGGTAACGGTTAATACTTCAATTTTTTTAACCAAACCTTGCTTATAACTATCATAAGGTGTTAAACGATAAATTAAATTTTTAACCACTTTATGAGTAGCCGAATATCTTAATTTGAAAAGCGGATTGAGTTTTGCTATTTGCTTTACAGAATTTACTGTATCCATTCCCTCTTGCGGTTCGTCCATCAAAACAATAGGATTTGTTCTGCCAATGGCATCTATAAAAGGTATATTTGCAAATAAGTCTTCCCTTTTAGCCTGATTAAGGATTTTATCTTCCGAATTAAATGAAGCTAAAGTCATCACCATGATTTGTGGGTATTGCTCCTCAATAAAATTGGTTACTTTGTTTAGCTTTTTACTATTGTATTCAAAAGATTTTGGCACGAAGCCATAGATACTTTCCAATTGACGTTCAAATGTATTTAGCGTTTTTAAGACACCTTGGCGGATAGCAACGGATGGCACTAAAATTATAAATTTTGTAAAGCCATAATGTTTGTATAATTCGCAAATTGTTTTAATGTAAACAAGGGTTTTACCAGTACCTGTTTCCATCTCGATGGTAAGCTCATTTTCACTATTGATTTTTGCAGTTTGATAATCAATGGCATTTTCTATTGAAACAGCCAAAATGTTTTCCGTAATTTGCTCATTTGATAGCGTACAATTATTTGAACGTATCCCCTCAAAACAGGCATTATCAAAAGTATTTTTAATATTTCCATCAAACACATCGACAACCGATTGAATAGCAGTCTGCTGATATTGTAGTTCTTCTAATTTAATCTCCATTACTTATTATCGACCGCTTTCGTTAAGTACTTAATTTCTTGTTCAACCGCCAATAATATATCTTTAATGTATGGTTCATCTGCTAATTGATATGCCACTAGCTTACTCAAAAATTTCACCACGAGCTCTTTTTCATCTACGTTAAAAGTTTTTGCTATCGTTGGCAACATTTGTCGAGTTATCGGCCTTTCACCACGCTCCAACTTACTTAAGGTGCTCTGATCAATATCAAGTATGGCAGACAATTTTCTCAAGGGCATACCTGCTTCTTCCCTCAATTGTCTTATATATACACCTATATTTTCTTCTTTAATCATGACTATATTTTCTTGACAACTATGTCAAATATAAATATTATGCGTTTGTAAAGAGCTTTATTAAAAGAAAAATTACTAACATTAGCAGGAACAAACTTAACACTTGGCCTACCGAAAAATACATGCATATGACCAACCGCCCTTCCAACGTCATATATGTTAGAGCATATGTGTATACCTAGCTATAAACTATTGTAAAATAGAGGACAGAACGGTTTTTAAATTGCTTTCTTAGGAAAGAAATCCTTAAACTCGACGTCAAGTTCTTTTGAAATTCGATTAAGATGGTTTAAATTGTACTTAGCAATGTGTTTTGGATTTTCTACATTACCAATAAAACCTACAGATAACTCAATGAGGTGAGCAAGTTTAGCTTGAGAAATACCTTTTGAAGTACGGATTTACTATATAAAATTGTACCTTTTTGTATCTCGCTAAAAGGTACCATTGAAGGTACAAATATTTGCTAGAAATACAAAAAAATCAAAAACCAACGAAAAGAAAAAACCCTGATATATCTTCTTTATCAGGGTTTTAATAGGTTTTGTTACTAGATGCTTATCGTTATTTATGGTTAGTTACTTTCCAATACAGAACTTACTAAAGATATTATCCAGGAGATCATCATTTGTAACAGCCCCTGTGATTTCACCTAGGTAATAGAGCGCCTGCTTAATGTCCATCGCCAGAAAATCAGATGTAATTGGGTTATTAAGACCATTAACAACACTATCTAACGCTACTCGTGTTTTCTGCAATGCTTCTACGTGTCTAACATTTGTAATCATGGTATGATTATCAGAAAGCTGATCGCCAACTGCAGTTTCATAAAGGAGTTGTTTCAATTCTTCAATTTGCTGTTCTCCTTTGGCAGATATGGCCATAAACTTAATTTCTTCTGGTAAATGAAGTTCCTTAAGTCTATCGTTGTACGACAAATCTATTTTATTCGCAATAGCTAAAAATGCCATTCCAGGACGGTAAAGCTTAGCAATATCTTCTTTAATCTCAGATACAGACAGATTTACTACATCGAAAAGATAGAGCAATATTGCAGACTGACTAATTTTCTGCATTGTTTTCTCCACTCCTATGGCTTCAATAGCATCTGTTGCCTCGCGGATCCCGGCTGTATCTATTAGGCGGAAATTGATTCCATTTATATTTAATATCTCTTCAATAGTATCCCTGGTAGTACCTGCTATTTCACTCACTATAGCGCGATCATCGTTTAGCAAGGCATTTAAAAGCGTAGATTTTCCTGCATTCGGTCTTCCAGCAATTACCGTATTGATACCCATTTTAATAACATTACCCAACTCAAATGATTGGATCAGTTTGTTGATTACAATATTTATCTTAGCTATTAGGGCCTGTAACTGATCCCTGTTGGCAAACTCCACGTCCTCCTCTGCAAAATCAAGCTCCAGTTCTATCATGGATGCAAAATGGATAAGCTGTTCGCGCAGTAAATTTAATTCAGTACTAAAGCCTCCCCTTAATTGATTCATAGCAACCTGGTGGGCAGCAGCAGAGTCTGAAGAAATAAGATCCGCAACTGCTTCGGCCTGAGATAAATCTAAAGAGCCATTCAAAAATGCCCTTAAAGTAAATTCACCCGGTTTAGCCGCAGTGGCACCCTTTCTAATCAATAGGGAAATGATTTTTTGTATGATATAGTTTGATCCATGACAAGAGATTTCAACTACATTTTCTTTAGTGTATGAACTAGGGGCTACAAACAAGCTAACCAAGACCTCATCTATAACCACGCCATCATCCTTTATCAAACCAAAATGGATAGTATGTGATTTCTGCTTTAATAAATCTTTCCCTGAAAAAACTGAATTTGTTATACTGATGGCATCCTTACCCGAAAGGCGTATTACACCAATTGCTCCAACCCCGGTCGGTGTGGACAATGCAACGATTGTTTCAGAAGAAATCATAAATGTAGCTTTTTAATTAAACGCAAAACTAGACAAACATTTAATACCTTATGCTGTTTAAAATTTAGCAGCAAACAATTTACGAATGAAAGACATCCAGGAAAAAAAGTAAAAGACTAACCTACATCCGTTCTGGAACAGTAATACCCAATATATTCATACCTGATTTTAAAACATGTGCTGTTACTGAACTGAGATTTAGCCGGAATTGCTTTAACTGCGTTTCTTCTTCTTTAACTATCGGTGGCACTTCATGATAAAATTTATTGAAAAGCTTAGCCACCTCGTATATATAATTGGAAAGCATAGCAGGACTATAGGCCTTGGCCGCAGTCTCAATTTCTGTAGGATATTTGGATAAGAGAATGATCAAATCTGACTCTGTGGCTGATAATTCTATCGTGTTTTCAGTAGTATGTTGAGTATAGCTAGCTTTGCTAAGCAAAGATTTGATACGTGCATGAGTATATTGAATAAACGGGCCTGTATTCCCTTGAAAATCTATAGACTCTGCTGGATCAAAAAGCAACCTCTTTTTAGGCTCTACCTTGAGCAAGAAGTATTTTAAGGCGCCTAGCCCAATTTGGTAATACAAATTTTCTTTCTCTGCTTCTGGGAAATTGTTCACTTTACCTAGTGCTTCTGTTTTTTGTTTGGCTGTGGCAACCATCTCAGAAATAAGATCGTCTGCATCTACAACCGTACCTTCCCTTGATTTCATTTTACCGCTTGGAAGATCAACCATACCGTAAGACAAATGGTGTAAGCCCTTAGCCCAGGTTTTACCAAGTTTAGATAAAATCAAGAAAAGCACCTTAAAGTGATAATCCTGTTCGTTACCCACAACATAAAGCGATTGATCCATATTGAAATCATCATACTTCATCTGTGCAGTTCCCAAATCCTGAGTAATGTATACTGAAGTACCATCGGCACGTAATACCAATTTCTGATCGAGACCATCGGTGGTAAGGTCTATCCACACAGATCCATCTTCTTTTTTAAAGAATACACCTTTTTCCAGCCCCTCTTCTACAGTTCCCTTTCCAAGTAGGTAGGTATTGCTTTCATAATAATATTTATCGAAATCGACACCAAGATTTTTATAGGTTACATCAAAGCCTGCATAAACCCAGCTATTCATTTTTTCCCATAATGAGATTACTTCCTTATTGCCAGACTCCCAGTTGACCAACATTTTCTGAGCCTCTTTTATCAGCGGCGCATTCTTTTTAGCCTCTTCTTCAGTTTGGCCTTCTTGCTTCAAGGATTCAATTTCTTTCTTATATTCTTTGTCAAAAATCACATAATATTTCCCGACAAGGTGGTCGCCTTTTAAACAAGCACTTTCTGGGGTTTCGTTATTTCCCCATTTTTGCCAGGCGAGCATCGATTTGCAAATATGTATACCTCTATCATTTACCAGATTAACTTTGTAAACTTCATAACCGTTGGCCTTTAATAGTTCTGCGACTGCATATCCCAATAAATTATTTCTAACATGCCCAAGATGTAATGGTTTATTGGTGTTGGGTGATGAATATTCTACCATTACCCGTTTGCCATTTGGCTTAAATGTACCAAATGTAGGATCTAGTAATTCGTTGTTAAATAGATCAGACCAATAGTGGTTAGCAATGCTTAGGTTTAAAAATCCTTTTACCACATTAAAAGCCACAACCTCCTCAACATGCTCAACAAGGTATTCCCCCAGATCTGAAGCGGTTGCTTCGGGCGACTTCTTGGAATATTTAATTATTGGAAATACGACTATGGTTAACTGACCCTCAAACTCCTTGCGAGTATCCTGTATGTTGATCACACTTTCGGTAACATCTTCATTGTAAAGCTGTTTAATACCTTTTAGTGCTGCATTAATAAGAAAATTCATGTTCAAAAATAACCAAATTAGCCGTAAGAGCGAACATTATGTTCTAAAAAATGGATAGATTTGCTGTAGGACAACCCAAATATGACCGAACAAAACCAAAACTTCAAAGTGAGTGTCAGTACAGAAATTGGCAGATTAAGGAAACTCCTGATACACAGTCCGGATAGCGGTTTAGGCAAAGTTGTGCCATCAAAGGCTCAGGACTGGCTTTTTGAGGACATTGTTCATCTTGATACCATACGCAAGGATGAGTATGATTATTACGTGAAACTTCTCATGTATTTTCTTGATCCAGATAAAATCAAGGGAAAGCTGGCCCATATTGATGCAGAAAGTTCTGATCGTGCTTTCTTCAAACCTAATAACGCTGAATTCCATAATTCATTGGCTGTAATAGAAATACAAAACCTACTCTCAGACGTTCTGGCTGATCCTTCTGTACGAAAGAAACTTGTAGCCGCAGTTTGTGCCATTGAGGGCTGTACTTATAAGCTACAAATGGAATTGCTAGAAACTGATCCTATAGTTCTGGCAAGAATTTTTATTTCTGGCAGTCTGGAAAATGATGTGATGATCTTTGCCCCCATCCCTAACCTGATCTTTACACGGGATGTGGGTATTACTATAAATAACTATATTTTACTTAATAAGCCGGCAAAAAAAGCAAGAAGTAGGGAAACATTGTTAATGCGCTATATATTTTTTAACCACACAATATTTTCGGTTTACAGGGAAAACATACTAGAGATACCAGATCCGGTACAGCATTTCTTGCGTCCTGGCGAGGAGGATGATCACCGCACTACACTGGAGGGCGGAGATGTGATGATGGTAAGCGAAAATCATGTAATCATTGGCTGTAGTGAAAGGACATCGGCCTATGGTGCAAATGAAGCCATTAAACTTTTGTTTGAAAACAATGTTGTTGAGAAGGTAACTGTGGTTAAAGTGCCAAACAAAAGAGATTTTATGCATATCGACACGGTTTTTACACAGGTAAAAAGGAATGTGTGGACGTTGCTAAGTTCTATTTCAAAATATCAGCCTCCAAATCTCTTAGAGCCAATAAACTTCCTGGTTGAACCTGATAAAAAAGAAATTACCGAGATTATACAATTCGATAAGAAATTCCCTCAAAAACCAAAAAGCTTTGAAAGCATTGAAGCCTTATTAGATGATGTTAGTCAGACCGATTTAAACAGCACAGAACCTACCAAATTCATTTACAGCGGAAATGGTGTTTTTCCTTACGATTCACGTGAGCAGTGGACAGATTCCTGCAATTTGCTGGCATTAAAGGAGGGCGTAGTTTTGGGCTATGACAGGAACGACAAAACTATTGAGGCCTTCAAAAGCAATGGTTTCCAGATTATTAAAGTTGCCGAACTGATTGCTGATCTGGAGAGCGGTGAGATTAGCGCAGATACCATTACCGATACCCTTATTCTAATGCCTTCTGCAGAACTTTCCAGAGCCCGTGGTGGATTCCACTGCATGAGTCTTCCAATATTAAGAGACCCTATCTAATATGCAGACAACAAATCAATTGCTGATGATAAGGCCTGTTAACTTCAAATTTAACGAGCAAACTGCAGTAAATAACAAATTTCAGCAAGCTTCTGCACAAGACCATGTTCAAATTGAAGCGCTAAATGAATTCAATAACTTTTTAAATCTGCTTAAGGGGAATGAAATTTCAGTTACTGTTTTGGATGACACACTTAATCCCGAAACACCTGACTCGATCTTTCCAAACAATTGGGTATCATTTCATCAATCTGGCAAAGTAATTTTATATCCCATGTTTTCTCCAAATAGAAGGCAGGAAAGACGACAGGATATTTTAAAAGCAATTGAAAAAAAGTTCGTTGTAAAAGAAATTGTCGACCTGACTGGTTTTGAAAACAGTAATGTATTTCTGGAAGGAACAGGTAGTCTTGTGTTAGATAGGGGGCATAAAATTGCTTATGCATGCCTATCTGTTCGTACAAATGAACTGGTTATCAGAGAATTTTGCGACAACACAGGTTATCAAATAGTTTCTTTTAATGGTTTAGATAGTTTAGGATTTCCCATCTATCATACCAATGTAATGATGTGTATAGCAGATCGCTTTGCAGTAATCTGTCTAGCTGCTATACCCGATGAGACAGAAAAGGAGAAAGTGGTAAACTCACTAATCACAAACGGGAAAAAGATTATAGAAATTACGATGGAGCAAATGAACCATTTTGCTGGCAACATGTTACAGGTAGAAAACAAAAGCGGCTATCCCTTGTTAATTCTCTCTGAACAGGCTTATCTGTCGCTCAGACCGCAGCAGATTAACGAATTAGAAAAATACAACCGGTTGTTATATGCGCCGCTTTATACGATTGAGAAAAACGGTGGAGGGAGCGCCAGATGTATGCTTGCCGAAATACACTTACCATTACGCTAAACTTGAACAATTCTTTAACATTTAATTTATTCATTAAAGATTTATTCTCAATTTAAAATTACATTTTTGCAAAAAATATTTTTACTGTAAATGCAAAGCTACTCCGAATTTCTTGATCTAAGTGTTGGTTTTCCTCAGGAAGGTTACAGCGTTATAGACGACGAATTATACTTTCAGGACCTGAATTTGATGGAAATGATAGAAACGTATGGAACTCCACTACGTTTTACGTACCTCCCGATGATCAGTAAAAAAATACAACAGGCTAAACTGTTGTTTCAAACTGCCATCATCAAAAACAACTATCGCGGAGACTATAAGTATTGCTACTGTACAAAAAGCTCACACTTTCGTCATATTGTGGAAGAAGCGCTAAAGAACGGGATTCACCTGGAGACTTCATCAGCATTTGATATGCCTATGATTGAGGCGCTGGAAAAGAAAGGCTCCTTAACTAAGGATATAACAGTAATCTGCAACGGTTTTAAAACATACCAATACAAACAGTATATTATAGATATGCTGCATGATGGCTACAAGAATATCATACCTGTTCTTGATAACAAAGAGGAATTTAATCTTTTTGACGATGAGGTAGAAATGGATACTCCTTGTAACCTTGGTATACGCATAGCTGCAGAAGAGCAACCAGATTCTCAATTCTATACTTCCAGACTAGGGGTTAGAATGGAGGATGTAATTGACTTCTATAACAACAAGATCTCAGCAAACCCTAACTTTAGAGTTAAGCTCTTGCACTTCTTTATAAATTCAGGTATTACTGACTCCCCGTACTACTGGAATGAGCTTGAAAAATACGTTACATTATATTGTAAGTTTAAAAAGATCAATCCTGAGCTGGATACACTTGATATTGGTGGTGGTATGCCATTTAAAGATTCGCTTGTTTTTGATTTTGACTATGAGTACATGGTTAACGAAATCGTTAAGCGTATTAAAGAAATATGTGCAGAACATGATGTAGTTGAACCTGATATCATCACAGAATTTGGTAAGTATACTGTTGCCGAGGCATCTGGTATACTTTATAAAGTACTTGGCCGTAAACAGCAAAACGACCGTGAGAAATGGTTGATGCTGGATGGTTCTTTTATTACTAATCTGCCTGATGTTTGGGCTTTAAACCAAAAATATATTTTGTTACCTATAAATAATTGGGATGCAGAGTATGAGCGAGTTAACCTCGGTGGTATTACTTGCGACGGACAGGACTACTACAATCAGGAAGCGCACATGAACAGTGTGTTTATGCCTAAAACCAGAAAAGTACAATACCTGGGCTTTTTCAACACAGGCGCCTATCAGGAAGTATTAAGCGGTTACGGAGGCATACATCATTGCCTTTTGCCTAGCCCAAAACACGTGATCATTAGACGCAACCGCGATGAAACTTTCAACTTTGAAGTTTTTGGAGAGGAGCAAAATAGTAAACAGGTATTGAAAATACTCGGATATACCTAGTTTTTAAGCTTTTAGCTTCTTTATCTATTGTTTCCTTAAATAGTCGATTGCTCCAGTAGACCACAAGGCACAGAAAATAAGTATAGGCTGAAAAAGCAACCTAACGAGTCTTGCTTTTTCGGTATTAAGGCCAAATGCATCTGTATCATTCAAATACTGAGAAATATTACCTGGAAAAATGAGCAAATAAAATATAGCTAAGGAGAGGCCAACGCCTATCCGTTGTTTCTTAAAGAACAGCATAGCGATGCCCAATATAATCTCAATTATTCCTGATGAGACCACAACAAAATCTTTACTAAGCGGAATCCAGTTGGGTACTTGTGCTTGAAACTCTGTTCTATTAAGCGTAAGATGGCCTAATCCTGCAAAAATCATGAACAGCCCCAGCACTATTCTAATTGTCTTTTGAAATGCGTTTGTTGTTATAGCTTCCATATAAATTATCAAGCTACAAAATGCAGACCGCTTTTAAAGCATCTACATCGCATTTTCAACTTTAAAACTACTCCTGAGTAACTTTACCATTTTTTATCGCCAACCGTGCTGAAAAAATCAGCAATGGATCTAGTCGTTCAGCTGTTTGCGTGATAATCGATACCTTTCTAGATACCTTGCCATTAAAGATTACTTTTCCGTCAATCACAACTTTCAGTTTATGATCCAGATTTACAAGCTTATCATTTAAATAGATATAAAACTTAGCATTATCATTTTTTTCAATGGTAATTGTATTTTTAGATATTGCTACGATTGCCTCCGCTCCTGTTTCGGCCTGGTTTATGGGTACGCCTAACCAATAAAAGGTCTCATGGTGCCGATCATCCTGATGCCAGGCTACTTTTTTTGGAAGCGAATTTCTTCTATAAGATGCAAGCCAAGGTATTGCAATGGTATCTTTCCTACTCATCCAGTGCAGCATTCCGGGATAGATGTGCACATCGTGTATATAGCTGCCTGGGTTTTCCTTTTCCAGGGTATCAAGTCTTAACTTCCAAACTTGCGCAAGCTCATTCCGCTTGTAAGCTGCATCTGCCCCACCCATATAAATAGCAAAAGGAAGATTTCTTAAGCTTAAGGCAGAAGCATCACCGGGATGTCCAGCCATCATGGAAGCAGCTGCCCAAGAGTCGGCCATTCTGGGCGCCAATTGAAATAACCCATCACCACCGGCCGAGTATCCTAACAAATAGACCTTATCAGGATTTACTTCTGCGTTGATAATCGCATCCTTTATCAGCTCACCCAACATATCATCGATATGGTCTTCATGCCAAAGGTTCCACGTATTTGTTGGGGCGCGGGGAGCTAGATACACCCCTTCTTTAGGATTATACAGACCAATCTGGTTTTTCCACTGCTGGTCGTTTTCCACTGGAGAAGTATTCCCACCTCCATGCAATGAGATATATAGACTCCTGCCATCGACAGGTTTATTTCCAATAATCCTGTATTCAAACTTCATCTTATATTCGCCTAGAATAATCTGCTTTTGCAGCCAGTTAGATGTAGCCTGAGCTTTTTGTAATTCAATTTGTTTGGCTAACTCTATTATCGCCCGTTTTTCAGCGTCATTTTTAGACAGATTTTGAGCAAAACAATTAGAAGCAAAAAACGAAATAGAAAGGAGAAGGAATAAGTGGATTTTCATTGACAGAAAAAATTTATACCGCCAATGTAAGAATTTGAGAATAAAAAAGGGCACACCATATGATGTACCCTCAACCTTAAAACCAAACTCTAACTTACTATGAAACTTTAATTTCTTTTTCCTGTGCTTTAGCGACATCCTTACCTATGATGATATTTAAAATACCATTCACATATTCCGCACTGATTTTTTCTGCGTCAACAGTCTCTGGTAAAACGAATGATCTTGCAAATGAGAAATAATCAAATTCCTTTCTGGTGTAGTCTTTTTTCTCTTCATTTTCTGCAGTTTTCTTTTCCGCCCAAACTGATAACGTATCCTTCTTTAAATTAATCTGAAAATCTTCTTTTGTTAATCCCGGCGCTGCCAATTCAATTTTGTACTCTCTTTCAGTTTCCAAAATGTTTACACCAGGAACTTTATTAATGGTTAAGTTCTTATTTAACGCCTCACTAAACAAAGAGTCAAATACGTTGTTAAAGTAAGGTGCGGTGTTCCTTGTTCTGTTGTTAAAATTTACTAATGTCATCGTTATAATCTCCTATTTTTATTTTAAGTTTTATACTAACCACCTATTCAACTCCTGTACCAACGTATATTTATATGATATTAACGACATTTTGGCGCAAAAAAACCAAATCAACAGACAAAAAGACAGACATCATTAACCCATTCGACAGCTTTCAGTTTAAAACTACTATCGAAACGCGTTTCGCTGATTTTGATATGATGGGCCATGTGAATAATGCCGTATACTTAACTTACATGGAAATTGCCAGAACAAAATACTGGACTTCGGCAATTAAATGGGATTGGAAACGCACGGGCGTAATTATAGCTAAGGCCTCATTGGACTATATTGTACCGGTGTTGCAAGGCGATAATATCCACATGTATGTAAGGACTTCTAGAATAGGCACAAGTAGCTTTGACTTAGAATATTTATTGGTAAAAATAAAGGATGGACAGGAAATTATTTGCAGTAAGGGCAAAACCATTTGCGTAGCATTTGATTACCAAACGAAAAGTTCAACTCCAATACCGGAAAGCGAAAAGAACAAAATGTTGGTGTTTGAACAGCTCACTAATAATTAAAAAATCTTTCCTGGATTTAAAATACCATTGGGATCAAAAACATCTTTTATCCCACGCATCAGGTTCAAGCTGATCTCGCTGTATTTAATAGGCATAAATTCCTTTTGAACCAAACCAATGCCATGTTCGCCTGATATGGTACCTCCCAATGCTGTAGTGAGCTCAAATATCTCCACAATACCATCTTTTAATTTGTTTTTCCAATCCTCATCGCTCATACCTGCTTTTATAATATTAATGTGCAGGTTACCATCGCCGGCATGTCCATAGCAAACGCTTTCAAAACCATACCTGAAACCAATCTCTTTAATTCCATTAATTAATTTAGGTAAAGCTGCTCTTGGCACTACAGTATCTTCTTCTTTATAAACTGAGTTAGATTTTACAGATTCTGCCATCGTTCTCCGCATCCGCCATAAGTCTTCCTTCTGTTGAGCTGTATCGGCAAATAATACATCCGTACAGCCAAATTCCTCCAGCACTGCGTTCACTTTTTCACAATCAGCAATTATAGTATTCATGTCATCCCCGTCAAACTCAATCATCAGGAACGCATTTGCATTTTCTTTTAGGTCGAATTTAATATCATCAAATTTTATCACCCACTCTACCCCTTTTCGCTCCATAAATTCTAAAGCCGATGGTATTACCCCCGTTCTAAAAATAGCGGAAACAGCAGTACAAGCATGTTCATTTTCTAAAAAAGAACCCAACAATAATACGCTGTGCTGAGGTTTCGGAACCAACTTGGTTACGATTTTAGTAACCACACCCAGAGTACCTTCTGATCCGATCATCAACTGCGTTAAATTATAACCAGAAGCATATTTTAAGGTATTGGCTCCGGTCCAGATAACATCTCCATTGGGAAGAACAACTTCGAGATTTAAAATGTATTCTCTGATTGTACCATATTTTACTACCCTTGGTCCGCCAGATCCATGAGCCACATTACCACCAATAAAGCAAGAACCCTTACTTGATGGATCCACGGGGTACAGTAGACCATGTACTCCCACCGCATTGATAAAAACTTCCGTAATTACGCCCGGCTCAACTGTTGCCTGTAGGTTATCAGTATCAATTTCTATAACAGATTTAAATTTCTCCATGGAAAGCAGCACACCACCGTAAATGGGTAATGCGGCTCCGCTTAACCCGGTTCCCCCACCTCTGGGTGTTAAAGGAACACGATGTGCATTGCAAATTTTCAGCAGGGCAGCTACTTCCCCAGTATTAGTTGGCTTTACCACCACCTCAGGAGGGAATTGCAAATCTTCTGTTTCATCATGACCATAACTGATCAATGATTCTTCATCAGTAAAGACACTGCCTTCTCCTACTGCAGCTTTTATTTCATTTAATATATCGGTAGTGATCCTGGTAAACTCCATTAGGTAAAGTAAAATTCTTATAAATCTATTTCGTATAACTTAATTGAACAAATGAATGCCCTACTTCTCCTGGCATGGGTGGGTTCAGCTTTTTAATGCTCACTTCTGCAATGGTAATAAAGTTATAATTGGATACAACCCTATTTAGAATACGACTAACTACTGTCTCCAGCATTTTTCTGGTAATAGCCATTTCTTCCATAATTACCTGATTAATAAATTCATAGTTCACTGTTGAATCGATATTCTCCGTATCAGCATTAGAAGGAAATGATACTTTAACATCAACCAAAAAGTAAATACCAGTTAGATGCTCTTCCGGATAATACCCATGAAAAGCATAACATTTAACATCTCTCAATGCAACCGTTTGTAAGTACTGTTGAGTATTGCTCATTTAAATCTCCTAAATTATTACCTTTATAACCTGCAGGTATTTCAAGATCAAATATAGCATAAGCCATGAATAAATCTATCAGGAAAGACGGCTATGAGTCGCCAGATTATTATCAGATCGACGAACTGCTTACTGATGAGCATAAGTTAATTAGAAGTACGACAAGAGATTGGGTAAAGAAAGAGGTTAGTCCGATTATAGAAGATTTTGCGCAGCGGGCGGAATTCCCAAAACAACTTATTAAAGGTTTGGGTGAAATAGGTGCGTTTGGCCCCACTATTCCTGTTGAATATGGCGGTGCGGGTTTAGATTATACTGCTTATGGAATCATCATGCAGGAAATTGAGCGGGGCGACTCAGGTATTCGTTCTACCGCATCCGTTCAGGGTTCTTTAGTGATGTATCCCATTTATACTTATGGAACAGAGGAACAAAAACGGAAATACCTGCCTAAACTTGCGACAGGCGAATTAATGGGATGCTTCGGGTTAACAGAACCAGATTACGGATCAGATCCTGGAAGTATGGTTACGAACATAAAAGATGCAGGAAGTCACTATATATTAAATGGTGCTAAAATGTGGATTTCCAATGCGCCATTTGCAGATATTGCAGTGGTTTGGGCAAAGGATGAAAGTGGAAGAATACGCGGATTAATTGTAGAGCGCGGAATGAAAGGATTTACTACACCAGAAACACATGGTAAGTGGAGTCTTAGAGCTTCAGCAACAGGAGAATTAGTGTTTGATAATGTAGAAGTCCCAAAAGAAAATTTGTTTCCTGATATCAGCGGACTTAAAGGTCCGCTGGGTTGCTTAAACCAAGCTCGCTATGGTATTGCATGGGGAGCCTTAGGTGCTGCAATGGATTGTTACGATACTGCTTTGAGGTATTCAAAACAACGGATACAATTTGGGAAGCCGATAGCAGCCTTTCAGCTGCAACAAAAGAAACTAGCCGAAATGGTGACTGAAATTACAAAGGCGCAATTGCTGGTGTGGCGGTTAGGTGTTTTAAAATCAGCAAATAGAGCCAATGCCGAACAAATCTCTATGGCTAAGAGAAATAGCGTAGAAATAGCACTGGAGATTGCCAGAAATGCACGTCAAATGTTGGGTGGCATGGGTATCACTGGAGAATATTCTATCATGCGACACATGATGAACTTGGAATCTGTAGTAACTTATGAAGGAACACATGACATTCATTTACTAATCACTGGAATGGACATTACTGGACTAAATGCATTTAAATAGATATTATGAAAACGTTTAAAAAATATTATTACTTACCAGCCTCACCTGAAGAGGTTTATCTGGCAATGACTAAAGCACAAAGCATCCAATTGTGGACTGGTGCCGAGGTGGAGTTTGAAGAAAAAGAAGGCGAAGAATTTTCATTCTGGGATGGTGATATCACCGGAAAAAATCTGGAACTGGAATATGGAAAAAAGATTGTGCAACAATGGTATTTTGGCGAAGAAAATGAGCCCTCCATTGTTACCATCAAACTACATCCAGATAAAAAAGGTACATCATTGGAATTTACACAAACAAACATACCTGAGGCCGACTATGAAGACTTTACCTCCGGACTGAATGATTTTTATTTAGGAGGCTTGGCCGACTTCTTTGAGGAATAACAATATTATTCAGAATAAACTGAACGTATTTCATTTCTAAGATTATAATGTGAAGCCATAACTTCGCCATACGCACCTGTACTGCGTATTGCAATAAGGTCTCCGCGTAAAGTTTCTGGCAATTCAACTTCTTTTCCGAAGCAGTCCGTACTTTCGCATATAGGACCAACAACATCATATTTAACCGAAACTGGCGTATCCAGTTTCGATAAGTTTTGAATCTTATGGTATGCTTGGTAAAGGGCTGGCCTCATCAGCTCTGTCATCCCCGCATCAAGGATAATGAAGTTCTTTTTCTTGCCATTTTTAACATAAAGAACTTTACTAATTAATGATGAACATTGGCCAACTAGCGCCCTACCCAACTCAAAATGAACTTCTTGATTAGGTCTCTTCTCCAGAAACTCATCAAATATTTTGAAGTACGATTTAAAGTCAGGGATTTGATGATCTGGATTGTGATAATCTATCCCCAAACCACCGCCAACATTCAACACTTTTATAACAAAACCTTTATCTTCAAACCAGCTAGCAAATTCATTTACCCGCACACATAGATTTTTATAAACATCGAGATTAGTGATCTGAGATCCGATATGAAAATGGATACCTATAAATTCCAGGTTTTCACAACTTTTTAAGGTCTCAGCACAAAGTGGTAAATCCCATGAATTGATACCAAACTTGTTCTCGTCAAGCCCAGTAGTAATGTTATGATGTGTATGCGCATCTACATTGGGATTGATCCGAATAGCCACCTTTGTCCTTTTCCCTTTACCTATTGCCAGTTCATTAATTACCTCTAATTCCTGTATAGACTCAACGTTGAAACAGAAAATATCCAAATCTAATGCTGCGATGATCTCCTTATCGGACTTCCCAACTCCGGCAAATACAATCTTTCCTTTATCAAAACCCAATTCAATAGCCTTGCTAACTTCTCCTCCACTCACACAATCTGCACCAAAGCCTGTTTCCTTTATCTTTTCCAGTACACCAGAATTGAAGTTAGCCTTCATAGCGTAGTGAACATGGAAATTATATACATTTGCAGCTTCAGCACAATTGCTTAGTGTTTCCTGAAGCAATGCCAGGTCATAATAATAAAATGGCGTTTCAGATTGAGCAAGTTGGTCTATATTTTTATTGGAAAACATCATGTTAAAGTATCTTGTAATAATTTGTATTATCGTATTAAGCGCAATTTATTTTGGCAATTTTGTTGATTATAGAAACAACAGGATCAGCAAGAATGAATATGATAAACGGGTAAGACTATTCATCATACTAGTCGTCATTGTGATCTTTATCGTTCTTTGGCTTAGAAAAAAATAGTCTACTCAAACAGTCTGTTGTGTAAGCTTTTAAGCGCTTCAGTTTTATCTCCTGTATTGATCAGCAATGAAATGTTATAGTTGCTACCACCATAAGAGATCATCCTTAAAGGTATATGTTTTACTGCATCAAGAACCCTGGCTGCGTATCCATGTTTCTCCGCACTAAAATCACCCACCACGCAAACGATGGACTGGTTATTATCTACTTCCACACTTCCAAATGCATGCAATTCATCGATGATCTTATCTAGGTTATCTAAATAATCAATGGTTACTGAAACGGCTACTTCAGATGTGGTAATCATATCAATAGGCGTCTTATAGCGCTCAAATATTTCAAATACTTTTCTGAGAAATCCATATGCAAGCAGCATTCTGCTGGATTGGATCTTTATCGCAGTAATTCCATCTTTTGCAGCGATAGACTTTATCTTTCCACGCTCGCTTTCGGCAGAAATCAACGTTCCGGCTGCCTGTGGCTCCATTGTATTCAATAATCGAACAGGAATTCTATATTTCTGTGCCGGAAAAACAGACTGTGGATGCAATATTTTCGCCCCGAAATAAGCAAGTTCAGCAGCTTCGTCAAATGAAAGTTGCGCAATAGGCTTAGTATTTTTAACGATCCTGGGGTCATTATTATGCATTCCATCAATATCAGTCCAGATCTGAACTTCTTCGGCCAATATTGCTGCTCCTAATAACGATGCTGTATAGTCACTTCCCCCACGCCTCAAGTTATCTACCTCACCAAAACTGTTTCTGCAAATGAAACCCTGGGTAATAAAAAGATTGTTTCCTTTATAATGCGCCAAAAGCGGTGTAAGCTTTTCCGTAGTGAAAGGAATATCGGGCTCATTGTCTTCATCTATTTTCATAAAATCCAACGCCGGTAAAAGCACTGATGGCACATCGATGGATTTTAAATAAATGTGGTACAACGTTGTAGAAAGCAGTTCTCCCTGCGCAAGCACTACCTTCTCTTCAATAGGCGTAAAAAGGTCGTTAATCAGCGAAGTAAGAAAATTAAAATGGTAATCAATCACCTCTTTTCCTTGAGATAAATAATCAGCTTCTGGAAGAAGTTCGGCTACAAATTCATTGTATTTGGTGTGTAAAGCGTTAATAAGAGTTAACGCAGACTGTTTATCTTCTTTTAAAAGTTTGGCTGAAATTTCTACTAAACTATTGGTAGTTCCTGATACTGCAGACAATACCACAATCTGCTCTTCTAATGGATCTATAATATCCAGCAATTTTTTCATCCGCTCAGGGCTTCCTACAGAAGTGCCTCCAAACTTTAATATTTTCATCGTTTAATCTTTAGTTTTTAGTGATCTTTTTAGTCTCTAATTGTTAATATACTTATATTAGGCCGTGAAATTAACTAAAATTTGCTTCATAAGTATAAATTAAAATACACAGGATTATATGGAATTAGAACCAGCTACTTTAACCACCATCAACGAATGGCTTAATGGAAATTACGACCAGAAAACCAAATCAGAAATCCAGTCTCTTCTGGACAATGAATCTTTCACTGAACTGACTGATTCATTTTACAGAAGCCTTGAGTTTGGAACAGGCGGCTTGAGGGGTATTATGGGTGCCGGATCTAACCGCATCAACAAATACACAATTGGTACCGCTACACAAGGCCTTGCCAATTACCTCCTTAAAAAATATCCTGATGAAAAGATCAAAGTGGCTATTGCACACGACAGCAGGAACAACTCAGACCTGTTTGCCGGCATTACTGCTGATGTGTTCTCTGCAAACGGCATTTATGTGTATTTTTTTAGCGCTCTAAGGCCTACCCCTGAGTTGTCATTTGCAATACGTGAGCTGGGCTGTAAAAGTGGTGTAATGTTAACTGCTTCACATAATCCTAAAGAGTACAATGGTTATAAAGCCTATGGAGCTGATGGCGGTCAATTTACTTCGCCTGACGATACCATGGTAATGGATGAAGTTGCTAAAATCACTAGTATAGATGAAGTTAAATTCAACCGCATTGAAGAAAATATTGAGCTAATTGCTGATGAAATTGATCAACTATATTTAGATAAAATAACTGCCTTATCTGTTTCACCTGAAGCAATTTCCCGTCAAGCCAACCTTAAAATTGTATACTCTCCAATCCACGGAACTGGAATTACACTGGTTCCTAAAGCATTGGCGCAATTCGGTTTCAGCAACTTAACTCTGGTAGAAGAACAAAGCACACCGGATGGCAATTTCCCAACCGTAATCTATCCCAACCCTGAAGAGAAAGAAGCATTAACCCTTGCCTTAAAAAAAGCAAAGGATATAGATGCTGATCTTGTATTGGCTACAGATCCAGATGCAGACCGTGTAGGGATCGCAGTTAAAAATACCGAAGGTGAGTTTGTATTACTAAACGGTAACCAGACCGGAAGTTTACTGATCAATTACCTGTTAACTGCCTGGGAAGAAAAAGGCAAACTTGATGGCAACCAGTACATTGTTAAAACTATTGTAACTACTAATCTGATAGAAACTATTGCCAAAGCAAAGAATGTAACCTATTATAACACTTTAACCGGCTTTAAATGGATTGGTCAACTTATGACAAGTCTTGAAGGCAAAAAAACATTCATTGGTGGTGGAGAAGAAAGTTATGGCTATCTAATCGGGGAATTGGTTAGAGATAAAGATGCTGTTGTTTCTTGTGCATTTATCGCAGAGATGACGGCGTTTTATAAAGATAAAGGAAGTAGCCTATACGATGCATTGCTAGACATGTATGTAGCATACGGTTTCTATAAAGAAGAGCTGGTTTCCATCACTAAAAAAGGTAAAACAGGAGCAGAAGAAATCAAAGCGATGATGGAGAAGTTTCGCAACAATCCACCTGCGAGTCTAGGTGGCTCTAAAGTTGCAACTCTTAAAGATTACGAATTGGGTTTTGAAACCAACCTTATCTCCGGAGAAAAGAAAAAACTGGAACTCCCAGTATCTGATGTTCTTCAGTTTATTACAGAAGATGGAAGTATTGTTTCTGCAAGACCATCTGGTACTGAACCTAAAATTAAGTTCTATTGCAGTGTCAATACACCATTAGCAAACAGGTTGGCATTTGCTGAAACCAATACCAAACTAACAGAAAAAATTAAAAGCATAATGACTGATCTGGAAGTTTAAACTCCTAATCATCTTTCAATAAAATTAGGCTGTAAAACCACTCGGGATCTTAGGGTCTCGGTGGTTTTCACTTTACTTTTTGCAAGTTCCTGCAACACGATTTCAATGATTTTTTCTGCTATTTGTTCCAAAGGTTGGTCTACTACACTAATTGGAGGCGTATGGAATTTAAAAACATCGTGGTCATCATAAGAAATAAGTGTGAAATTCTCATCCAGGGGTTTACCAATCTCTTTTAACGCTGTAAGCCCATTAATCGCTAAGTAATTAGTCGAAAAAATGACAGCATCAATTACAGGATAGTTAACAAAAAGGTTTTTAATCTTGATCACGGTTTCTTCTGCAGTGTTGCTGTAATTGATTTCTTCAAATATGTCTTTATTAAAAGCAATATCATGATCGCTTAAAGCTTTTTCATAGCCTAGAAACCTATTGTCCATTTCATCAACATGCAACCCAACAGTTACAAATGCAATATTCCTTTTGCCAATGTCTATTAAATGCTTTGTAGCCTGGTATGTCCCATTAAAACTATCTACCACCACATAATTAACATCTTTTAACCTCAAATTTCTGTCAAATAGCACTACCGGAATTCCATCAGCCTGCAACCGTCTAATGTCGTCTTCTATTCCAGGTACAGGTGCTATAATATAGGCATCAACTTGCCTTGATCTGAACATTTCAATGAGTTCCTTCGTTTTAAGAAGATCATTTTCAGTACTCGAATAACTAATCTTATAACCTTTTTTGTAAGCCTTATCTTCAATTTTGCGAGCAATACTGGCGAAGAAAGGATTGGAAATATCTTCTACAATCAGTCCAATCGTCTTCGTATTGCCAGTTCTTAAGCTCCTTGCAATCTGGTTGGGTTTATAGTCCAGTTCTTTAATAATAGCTTCTACCCTTTCAATAACAGCCGCACTAATTCGCATTTGCGATGCTTTTCCGTTTAAAATGAAAGAAACAGTGGTGATAGAAACCTTAGCTTTACTGGCGATGTCCTTTATAGATGCTGGCTTCATCTAACCTGCCCCTCACCTTTCACGATCCATTTTTCAGTCACTAACTTTTCCAGTGCAAAAGGACCCCTTGCATGTAACTTCTGCGTAGAAATACCGATCTCCGCGCCAAGTCCAAATACTTCCCCATCGGTAAAACGAGTAGAAGCGTTCAGGTAAACTACCGCTGCATCTACTTGTTTTAAAAACAAATCTGATTTCTCCATATCCGTTGTTAAAATAGCTTCAGAGTGTTTCGATGAAAACTGAGAGATATGGTCCAGTGCTTCTTCAATGCCTGCAACAACTTTTATGGAACACTTATAATCCAAAAACTCCCTCCCATAATCTTCAGGCATAGCTTTGTTTAACAAGGTGTAATTATCTGCCATCAGCAACTGATACGCTACATCATCTGCAAAAACCTCTATTTCATGGATCTGGAGTAAAGGAGATAAGATGTGCAAAAACGCAGATGCAACTTCTTCATCTACCAAAATGGTATCCAATGCATTACAAACCGATGGCCGGGATACTTTGGCATTTACCACAATTTTAGCTGCAGCTTCCAAATTGCTACTTGACTCAACATAAGTGTGGCAAACTCCTGCTCCCGTTTCAATTACGGGGACAGTAGCATTTTTACGTACATATTCTATTAACTGACTCGAACCCCTCGGAATGATGACATCTATATATTTTTCAGCAGTGAGGATGTCTATGATAAACTCTCTTTCAGGAGGCAGTTGCTGAACAATATTCCGGTCCAACCCATTCTTTTCCAGCACATCCTGTATTATAGCAACAAGAATTATATTTGTATTTAAAGCGTCTTGCCCCCCTCTAAGTAAAGCAACGTTACCAGATCTCAAACACAATGCACTCACATCAAGCGTCACATTTGGTCTGGACTCATAAATCACTGCAACTACACCAAGAGGAACAGTGATTTTCTTGATATGCAACCCGTTTGGGATCGTAGTTTCCGACAATAATATATTAGTCGGATCTGCCAGTTCAGCAACCGCCGTAAGGCTTTTACACAAACCGTTAATGCGATCTTTATTCAACAGCAGCCGATCGCGTTTAGGATCAGCAGGATCCATTTTTATTAAATCCTTAAGGTTTTCTTCGATAACCTTTTCCATATTGTCCTCAATGGCAGAGGCCAATTCGTTGATCAGGTTCTTTTTATCTAAGTCACTTAAACTCGAAATCGACTGTTGTGCCTTTTTCGCATTTATAAGTTGTTGCGTAATTCTATTCATTTGTCTTATAATACAACAATATCACTGGCATTGGCAATTTCTAAATTGTGTTGTTTGGCATCCTTGTTAATCTCTGAAGATGGTATTTTAGATTTTGCTACTGCAACAATGTTTCCCTCTTTATCAATTAATTCAAATATTTCCGAAGCGTTAAATGGTTCTTCAACTGATTTTACACCTACTGCAAGTAAACTCTTTCTTTTTCGTACAGCCTCACAAGCACCTTCATCAATCATGAGTCTACCAGTAACCAAACTTCCGCTTCCCAGCCATTTATTTCGGGCAGAAATAGAACAAGCCTTAGGCATACAAACCGTACCTGCCTGTCCCGCTACAGCACTTAATATTCCATTCACACTTCGTGCGCCAAATATCACTACTTTAATACCCATAGTTGCCGCTAAATTTGCAAAAGTAAGTTTGGAGGTCATGCCGCCCAAACCAACGTCAGAAGTATTTCTGGTAGCCAGCGAAAAAACCTCATTATTGATCAAATCAATTCGCTTAATTACTTCTCCATTTTTATCAAGCACTCCAGGAACAGATGTACCAAGGAGAATTAATGAAGCACCAAAACCAACACCTAATAAAGTAGCTAGCTCATCATTATCAGAAAACTTAAGTTCTACATCACTTACTACATCATTTTCATTGGCAATGGGGATAATTCCATTTTTCCAAAGCTCTTCATAAGTCTCTTTTAGTTGCAGAAACTGTTTCCGATTTGAAAAATGCTGGCGCTCACATAAACTCTGGGCAATAGCAATTTTATATGGTAAAAAATGTCTGGAATAGGTTCCCAGGAGCAAAGGATTACCAATAGAGGCAGCAGCCTTGCGCTCACTAATTTTACCTTTGTAATTTTTGATGTATTTCTTACCTGCAGCTACTGCACCTGAAGAAACAAGTATAATATGATAGTCTGATGCAAGTTGAGAAACCTGTTTAGTAATATCTGCGATGATTACTTCATCAATTTCGCTGTTTGTCGTTATAGAGGCAGACCCTAATTTTAGGACTAATATTGGTTTGGTCATTAACTGTGGTATTCACTTATGATGCCACTAAATTACATAAAAATAAATCCTACAACCTATTTTGTTTTGTCTCTGTTTCTATTCAGCTTAATCTTAATCTTACCATCCTCCCCGTCTGTTGCCAATAAATGTAAAACTATACCCTTCATCCTACGTTCCTTAATTTGCTCTTTATCGGTAAGATCTTCATCCTTTTTTGGATTTCTAAGCGGCACATCTACAGCTATATTTGTACCTGAGGTCATAGAATATATTCCGGCAACGTCCATATTAAGCACGCTTGTATTAATCTCCATAGGATTAATAGTAATCTTTTGTCCCCGAATATCAAACTTCCCATTCAAATTATTAAAAGTAATGTTGTCAAGATCACGAAATGGAAAAGCAAATTTTCCAACACTCTTAATCGGTTCAAAGTTTAGCAATGCGCCCTTCTTAAGTTCAAACACAAGATCGCCAAACAGCGAGTTGGAAACTAGTTTCCCCTTATCGTTAATATTACCACTAATGTTTGCTTTGGCGAACAGATACCCTTTCAAATTTTTAGACGTCAAAGAGGTAAGGCCAAAATTATCAAAGGCGTAAAAAAAGTGTTGTATATCTACATTCTCTATTATACTATTAAGGGCAAACCTGTTTACACTTCCATGTTGAGTAACTGTGCCACTCAACTTTAGTGACCCACCAGCATGCTTAACACTTACGTTCCTAACCGAAATACCCTTTTCAGTAAGCAGTAAATCTGCCTGCGCATCGGTTGCCAGAAATTTATTGTAGTAAACTTTATCTACAGCCAGGTGCATATCAACCTGGCTTTTTTCAAATACCCTATTCAGGTCGTCAGAAAAGTTAACATTTTTAGTCTTTGCTATTCTGGTAGACTGCCTTGAACCTAAAAACCCAATAAACTCGCCCAAATGCAACTGCGGACTTTTAATTGTCCAGGTCAACAAAATCTGCTCTGGTGCTGTGTAGTAAAGATTTAAAAAATTAAGCACCACCCCATCCATAAAAACAATGCTCTTACCGCTCTGTAAACGAATGTTCTTTATAAAAAGATCGTTGTCTGTAAAATTTAAAGAAATATTGGTCTTGGTAAACTTGAGATTTCTTGGAACGTAATCTACGTCAGCATCTTTAATATCTATCACACCTGTCATAAATGGTCTGGCCAACTTAAAATCTACAATATTGGCTCGATACCTCAAATTTACTTTGGCTTTCCCTCTCGTAAATCTAAGCAAATCCTCACCAAGCAAATTATTGAGGTTCTTAATATCAAATTCAGATTTAAAAACACCCGTTGCTATTGGCTTATCAAGGTTATTTATGGCTGCAGTATCTATAGAAAAAGGTATCTTTTCATAGGAACCTTTAAATCCAAACAGCTTTACTGCAGAGTTCTGATCGGTGTGTCCTTTTCCTTTTTCATAGTTATTGGTAAAAACACCCTTAAAGTTACATTCCTTTACAATCCCGCCTGGTGTGCTAAGTACGTTGTCTTTTATCAATGCCCCCACATTAATCTCAGGATCTCCACCCGGACCCATATTGCCAGCAATGGTACAAGTTGCGTCAATAGGCTTATCCAAATTAAACATGTTTAACTTGGAACTGATATTAGGTGCCAGCAATGCCGAAGCACTACGCCACATAATTTGATCTGCCCTAATCTGTATAGAAAAATCAGTATTTTCTTTAGAGAGGTCAAACTTTGCTCCAATTATAAAAGGGTCGCTACCAATATTCAATTGATTAGGTGACACCTCTATTATCCCCTTATCATCATTATAACTTATTTTAAATGGGCCTTCAAGTATTTTATTTTTTACAAAACTTCCTCTCTTTGAATTAAAAGCCAAGCTTTTTACTAGTGTCTTTAACCTTAAATTTGCTTTCCAGTCCGACCCTGAATAGTCAATATTTCCCTTAAGATCCTCAATTACAAACTCAAAAAGCTTATGTCCTTTCCTGTTATCTAAAACAAATGCCACATTATCAAAGGAAAATTTTCTAATCTCTGCAGGTGATTGTGCATCTTTACTTTCTGCTTTAGTCTTCTTTTTTTTACTCTTAAAGATACTTGTGTTGCTATAACCGTTACTATCTGTATATAAATAGATCACCGCATTGTTAATCCCTACTTCCTGAATTTCTATTGTCCCAGTAAGCAAAGCAAGTGTATTTACCGAAACCTCCAAATCTTTTGCATCCAGCAAAGAATGATGATGGGTACTCCATAGGCTATCCCTCAAAATAACATCATTAAGTCTTAAGGAAACGCCAGGGAAGCCCTTCAAAAAGGTGGGATCCATGCTGCCTATAGTTAGCTTACCGTTAATGTTTTTATTTAGTTCTGCTGTTACCGATAAAAGGAGTTTTTCTTTATTGTAGTTCACATAAGCTGCAGTAGCAATAAAGATGAGCATGATTAATCCTACCAGGACACCAAAAATCTTGAGCGTTATTTTAGACCAGCGTGGTATCATTATAGTTTAGGTTAAAGACTTATCTTCTACGCAGTTCAATACGTATGCCAATAAATCAGCTCAAGTGAACTGATATACGAAACAAGATAACGATTTATTATTTAGGAAGTCTTAAGCTTCAAAGTAGCGCTGGTCGCTGTCCTAATTTGTTGTGTTAGATTTTCGTCCTTGCTTAAAGATTTCCCATAAGATGGAATCATTTTCTTAAGCTTATCCTGCCATTCTGAAGTATTTATTTTATCTGAAAAACAACGCTCTAGAAGCGTAATCATAATAGAAACTGCTGTTGAAGCACCCGGTGATGCACCTAGCAATGCAGCTATACTCCCATCGGCAGCAGTAACTACTTCGGTACCAAACTCCAAAATACCACCATGCTTTTCGTCCTTCTTAATCACTTGAACCCTTTGCCCAGCAGTTTCCAACTCCCAATCTTCCATTTTTGCAGTTGGAAGGTACTCACGTAAAGCTTCCATTCTATCTTCTGGCGATTGGCGCACCTGGTCTATTAAATACTTAGTCAACTGTAAGTTGTCTAGTCCAGCTGCAATCATAGGTCTAATATTGTTCACCTTTATGGACAGCGGTAAGTCCATTAAAGAACCATGTTTTAAGAACCTGGTAGAAAAACCAGCGTATGGACCAAACAACAATGCTCTTTTTCCGTCTATCATCCTGGTATCAAGATGGGGTACCGACATCGGGGGTGCTCCTACCGATGCCTTTCCATATACTTTGGCATGATGTTGCCCAATAACTTCAGGGTTAACACATTTAAGCCATTGCCCACTTACAGGGAAACCACCAAAACCCTTTCCTTCCGGAATATTGGATTTCTCCAGCAAAGGCAGTGATCCGCCTCCTGCACCAATAAATACAAACTTAGCTTTAACAACATGTTTATCACCCGTTGCCTCGTTCTTTACTTTAACTTCCCAAACACCATCTTTTTGCTTCAGCTTCCTCACCTCATGATCAAAGTGAAGATTTACCGTAGGTGATTTCTTAAGCTGATTAAACATCATCCTGGTCAAAGTGCCAAAGTTCACGTCAGTTCCCAATGCCATTCTGGTAGCGGCTACCTTCTCCTCAGGATCACGATCTTGCATCACCAATGGCATCCATTCCGCAAGTTGTTTTGGATCTTCAGAATAAGCCATTTCCTTAAACAAAATGCATTTAGTAAGACTTTCGAACCGAGTATTTAGAAACTTTACGTTGTCTTTACCCCAAACAAAACTCATGTGGGGAATGCTTTTTATAAAGTTTTCAGGTTGTTCAATTAGACCGCTATTAACCAAATATGACCAAAATTGCTTAGATACCTCAAAGGATTCCGCTATGAATATGGCTTTCGTTACATCAACAGAACCATCTGCACTTTCTGGTGTATAATTCAGCTCACAAAATGCAGAGTGCCCGGTGCCGGCATTATTCCATGCATCAGAACTTTCCGCTGCGGCAACATCCAGTCGCTCAAAAATTTCAATACTAAGATCCGGTTGCAGTTCCTTTAGCATTACACCCAAGGTGGCGCTCATGATACCTGCTCCTATTAAAACTACATCAACATTTTTATCTGAGTTATTGCCTTTATCGGTCATTTCTGAAATTTTGTGCAAAAGTACAAAAACAGTCCAATTTTTTCATCCATCCATCAACTATTATTTCTTTATTTCCCGATTTTTTAACACATTTATTGAAATTTTAATGCTAAACCTAAAATTCAATGAGCATCTCCAAATTTCCACAAATAGATTCTTTAAAAAAGATCAGAACTTTTACATTAAATACTATTGAAGGACTCAGCACTGAGCAATTCAATAAAATTCCAGAGGGATACAACAACAACATCATTTGGAATGTAGCACATATGATAGCTGCCGAACAAGGGATTTGCTACTTAAGGGCACAATTAGAAACAGTTATACCAGAACATTTTTACGCAGCTTATAAACCGGGCAGTAAACCGGCAGGCGATTTATCTGAATCACAAATTACTGAGATCAAAGCATTATTACTTAGTTCCCTTACGGTATTGGAAAAAGATTTAACGGATAATAAGTTTGAAGGCTACCTGCCATGGGCTACCCGTTATGGTGTTGAAATGAACAACATCATTGAAGCGCTGGATTTTTTACCCTTTCATGAGGGTATGCACCTGGGCTATATCATGGCATTAAAGCGGCTCTTATAAAAAGCATAAGCGTTATTTAAACTTTCCTTTTACATTAAGCAGATTAAAATATTTTGTTAAATCTAATCCTAGTGATTTTTCAAAACAAGCTTTGAGATCTGCAGGCTGAGGGTGCTTATTTTTCCAGGTATCAAAATATAATTTAAAAGCTTTATCCATTTTCTCTGTCCCTACCTGGCTTTCCAGCATATAAAGCCATACCGCTGTTTTTATATAAGATACCATTGCGTATTCCTCAGATGTCGTAAACTTATCAGACGGAGTTTCTATGGCTGATTCCATTGGTACCTCCATCATAGCGCTATAAATGCGACTTAGAAATTCATTGGCTGGCAATGCCTGCACTTCTACTGGTATATGATCTCCAAATGCAGAGTTGTAACGATATTTCTCTGCCATATAACGGTATTCGAAAAAGGTATTCAGACCCTCATCCTGCCAGGTATGTGCACGTTCATTGCTACCCAACATGCTCATAAACCAATTGTGACCAACTTCATGGGTGATCACATCATCAAGGGTTTGTATCTTTGCATCCGGACTAGTAATCAGGGTAATAGTTGGATATTCCATACCTCCGCTGGCATTGTTCTTTGGTCCTTCCACAACTTGTACTACCGGATATTCATATTCGCCAATCCAGCCACTGTACTTTCGCACCGCATCCTTTGTATAATCTATGCTGTTGTTCCACAACGTTCCTTGCTTATTGTGGTAATAATTAAAAGCGTCAATAATTTTTCCAGAAGCCAGCTTCAGCGTATCATATTGTATAACAAAACCTTTATCAGCAAACCAAGCAAAATCGGGCACATTATCTATCTTATAAGTAAGCGTCTTCATGGCATTTTTATCTTTAGGGAAGTACAAGGTGGGCGCTGCATCTCTATTTGCCACATTTTTTGCCCCTATTGCTTTGTACTGCTCCAACTCTGAGGCAGTCTGCAATACTCCAGTCGCACCAACAACATAGGTACTGGGTACCGTAATGTCAACTTTATATGATGCATACTCACTATAAAACTCACCCATATCCAGATAAGGAAATTCATGCCAGCCTGTTTTGTCAAATACCGCAGGCTTTGGATACCATTGGCATGCCATGAATTCGCCGTCAGAGAAACCAGAGCGCGAAAAATAGGAAGGCAATTTAACTTTAAAATCAGTGCTAATGGTTACAGAATCACCAGGCTTAAGTGGCTCCGGTAAGTTTACCTTAATAATATCAATGTATTGTGGATTGGGGTGCGCTTCTGTAACTGCCAGTTTCCCTCCTACTTTAAAATTCAGTCCGCTAATACTACCATACTCCACCTTTCCTAACTTTTCTTTTCTGGAAGTATCACTTAATATCTGTTGAAATAAGGCGGTAGACTTCTGCTTGTAAGCATTCGGCCAAATGTGAAACCAAATAAAATTCAGTGTTGAAGGAGAGTTATTTCTATACACAATGCGCTCGCTTCCATCCAGGGTTTTATTTTTATCATCCAGTTTTACAGCAATATCATAACTCAATCTCTGTTGCCAGTAAGCCTCCTGCGCATAGGCAGAAACACAGGTTATAGCTAATAAAAAGCATGTTAATTTAGCACGAAGTCCCATTCTCATATTCTCTTAAATTGATCCATTATAATTTAATGGATGTGGTTTTATTTACAAACATAATCACTAATAACAGAAAATAACATGAAAAAGTATTTGGTTTATCATATGCAAGGACATTATTTGTTAAATAAATAATTTGCCAAAACATTTCTAAAATGCGCTTGTTGTGAACATACATCAAAACCTAATAACAATGGAAAATACAAGCGTAAATCAAGAAATCCTTAATGACCTAATTCAAATCAACAATGATAGAGTTGTTGGTTATCAAAAAGCAATTGATGAATTAAAGGTAGAAGATAACGATCTGAAATCAATATTCGTAGAGATGATTGGCCAAAGCCATACACATAAAGCTGCATTGGCTCAGGAAGTTCAAGTATTGGGTGCAGATGCCGATTCCAGCACTACAACATCTGGAAAAATTTACAGAGCATGGATGGATCTTAAAGCAGTATTTACAGGTCACGACAGAGAAACTGTTTTGAACAACTGTGAGTTCGGCGAAGATGCCGCACAAAAAGCCTATAAGATGGCCTTGGAAACTGAAGGATTATCTGCCGATTTACGGTCGCTAATTACAGAGCAAAAAGCTGATCTTAGAACATCACATGATCAAATCAAAGCATTAAGAGATGAGGTTGCCAATTAAAAAGTAATTGATTTTAACAGAAAAGCCTGGCCATAAGCCGGGCTTTCCGTTTTTATTCCGTAAATTGTATCAACATAAATGAACTCACCATGAAAGCAAATCTTCTAAAACTACTATTCCTGTTTTTGATTTTCACAGCCCCCTCTTGCAGTAATACCAAATTGGTGAGTTCCTTTGTTGCTCCTCAAGCTACCATCAAAAAAAACAATAAGCTATTGGTAATTGCCATGATGGGCGATAAGGATAAGAAGCTAAGAGAAAACATGGAAAAAATCATGGTACAAACACTTCGTGCACAAGGAATAGATGCGGGATCTTCTATTGCACAGTTCGGAGTTGATGCCTTTGCCAATATGGACGAAAAGACCTTATTGCAAAAACTAAAAGACCATAATTTCGATGGCACATTTACTATCGCTTTGCTAGATAAAACAAAAGAAACAAACTACAGACCAGGGTATATCGGACTTGCGCCAAACCCCTATCGCTTTTGGGGATACTACCACAATATGTATGCAAGGGTATACAGACCTGGATATTACACCGATAAAAACCAATTCATTTTAGAAGGAAGTGTATTTAATTTAAACTCAGATCAGCTACTATATTCTGCTCAAACTAAAACAGTAGATCCAGATAGTCCGCAGCAATTGGCAAGTATATTTACGAAGACAGTATTGGCTGACATGGCCCGCAAGGGAATATTCAGCAATTAACTTATCCACGAAACATCTGCTCTATAGCCATATTTTTTAGAGAGAAAAAGGCACTCAGTAGACGAAAGCAGGCTATCTGATGAGGTAGAGGCAAACAAACTTGCCGCAGCAGCACAAACCCCTAAAACGAGACACTTCTCAATCGGTTGGTCGTCATGTACGCCCATTAACACTCCTGCAGCAAAAGCATCACCAGCACCAACAGCGCCAACTATCAGTTCTTCCGGCACTTTAACACTTGGTTGAAAGACAGTCTTCCCCCGTTTGCTTACTGCAATTGCACCAGCTGGAAAATGGACAATTACCCATTCATTCACACCCATTTCTAAAATACGTTCTGCTGCCCTACGGCAACTGTCTACCAACAGATCTCCAGATACGCTAGTATCCATACCCGTAATCATGGCCGCCTCAAACTCATTCACAAAAAGGTAATCAATATACTTCAATGCAGGTGGTATCAGCTTGCTAAACCTATCAGAGTTTTCACTAACTACATCCACAGAGGTGATAAATTCTGCTTCTTTTGCCCGTTTAAGCACTCTTGCTGCCCTTGTTAGCCCACTAGATTCCAGTACATCCAGCTTATCCAATAACAGCAGATAACCAAGATGAAAAACTTTAGCATTGGATATAGAAAAATCGAAATGATCAATATCAAGCAATGCGTTTGCACCTCGCTGATAGAAAAAGGTTCTTTTACCGGTCGCTTTAACAGTCATCACATCCGTGTAAGAGGTATAGGCCGACAAAATTTTTCTAATCTGTGTAGTGTCTATTCCAAGTTCTGCACACTCATTAATAATGTAATCTCCGCGCTCATCATCTCCTACCAATCCCAAGCCACTCAGTGGGAAATCTGCTTTAAGTTTTACCAGTCCTTTTAAAATATTATAGGCTGAGCCGCCATTACTGATGCATTCAGAATAAATGCTGACCAACGTTTCTTCTTCCGGAAAAGCATCTATAATTTTTACCTGGTCTATAATCCAGTTTCCACCCACCAATATGCCGTTTCTCATTCTTTAATCTTCGCTTAGCAGCTTTACAATCCGTAATTCATCTTCAATAATATCGGTATACCGTCCAATTTGTTTATTGGAGAAAAAGTTATCGTTAACATCATCATTAGCGGTCGATACCTCTCCTATAATACACTCGGCAGACTGGGCATAGAATTCATGCCAAATACCCGGCTCTATGGTCACCCTATTGCCAGATTGTAAAGTAATCTTTTCACCAGAGGTGATCAGGCAATTCTGTCCATTAATTTTTACGTTAAATCTTCCAAAAGTCTTTTTAACTTCAGGGTCAAAAGCCCAAAGCTGCACAATCATTGTTCCCGCGCGGCAAATAATATCTTCCTTTTTCTTCTCATGCGTATGTATTGGTGTAACCTGGTTTTTTATGGCGTACATTACTTTTTCACAATATTCCTCCTCTTCAGCCAAATTAACCAACACCAATCCGCAACTATTAAACCTTCCCAACCCAAAGTCAGTTACGTCCCATCTGGGGTTAGGTGGCAATGCCCAACTGTTCTTTTTAAAAAAGCTGCTGGCATCACCTATCACTTTATTAATTTCAGACCTTTTCATACGCTTTCAATTTGGTTATAAGGTATTCGTTCAACGCTATTATTTTTATGAGAGGTAAGGGCTGCATGGAATAATGCGTGACTATCAACTGCTTCCTGCGGCGTTACGCATCCAAATTTATTACCCAAAGCACCCTCCCGCTCTGCAAAATAAGCAGCAAGCATCTGCATAAAACAGTCCGCAAAGCCCGGCTCAAAAATCCCCCCAGTTATAGTGGGGAAAACCACCCCTTTAAAACCAAGATCAGTTCGCTGCCACAATTGCGATCCATTATTAATATGAAAAGTCCAAAGCGCCTTCGTATCCTTTGTACTGTATTTAACACCACCTTCAGTCCCCATCACTTCAATAAACCAGGTATTGGTCTCTCCTGGCGCAATCCGTTTCATCTCCAACGTCATAGGCACCTGCTTTCCCTCAATGATTGTTTGGGTACTTAAAGTTGCATTGTTCCAAGTATCGCAAACAGCAACACCGCCTTTCCCATCAGGTCTTTCCGTTATAATCTTTTGTAACTGCGCATAAACCTGATAGGGTTTCCAACCCAACCTCAATGGAATATGCAAAACATGCATACCCAAATCTCCCATAACCCCTATCTCACCACAAAACTTATTCTGCCGCTTCCAGTTAATAGGCTTAGACTTATCCAGGTCGCTGGAGTGTAAAAAGCCTGCCTTTATCTCTATAATTTCTCCCAGTCTTCCAGATAAAACTTCAGAAATAACATGTTGCGGACCAGGCAAAAAAGGCATTTCAGAACTACACCTCACAAACCTACCAAGCCTTATTGCAGCTTTTCGAATTTCTTCTGCAGCATCAAAATCTATCCCGAATGGCTTTTCTGCCAATAAATCCTTACCAGCTTCCAATACCTCAATATAATAATCTTTATGCAAATTATGCGGTAATGCCACATATACCACTTCCACATCAGCACTAGCTAAAAGCTCCTTATAATCAGCAGTTAACAACTTAACAGTCGGCACATTACGGTACCAATCCAGCACCTGTACATTTAAGTCGCAAACCGCCTTTAGTTCCACAGCAACAGGAAAATCATTCAGCGCAAACCAACGCCCAAAAGCACTTGCTGCCTCCTTGCCCATTAGTCCGCCACCTATAATGCCTACTTTTATTATTTTCATTATTTATATCTGGTATCTTTCTTTAATCATTAAATGTACTTAAGCGCGGCTTCGGCAGTTGCACCATCATGTACAATGGCCATCAAAGCCTTAGTCATCCCTGCCGGATTATGGTGCTGTATTACATTTCTGCCATACACTATGCCTTTTACCCCCTGCTGCATTAATCCGTACGTTCTTTCCAATATCTCCTTATCCCCTGCCTTTCCACCGCCTCTTACCAACACCGGGATATTACCCGCTATTTCTACCACACGATGGTAATCGTTCACATCATTGGTCGGATCAGCCTTTATAATATCAGCTCCAAGCTCCACCCCCTGTCTTACCAGGGGGATAATCTTATTGGGATCACCATCTACCATATAACCACCTGCTGTACTATTGGCCTGAAAAACCAATGGCTCAATCATTAGCGGCATGCAATACTGATCACACAAGGGCTTTATTTTAAGAATATTCTGAATACACTGGTCCATTACCTCAGGCTCATCAGGTATGCTAAACAAGTTGACCACAACACAAGTTGCATCTAGTCTAAGCGCCTGCTCAACCGGATTTTCAATCATCCTGCTAAACAACTTTGATGGCAAATCTTTACCATAAACATTGGCAACATCTGTACGCAGCACCAATGATGGTTTCTCCCTACCCGGTATGGATTGCAGGTATTGAGCCTGGCCCACTGTAAGCTGTATCGCATCAGGAGCAGCAGCTACCAAAGTTTGCACGGCGTGTTGTATGTTCTCAATTCCACTAAGAAAAGCATATTCATTAAAAAAACCATGATCAATAGCAACATCAAAACAATTACCAGAGCGACTATTGAAAAGTCTGTTTAATTTATAAGATTTCATAACCAAATATAGAGGTTGCACTTGTATACACAAGCAGAAACCTGCCGAAATATTTTATATTTGTTAACCGATATAAATAAACCCTCATGCTCAGAAAAGAAACTATCCCCCTATATAAGAAAGTAATAGACGACCTAAAGACTGCAATTGACAAAGGATTTTACAAAAAGGGGACGCTTCTCCCATCAGAAAACGAACTGTGTAAAACCTACTCTACAACCCGCGTAACCATCAGGCAAGCCTTATCCGGACTCATCAATATGGGGTATATTACCACAAGGCATGGAAAAGGAAGTATTGTTACCGAGCCTAAAAAAGGACTTGGAATCCTTTCCTTTGCTGGCGTAACAGCAGGAGTTGGAGATCATAATCTTCACACACAAATCCTACAGCCACAGACTAAAAAACAATGGCCATTGGATTTCTTTTATGAACTGAATAAAGTTGAATTGACAAAAGGCTGCATCTACTTTACCAGGCTCCGTCAAATAGATGGCATACCTGTGCTGTACGAAGAAACCTACATCACTAACATTAATTTACCAAGGTTTACTTCAAGGAAATTAGAAAATGTGTCCCTATTTAAAACCATAAAAGACCACTACAATATTGACATTGTAACAGGAGAGCAAAAAATATGGGCCGTTAACGGCGATAAGACCATTAGCAAGCACCTCAATATTAAAGCTACACAACCTATGATTCACATGAAAAGAAGGTTGCAGACCAATACAAAGGACCTCAATATCTATTCTTCCCTTTATTGTAATACGCAAGAGTACTTCTTACAAGATTTTTTCTGATATTTTTGATACTTTTGCGGCAATGAAGTTAAAAAAACTGCTATTCTCCCTGCTGCTTACCTTGTTGTTTGCAACCGTTTCCTTTGCACAAACAAGTAGCGTTGAGTTAAAAAAGAAAAAGCAACAACTACAGCGTGAAATAGATCAGCTGCAAATGAACGCCAATAAGGCGGCTAACAATAAGAAACTTACCCAAAAGCAAATTAACGACCTCAATGCCAAAATAGGCCTGATGCAGGAGAAGATTGAAGTGATCAATGCAGAAGTGAGGACGCTGGATAGCCAGATCCATCAAAATAAAAATACCGTTAATAACCTACAGGGGCAACTGGGCCAGCTTAAAAAGGAATACGCAAGTATGATCCGTTTTGCGCAAAAAAACCAGAACTCCTATACCAAGATGATGTTCGTATTTGCAGCAAGGGATTTCCATCAGGCTTATATGCGAATGAAATACCTGCAGCAGTTTGGTGCATACCGTAAAAAACAGGCCGGCTTTATTGAAGGAAAAGAAAAAGACCTGAAGTATAAGATTGTGGTTTTGGATAAAAACCTGAAGGAAAAAAGCAGCCTGATGCAAGAACAGCAATCAGAAAAAAGCAAACTCGGCCAAAACAAGGAAGAGCAGGCAAAAGCACTTAATAAATTCAGCTCCCAAGAAAAACAATACCAAGCCGGAATTGCAGAACGCAGAAAGAAGCAAACTGCTCTTGATCGTGAAATCAGGGCTGCAATTTTACGTGATATTGCCATTGCCAGAAAGAAAGCAGAAGCAGCAGCACGTGCAGAGCTGGCCCGTAAAAAGGCCGCAGAAGAAAAAGCGCGACTGGCAAGAGCTAAAATAAGGGCCGAAGAGATTGCAAAAGCGAAAGCAGCCAACAAACCTGTTCCGCCACCACCGCCAGCACCAGAAAAAGCTGCTGAACCGGAAAAAACCACATCAAGCGCGACCTACCTCAACTCCAACCCGGTACTTACCAAGCTCTCCTCAGATTTTGAGCGCAACAAGGGATCGTTACCCAGACCAGTTAGCGGGAGGACTACTGAAGGTTTTGGAAAGCACAATGAAGGTCAGGCTATTTACTACAACGATGGTATTAATATAGAGCCAGAAGAAAATGCCTCAGTACATGCTGTATTTGAAGGCGTGGTTAGATCAGTAAAAAACCCCTATGGCAAGTATTACATTCTGATAAACCATGGTGCCTACTATACCGTTTACCATAATCTTAAATCTGTAAACGTGTCTGTTGGAGACAAAGTAAGTACCAACCAGGTAATCGGTGTGGTGGCAAATTCAGAAGGAAAACCGCATTTGCAGTTCCAGATCTGGAAGGGAGAAAAGGCCCAGAATCCAGAAGGCTGGATTAGGTAAGGATATATTAGGTTAATCTTTGGGTTCCCAAAGCTCAATAATGTTTCCTTCTGGATCAAGGATATGGATAAATTTACCATAGTCATATTCAGAAATCTCATCAATAATGGTTACTGCTTCCTTTTTCAATTCGGCTATTAGTTCTACAAGATTTTCCACCCGATAGTTAATCATGAAGGGCTTAGTTGATGGGTTAAAATGTTTTGTATCCTGAGGAAACGTACACCATGAAGTAGATCCTGTTTTAGTGGGGTCATCAGCTTGTCGCCACTCAAACGTTGCACCGTACTCACTAGTGGGTATACCAAGATTTTTGGCGTACCATTCGTTCATGTCTTTCGGATTATCACATTTAAAAAATACGCCACCAATGCCAGTTACTTTTTTCATAGTTAAACCTCCAATACTTTATCAATTTCAATCATAATTTCACTCGTGCGTTTTAAAGCCACAATTATTTTCTGGTAGTGCAAAATATCATCAAACTCTAAAACTCTTCCTTTTCGGTCTTTTAACCATTTTTGAGCGGGTTGATAACCGCCTATATAAAAACTCCAGGCAACTTGTGGCACATTATCAAAATATTGAGTTTCATTAATGTAAACCTTGCCGTCATTGTAAAGAGGCTTAATTACTTCGTTAGTTCCATCTATCGGATATTGAGTAATATACTTTTCAGTTTCTTCACTTTCCAGTAAATGAAGTTTACGTAATTGACTACCCAAATCAACCAAATCATAAAAATATTTTGGATTTGTTGGATATGGCACCCTAGGGAAATCTATTTTTAAAAACTCTTTGTATTTCTCCCTGTAAGATGGACTGTGCAAAACTGCATAAATATAATCCAATAGATCTATCGGATGGAATTGATTCGTTTCTACAGTCGCTCCTTCTGGGTTTTCTTCTGCTGAAAAATGTAACCATGCACTTTCTGCAATTTTATTGACGATTTCCATATTTAGATTTGGAATTCGTTCGGGTTGGTTATCTATTGCGGTTTGGTTGTTGGTTTCATTATAGAGATAAAGAGGGAAAATTGACGTTAAAAATCTATCACTCAATCTTGCATCTGCTAAGTTATTGGTAATAAAAATTCCACTAAAATCCCTTTCTTTATTGATTCTTATTGAAGTTAACGCAATATTTCTTCCATTGATTAAATGCTTCATTAAACTATTTCGACTTCTTTCTATGAGTTTCGTATCGTAATAAATATAGTGGTCATCAAAAGGTCTGTATGATATTTTTTTCAGAAGAGAACTATTTAATTCAATACTATAATGATTAGCTATTTTTTTTAATAATTTTTCACAATCATCATCTATTAATACCTTATCATTTGCAGTCACAATTCCGGCATTATTTAATATAAAAAGTTTATTGATGCTAAAACCAACATTATACGATTCCTGTTGGGAAAAATTTTTATGTACAAAATAAAAATTAGGAGCGATATTAGGCAATTCTTTAAATAATATTGTTTTGATTGAATTATTCATTAAATAATTATATTTAATCTCCCTTTTACCGAATAAATCAAAATGAAACACCTTACCTAATTCTTCTAATTTCTTGCTTCCTGTCTTTATACAAATATTAATCGATACACCTTGTTCAATATCAAATACGTTAACATCAGGTGTTCCGTCGGGTGACACTTCTTTCTTTTTGCTGTTTCCATGCAAATCAATAGTATAAATCTTGTCGTATGTTTTTAATAAGTTCCAGCGCATACCTCGAAATGTAGGATTATCCAAAAAGCCATGAGGGTTAATAAAAGCTAGAACCCCACTTCCATTTTTTTCGATAAAGTGCTGCCCAAAACGCATAAATTTTACATAATCATCATTTATCCATTTTGGATTACGTTCTTTTAATTTCTCTTTACCGCCTGGTTCTTTCTTATAATCTTCCATCAACTGCATAATCCAGTCACTTTTATTGGAGCTCTCACCACTATAAGGTGGATTTCCCATAATTACCATTACAGGGGTTTCACGTTTAATGGCGTTTGCTTGGTCTGCTTCATCACTTAGCCATGAACTAAAAAGCGTTCCGGTATCCGGGTGTGCTTCTTCTAAACTATTAGTTAGGAATATTCTAAAGCGTTGATCGCTTGTGGCTTTATATCCCGTTTCTGTTAATAGCATATCCATTTTTAGATGCGCCATTGCATAACTCGCCATTAATAATTCAAAACCATTCAAACGTGGTATTAAATGTTGGTTTACATAATTGCTCCAAATACCCTGTTGCCCTTCAAATTTTTTATAGATATGCTTTACTACTTCGGCCAAAAATGTCCCTGTACCTGTTGCGGGGTCTAAAATTTGTACTTTATGCACTTCATGTTCAACTTCGACTTCTTTTAGTTTAGAACGTTTGTCAGTTGTAGCTTTGGTAACGGTTTTAGTTTTAACTTTTATTTTGCTGGTATCTGCTAAACCCGCTGGAAGATTAAATTCTGTTTTAAGAATGTCATCAACCGCACGAACAATAAAATTTACTACTGGTTGCGGTGTGTACCATACCCCTCTGGCTTTACGTAAAGCGGGATTATAACTTGCTAAAAAAGTTTCGTAAAAATGTACTACAGGATCTTCCTGTTTTGTGCCTTTCCCAAAATTTTTCATAATTACAGCTACATCGGTAGCTAAAAAAATATTTACCAATTCATCTACCATCCAAACCAAACGATCATCTAAATCTGGACCAGCAACTTCATGAAATAATTTTCTTAAAAATGGATTACTTTTTGGGATAAGCTCTGCCGCCTCTTGGCGACTAAAATTTTCTAAGGATGGATCATGATAGCGGGCAGCGAACATGCCATAAGCAATGGTTTGAGAATAGATATCTGCAAAAGCAGAGTTGGTAATATCATGAATTAACATTTGCTTAAAAGAGAGCATCTGCTTTTTTAAGCTTGTTTGGGTATCGGTCTCATCATCATGATTTAGAGATCTTTCAATCACATCGGCCATCAGCTTTGCTTTTCCTGCCATCATTTCTGCCAATTTAGTCGGACTTTTAATTGACTGTGAAATGGTAAGCGCAAAGTTTTTGATCAGGTTTTCAAAAGATTCGTAATTTTCAGGTATGCCAACGATGTTACCATTTTCAATTTTAGCGATTGCTACTGTTGTGCTCAGAACTCCATCCCTATAAAAATGGAAATCCATGTAATCTGTAAAAATAAGATTGCTTAAACCAGCCCTGTACCTGTCGAATTGTTCCTTTAAGGTCTTACTTTTTAAGTCAACACCAATATCTTTTGCTTCGATGTAGCCAACTGGTATATCCTTTTTGGTCAGTACATAGTCTGGTGCTCCACATTTAACCCTTGCAGGTTCATTTATAATTAATATATCTGGTAGAATTGCAGATAACATAGATCTTAAATCACCCCTATAAGCGTGTTCCCTACTTATTCCTGTTAGATGTAGTTGATTGAGATTATTAATATAGGATGGAATGGTCATTTCCAATATTAACAATTTAAATTGATGTTTAAAAACCGGAAAACGGAACTTAAGACTAACCTGTTATCCTGGAAAAAGAAAGACAAAAAATGAATAAAAAAATTGCACGTACTTTCTTTAGCATTCTGAACTAAGGTAATGCATTGATAACATTTAAATTTTTAATACGCGGGATTCAAATCACAAATCAGTCGTCGCAGGTGTGTTTTACCATCGTTTTATATGGCTGGCACACGGATTGGGGTTCTAAAGGAAGCACATAAGGGTTGAATAGGACTTTACCTCCTTCTCAAGTCCTATCTAAGTCCTATGTAACTCCTATCAAAGTCCTATTCCTATGCCATCCATATAAGAGCCTTGTAAGAAAAGTGTAAGAGCCATTATTTTCCTAAAATAGCTATTCGAGCTAAAAATTCAATTTGATATTGACTGTACCTGCAAATTCTATAATCCTATTCAAAATATACAACAGCTGAATAGGTAGTCTCTAAGCTCTTATAAAGATTGAATTGTTCCTAAACGAAAATAACCTGTTTTTCTTCGGATCTGTAGCGCATCAGGTTATGGCTTTGTTCCAGACTCAGTAACACTTTGCTTAGGTCTTGGTTGGGGCTCGCTTGGGAAAAGGTACCTTTTAACAACGAATTCCCAACCAAGACCTAACTGAAACCTTATCTAGCCCAAAGCGAAACCACTTCCTGCCCATAATTAGTTAAAACGAAAGACAGGAGAGTATTTGTTTTTGTTAACCGGAACACAATTCCAATCTGCTACATTGGAAGCATGGTTGGGTTTGTATTACTCGACAAAAGACTGGAGAGCTTAATCAATGAATACGTGCTATAATTATCTTCTTAATTATTTCTAAAATTTATATATTGTTCTTTGTAGACATATATTTTACTTATATTGATGCATATTAAGTAGCAAATTGTTTTTGTCAAGCATCAGTTACATGTTCATTATCGTGTAATTAGAAAAACGGCCGGGGAGATTAGTTTCCCCGGTTCTTAAAAAATTAGAATGAAAATGAAATATTTATACATTATTTTCCTTGCAACTATATCAGTTGCCTCTTTTGGACAGCAGGTGCCTGTAAGCCTTCCAATTCTTAAGTTCATTGTCAAAAATCAAAAGGGTAGTAAGGTCCGACTCAGTGCAGGTAATTTTTACGGGCCCGGGAGGTTTAAGACTGATTCAGCTGTAATAAAATCAGATAATGATACGCTCTTTCTTAAAGGGTTGCTTTCAAATGACGAGGGTTGGTATAATCTATTAGTCGATAGCACACATATTTTCAATCCCATTCTTATCAAGAATCAGGTAGCGGAACTACATTTTGATAGACGAAATATGCCAAATCCTTATAACGAGGCCCTCCTTTATAAAAATTCACCAGCAAGTGTAGATTTCAATTCAGTTTTACCTGGCAGTAAAAAATGGCTACGCAGAAGGTACATATTAAAACATTTGCCAAGTGATAGTTTATCGTTACGAAGTACCCAAAAAGAGATAGATTCTTTATCGAACTTAATTGCGACCTATTACATTGATGTAATTACAAAGACATCAAGTACTGCTACAGTTTGGAGTACCTTACAGTTTTTGCAAATGGAAGAAACAATGAAACCTTATGATGAGCTACTCGATTTTCTTAGAAAGAAATTTCCGACATCAGAATTAGTTAGCGCCAAAATCAAGTGGTTTAACGAATTTAAATTCACTAGTAATGAAATAAAAATCAGCATTTTGCAAAATGGCTTAATCGCTCCTGATCTTTCTTTGACAACGACTACAGGGGAAAGTATCAAATTAAGTTCGTTCAAAGGCACCTATGTTTTACTTGATTTTTGGGCATCCTGGTGTAAGCCATGCAGACAAGAATCTCCTTTCCTAAGGGAAGCCTATAAGAAATTTAAAGACAAAAAATTTAAGGTAGTTCAAGTGTCAATCGACAAGCCTGAGGATCTAGAGAAATGGAGGGCTGCTATAAAAGACGATAATGTTGGAGAATTGGTTCAAACTCATGTTGACCGAAATCAGCAGGTATATAAACAATATAAAATTGAAAGTATACCGACAAACTATCTTTTGTCTCCAAATGGAAAAATAATAGCATCCAATTTGAGGGGAGAACAACTAAACCTAAAGTTGACAGAGGTATTTTTTAAGTCCAAATGAAAGTTTAACTCAGCACTTATTAAAGCATCGGCTTCGCTTTCGGTAAACATTACTGGTGGTTTCTGTAACCTTCCATTAAATAATAGCCTTTTCCGTCTTCTGTCAGAATAGGAACATCTGCTTGTTCTAATGCTTTTATATCTCTGTAAATTGTCCTGTTACTTACTGAAAATTTATTCGCTAATTCCGAAGCCGTCAAAAGTCGTTTCGTTTGCAAAATTGTCAAAATTGCAATTAGTCGCGAAAGTCGTTTAGTATCGTTATTGTCGTCCATTTTTTTCTAACTATTCAGGTTTGTACGGTCGCTGGTAGCATTACGCCTAACAGTAAGGGATTGGTGAAGGTGGTGATTTACACCACAAATGTGCCCTCGAAGCACTGAACTGCCACTTTTTCCAAATCGGTGTTGTTGCTGCCGTTTCTAGGTAATCAGTAAATAGTGATTATATATTCTGTCCGAAAGTCAGCAGATTATTATCTGGGTCAAGCAAGGCAAATTCCCTTTGTCCCCAAGGCTTTGTCTCTAATGCTCCATTCGGGTGTATGTTTATTTTGTTGTCCAACAATGATTGATACAAATTGTCAATGTCGTTGGTTCGGATATAGACCCCTGAATAGTTTTCTTTAGAGTCAATTTCTTTAAATATAAAAAAGTGGATTTCTATGCTGTCTTTTTCAACCATCAAATAGTCGTCATAGTTCGAACTTCCAACATTTTCAAATCCTAACTTGTTTACATAAAAATCTTTTGTTACGGTCTTGTTCCGCATTGGCAATTTTGGGTTTACGTTTGTCAGCATATCGTTCTTTGTCTTAAAAAGATAAAATCTTTGAGATTAATTAAATTCAGTTGTTTTCTATTCTTGTCGTCGGTTATACTATCGCTTTACACGGTTGCAGCCAACGGTTGTTTATACGAAACCAATATATGGGAAATTTCGCAAAGACATCTCTAGCAAAGCGTAGCCAGCAGCCAATATCTAAAAATAAAACACTACTAATCTGCACGGCAATTTGCTGACTGTATTAAACTTAATATCTTACACTTGAGCCTCGCTAACTGGTACCCTGTTCAACCGGAATCCTGGTGCGAGTTATAGTTTTATTGAAAGCTCTAAATGACCACCTAAGCCAAGTTCAACAATTTTCTGTAATGTCGAAATACGAATCTCTTTGAGGTCATTTTCAACTTTTGAAATATAACCTTTATTAGTTCCGCATTTCTCGGCCAATTGTTCTTGAGTAAGTCCTTTCTCAAGTCGAGCTTGCTGGATTAAAAAACCAAGTTTAAATGCTTCATAACCTTTTTCAAACTTATCTCGTTTGTTTGTTCCTTTTTTTCCATGCTGTTCGTCAACGAACTGGTCAAGTGTTTTTAAATTACCTTTGTGTTCCATATTGATTTTTTATTTTTAAAGCTTTTTCAATTTCAGCCTTCGGTGTCTTTCGAGTCTTTTTCTGAAACCCGTTTGCTAAAACAATAAGTTTACCATCATCAAAGAAACAAAAGATGCGGAAGACAGCCCTCAATTTCAGAAATGAAATTATCAGCTGTGTCCTTAAGAAATATATTTTTTATCCAGTCAAACATATAGTAATTTTTTGAATAATTGAACAAACAATAACGCTACATATTTGTTACATGTAAAACTATAACTATGAAAAATATACAGAAAATAAAAACAGCGATGGTACTAGTAGCACTCATCACTTTGCCTTTTTTAATTCAGGCTCAAGAAATTAGGATCGAAGGTGGCAATGTAAAAGTTAAAACTGCAGGCACCGTTATCGAAGCAAAAAATGGTAATGTTGGTGTAAGCACAGGATCTTCTTCCAAAGCAACTAAAAATCAAGTTAAAGTTGGAGTAAAAAACATTGTGGGTAATGACATAAAACAACAAATGGTGTGTAATGGTGGTGATGTTGTAATTACAGGTAATGATAATGCTATTGTAATTATTGGCTATTTAAATAGCTTAAAAATTACTGGCAGTGACAACAATGTTAGGGTAGAAAAAGTTACTTCGATAAAAACATTTGGAAATGATAATCAAATAACATACAAAACTAGTCCTAACAAAAATGGACTTGCTGTAGTGAGTACTACAGGATCTGATAACGAAATATCCAAGCAATAATTAGTTATTAAACTATTACTTAGGGTCTGCTGAAAAACTCAACTTCCTGAAGTTTTAAACATGTTGCAGGGCAGAGTAAACTGAACTGTTTAAATATCACTCCTTCCTGGCTGGAGGCTGAAGGAGTCTCCAGCCAGGAAGGTATAAAAATCTAGACCCTTTCCTATCGCAAGTGTTTCGGTTTAAGATTCTGCTTCGCACTTTCTACAATTTCGTTAATTCGTTTTTGTCGAGTTTCTGGTCGTTTGGCAAGGACAATCCAGCCCAGCATCATTTTTCTTGCTGATTTACTCAAACTTAGAAAATAGTCTTTGGAGCCACTGTGTTCGTTGAAAGATTTTTCTAAGTCGTTCGGGATTACCAGTTCTTCAACTTCGTCCAAAATTGTCCACGATTTGTTTTCTTTTGCGGTTTCAACACTTTCGTAACCTGCTTTTGTCATTCTTTCGCTGTCAATAAGTTGTTGAATTTTTTCTTTATTGATTTTTGACCAGTTGCTTTTAGGTTTACGTTTGCTAAAAAACTGCATAAACGAAGCATCGTCAATTGTTTTTTTCGTGCTGTCAATCCAACCGAAGCAAAGTGCTTCATCAACCGCTTCACTCCATCTTATCGAAGGGATATTAGACTTTTTTGTGTTATAAACAAGCCAAACAGATTGTTTGGACTGATGGTTTTTTTCCAACCATTGTCTCCAATCTGTTCGGCTTTGAGGGCAATATGTTTCTACGTCCTTATTAGGCATTTTGGAGTTCTAACCATTTTAAAATTGATTGTGTAGTTTCCTCTGGCTTTTCTTGTTGAATCCAATGACCACAATCCAGATTAACAATATCCAAATTAGGAACACTATTTTTTAGGTTTTCAGACTTTGGAATCGTGTCCTGTTCACCATATATCATAAGAGTCGGCTGATGAATGATGGGGGTTACCTGCGCCATTAAGTGCCAGTTTCTATCTAGGTTTCTGTACCAATTTATACTTCCCGTAAAGCCTGATGATTCGAAGGCAGAAACAAACACAGACAGTTCGTTGTCTTCCATTAAGGGTTCCCCAAGTGGTTTTTCTGCTCTTGCAAGATTTATCATTAGCATTCCTGGCTCTGGTGGTGTGGGAGGTAAGTTTTTGCGGAATATGTTACGGAGGAACTGGGATGCGTTTTTATTCATTATAGCATCTGCTACTCCTGCTTGTCGATTGAAGTGAACAAAATAGAAGTCTCCTCCAAATATTGCTTCCATAAACTCAATCCATGGCTTTTCTCCACGCTCTTGATAAGGCAAAGCCAAGTTTATTATTTTATTTACCCGTTTAGGATGCAATAGTGCCAAACTCCAAACGACATTTGCACCCCAATCGTGACCAACAAAAGTGGCATTTTCATATCCAAAGTAATCGAGTAGTGCGACTAGGTCACCTGTTAAGTGCTCAATGTCGTATTCAGTTACTTCGGTCGGACTGGACGAGTTACCATAACCTCTCTGGTTTGGAAGGATGACATGATAGCCAGCTGCAACAAGCGCTGGTACCTGATGACGCCAAGAAAAAGCATGTTCTGGAAAGCCGTGACAGAGTACAATAGGTTTTCCTGCATTTTGTTTACCTGCTTCAAAGACTTCCAGTTCCACACCGTTGACTGAAATAAGAGTGGGTTTAGGGAAATTGACTGAGTTAACCATTGAATTAATTTCGTTTGTCATTTTTATTCTTTTAAAGATTAATTAATGATGCAAACTTATACCTGCCAAGTGACAGCTCTATGTCAGGGGTTAAAAATAAATTAGTGATATTTCTCAAAATACTCTTGCAAGGTCATTTTGTGAGGTTCAAATTTGTCGGTAAGTATTTCTAATTTATTAATTCTGTCCAAACGAAAAAAACGAAATTCTCTTCTTAATCGACAATAGGCAACCAACAACCAATTTTCAGTGCTTAATAACGCAAATGGTTCAATGTGTCGGGTTGTGGTTTTTATTTGTTCGCTGGTGTATTCAATTTTTGCTATACGAAAATTTGTCAGCGCAAATTGTAAGTCAGATAAATTACTACTATTTCTTTCCAGATGGTTATTTTGGTCAAATCGTGTTCTTTCTGAAAGTAAGTTAGCTTTCTCTTGTATGTTGTATTTCAAAACCGATTTTATTTTTTCAACGGCTTCGGTATAATCTTTAATGAATGAAGTGTCTTTATTTTTGAGAACTAATTGTTCTGCTGTAATTAATGCATTTGCTTGTGCTTCTGTAAACATTACAGGCGGAATTCTGTAACCTTCCATTAATGAATATCCTTTTCCTTCTTCCGTAAGGATTGGAACACCTGCTTGTTCCAAAGTTCTTATGTCTCGATAAATTGTTCTGACACTCACATTGAATTTTTCAGCAAGTGTTGTTGCTGTCAAAAGACGTTTTGTTTGTAACTGTGTTAATATTGCAGTCAGTCGTGAAAGTCGTTTAATGTCATTCTCGTTCATGTTTATTTGGCTGTTAGTGTTTGAAGGGTACTTGTGGCATTATGGCTAACAATTGCTTTTACCAAAAAGATTCGCAAAGACATTTCCATAGGCGTATTTCGTTTTTTCTATCTCAACCATTGACAATTTGAGTTTTACTATTTTAAACATCGATGTATAGCGAAAAATAAATGATCTCCTGTTTGCTCCGAAAGCGTACTACATGGCGCGGTTTGATTTGTGGCTGCTTCATAGTAATTTTTTATGAAGCAAATTTATAAAACCCAGGAAGTTCATGTCAATATGTGCCGTATTGTTAGCTTACCCTTTACCAAACCAGTGTTGTCTGTATAAAACGATTGTTACAGCAATTAGACAAATCAAATTGTTGATTAGTCCGCTTAGAAGTTTTATGATAAATGGTCTGTTCACTGTCGTCTTTTAAAATGGCTTATAACGTTTTGCAGCTACCCGAAGGGCGGGATTTTTACCACTAAACTTCATTCGGAGAACTGAACTTTCGGCTACCACAAAACTGTCTGCGGAGCGCTGAACCGCCACTTTTGCCAAACGCCTGTTACCAGCTGCCCTTCTGTCTGTAACGTGAATTCCGCTCATTTTTTCGCAGTCATTTTAGTTGCCGAAACAAGTTTGAGTGAGTTGATGTAGTCCGTGTCAAACTCAATAACTCTGATGTCGCCAGTTTTAAATTTCATTTGTCCTTCCCATTTTCCTTTTGGGTTTAGGTCGTCCATTACAAGTTCTTTCTTGTCTATTGATTTTAATCGTCCTAAATAACAAGCTGTTTCTGATTTTGTATAAACTTGAAAAATGCCAAAATTGTCAGTTAGATATTTTAGAATTGTTTCAAGTTCAGTCAGAGGAATAATGTCTTTGTCAGTCGGTTGAAGTCCTTTTAAGTTGATAATTTTTTCTCTCCATTTTTCGTACGTGTCTCTGCGAAAACCTTCAATGTTTTTGTGTCGGAAAATAATGTAACCGTCAATTATGTAATCAACAGGATTATATTTCATTAAAGTCCAGTCGTCATTATAGTCAACAACATAACCATAAATGGGTGTTTTTCTGTCCGTGAATTTCACAGAAACTAATTGTCCGATATGTTTTTTCTTCTTCACTTACGTTGTCGTTTTGTAGTCTGTTAGGGTTGCTGGTAACGTTTACAGGTTTATATTGTGCCCGATTAAAAAGCACAACAGAACAAGAACCACGTCGCCCGGGCATAATTTAAACCTGATGTTACCAGATGTGCTTCTTTGTCAGACGAGCTTAGCACACCGTGTCAACTTTGTTTTTTCTAAGTCAAACTGGTCGGCAAACCAATCTGTTAAAACTGCTTCTACTTCCTTTTTATTGAATGTCTTGGGGTTTCGCCTAGATTTTATATAATTCTCTCGAGTCATTTTTTCTGCAAGTTGACCCAATGTTGTTAAGTCGATTTCTTTACCTACTTTATTTGCAAGCCAAAGTCCAATTACAGAAATAGAAAATCCTGAAGCACCAATCTTCCAATTGAAAAATACGCTTATAATTGAAGCAATTAAAATAAAAATTAATGAACCGTTTATTGAATGTCTAGGTCGTAAAATATTAAGTTTGAAACCCAAATGCTTTTCTAATTCCTTAACTTTTGAAATTCGAGTAGGTCTTGGTAAAATTTGAATTATTAAAGTCGTAGTCGTAAGGTCTGTTAGATTGAAAGATAATTCGGTCGCAATAGACTGGCGAAGTTTATAAAATGCCTGTTGAGTTGTACAATCTTCCGAGTTCTCTAGTTCAATTTTATTAGCAATACAGTCACAAAGTTCTCCGAAGGTTGTAACGTGTGAAAATTCAGTAGGTGCAAATTTGATGTCAAATGATTTTTCAACCTGTAAAAGCAGTTCGTCGATGTCGTATGAGTCGATATTGTTAAGCTGATGGTCATTCATTTTAGCATTTCTGGTAACAGTTGTTTATACGAAACCAATATATGGAGAATTTCTCAAAGACATCTCTATAGAGGCATTTCGTTTTTACATGCTAGCAATACAATTAAATCATATAAGCACTATGCTGGTTTATTTCTCGCACCTTTTGATGGTTACTCATTCTTAAAAGAAGTGGCCGTACCGGCTGTAGAATCTTTTACGAATACTGATATTCAAATCGTTCAGGAATTACCTAGTCATGAAATATTAAAACGACTATGTTTTCCACAGGGATCTTGTAGCACCTATAGCACCCTTAGAGGTACTATGGTGCGGAAAGGGGTACCTTTAGTGCTACAAGATACCTAGTAGCCTGCACGAAGCGTGCTAGAAACTACGTAGACGCCCATTGAAATAGTAGAGCGTAAATTATTAGCTCTAAAACAAGCAAAAAGTGGTGTGTAAAATCAGTAATTGTAGAGCTGTTAAAATCATATTTAACATGCTGTAAATCAACGAGTTTAATTAGTTAAAATCTCGTAATTTATTTGGAAATCTCGACTATTTTTCTTACATTTGCAGGTATAATTATACGAGCTTTGATAAGCCACAATTATATTGATCTTTCGGTTAAATCCGGTCGATTTATAAGCATCGGGAACGCCTCCGCCATCGCTGATCAGCAAAAATTAATAGGCAAGCGTTCCGGCTTCAATTTTTAATAAATCGATATTTAGATTTAAACTGCCAGCTGTGATAGCCGGCAGCAGATGTTCTTTGACGTATTAAAAGCCATTAGGGCTTTACTGATGCAAGCCGCCATTTTTAAATAGGTCGTATGCGGTTTGGTAATTGGATTTTGCCGCATTTATAACTCCTGGCGATAATGGACTTGGTTTTTGCTCGTTGCTTTGCTTGTTGTAAATGAATGTCTCTACTTTTTGTTGTGGACCCAATATCACCAGGCTATCCTTTTTTAAATAGGCCAGCTTTTGGTAGGTTCCCAATACTGCTCTTGGCTCGTAACCTGGTTCAAGTACATCTTTTCCGTAAAGACTGCTTTGATAGTTCCAGCCCAGCAGACCAAACAGTGTTGGATAAAGATCTATCTGTGAGCATATTTGATCTATAACCTTTGGTTTGTTGCCTGGAAGATTAATAACAATACAAGGAATGTGGTACTTCGAAATATCAATCTCATTTTTACCAGCACTACTGGCACAGTGGTCTGCTACAATGATAACCACCGTGTTTTTATACCATGGTCTGGTCTTTAGTTGTTCCAGAAAATGATGAATGGCATAGTCCGTGTATTTTACCGCAGCTTCCCTGTTTCCTTCCTTCCTGTCAATTTTTCCTTCGGGGAAGGTGAAAGGCCGGTGATTAGAAGTAGTCATTACAAAATTATAAAAGGGCCTTCCTGCTTTAGATTCTATATCCGCACCTTTTAAAACGGCATCGAATAAGTCGCCATCACTTATTCCCCATGCGTTCTCAAAATGTACTTGGGCATCAGCTATGATGGTTCTTTTGGTTTTATAGCTATCGTCTATCTTTAAATTCCTGCCTCGATCTGTGATGTCGAAGCCATTGCTGCCGAAATATTCGTTCATGTTATCAAAATACCCATCGCCCCCGTAAAAAAAAGTTCTGCTGTAACCTGCTTTTTGAAAAATATAGCCTACAGTGCTTAAATTTTGGTTGTCTGGCCGCCTTACGATACTGCTTCCTGGTGTCGGTGGTATGGAAAGTGTAAGGGCTTCCATCCCTCTTACCGTCCGCGTACCTGTTGCATACATATTGGTAAACAACAAATTATGGTCTGCAATGGAATCTAATTTCGGCATCAACTGTTCGGTATTACCAAAGTGAGCCAGGAAATCAGCACTTAAGCTTTCCACTGTAATCATGATCACATTTGGCTTATAAGCTACTCCTGTACCAACAATATTTCTACGGATTCCTGATGTGCTCACATAAGTGCTGTTTGGCTGCTTCAACTCTTCCCTAATCAGTTGATATGCCTGTTCTTTAGGTAACAAGGAGTAAAAATCGTAATAGTTAAGTTCGTTGTTTTTAAAGGCCGAGAAAAAAGAATAAATGCCTGCTTTTGAAAGTTCATTTTGATACCGGTTCCTGCTGGACTCTGCGTCAGAATTGCTTAACAGCAAAGGATAAGTAATGGTAATTGCCAGCAGCACTCCAGAAATAAGGAACCTGGAATAGGCTGGCGACTGAGGCTGAAAGGCCGACTGAAATACTTTCATCTTTTTTAAGGCCCAGATCACTACTATTACCATCAGCAGAACCCCGCCTATGAGTAATGGCAGTGGGTATGACTCGTTAATGTTATTGACTACTTCGTAAGTATAGATCAGGTAGTCTACCGCTATAAAATTAAATCGGCTTTCAAATTCCTGCCAGAAGGTGATCTCTGCAAAAAAGGAGAAAAAGGTAATGAGTAGCGTTAGAAACAGGCCGCCGTAGGTAATTATTTTATTTGCTTTGGAGCCAAGCCACTTTTCTGGCAAGATCATCAAGTAAATATTGTAGAGAAATGCGATCATTAAACCCGTGCCAATATCATAAATAAGACCAAGGATGTACAGCTTCCCGATCCCAAAAAAAGTGAAATCTGCTTTAGATAAGGAAGAAATCAGCAAGGCTGTGCGGATCAGAAATGAGGCGCTTACAAAAACAATTAAGTAGGCGAATAGAACAGCATACCTGCTCTTTAATATTCGTTTATGCATATGTGGTGTAAAGGCGTAAATATACTTTTAAATTTAGAAAGAACCCTGACGCCGCTAGAATTTATAGCTGTATCCCAACCTAAAAACCTGCGTTTCATAGTAATCAGTACTGATTATCCGGAATCCATTGCCTATAATTTCTTTTTTAGGTTTGAGCGTATTGAACAGATCTGTACCGTTTAAAAATATTTCTCCTTTTCCTTTCTGAACTTGTTTTTTAAATCCCATATCAATCGAAAATCTTGATCCTATTTTTCCTTGTGGGATGATGTCTGGAGCTAGATAAACTGCAGTAATTTGCAAATCTGCCTTCCGGGGTAATTTAAATAAGCCATTAAATTTGCTATTCCAGGAATGGATACTTGTTTTTTCCATACTATAGATAGTGGGCACCGGATATCTGTTAAGCACTGTAAAGGCATCAATGGTATTTTTATATAAAGCTGCACTGGCATTAAATGAAAACCATGTTGCTAATTGCTGTTGGAATGATAGTTCAGTACCGTAATTTCTGCTATTACCTGCATTTTGAAAGATATTATAAATCAAATTGCTACCTGGAACTGTTGTAGCTATTCTTGTTATTGTTGCTTTGGTTAGTTTGTTGTACCCGGCTATGTAAAAACTCCCTGCTGACCAACTTAACTTATAGCCTAGTTCTATATTTTTACTAAACTGCGGACGGAGCGTTGGGTTCCCTACCTTAATTACCTCTGGTTCATCGTATTTAGGAAAAATTCGGATATCAACTTCGTTTGGTCTGTCTACTCTTTCGTTATAGAACAAGGCAATCTTATTCTTATCGTTTAGTTTGTAACCAAACCTTAGATTTGGGAATGGCCTGGTGTAATCATAGCCATCGCTTTTGTAAGTATTGTGGTTGGGGTTTACATCGTAGTTTACTTTAACGTATTCCATCCTGAGTCCGGCCTCCAATTCAAAATTGTTGTTTTCAAATGTATAATTGCCGTAAACTGCTGGAATGGTCTCTTTGTAATCTGCAAATCCGCCTGCATTGACATCTAATGGCGAGTTGATGCCTGGAAAAAACTGCATGTTAACAGGTATGGTTCGCCTCCTGAACTTGATCCCGCCTTCTATCCTTCCGTGCTTAAGCGGCTTGGTATAGTCAACATTAAGGTCTGACACATGTTCGTCTGAAAGTAGTTTAAAAGAATCTTTACCGGTATATGTGGGCATTATATTGGTAAAGAAATACTGTTCATCTTCCCGGTGAAAGGTATAGTTAAAGCTGGCATTGAGCAGATGCCCGGGTTGTTTAAATTTATGCTGATACAATGCCGCAGCTGTAGCTGTATATTTAACCTCATCTTCCAAAAATTGCCACAGACGACTTCTCACACTAAAATCAGCATTGAAATACGGAATGTCTCCCCTATCCAGAATCTTTTCCCGGTTTAGATAGACGGAAGCTGTAAAGGAATTTTGATCATCTGGGTTCCAGTCGGCACCGGTTTTAACTGTGGAGAAGGTAGTAGTCCGGTTTCTTTTAACTTGCTGATTGATCACCGTACCATCATCATAAATACGTTGTGCAAAATCATTTCTATTGAGCGTTTGCGTGTAAAGCCAATCGGCCTGAAGAAAGGTATTTACTTTGGCTTTTCTATAGTTAACAGATAAAGAGGGATTTAATTTTGGTGTAGCCTGGTATTGCGGCCTGATATCGGGCAGATTCTCTTTGCGAATCCACAAGGCGCCTAATCCACCTGTTAATCCAATTTTACCGTTAAAGCCTTCTTGCTTATTTTTCTTATAAATGATATTGATGATGCCAGCGTTACCGTTTGCATCGTATTTAGCTGAGGGGTTATTGATGATCTCTATACTTTCAATAGAGGAGGCAGGAATATTATCTAGTCCGGTTTGGCTACCAAATCCGGTTACGGCATTTTGCTTCCCATCTATCAGCACCGCAACCTTGTCGTTGCCGCGAAGCTGAACTTTACCATCTTGTACGGTAACTCCTGGAAGGTTTTGCATGGCTTGCAATACGGATCCGCCGGATTGAGCAATATTATTGGAAAGGGTAAAAGTTTTCTTCTCCAACTTGGAGGAGATGCCCTCTGGGGTACTGCCAACGATATTAATTTCTTTAAGCAGCTGCGCATCCTCTTTCAATCGGACAATTCCGAGATCTAAAAATGGGCTTAAACTTCCTATGGTTATGGCTTGCTTAAAGGTTTCAAACCCCACCATAGAAATCTGTAAAGTGTAATTTCCACTTTTAATTGCGGGTATACTAAACCTGCCTTCGTTGTCAGTTAACGTGCCGACCACAAAAACACTGTCTTTTTGTGTTTTGATGGCAACGTTAGCATAAGGCAGACTACTTTTATGAATATCCTTTACTAAACCGGAAAGCGTAACGGTTGTATTGGTTTGGGCCTGAATAAAGAATGGTAAAAGGGTTAGAAATACTAGGATAATTTTGCGCATAGTTTTACGATATCTGCAAACCTCCATTTCAATTTTGAATAAATTTTGAATCGGGAAATTAAAAGCGATGTAATTTGATTAGGTGGCTATTTAAAGATAACCTTAAAGGTATGGAGGTTATGCAGGTATTCATAGCTAATAGTCCAGCCATATCGTTCGCAAATTTCCCTAACAATAGACAGGCCTAGTCCGCTGCCCGGCGTATGTTTAGAGGTTGATCCAAAACGCTGAAACAATCGAGCTGAATCTAATTCGGTTTCCCCCTGATTTGAAATGCTAAGCTGATTTCCATCAAGCAGAATAACGATTTCAGCATCATTTCCGGTGTGCCTTATGGCATTCATTAACAGATTGGTCAGCATGATATCAACCAGCATTTTATTTCCTTCAATTACTGGTTCTGACACGGCAGTAAGATGAATGGGCTTATCTGCCGCAAAAACAGATAGCGACTTCAGCAAATCCTTAAGAATTGGCAAAACATTAAATGTCTCTTTGTCCATAAATTGCTGGTTATCAATCTTCGCTAACAGCAGTAGATTTTTATTGATCCTTGATATTCTGGATAATGCGTTGTTGGTTTCTTCAATAATGGCAGACTGGTCGTTGGTTAACGAAGGGTCCTGGAGTAAGATGTCTAATTTAGATTGTACGATGGCTAGCGGTGTCTGCAATTCATGCGAAGCATTTTCCGTAAATTCTTTTTGTTGATTGTAAGCAGAGACATTCCCAATAATGAGCTTGTTGATTTCTGCATTCATCTCCTCAAACTCCACAATATTACTTGGTTCAAATGCGATGTTTTTATGATTACTCAAGTCAAACGACCTCATCTTTTCCAATGTTTGGTAAAATGGTTTCCAGAGCCTACCAGAAATGCGCTTATTGAGTTTAATAAAGCCAACCAGCAGGATGATAAAGAATACCACAGTGATTGCTGTAATTCCAAATATGGTTTCATAGCTCTCTTCTACATTTGTTTCTACGGTGATGCTATAAAACCTACCATTCAATTCAAAATAACTAACCAGACCATGGTACCTATCGAATCCCTTATTAGGGATATAGGTGTTTTTACGATAGATGGTATAGTTACTATCTGCAGCAAGTTTTTCTACTTCATGCAAGCGGGTTTCTGGCGTAAGCTGATTCCAGAGCTTGGTAGCCTGGTCCAGTTGAGCATTTGAGAGCTGGAGTGACTTTAAATTCTGTTTTGTAGATTCACTAACGATAAGATTATGTTCGTTTACTTCATGGATCCAAATCCAGTCTACCATTAGAAAATCAACAGGAATACTGGCCAGCAATACCAGCATAGCATATCTGGTATAGGCTTTTAAGGGTTTATCCAGCAGCTTCATATTTCCCATTTGTAGCCATTACCATAAAGCGTTTTTAGGTAATTGCCAGCGTTGGCTTCGGCAAGCTTTTTCTTCAAATTTTTGATGTGTGCGTAGATGAAATCGTGGTTATCCAGCATATCTGCTAAATCGCCGGATAAGTGCTCTGCTAAAGCACTTTTAGAAACTACGCGGTTTTTATTGCCGATAAAGAACAGGAGCATATCAAATTCTGTCTTAGTTAAGACCATTGGTTTGTTATGAACCGTTACGGATTTGGCAAGCAAGTCTACCGTTATTTCATTTTGCTGAATGGTATTGGCATTTGCAAAGTTTCTTCTTCTAATTACAGAATAGACTCTGGCAGCAAGTTCGGGCAAATGAAATGGTTTAGCGAGGTAATCATCTGCACCAAGTTCCAAGCCTCCAATTTTATCTTCCAGCGAGTTTTTTGCCGAAATGATAATCACTCCATCTTGTTTATTTTGAGACTTTAGTTCGGCCAGAAGTTTTAAACCGCTAACCCCAGGAAGCATGATATCCAATAAAATGCAATCGTAATGGTAAGCAGATATTTTTTTAAAGCTTTAGAATAGTTTTCTGCAAGCTCACATAGGTAACTTTGTCCGGAAAGATAACTTACAATACTATTTGCCAATTCAGCTTCATCCTCTACGATTAAAACTTTCATGTCTTAAAACCTGCTGCTAAAACTTAAGGTCATGTTACCTTGTTGGTAAGCAGGATTGATCATTACACTTGATGTTTTACCATGAAAAAGCTTGCGCTTGAGATAAGGATAAACCAGGTAGGTCAGTTTAGTGGAAATGATCCCTACCCCTGCACCTGCAACTACGTCGCTAACCCAGTGCTCGTTGTTATATAAACGAAGTATTCCTGTACCTGTAGCAATAGCATAACCGGCAACACTGAACCAAATAGAACGGTCTTTATATTCCTGATTAAGAAATTCTGCAGTCATAAATACCAGCGTGGTGTGTCCAGAAGGAAACGATTGTCTGTCTGCGCCATTAGGACGAAGTCGGTTGGTTATGATTTTAAGTGACCCTGCACCTGCACTGGCCACAAGAAATGAAGAAGCCAGCATAGCCGTTCTATCTACAATATTATTTTTAGCCTTAACACCCAACAAATCAAGTCCATAAACTGCTACAACAGGGATAAAAGGGGTGTAATTGTCTATCTTAGAAGTAAAGTTTGGATGATCTTCCTGAAGTTCTGCATGGGTGCTGTAATCTAGCCTTCGAAGCACATTGTCGCCGGTCAAACTTAATAAGCCATATCCTACAAAAACCCCGGGAACAATGAAAGGTTTAAAATTTATCTTTGTGTGACTCTTTACAATTCCAGTATCAACAGTAATAAGTGCCGAATTTGCACTTTGCGCTGAACTGTAGGTTGCAAATCCCATGGCAAGAAAGAAAGTAAAGAACTGTTTTAGCATCGGAACAATTTTAGTTTACCAAACCTACAAAGAACTTAATCAAGCGCCCATTTTTTTTCTAACGTTTTGATCAGGCTTTCCTGTGTTCTGATATATTTTTCCTGAGAACGAATCAGTTTATCCTTCTTTTCCAGTACCTCCTTTAAAGCCGACAACTTAAATTTTATCAAATCAACTTTCGTATTTGATAACGCAGCAGGCATTTCAGCAGGTTCGTAATAGGTAAAAAAATTCTTGTTTAGAACATCACTTACATGAACCAATATATCAAGATCAATAGTTTCATTTTGAAAAAAATCTGCATAGGCTACACCTCGTTCCTTTAATAGCTTTGTAAATTGAGCCTGGGAAATCCCCTGGCTCTTCGCCTCTTTCCAGATCAGCATTCCTATGTGTACTCTCATGAGGCATCTTAGTTTAATGCACTAAGATAGATTTGGATTCTGAATAAATTCTGAACTATGTGCTTCGTGTATGAGTTCTCTAATATCGGATTTAGGCTTTTTATGATTTGTTTGGTTGTAGTGTGGCACTTCATGGGCAATTTCTTCTTCCACTTCTTCGATCCCTAAAAACTTATTTTTAAGTGATAAAAATTCATCTCTTAAAGTTGCTCTTAGTCCTTTTGCCTTACCCGCAATTCCTTCACGAACATCTTCTCCCCGCTCAGGAGCTAATAGAACACCAAGTGCAGCTCCAACCGCTAAACCGGCAATTAACGCCACCGCAACTTCTGTATTGTTGTTTTTCTGAGCAAGAATACTTGCCGCTAGTTTTCTAAATTTCATAGCTTTTCTATTTTTTTATAGGAACACCTATAATTTAATTTTGTTTAGAGAAATGAAAAATTTTATGGTAAAAAGCGAATAACAAGCAAACATCCAGCTTCTAACAATTGTCGTATATCCCATTGTAAAAGAGGATGATTCATCTGGTTTTTAATCTGTTTGATGTTTGTTAATAGGCCGGTGAGAGGGAAATCGCCGGTCTTTTTGTATTAATGATATTAAGGTGTTTAAGGTTTAAACGGAATAACTGTTAAAGAAAATGCCAGCCCCTTAGAACTTAAATTGCTATCATGATACCCTATACCTGTTAACGGAATTTTATAAAACGGTTGTACACCTACACTTAGTCTTTGATTTATTTTGTGTTCGAAACTTACTGAAAAATTGGCCACCCCAAATAAATGTTGATTTTTATTATCTATAACAAGTGAAGAAATTTTTGTTCCGGTCTGATCTTGGTTAAGATATTTGTATTTCTCCTTTAACATCAGGTAACTAGAAAGACCTGTATTGATGCTTATAGAAAGATTATTTCTATTTAATACTTTATAATTTACATTTAGAGGTATATCCATAACATCGCAATCAGCATCAACTTCCCATGCCTTATCCGCTTTACCATATAAACCTTTATTGACTCCTGCATAATCATAATATTTCTTGGCGTAGACTACACCAGTTGTTACACTGAATCTTCTTGAAAGGGAATAATTTGCGAGAACACCAAAATTTGAACTCAGCCGCGAGTGCAAGCCTGCACTTACAGTGGAGATATCTGGTGCAGCAATGAGAGTTAGGCTTAATTGACCTTTATTATCGTTATTTGTTAATTTAAACGAAGCTTTTTCTTCTGCATGAATAGCTGTTATGGTTTCTGCATTTTGAAGCGCTGTTGTGATTATATCTGGCGATGTAACTATCGCCGAAGTAGTCACCCCCACCTTATTTACAGCAACTATTTCCTGGACTGGATCAATTGCAATGCTGAAATGTTTAGTTTGACCCTCCGCTAAATGTTTCGCCGAAGGAATAGCTACTGGACTTAAATGTTTTACAACTTTAGTTAGCTCCATTTGATTCTTTTGCTCTTCATGTAATGAAGGCTTAACAATGATCTTAGCAATTTTCGTAATTTTTTTGGATCTTAATTGCCCTGTATCTGATATGGACCAAAGTATAACAACAATCAACGCAGCAGCAACACCGCTAATGGTGTACAACCAAAGTGGAACAATACGCTTTCTTTTTTGGGAATCCAACAGACTTGCCATTTTATCCCAATCCAGCTCATTAAACGGAAGCTGAGGATCGCTTAAGCCCGTTTTAAAAAACTGATCTAATTTATTTTCATTTTTCATTGGTAGGTGTATATTTTCAAAGTCTTTAAGACCCGTATTGTATTCTTATTTCTGATAATGGAGTATCACTTCCTGAACCATTTATATAGTTAAGTTTATCCTGTAGTTTTTGTCGAGCTTTGAATAGGTTTGACTTAGAAGTTCCTACCGAAATATTCAGCATTTCAGCAATCTCTTCGTGAGAATAACCATCTATTACAAACAGATTAAATACGGTTCTGCAAGCTGGCGAAAGTCCCTGAATAAGTTTGAGTAAATCATTATAAGCTAAATGACCATAAACCTCAGGGCTACTCCCTAGTTGCTCATAATCAGCTATATCAATATGATCGCTGAACTTTAGATTGAGCCTGTAATGATCTATAGCAGTATTGGTAATAATCCTTCCAAGCCAACTTTTAAAAGGACGATCAGGATCATATTTATAGATATTTGTAAATATTTTTAGAAATCCGTCATTCAAAACATCTGCGGCATCGTCATCACTCATACCATACCTACGACATATTGCCATGCCGTAACTATAAAATTCTTTATAGAGCAGATATTGACTATTCCTGTCTTTATTAATACATCCCTTAATAATTTCCTGCACTTAAATATTGAGCTTAATTATTGATCATTTTTATTTTGTTACGTGAACCATCTTAAAAAGGTTGCCTTAGTTTGCATAAATATATTTATTAACTATAATATACTATTAATCAATTATTTGATAATAAAAATTACAAAGATTGATTTTTGCCTGGCAACTATTTTTTATCCCTTCCCGTAACCTTATCAATCAACAAATTACCTCATTAAAATCTGATATGAAATGTTACAATCTATGAAAAAGCATCAAATTGTGTATTTAACACTTATCATCGCATACATGATGATGGCCAGTTGCACCAAGAAACAGTCCCAAGAAATTAAGCCCGATGTACCTGTGGTACCAATAACCCCCGTCATAAAGATTACTTATGCAAATTTTGCCGAGAGTCTTTTCCAGAGTAAATGCAGCAGCTGCCATGCATCTGGCAAATCGGATGCTGGTTTTTTTACCTTAAACGGTTATGCCTCTATAAAAGCTAATGCCGAAAGAATTAAACAAGCTGTTCTTGTTTCTAAAAGAATGCCTAAAGCAGGAAGTTTAAGCGCAACAGAATTACAGTCGCTAAGCACTTGGTTTGACAATGGCATGCCTGAAAACTAGTCTATATTATGAAACTTACACTTACCTTATTTTTAATCTGTCTAGTCAACCAATCATTAAAAGCACAGCATATTTTAGTTAGTAAGAATGCAGCAATTTCATTTTACTCCAACACGGTACTTGAGGATATTGAAGCCAAAAGCACAACAGCCAGTTCTGCACTGGATACCAAGACTGGAGAACTAATCTTTAAAGTTAGCAATACATCATTCCAATTTAGAAAGAAGTTGATGCAAGAGCATTTTAACGAGAATTATATGGAATCAGAACGGTATCCTTTATCAGAATTCAAAGGTAAGATTATTGGAGATTGCAACCTGAATATTAATGGAACCTACAATGTAAAGGTTGAAGGAATGTTATTAATCCATGGTGTAAGTAAAAGTTATACAACTGTGGCTGAGTTGATAGTTAACAATGAAAAAATTACTGCGAGTACGATTTTTAGGGTAAGAATTGCCGACCATAAAATTCAGATCCCCTCATTAGTTTTTAAGAACATTGCAGAGTTTGTAGACGTAAAAATAATGGCGCTTTATCAACCAAAAAACCAACAATAATTATATGAACATGAAGAAACTACTAGTCATTATTGCTGTTTTCCCTATTCTAACCTGCTCCTCGCAAACTGATCTTGAAAAAGAAATTGGAACCACAAGCAGTCATGAAAAAGTGATGGGAACTTTTAAATCAACCAAACTTATTAATGGGCATACCAATGAAACTATCTATAAAAATGAATTAGACTTTAAAGTAGATCACAGGTTTGGAGATATTGCCGGCCGTAATGGCGGGATAAGGCAATTCTTCGGGCTTGACAATTCTTCTGATGTGAGGATAGGATTTGAATATGGATTATCCGACAGGTTAACTGTAGGGCTTGCTAGGGCAAAGGGTGCCACTTCTGTGCAACAGCTGTATGAAGGAAGTCTGAAATTTAAACTACTACAGCAAACAGTAGACGATCATTTACCTATTGCTGTAACACTATTTGGGAGTAATACGATAACAGCTGTAAAATCTAATCATGATGATCCGGCATCAGAGACCGCTTACAATAATTTCAACGATAGGATGAACTATGTATTGCAGGTAATTATTGCAAGGAAATTTAATTCCAATTTCTCATTTACAATAATTCCAACTTATATCCACCGAAACTTCACACGATTTAGAGATCAGAACGGTCTCTTTGCGGTTGGAGCAGGTGGCCGCTTTAAATTTAGTAAGCGGATGGCTCTCGTTGTAGACTATTTTCTTCCCTTCAGAAATAAGGATGATCAGAACTATTTGGAAAACATCAGCTTGACAAAATTCTACAATCCGCTTGGAGTTGGTTTAGAAATGGAAACCGGAGGGCATGTGTTTCATATTAATTTTACTAATGCAACTGCTATACAGGAGATTCAGTTTATACCAGAAACTAAAAGTTCATGGCTTAAAGGCCAATACAGATGGGGTTTTAGTATATCCAGAAGATTTTCATTCAACAAAAACAAAAAAGGATAGGAAAAAGCTTTCTGTAGTCCGGATTTTTTGTATTTTCGGTGATCCTATGAAATCTTCTTTTAATTGCCTATACCATCTTGAGAATGGTTCAATATCCATACTTGAGATCAAACAAACCGATATGCCCGATCAGGCTCCCAAGTCGGACACCTATAAATGGCTTTGCGTAGACAAAGCTTCCGGAAAAATTATTCAATTAACATTCAACTCAATGGATGCCTCTGGCGACATTGAGGAACGCTATTTTGAACAGGGGTATTTAAAATTCAATAACGAGACCGGAACATTTATAGAGAAGTTTAATTCTGCCCAGCACCAATTGATTAATGCTGGTAAAGAGAATTTAACACCTGCGATTTATGAATCGATTGAAGGTTTTTTAAAAGCTTATAAAATTTAATCTGTTTGACTATCAGATATTTAATAATTATTTCTTAAAAACATTTGTATATACAAGTCAGGTGTTATACATTTGTCTTGAGAGCGTTAATTTAGACGGGGGAGTTTGGTCTTTTTCTTAAAGATTTTTCCCCCGTTTTTTCTTTTAAAAACCCTACGCTATTATCCTCCAATCTTCTTGAAAATTCTTATTTTTGAAATGTTCATATCGACATCGATACGCAAATGATTATGGAATTTCAATAAGCACCCGGATAATGATAGTAGATTCTTTTGGAAGGGTACATGACTACCTGCGTATATCCCTGACTGATAATTGCAATTTTCGTTGCTTTTATTGCATGCCGGATGAGGAATACGACTTCACCCCTGCCTCCCGCCTGATGCAAAAGGATGAAATTGTTAAGTTGGCTGAGCTTTTTGTAGCACAAGGTGTAAAAAAGATAAGACTTACTGGAGGTGAACCTCTGGTACGTAAGGATGCGGCAGCTATTATTTCTGCGTTAGGGAAACTGCCCGTTGAACTTGTCATTACAACAAATGGCACCCGTATACATGAATTATTGCCTCAACTAATTGAAGCGGGTATAAAAAGCATCAATGTTAGTCTGGATACACTTCAGGCAACGCAATTTTTGCACATTACCCGACGAGATGTTTTTCATCAGGTGCGTAGTAATATTGAATTACTGCTCCAGCATAAAATAGCAGTAAAGATTAATATGGTAGTGATGAAGGGATTAAATGACGGGGAAATTCCAGATTTTATTGCGTGGACAAAGCACAACCCTATTCAGGTTAGATTTATAGAGTTTATGCCCTTTAGCGGCAATAAATGGACCAGCAATAAGATGTGTTCTCTGGAAGAGATTATGGCTATTGTGGAAAAAAACTATGTGGTTTTATCTGTTAAATCTAAACCTCATGATACTGCAAAAAATTTCATGATTCCTGGTCATGATGGCTCTTTTGCGATTATAAGCACAATGACAGCCCCTTTTTGTGATACCTGTAACAGAATGCGCCTAACGGCTGATGGAAAACTAAAAAACTGCCTGTTTTCTGAGAGGGAGACCGACTTGCTTTCTGCATTGAGAAATAAGGAAGATGTACTCCCATTAATTCAGGCTTCTATATGGAGCAAGAAAAAAGAGCTCGGCGGGCAGCTTAATCATAATTTTGAACATGTTGATGCCAGTTCTATAATTAATAGAAGTATGATTACCATTGGAGGATAGTTGGAAATGATCTCTGTTGACGAAGCAAAAGCGCTTGTTTTAAATAATGTTAGTCGTTTAAGTCCTTTAAAAATGAAACTTTCTGAGGCAGGGGGACATGTAATGGCTAGCGATGTGATAGGTGAGTTCGATATCCCTGCTTTCCGACAATCGTCAATGGATGGTTATGCTTTTAATTTTAACGAAGTTGCAGAAACATTGCTCGTTTGCGGAGAGATGGCTGCAGGAACACCTGCTCCTTTTACAATAGCCAGGAAAACTGCAAGCAGGATATTTACCGGAGGCCCTTTACCGGATGGTGCAGATACGGTGGTGATGCAGGAAAAAGTGGAGCTTGCAGCAGGCTTCATCAGCATATTGGACAACAATTTAATAGCTGGTGGAAATGTTAGAGGTATAGGTACTGAGCTGAAAAAAGGTGATCTAGCAATGCCGAAAGGTAGTTATTTGAGCCCTGCGGCTATAGGTTTTCTGGCCGGTATAGGAATATCTGAAGTGATGGTATACCCGAAACCACGTGTGGCTATTATTACCACAGGAAAAGAATTGCAGCAGCCCGGTAAGGATCTGGCTTTCGGGCAGGTGTACGAATCTAATTCTTATTCGTTACGTGCAGCTTTGCAGTGTGAAGGGATAACTAACATCACCTTATTTAATGCGGACGATGATCTTGATGTTGTCAAAAAAGTCATCAGCAGCGCGCTGGAAAACAATGATGTAATTTTGCTGACCGGTGGAGTAAGTGTTGGAGACTATGATTTTGTAGTGGAAGCTTCCAAATTATGTGGTATATCGCAATACTTTCATAATGTGAAACAAAAACCCGGAAAGCCACTCTATTTTGGAAAAAAAGGAAACCAGCTGGTCTACGGCTTACCTGGAAATCCATCTTCAGTATTGAGTTGCTATTATAATTACGTGCTTCCTGCATTGAAAATTCTGGCAAACAAAGAAAATGATGATGTAGAAATAACCGCGGTGCTGACACATGCTTATAATAAACCTGTTGGATTAACTCATTTCTTGAAAGGAACGTATAAGGATGGCATGGCAACTCCATTAAATGCTCAAGAATCTTTTCGTTTGAGTTCATTTGCAAAGGCCAATTGTTTAATACGTCTTGAAGAAGATCAGGATTGCTTTCAAGCTGGCGATCAGGTTTATATTCTGTTAATGCCAAAATAAATATGGAAACAAGTTATCTCTTATTTTATTGTTTGCTGTTTATCATCGCATTTTTATATGCTTCTGTCGGGCATGGTGGTGCGAGCGGTTATCTTGCACTGATGGCATTGTTTGCGGTAGCTCCTGCAGTGATGAAACCAACTGCGTTGCTATTGAATCTTTTTGTTTCTTCTACTTCTTTTATACAATTTTACAGAGGGGGGCATTTTAAATGGAAGCTTTTCTGGCCTTTTGCCTTAGCCTCCATCCCACTGTCTTTTGTGGGTGGAATGATGGTGATTGAAAACAATATTTATAAAAAAATACTAGGTGTACTTTTACTGATCCCAGTGGTACGTTTCTTGTTTTTTAAGAATACAGACCCGAAGGACTTTAGGTCGGTCAATATTCCACTATCGTTGTTTATTGGTGGCATAATAGGATTACTGTCTGGCATGATCGGTATTGGTGGAGGGATTATTTTATCACCGGTAATATTAATGTTAAAGTGGGCCGACCAGAAACAGACTGCTGCCATTAGTGCCGCCTTTATTTTTGTCAATTCAGTGGCTGGCTTAGGTGGTCAGCTGATTAAAGGCTTTGACTTTAACATTCACATGCTGGGGTATGTTGGTGTTGCATTTGCAGGCGGAATCCTTGGCGCTTACTTTGGCGCACTCAAATTTCCTCAAAATATATTAAAAAATGTACTGGCCTGTGTACTCGCACTTGCCGCTTATAAACTGCTATTTACACATGCATAAAATGAAATATCTATTTATTGTGCTGTTTTCAGCAATGATTTTCACAATTCAGGCACAAGAGAGCAAACAGTTTGTTATCGATGGTAAAGTAAAAAAACCACTTACCATAAACTTGGCATCTTTAAACAATTACAAAAGTATAAGCATTGACAGTATGACTGTTTATAACCATTTAATGCAACGTAAAGGCAGCATTAAAAAGGTAAAGGGTATACTGCTTAAAGATATATTAAATGGTGTAGAGATCATTTCAGAATCACCAAAAAAATTAAATGAATATTATATCGTTTGTAAAGCCAATGACGATTACAAGGTAGTGTATTCCTGGAATGAGATTTTTAACACCCCAATGGGTGATCTGGTTATGATATTGACCAGCTATGAAACTGATCCTGAAAAAACACAAGGTGGAAACATTGCAATGATATCTCCCACAGATCGGGCAACAGGCAGAAGATTTATGAAAGGATTGAGCAGCATTACTATTTTTCAGGTAAATTAGGCCGATGGAAATTGAAATTATCAGTTTTGGAAGTATATCGGAATTTATAGATAGTCAGAGGATGATGTTAGAAGGTATTTCAGATACTGATGGGCTCAATTCCTTTTTACAGGAAAGATTTCCTGAATTGCAGCATATTAAATACAAATTGGCACTGAACAAAGAACTGGTTCAGCAGAATAAAAAAATTAGCGATCAAGCCACAATAGCAATTATGCCACCTTTCTCTGGAGGCTAAATAATGAATAGCGAGCGATACAATAGACAATTAATCCTAAAGGGGTTTGGAGAGGAGGCACAAGAAAGGCTAAGCAACGCCAGTGTGTTAGTTATCGGCGCTGGCGGATTAGGTTGTCCGGCGCTGCAATATCTTGCTGGTGCCGGAATTGGACATATTGGTATTGTAGACAATGATGTAGTATCATTAAGTAACCTGCACAGGCAGATCCTTTTTACAACTGATGATATTGGAAAGCTAAAAGCTACTACAGCTGTAGAAAGAATTAGTGCTTTAAACCCGGAGATAAAAGTTACCGCATACCCTCTACGTTTAGAACGTAAGAATATTTTAGAATTGATAAGTGGCTTCGATTATGTGCTGGATGGAACTGATAATTTTGAGTCGCGATATCTGATCAATGATGCTTGCTTTTTATTAAAAAAACCTGTGGTGTTTGCGGCCGTATCAGGGTACGAAGGTCAGATAGCTGTCTTTCATGTCGCCGATGGCAATAATGCCCCGACTAACTACCGAGATATTTTTCCGGTAATGCCTTTAGCTGGCGAACTTCCCAATTGCGAAGAGAATGGTGTACTTGGCGTTTTACCAGGAATTATTGGTACCATGCAGGCTGCTGAAACAATTAAATTGATTGCAAAAATAGGGAACCCACTTATAAATAGGTTACTCAACTATAATCTATTAACTCAGGTATTTTATGAAATTAAATTAAATCCAGCCCATGATACGTATGCAATGCCTGACAATGAGTCTGAATTTATGGAAGATAAACAGGGTGTTGTTGAAGGAAATAGGATTCAACATTTTATTGATATTGATGGAGACCAATTATTAGATTTTTTAAAAATGGAATCTACATTAGTTATTGATGTTAGAGAGCCGCATGAATACCCAAAACTAAACGAGTCACTTTTCCGTCAGGTCCCTATAGCTTTATTACCTGAACTTTTAAATGAGGATTTACAACAACAAAACATTGTTTTTATTTGCCAACATGGCATTAGAAGCGAGGCTGCCGCTGAAGCAATGAAGGAAAAGTATGGGTTTCATAAAAACATTTTCAACTTGAAAGGTGGCATATCAAGATGGATGCAGCATTTTATAGCATTGACATGAGCGAAAAAAAAATCAGGAATATTTTTATGAAAGGTGCTATTGCACCCATTTTTATAGCAGATAGTATTTCTAAACATAGTTTAAAAACAGATATAGGTGGTCATGGTATTTTTATGGGACAGGTACGCAGAGATCAGATAGGAAACAAATTTGTTTCTGCCATAGAATTTACTGCGTTTGAAACCCTTGCCCTGGAAAAAATGCAGTTAATAAGAGAAAGTATATTCCAAAAATATCCATTAAAATGTATGCATATTTATCATAGTCTTGGCAGAATTAAGGTTGGTGAGATTTGCTTTTTTGTATTTACATCTGCTGCACATAGGAAGCCTGCCATTGATGCTTGTGCCGAGGTTGTAGAAAGAATAAAAACAGAATTACCTATTTGGGGTAAGGAAATTTTTGAAGACGAGACACACCAGTGGAAAGAAAACAATTAATATGGTAAACATCACAACAAAATCAAATACCCTAAGAGTTGCCATTGCTACAGCAACCGTAAACGTATCTAAACAAGAAACAATAAGCGCAATAGAAAAGCGCGAAGTACCTAAAGGTGATGTTTTCGAATTCGCCAGAGCTGCTGGTTTACTGGGTGTAAAGAAAACCAGTGATGTGATACCAGACTGCCACCCCTTGCCTATTGAATATACTGCTATAACTTATCAGATAGTGGGCTTAAGTATTATCATCAGTGTGGAAGTGCATACTATCTATAAGACCGGTGTTGAAGTTGAGGCCATGCACGGTGCATCAATAACTGCATTAACGATGTATGATATGCTAAAACCGATAGACAAAGGAGTTGAGATAACAAGCATCAAGTTATTAAAGAAATCTGGAGGAAAGACCGACTTTAACAAAGAAGAATTTTTTGAGCTTAAGGCAGCTGTAGTAGTATGCTCTGATACGATATTTGAAGGAAAAGGTCAGGACAGTTCTGGCAAAGTAATCATAGCAAGACTGGAACAATATGGAATCAATACATCCAGGTATGAAGTGTTGCCCGACGAAATAGAATTGATTAGAAATAGCGCAAAACAATTATCTGCCGATAATTATCAACTTTTAATCTACACAGGTGGTACAGGATTGTCTCCAAGAGATGTAACCCCTGATGCTTTGGAGCCATTGATGGACAGACCAATACCAGGTATTATGGAGAATGCTAGGCGATATGGGCAGGATAGAATGCCATACGCTATGCTTTCCAGAGGAATAGCTGGATTTATAGGAAATACACTAACCATAAGCCTCCCTGGATCCAAAAAAGGAGTTGAAGAAAGTATGGATGCGCTTTTCCCACATATTTTGCATGTGTTAAAAATGATAAAAGGTGGAAAACATTAGTGTGTAATAGTATATCGTACTCTATAGCGGAATAATTATAATAACGGGCTTAACATTTGTGTAACATTGGACATATCTAATTCATACAATGGTTGCTACATCAAATTATCCTATTCCTCAACAAAATTTGGTACTACATTTAAACAATGCAGAACAAAACTTAGTCAACGGAATAAAGTCTGGAGATCAAAAGGTGATTTCAATGCTGTACAACATGTACGCTCCGGCTTTGTATGGGATTATTTCCAGAATAATAAAATTTGATGAAATAGCAGAAGATGTTTTGCAGGAAACTTTTGTGAAGATCTGGAAATCAATTGATCAATATCAGGAATCACGTGGACGTTTGTTTACCTGGATGGCTAGATTAGCAAAAAATACTGCTATTGATCATTTGAGAGGACGTGGTTATATCAATACCAGTAAAAATGATGATATTGAGGATGCTTCTGCTCAGATAGATTTAAAAAATCAATTGTTATTTAATCCTGAAACGATAGGAATACGAAAGCTAACTACTACGCTTCCTTTATCTCAACGCGCAATATTAGACTTGGTATACTTTCAAGGCTATTCTCAATCAGAAGCAGCTGAAGAATTAAATATACCTCTAGGAACTGTTAAGACCAGACTTCGGATGGCAATAACAGTGTTAAGAACATACTTTAAATAAATTTTTCGATTAAAGTTCATCCTGTCTTTCATAGCGTTCCTCACCTGTGAAAATGATTTTATTGGTATCATAGTCAATCTTAAAATCAATTTTCATAGTATATTCGGTTGTATAATCTATGGCCGCACACATAGAAAATTCGTTAATATCATAACCCAGGTAAAGAAAACCTGCTGTCGAACTTGTGAATTCAATACTGTTGCTTTTAGCACTAATATTTTGAAGATTTCCTTTACCATACTCGTAATCCAATAAGAGTGTGTAAAAAACTCCGGACACAAAAATTTCTTTCAAAAAGTCTTGTTTAACAAGATTATCTGCACCTTTTAGCGCATGACTCAGCTCTTTAGTCAGAATAATTTCTCTTGAAAGTCTATACATGCTTTATTGGCGTTTGAAGTATTGGCCAAAGATATTCTAATCGATTGATAAATAACCAGTATTTTTGACCCAATGGGATACTTTGAAAGCCTGCTCGAATTACTTAAGATTGAAAAAGAGGAAGACCTTAGGTCTTATCAACTGCTCACCTCAGCTTCATCAGCTGCCGACAGGCGTCAGAATGGTTTATCATGGTATCCAATAGCCATTAGAAATAATGAATTAGGTCGCGGTGATTACTTAAGCCTAGAATTAGAACGCACTACTCACCAAGATTTACAGCACCAATTCCGTTTCGGCTCATCCGTTTCATTTTTCTCAAATCATGATCCAAATAATGATCGTTTAGAAGGGGTTATTGTATTTATTGCTGGAAATACCATGAAAATTACCTTAAAAACTGAAGAATTGCCCGATTGGGCAAAGCAAGGTAAATTGGGTATTGATCTGCTTTTCGATAACTATACTTACAAAGAAATGCAGGGCGCCTTAAATCAAGCAGTTGAAGTTTTAAAAGAATCTTCCATAAGTCCCAGATCAAAATTGGCACTTGTTTTAACTGGTGCTGCCCCGGCGACTTTCAAACCAACCGATTTTAATTACTCTATTCCAAGCCTTAATCAAAAACAGCAAATAGCAGTTGATCAAATAGTATCTGCAAATGAGCTTGCTATTGTTCATGGCCCGCCTGGAACAGGAAAAACTACTACACTGGTGCAAGCCATTAAAGCAATGAATAAGTTAGATGGCAAGCAAATACTTGTTGTAGCACCCAGCAATACCGCAGTAGACCTTTTGAGTATGAAGCTTGCTGAAGCCGGCTTAGAGGTACTTAGGATTGGTAACTCAGCGCGAGTATCGGAAGAAATGCTTTCTCTGACACTCGACAGGAAGTTATCTGAACATGATGGCAATAAAATCATCAGAAAATTAAAGAAGCAGGCAGCCGAATACAAAAAAATGGCACATAAATACAAACGTAATTTTGGTAGAGCTGAGCAGGAGCAGCGTAAAGCACTATTTAATGAGGCCCACAAAATTGGAAAAGAAGTTGATGATATGGAACAGCATATAACTGATCAATTGATTTCAAAGGCTCAGGTAATTACAGCCACGCTGGTAGGGGCAAACCATTACACCATAAAAAAACTACTTTTTGATACTATTGTAATTGATGAAGCTGGACAAGCATTAGAACCAGCCTGTTGGATACCTGCTTTGAAAGGCCAGAAATTAATATTGGCTGGTGATCATTTGCAGCTTAGTCCGACTATTAAATCAGGTGAGGCTGCAAAAAAAGGCTTAAATAAAACCTTATTAGAGAAATGCGTAGAACGACATCCTAACGCGGTAATATTATTGGAGGAACAGTATCGAATGAACAAGCAAATTATGGCTTACTCCTCTCAAATTTTTTATAAGGATAGCTTAAAGGCGCATCAATCGGTAGCTTTGCAAACCCTATTTCCTGAAGATGCTCCACTCCTATTCATAGACACAGCAGGCTGTGGATTTGACGAAAAGAGTGAGGGTACCAATACTCAAAACCCAGAAGAGGCAGCGTTTTTAATAAAACATTTAGGGAATTATATGGAGAAACTCAGTCTTCATTACTCCTCGAAAGATTTTCCTAAAGTTGGAATTATAGCGCCATATCAGGAACAAGTAAAGTTGCTTAGAAACCTTTTGAAAGAGAGCTCAATAACTGAAGAATATTTTAGCAATATTTCTATTAATTCGGTTGATGGTTTTCAGGGACAGGAACGGGATGTAATTTATTTGAGCTTAACCAGAAGCAACAATGAACAAAATATAGGTTTTCTAGCCGACATCCGAAGAATGAATGTGGCCATGACAAGAGCCAAGATGAAGTTAGTGGTGATCGGAGACAGTGCTACATTATCCAAGCTACCATTTTACTCGGGCTTTGTTAATTATGCGGATAAAATCTCAGCTTATCACAGCGCTTGGGAGTTTGCAGATTAGTACACTACATTTGCCTGGGATCAATGAGCTGTGGAAACCAAGACCTGAAAAACGTTGCGTTCTCTCCATTTCCTGCAGATGCGTAATCACATAGATCAACGCTTACTAGGGCTGCCTCTGATTCTTTGTAAGACTCAGGACTAGACTTCATTTTAAAATGCATCCAGGAATCAGTTGCAGGAACCCGCTCCAAGGCCACATAACTATTTTCAACTGCCGGGTTGATCATTGCACCGATGTTTATTCCTTTAAAACGTTCATCTCTTGCTAGTAAAATCGGTCCTCGTAGAATGGCAAAATATGCTGGTTTATCACCTATGTAAGCTACCCTTCCCCTCATGTCAAGCTCGATATCGATCACATCCCCGTCTTTCCAGGATCTGTTTATTTGGTTATAACCGGTTGTTATGTTGCCTGCAGACTGACCATTTATTTTAATAGAATTTGCTTTGCTCCAGGCAGGTATCCGTACAGAGATTTCAAACGTTTCAGATTTAGCAGGGCTTATCATAATACTGATATATCCAGATTCAGGATAGGTTGTTTGTTGTTTTATCACAACTAAATTGCCCTTAGGAGATGAGGTATGAAATATACCTCCAGCATAATAGTTAACATATATCCCATCTTTTGATTTCATCACCATGTGTTCAGGGAAATTAAACAGCCCCCTCGGTCCACTAGCTATACAACAGTTCAAGTCCATTCCACACTGACCATCACCGGGCAAGCGTAGTCCTGATAGTGGTGTATATTTAGCCCAAGTCATACCGTTTACACTCATAGAACCCAATAATGCATTATAGAAAGTTTGTTCCACTGCATCTGCATACTTTGCTTCGCCTGTTAGCCTAAACAGCTGGTGACTTAGTTTTATCCAGGTTACAGTTACGCAGGTTTCCATGTAATGGTGTATAGGATTTGCTTGCAACTGCTTACCTCCAAACCACATTTCGGATGAAGCACCAGACCCAGCTAAATTGATTTCTGTATCATAGATATTTTGCCAGGTATCTTCAACAGCTGTTTTATATTCTGGTTTTCCTGTAATGCGGAAAAGTTCCAGCAGCCCCTCATAACAAGACATCATTTCATATGCTTTTTGTCCCTGCTCGAAAGAATACCAGTTAATCGGCTTGGGAAATCGCTTAGCAACATCGGTTTTTGACTCACTAATCAATTGAGGCCCAAATGGAGTTTCCCATTGACGTACGATTTCTTGTGCAAAATCCAGGTACTTTTTATTTTTTGTGAGGTTATAAAGTATGCAGATCGGCTCTAGGATAGATGATGCTGCCATCCCCCTGTAGTTGCCCTTAGTAACAAGAATCCCATCTGTTTTTTTTAGATCATCAATCAGGTTATCTGCAATTCCTTTTGCCGCGTGTAAGATCTTTAAATCTTTGGAAATCTGATAATAGTCCAATAGTCCAAGCATACAATACTTTCGCCCCCATATGTCCCATTGTTGCAGCCTGGCCTTTTCTGCATAATTACCAATGTAACCATCAGGCGTTTGGGTTGCAATTAGCCCATATACTGCTTCTTTAAGTTTTGTTTTAAGCGCAGAAGTTGGATGGTATTTATAAGCCAAAACAGCGGAGGTACACCACTTCCCCCAAAACTCACTTTGCCAGAGGCTGGTTTCATTTCGGTGTTTAAAGGGTTCTATCAACAAATCTGCATCTTGTGAAAGGATTCTGTTATCATAAGAATGTATCAAACGATCTCCCAAAAAACCGGTGATAGTTTCACTAGCTGCAAAACTCAATTTATCCTGCGTAAAGCCAACTCGTGAAAAGCAGATTAGTAGATTAAGGATTAGTAGTTTTCGCATTAGAGCACTTTTTCAAAAAACGCTATTGTTCTCTGCCAAGCTAACCTAGCCGCTACCTCATTGTATCTTGTTGGTGAAGTATTATTATTAAAAGCATGGTTTGCACCTTCATAAATAAAGATCTTATAATCAGTTTTGCTTTCTTTGAGGGCTTGCTCATAAGCAGGGATACCAGCATTGATTCGCTCGTCCAGTCCGCCGTAATGCATCATCATACTCGCTTTTATTTTTGATACTTCTTCAGATTTAGGTTGTGTCCCGTAATACGCAACTGCAGCTTGAAGTTTAGGATCACTAACAGCCAACTTATTGGCCATTGCACCACCCCAGCAAAAACCCATACATCCAACTTTTCCGTTTCCAGATTTATGGGATCGAAGAAACTGCAAACCTTTCAAATAATTTTCTAAATTCTTTTCCGGATCAAGTTTACCTATTAATTCCCGGCCTTTGTCTTCGTCTGCCGGAGTTCCGCCGAAGGGAGATAATGCATCAACACCAAGTGCTAAAAAGCCCGCTGCGGCAACTCTCTTAGTTACATCAATAATATGAGAATTCAAACCCCTGTTTTCATGTATAACCAGTATTGCTCCTAATTTCCCCTGACCTTTTGGCTTCGCTAGTACAGCCTTCATATCACCTTCAACACCGGCATAAGTTATTTCTTCTGAAGTGATTGAATCATCATTTAACTGTGCTCCTATAGCATGATTATTTTCTAGAAGAGGTAAAACTGTTAATGCCAAAGCAGTGCTACCTGTAAGCACGGCTAACCTCTTCATAAATTCCTTCCTTTTTAGATTACTATGGGTATAGTCATCATAAAGGTTTATAATTTCCTGATTCATATTGTAGCCCAATTGATTAAACAAGATAGGAAAAACTTACAAAGAACAATTAAAACACTTTAGCTAATAATTTTATCATTGTCAATATACTGTCTGTTTTAAATTTTTTAAAACATTTGTAATAGGATTGCGTTATAGTTCTAGTTTGTTTGGTTTGGGTTAGTCTGTGGTGGACTAACCATCTATTATAACAGGGATACTTCGGATAGAATATCCCTGTTTCCTTTTCCAAACTTTTCTTATCCTTTTAAAACCATATCATTGGTTACTTCGTTTATATAATTGAGAGCGTTAATTTAGCGGGGGTAGGTCGGAAGATCTACCTCCGTTTTCTTTTTAATTCTTGCTTTTGGCAAAACTTGCATTATAAAACATCAATTTATTAACACCTGCTATAAGTATTAACAAATTATAAGTAAATTGTAATTTTTAACTCAAAAAGTAATATATTCAGGTCTTGTCAAATTTATGTTTTGTTTTATCTGTTTATGGTCTTAGATTTGGGAAGTTTATTTATTGGCATAAATGTTGATTTTTAACTAAATGTAAAAAAGGTGTTATTAAACAGAGCAAATGATCCCTTATCATAAAATAAACATCAAAACAATCTGCTCTGTAATCTAAATATAGTACTAGCATGCATAAAAAATTACAAGATAGGATAGCCGCTTTTAAAGACGCTAATGCAATCAAGGAAAAAGGTCTTTATCCTTATTTCCGAGCGATAGAATCTGGACAAGATACGGAAGTGATTATAGACGGGAAGAAGGTACTAATGTTCGGTTCTAACTCCTATCTGGGATTAACCAATCACCCCAAAATAAAAGAAGCTGCAAAAAAAGCAATTGATAAATACGGGACTGGATGTGCTGGATCAAGATTTTTGAATGGTACTTTAGACATACACATTGAACTGGAACGAAGATTAGCCAATTTTGTTGGTAAGGAGGCTGCTGTACTTTTTAGCACAGGATTTCAGGTGAACTTAGGAGTGATTTCTTGTCTTTTAGACCGAAATGATTACTTAATTCTAGATGAATATGATCATGCTTCGATTATTGATGGCAGCAGGCTTTCGTTTTCCCGATCTATTAAGTATGCGCATAATGACATGGATGATTTGCGTAAAAAACTAAGCAGACTACCAGAAGATGCTGCAAAACTAATTGTTGCTGATGGCATTTTCAGTATGGAGGGTGACTTAGTAAATCTGCCTGAAATCGTAAAAATTGCTGATGAATTTGGTGCTAATATCATGATGGATGATGCACATAGTTTAGGTGTAATAGGGTTTAACGGTTCAGGTACAGCTTCTCATTTTGGACTTACAGATAAGGTTGACCTGATCATGGGTACTTTTAGTAAGTCATTGGCTTCTTTAGGTGGGTTTATAGCTGGAACTGAGGAAACCATAGAATTTATAAAACATAGAGCAAGATCTTTAATGTTTAGCGCTAGTATGCCACCATCTGCTGTTGCTAGCGTAATAGCTGCATTGGACATTATTGAATCAGAACCTCAACGTATAGACCAGCTTTGGGCAAATACAAATTATGCAAAGAAGCTACTTCTTGATGCTGGCTTTGATATTGGCCATACAGACAGCCCGATTATTCCGGTTTATATTAGGGATAATGATAAAACATTCTTAATTACAAACATTCTGAGCAATAATGGAATATTTGTTAATCCGGTTGTTTCTCCTGCTGTTCCATCAGATTCTTCTCTAATTAGGTTCTCCCTAATGGCAACTCACACCTTTGGACAAATTGAGGAAGCGGTAGATAAACTATCAGCTGCGGCAAAAGAGGTTCATGTTCACACTACATCTCAAGTTAGCATTTAATGAAAAAAATAGTTGCAGTAAGCACTAAAAAAGAACTAGCCACTTTTATTGATTTCCCGCATGACCTGTATGATGGCGATCCAAATTACGTACCGGAACTCTTTATAGCACAAAGAGATTTACTAACTACTCATCCTTTTCATAAACACTCATCTTTGCAGTGTTTTCTACTTTTTGATGGGGGAAAAATAATTGGTCGTGTTGCTGCAATTTTAAATAATAGTCACAATAAGTTGAATAATACCAGCGACGGTTTTTTTGGGTTCTTTGATTGTATTAATGATCAGGAAGCAGCAAACCTACTGATGCATACTGCTGTGAAATGGCTTAAAGAAAAGGGAGTTAAAAATAAAATTATTGGACCAGTTAATTTCTCAACAAATGAGAGTTGTGGCCTATTGATAGAAGGATTTGATTCGCCACCTGTTGTAATGATGCCATATAATGCAGAATATTATATTGCTTTATTAGAAGGCGCAGGATTAGTAAAACAGGTAGACCTTATTGCGTGGAAATTTACAGGGGATGCTTACGATGATCGCTCTGTAAAGTTATTAGATAGACTTGAGGAACGCCTGAAGCGCGCAGACATCACCATACGAAAAATCAATCTTAAAAAATTTAAGGAAGAGGCAGCCAGTCTGCGTGAAGTATACAACAAAGCTTGGGACAAAAACACAGGATTTGTTCCTTTGAACGATGAAGAATTTGATTACCAGGCTAAAGATTTAAAACTTGTACTTGATCAGGATTTTTGCCTCGTTGCAGAGCAACACGGAAAATTGGTAGGTTTTGGAGCAGCTATACCTGACATGAATCAGATCCAGATCAAAATTAAAAAGGGCCGCCTATTACCTACCGGTATATTTAAGCTCTTGTTTGGAAAAAAGAAGGTCACAGGTATTAGAATTCTCTTATTAGGAGTGATTGATGGATATCGTAAAATGGGTATCGAAGCATGTATATATGCAAGAATTATTAAGGCCTATCGGGATAAAGGCTTGAAGTATGCTGAGGCAGGTTGGACACTCGAACACAACGATATGGTAAATAATGCCATTAAAGCAATTAAGGGGGATCCTTATAAGAAATATAGGATATTCGAAAAGAAAATATGAGTAAAAAGGTACTGATAACCGGTGCCACAGGCTTTCTAGGATTTCATTTGATTGAGCAATGTCTAAAGGCTGATTACATAGTCTATGCTGCAATACGTGCTAATAGTGATACTTCTCATCTTCGAGCCTATGATATTAGTTATATAGAACTTGATTACTCCGATATAGAAATGCTTATCGCTTTATTGAAAGTTGAAAGATTTGACTATATCATCCATGCTGCTGGGAGCACTAAAGCCAAAACTGAGGCAGATTACAATCTAGTTAATGCGGAATATACCCGTAACTTAGCTTTAGCAGTTCACGGTTTAAAGTACCCAGTAAAAAAATTCTTATTCGTTAGCAGTTTGGCCGCAATAGGACCTTTGAAAGTAATAAACGAGAAGATTTTACCCACCTCTCTACCTCAACCGGTTACTTATTACGGAAGAAGTAAATTATTAGCAGAAAGGTATTTATCTGAAATAGCAGGTTTGCCGTTGATAGTCATCCGCCCTACAGCAGTTTACGGGCCAAGAGAGAAGGATCTATTTATCTTATTTAAGAGCATAAATAATGGTCTTGAGCCTTATATTGGTAAGTTTAAACAGCAATTAAGTTTCATCTATGTAAAAGACCTTGTTAAGATTATAATCTTGGCTCTTGAAAGCGAAATTGTATCCGGAAAGGCGTACAATATTTCAGATGGTAAAATTTATGATAGGTACGCATTAGCTATTTTCATCAAGAAAGCACTGGGTAAAAAAACCTTGTTGTTTCATCTACCTATAATATTAGTTTCAACATTTGCTTTCATAATGGATATTATATACTCAAGTAGTAAAAAGACTCCAACCCTGAATAAAGAGAAAATGGCTGAACTCACTGCCATAAACTGGGTTTGCAGTATAAATGAGGCAAAAAACGATCTAAACTTCGACCCGCAGTACGATCTGGAAAAGGGAATTGCTGAAACGGCACACTGGTACAAGCAAAATAACTGGCTATAACTGCCCGACTCGTCAACATTAAATATATTTGTTAACAGCAATTTAGTTCATAGTTATTAAATCGGTGATCAACAGTAAAATCGAAATCGCTCCAATTATAACAGGTCTTATTGAACACAATCGGTAGATTCTTGCGCAATCGTTTTCGTAAATTTTCAATTGCAAATGGCATTTATTGAGCCAATTATAGGATGAGAAAGCTATATTTAACTATACTTTCGGCCGGCAACTGAAATTGCTACAACCAAATATTATGAAGAATTTTTTCCTATTCAGCTGTTGCTGTGTAAGCCTCAATCTCATTGCTCAAACCAAAAAAGTTGATGTTGTTAAAAGCAACTTAGGGCATAAGGTAGATGTCAATATAGATGGCAAACTATTTACCAGTCTAATTTATCCGGATAACATGGAAAAGCCAGTTCTATATCCAATTAATGCAGCAAATGGTGTAATCGTTACCCGTGGATTTCCTTTAAAAAGCAGAGATGGGGAAAGAACTGACCACCCGCATCATGTTGGCTATTGGCTTAATTACGAGAGTGTAAATGGTTTAGATTTTTGGAATAATTCTTATGCCATCCCGGCTGAAAGAAAATCTAAATTTGGCTGGATAAGAAATGTTGAAGTAACCAACACAAAAAGTGGTAAAAAAGAAGGGAAAATAAGCTATACCGCCAATTGGGAAAATCAGTCAAAAAACATCTTGTTGAAGGAGAGCACTACATTTATTTTTAGCGGAACATCTGATACAAGGAATATTGACAGGATTACTACCCTAACCGCACAAAAAGACACAGTACTATTTAAGGATATTAAAGATGGAATGCTTGGCCTTCGCGTAACCAAGGAACTAGAGTTTGCATCTGACAAGGTTGAAGAATTTACCGATAGCCATGGTAATGTGACCAAGGTACCGGCATCCGGCAATGGAGCAAGTGGAAACTACTTAACGAGCGAAGGGAAAACCGGGACAGGCGTCTGGGCAACACGTGGAACTTGGTGCCTACTTACTGGAACTAAGGAGGGAAAACCGCTGTCGGTAGCAATTATTGATCATCCTAAAAACCCAGGTTATCCTACCTATTGGCATGCCCGTGAATATGGATTATTTGCTGCTAATCCGCTTGGTCAGGAGATTTTTAGTAATGGAAAGGAGAAATTGAATTTAAGACTAAATCCCGGGCAGTCGGTTACATTTAGGTACCGTATGATTGTTACTTCCAATGAAGAAGTTAGACCAGAAACACTCAATAAACAAGCCGCTGAGTTTGGTAAATAAAAAGAATACATTAAATATAATAGCATAGAAATGAAAACAAAAAGATTATTGATTTTTGCCGCTTTAGCATTTGTATCCTGCCCTACAGTATTATTGGCACAAACTGGAAAATGGCAAAGTCTTTTTAACGGAAAAGACCTTAGTGGATGGCATCATCTCAACGGCAAAGCAAAATACACAGTCGAAAATGGAGAGATTATTGGTTCTACTGTCCTGAATGAGCCCAATTCTTTTTTGGCAACAGATAAAAACTATGGAGATTTTATCCTAGAACTAGAACTATTGGTCGATAATTCAATGAATTCTGGTATTCAGATCCGGAGCGAAAGTAATTCAAATTATCAAAATGGCCGGGTTCATGGTTATCAGGTAGAGGTCGATCCTTCAGATAGAAAGTGGAGCGGTGGAATTTATGATGAGGCAAGGAGAGGCTGGTTGTATCCCCTTGGCATTAATCCCACTGGTCAGGCCGCCTTTAAAAAAGAAGCATGGAATAAATACCGTATAGAATGTATAGGTAAATCTATAAGGACCTGGATAAATGGTATTCCAACTGCAAACCTAATTGATGAGGCAACGCCAAACGGCTTTATTGCACTCCAAGTACATGCAATAGGTAAAAATGATAATCCTGGCAAGCAAATACGCTGGCGCAACATTCGTATAAAAACAGCCGACTTAAAACCAAGCAAGGCCAACAATATATTTGTTGTAAATATGATTCCTAATGATTTGTCTCCACAAGAAAAGAAAGAAGGATTTTCTTTATTATGGGATGGTAAAACCACCAATGGCTGGGTTGGCGCTTATAAAGATAAGTTTCCAGAAAAAGGCTGGAACATACAAAATGGCGAGCTAAGTGTGGACAAAGCTACCGGTGCAGAATCAACAAATGGAGGAGACATCGTTACCGTAAAGGAATATGGGGCGTTTGAATTGAAATTCGATTTTAAATTAACAGAAGGTGCAAACAGTGGTGTAAAATATTTTGTAACCCTTACTGAAGGCAATAAGGGGTCAGCAATTGGAATGGAATATCAGATTTTAGACGATCTGCGTCATCCTGATGCCAAGCTTGGTAAGAACGGAAACAGAACTTTAGGTTCGCTTTATGATTTAATTGCAAGCAAGAAAAATGTAGGCGCAGATCGCCCTATAGGCGAATGGAACCGGGGATATATACGTATTTACAAAGACAACCGCATAGAATATTGGTTAAACGGTATAAAGATAACTGAGTTTACAAGGGGTACACCAGAGTTTTATGAACTTGTTGCGGCAAGCAAGTATAAGGACTGGAAAGGTTTTGGTATGGCACCAAAAGGTCACATTTTGTTACAAGACCACGGGGATAGGGTTTCCTTTAGAGTATAAAAATAAAAGAACTATAAAATTATGGAAGATTCCAGAAGAAAATTTATAAAGCAGTCCGCAATAGCTACTGCGGGTACTTATTTGGGTGCTATGGGTTGGAGTGCAAAAAGCTACAGCAACATCATAGGGGCAAATGATAGGGTGAGGGTTGGTATAGTCGGGTTTTCCGATCGATTTAAAGATGCCCTGCTACCCAGCTTCCTTAATCATAACAAGGAGTTGAATTTTGATATTGTGGCAGTTTCTGACCTATGGAACTACAGAAGAGGGTTGGGTATGGATCATTTAAAATCTAAGATGGGTCATGACATCAAAGGTTGCAGAAATAATGATGAATTATATGGCACCAAAGATATTGACGCGGTAATTATCAGCTCTCCTGATTTTGCACATGCTTCGCATGCAGCGGAAGCGGTGAATAACAAATGTGATGTCTATTGTGAGAAACCATTTGCAGAAACTATGGAAGATGCCCGTGCGACTTTAAAAGCCGTTCGTTCAGGTAAGCAGATTCTCCAGATAGGATCACAGCGAAGAAGTGGAGATAATTACAAGGCCGCTTCGAAATTTATAAAAGATGGCAAATTTGGAGATATTACCATGGTTGAGTTAAGCTGGAATGTAAACCAGCCGGGTAGATGGCGCAGGCCGGACCTTGTTGCCAAACTAAAGCAAGAAGATACCGATTGGAAACGCTTTTTATTGAATCGGCCATTTGAAGAATGGGATCCGCGCAAATACCTTGAATTCCGTTTATTCTGGCCCTTTTCCTCAGGTATGCCCGGACAATGGATGTCACACCAAATTGATACTGTACATTGGTTTACCGGCCTTAAACACCCCCGCAGTGTAGTGGCTAATGGAGGTATTTATCAGTGGAAAGATGGTCGCCGTAATTGGGATACCACAACTGCTGTGTTTGATTATGGTAAAGAGAATGATCCCAATAATGGCTTTCAGGTTGTATTTACTTCAAGAATGCACAATGGTGATGAAAACCCTGCAGAGATCTATTATGCCAATGGTGGCGAGCTGAACCTTAACACAAACACGGTATCACCTAGAGGTGGTCTAACAGCAGGTGCAGCAAAAGCAATGAATATGCAACCTAACTTATTGCCAGAACTTAAACTTACAGATATGGTTGAAAAGGTTGTTGCATCTGCCAATACTGGTGGTGATAAATTGACCTCAGCACATATGAGAAATTGGATGGAATGTGTAAGAAGTCGCGAGCAGCCAAATGCTCCGGTTGAAGCTGGTTATTCCCATTCCATTGCCAACATCATGACCAACGCCGCAATTCGAACAGGGCAGAAAGCTACATTCGATGAATCGAGACAAGAAGTGATGGTAGGCGGTAAAATATTTAAATTTTAGAAATACCGAAATCTCAATAAAAATAGTATAAAAAAGGCCGGATAATTTAAATCATCCGGCCTTTCTATAAAAAATATTGTCTGTTACCAGAATGCAGAATAAAGTGCAACGATCATCGCTATTATAATTAAAGATCCAACTAAAAAAGAAGTTGAAACCTTAAACATACTTGAATCAACTTCCAATCCATTGGTTTTAACACCTTTCTTGTTTTCATAGATACTGATGAAGTACATTCCGATGATACACACAGCAAATACAATCACCATTCTATCCATAAAAGGAATCTCAAAGACACCGGTAGCATTGGCAGCAGCCCATCCAAATTCATGTAATGGAGAAAGATCTATCCATCCTGGTAAAAACTTAAGCACTACAGAAACTAAGAAACCTCCGATAGTAGCGAAAAGTGCTGCATTCGATGTGGTCTTTTTCCAGAAGAAACCGAGGATGAACATTGCAAATATACCAGGGGACACAAATCCTGTATATTCCTGGATGTATTGAAAACCTTGCTTTCCTTCTCCCATAAGTGCATCACCCACAATAAGTGAAAGTACAACTGCCAATAGCATGGCCACAACAACTGTTACCTTACCAACATTTACAAGATTCTTTTCACTTGCCGCAGGATTAAAAGCTTTTTTGTAAATATCTAATGTGAAAATGGTGGCAATACTATTTGCTTTTCCTGCTAGAGATGCTACAATTGCAGCAGTAAGTGCCGCAAATGATAGTCCTTTTAAGCCCATCGGCAGTAAACCCAATAACGCCGGATAAGCTTTATTTGGATCCTGAACACCAGATGATGTCAACAAGTCTGCACCAATTATTCCTGGTATCTTTTCTTTGATAATATAATAAACTGCAATACCAGGAATCACGACAATTACAGGCATCAGCATCTTTAAAAAAGCAGCGAATAATAAACCGGCACGTGCGGTGGGTAAAGAAGCACCAAGAGCTCTTTGTGTAATGTATTGATTACATCCCCAATAACTCAAGTTAGCAATCCACATACCTCCTATTAATACGCTCAAACCAGGTAAATCCATATAGTTCGGATTATCCTTTTTGAAAATTAGGTGAAAATGTTCAGATGCACCATTTGTTAAAATAGAAAAACCTTTAACTATACCTCCATTATTGGATATTAGATTTAATGCAATGTAAGTAGCTACAAGGCCCCCCAGCACCAAAAAGAACACTTGGATAACATCTGTGTAACCGATAACCTTCATGCCTCCTAATGTGATTAATATAGCAAAGACCGCTAAACCTAATATACACATCGTTATCGGAAGATCAGAAATCCCGCTTATTGCAAGTGCACCAAGATATAAGATAGACATGAGGTTTACAACAATGTATAACATCAGCCAGAACACCGCCATAATCATTGCCACCTTTTCATTGTAGCGTTGACTAAGAAACTGCGGCATAGTAAAAATCTTGTTCTTGAGATATACCGGCATAAAAAATACTGCAACAATAATCAGAGTTCCTGCAGCCATCCATTCATATGCAGAAATTGCTAGTCCGAGTTTAAAACCAGATCCGCTCATCCCAATCATTTGCTCTGCTGAAATATTAGATGCGATCAGTGAGGCACCGATTGCCCACCATGTCAATGAGCCTTCTGCAAGAAAGTAATCTTTAGAATCGCTTACCGCAGATTTTTTTTTGTAATAGATCCAAAATCCATAAGATGAAACGATTATAAAGTATATGAAAAATACAATGTAATCGTAGGTTTGAAGTTTATTCATTGGTTATATTGGTTGTTTGATAATATGATGGGTTAAAATAAAATATTTATTTGGTATAACCATCAATTGTTAATGATTATACCAAATAAATATCCGTTTAAACTAAACCAGAGCAGTTTACTTGTTTAATGAATTAATCCAGGTAGCAATTTTTAGACCATCAGCTTTAGTAACTTGAGGCATTGGAGGCATTTCAGTAGAATAGCCAGGCCAGTTTTGAGGCTGCGGATTGTGAATCAAAGAAAGGATCTTTTCAGTTGTGTATTTGCGTTTAGCAACATCAGCGAAAGCCGGACCAATTTGTCTCTTTGATGGGTTATGACAAGCAACACAAGTGTAACTAGTCAAAAGGCCCTTTACTTGAGCGTAAGTTGGTGCAGCAGTTGTTGCCGTCTCTGGGCTTTTAAGTTCCGGAGCATTTTTTGAAGGTGAAAGCACTTTACCTTTTAAAGTTGTACCAGCGGGTGAGCTTGGTAAAGCAGAAGCCATTTTATCGCCTCCAGAGTTCTTAGTACTCAGCTCACTCATTGAAAGTTTATCCCCGTTAGGGATACTGTTCAAAGTGTAATAAGCAATAGGATGAAGTGGTAATACACCACTACTCTTCTCTTTTACACCATTAATAGTAATGGTATGAATGTAGTACTGACGTAAGTTATCAACAACTAACCTTGCTCTTAAGCCATCAGAAGAAACTTTAACTCCTTTAATTTTTAATTTTTCAATATTAATCGGAGGAGATCCATAAACTGGTTGGTATTTGTATAAATAACTCTCTACGCTATAAGAAGCGATATCATTTGCCGTTTTTGAATCAACTGGACTTGTAAATTCAATATCGAATCCATCAGGCATTGCCCTAACTGCTTTCATTTCGAAAGGAGTTTTACTTGGATTGTAAACTAAACGCTCTAAGCCTTCATTAGCATCACCTGCAGAGCCCCAGCCACGGTTAGTTTCTCCTACAAATAATGAATTATCTGTACCAAAGGCCAATCTCAATACGCCAGAACGGAAACCGCTTCTAAACATAAATGAAGCACCTTGTTCAACACCATTAACGGTTTCAAAAAAGATACGTGCAATAATACTCATACCCTGATCACCTACTAAAATCTGACCCTCGAAAGGACCAAAAGCACCAGCAGGAATTTTAACAGGCTCTGAAGTAGAAATACCCAAGATACCATAAGGAAGCCATACGGAAGGCAATCTCAATTCTGGAAAATCTTTTTTCATCTCCCAAAGCATTTTGAATTTCTCATCTACCCTGTTTTCAGGCTTAATAGCTCTTCCTTCTGCAGTAACATCTCTTCTTTCGCTAATTTTAGAACGGAAATATTCCTCAGTCAATTTAACTGGCGAATCTGATCTGCCCGTCCATCTTAAACCAGCAGGGTGACCAATGAAATCTCCTTTATTCACTTTCCAGATCGCACCAGAACCTACCCAATCTCCTTGGTTATCAGTATAATAAAACTGTCCGTCTATCACGGCTGGACCAGCTGGAGAACGCATCCCAGTAGCCCATGGCTGCATTTTACCGTCTTCAGTAATATTCATTGCCCATCCACGCATTGGTACACGGCTTTCTCCACGATACCACATCTCATCACCAAAAGCAACGTTACCTGTTACAAAGAAAGATCCATCAGGAGCAATCTTAGGACCGAAACTATATTCATGATAATGTCCGCTTAACGGCCATGCATAAACTGTTTCATAAACGTCAGCTTTACCATCCATATTGGTATCAACCAATTTAGTTAGTTCACCTCTTTGCGCACAATATAACGCGCCATCTTTATAGGCTAGTCCTAATATTTCATGTAAACCACTTGCAAATTTGTGAAAATAAGGTCTTGAACTAGTTGGATTCTGTACAATATACACATCCCCTCTCCTGGTTGATATTCCCAGGTCTCCGTTTGGTAAAGTAACCAAACCACCAACTTCAAGGATCACTCCTTCTGGTGTCCTTACCTTATTTATTTTGAAGAAATCTTCTTCCTTTGGCGTCTCTTGCGCAAAACCCGTCGTAAAACTAAAGCTTAAAGCCAGCATTGCCAGCATTTTAAAAGTATATTTCATTATCTAACCTTCTTAAAATAAAATAGAATAATTTAACTTACCACGAACAAGAACAACTAAGTCCTTCTTGCCATCTACATCTCTGATTACAGGTTTGTCTTTGATGTCGTCAAATTTTATATAAAAGGACTGCCCGTTTATCAGGTACATTCCTTTAGAAAGATCCTGAATGTCCGATGCACCGCTCACAACCAGAGCATAAACATTATCAACAGGATTATTCAAAGTAATTTCTCTGTTTAAACCTTGTCCACCGTCTAAAACTTTAATTGCATCAGTCACTTTAGCTCCATACATATTATAGGTAAAAGTAGGGCGATCATCTGCGTCTACCTTATAACCTTTTGTTTTAAATCCTGTACCCGTGGTATCAGTAAGCCATGCACCCTTAGGATCAGCTAATTTTGACAATGCCGGAACTGGCTTTTTAGTAAAGGTAGTTACACTTCCGCGAGGCCTTGAAGTACCGTTACCTCTGCCATCCCACATTGGTGTAGCATCAATAAAATCACCATGCCAAGCCTGGAAAAGATAACCGTTATCTAAATCGTAGCTATAATTAACCTGAGTTGGGCTACTTACAGATATTGCATGAACTACTTTAGAACCACCAGGAATATCAACAAAACTGCGAATATTTGGTGTGGTAGTACGATCTATATAAATAGGATCTGTATTGTTCTCTCTTTGTCTTGTGGCTGCATCAGCTGGAAGTTTAGAGAATTTAATGTCTTTAAAAGCTACAGCTCCATGATCGCCTTGAAGACGCAACGGACCTAATGGTTTTTCAAAACCGGCTGATCCTCTTGTAGAACCAAATAACTCAATATTATCCTGTATAACGACACCATTTAATTCAATTGAAATGATTCTTGCGTTAGCAGTCTTTTTCATTGAGCCATCAAATTTAGCCGCCTGAAAAGCAATTCTGATGTGTTGCCACAAACCGGGTGCTTTACTTGCATTTTGACGTGGCGCATGTCCTTCATAACCTTGTTTGCCTTCACCTCTCGCATCATCCCATCTTGCATAAATTGCACCATTATTAGCGGCTGTTGGATTCAACATCCCCCATGAGTCTTCCAATTGAATCTCATAGTTTCCTTGTAAATAAATACCAGAGTTTGAACCTTTGGCCATCAGGTAGTCGAGTTCCAAAACGATATCTCCATGCTCACCTAAAGTGAATATGTCTGATCCTCCAACTTTTTTAGTAGGCTGGTTAACCAATACCCCTGTTCCTTTGGTAGCATTTAAAACATTTACCTCATTCAAGTTTGCGGTAACACCTCCAGCTACAGACCAAGTCTGCCCAGGCTTTTTAAATGCAGATAGATCTTTAAGATCGATACCCGACTGGTCGGCTAATTGCTGACCAGATACAAGTGCAGTTCCTAACAACCAGACAAAAGCTGTTGTTCCGAACTTTAAGTAATTAAGTTTCATACTGTGTTTTATAGTTTAAAAGTTTAAAAGTAAGAATTTCATGTAGTATTGAAAGCATTACTAAATAATGATTTTGTTACAATTACTAATATAGATGAAAATTTTGAAGATATCTTTCTATATTTAATTCTTGAAACCAACACACATAAACTTTAAATGAAAGCACCTATAAAACTATTGCTGTCAGGCGTTGCCCTAACTTCACTTTTTGCATTCACAGAATTCAGAAATCCTGTAAACAGCACAAAAACAAACAAACTAGCCATTGATACTCCAGACCAGAACCGATTTGTAAAGGTTACCCTTTCAAAAGGCCAGTTCACAGAGCCAACAGAAATTGCTGTACTACCTAACAAAGATGTACTGATTTCTCAACGCAGAGGCGAATTTCTGATCTATAAAAATGCTACCAAAACTTTAAAAGATGCCGGTAAACTGGATGTTTATTTTAAGACTACTGTTAAAGATGTAAATGCAGAGGAAGGTCTATTGGGTATTGCTTTAGATCCAAACTTTGCTAATAACAAGTTTGTCTATGCTTTTTACAGTCCTACTGCTCAGTCTGTAAACAGACTTTCTCGTTTCAAAATGGTTAATGATAAAATTTCTTTAGCATCAGAAAAAATGATCCTGGAGTTTTATTCTCAGAGAGATATTTGCTGTCATACTGGCGGTTCTATCGCTTTTGGTCCTGGTAATTTACTGTATGTATCCGCTGGTGATAATTCTACTCCATTTGACGCACCAAATCAAAAATTTACAAATAAAGGTTATGCACCGTTAGACAATCGTGCTGATTTTCATCAATATGATTCGAGGCGTTCTGCTGGAAACACCAACGACTTGCGAGGTAAAATTCTAAGGATAAAAATGAATGCGGATGGTACTTATAGCATCCCTGAAGGAAACTTATTCGGTAAAAATGAGCCTAAAACAAAACCAGAAATATTTGTAATGGGTAACAGAAATCCTTACAGAATCTCTGTAGATCAGAAAACAGGTTATCTATATTGGGGCGAAGTTGGTCCTGATGCTCAGAATGATGATCCGGACCGCGGACCAAGAGGTTACGATGAAGTTAATCAAGCTCGTAAATCTGGTTATTTTGGCTGGCCATTTTTTATTGGGAACAATTATCCTTATCGTGCTTATGATTATAACACTGGAACGAGTGGAGATGCGTTTGATCCTGCAGCTCCAATAAATAACTCTCCAAACAATACTGGTTTAACTCAACTTCCTCCTGCTCAACCAGCATTCATCTGGTATCCTTATGCAAAATCCCCTGAGTTTCCTGAAGTTGGTGAAGGTGGCCGTACTGCTATGGCTGGTCCCGTTTATTATGCGAAACCAGGTATCCCTTCTTACCCGGCTTATTACAATGGTAAATTACTCATTTATGAATGGATTCGCGGATGGGTTAAAGCAGTTACTATGGCTCCAAACGGTGATTATAAGACCATGGAACCATTTATGGCAAATGTAGAACTAGCTGCTCCAATTGATATGGAATTAGGACCAGATAACAAACTATATATACTTGAATATGGTAAGGGCTGGTTTTCTAAGAATCCTGATGCTGCACTAATAAGGATAGATTATAATAATAGTAAGACAGTTGCAAAAGCGGCGTTGCCAAAAGCAGCAGAAGCCACAACTATGGGTCACCAAACTAAAGCTACTAGCCCGGCGGTAGCGGCAGCGGCGTTAATTGCCAAAACAGACTGCGCTGTTTGTCATAAGACTTCTACTACATCTATAGGGCCTGCTTTCATAAAAGTTTCCGCTAAGTACAAAAATGATCCTAAAGCAATGGCGTATTTAACCAATAAAATTGCCAAAGGCGGTGCTGGTGTTTGGGGCGAAGTTCCTATGCCTCCTCATGCTTCGCTGAAAGAAGCAGAGCTACAGACCATTGTTAAATGGATATTAACCCTCAGCAAATAATTATTTTTTACCTCCTAAATTTACAACTACACCAATTGTAAATAAAGAATTTCCAGCACTTATGAACTTCCGGCTATTTAGCCCGAAGTTCCCGCTGGAGGTATATTGAAGTTGTACCTGCTCATTTAACTTCATCCTTGTAAAAAAGATAGGTTCTAAGAACAAATTACCTTCTCTAAGCTGCCCTATTCCATTGCGCAGGAAAGTCTTCATGTCAACCTGACTAATTCTAACAGCTGTTCCATAACGTATTGGGAACTTCTTCCCAAATAATGTAAAACTATCTGATAGCCTTGAGCTATAATTAACCTGTAAAAACGTTTTCTTATAAGTTACTTCCTGCTTGTCAGTCCCGCTTAGCACATCTTTGTTATCATAGCTATAATAAGTTCTGTCGGTATTTCCACCACCATAACCTGCATAAACTTCAATAATACGGTTATCATCAGGCCCAAAAGTATTGAAATACCCACCTCCAACTTCAATAAGGCGTTGTTTAAAATCCTTGCGTTTACCAGTATTATTAATATAAGAACCACTGCCGATTATCCCAAAGTGGTTTGATGCAGCATAAGCACCATTTAAGCTGAGATTTCCGTTATAAGCAACATGCAACCCTCCACTAATCTCTCCTTGTTGACTAAGCATTGGTGTATTAGGAACATTGGGCATATAAATGGATGAGCAAGAACTCACTGTAATAACAAACAAAATGGTAGCAAAAGAATAAAATTTACGAATCATAATACGGGTTCTGTTGGGCCAAATTTAAAAGAAATTAAACAATTTGGTTGTTATACCGTTGTTTTATCAGATATGATAACGGAAATTAAAACAATAATAGTATCAAATCGCCTCCCCGTAAAAATTACAGAACACAATGGTGAGTATATTTTAAGACCAAGTGAAGGTGGGTTAGCTACAGGTCTGGGGTCAGTTTACAAAAAGGGCAATAACATTTGGATTGGATGGCCTGGAATAGAAGTTCCTGAAGAACGTCATGACGAAGTAAGGATTAAACTTGCAGTATTAAACCTAATACCCGTATTTCTTACCAACGAAGAAATCAACCTATATTACGAAGGATTTTCCAATGAAATATTATGGCCAATATTTCATTATATGTCAACCTACGCAAACTTTGATCAAACGTATTGGGAGACTTACAAAGTTGTTAATCATAAATTTAGCGAAGAAATTAGCTATCACTTAAACGATGGTGACACGGTATGGATACATGATTATCAATTGCTCCTATTACCAGGTTACATCAGGTCTAATACTCCGCAGGTTACCATAGGTTTTTTCCAGCACATTCCTTTTCCATCTTACGAAATTTTTAGGTTAATACCTTGGAGAGAAGAACTAATAGAAGGAATTCTGGCTTCAGACCTACTTGGATTTCATACGTTTGACGATGTAAGGCATTTTCTTAGTGCTGCGTCTAGGTTATCTTCTGCAAAGATATCTGAAAATGTACTTATTCACAAAAATAGGCAGATTGTTGTAGAGGCTTTCCCAATGGGAATAGACAGTGATAAATTTAATAACCTGACCAAAAACCTAAAGGTAGCCAAGCATGTGGCATCATTTAGAGATGCGCACAAAAGCCAAAAAATAATTTTGTCAATAGATAGGCTTGACTACTCCAAAGGAATCATTCAACGCCTTCAAGCGCTTGAACTCTTGCTGCAGATGCATCCTGAATATATAGAAAAATTAGAGCTCTTTATGATTGTGGTTCCTTCCAGGGATACCGTACCAAAGTACAAGGAACTCCGAGAAAATATAGATCAGATGGTTGGAAATATCAACTCAAGGTTTCGTACAATGCATTGGGTTCCTATACATTACTTCTACCGCTCATTCTCTATAGAATTTTTATCAGCGCTTTATTCCATTTCAGACATTTGTTTGGTTACACCAATGCGAGATGGCATGAACCTAGTCAGCAAGGAGTATGTGGCCTCCAGAGTTAATAATGATGGAGTGTTGATTTTAAGTGAAATGGCAGGAGCATCTAAAGAACTTAATGATGCCTTGATCGTAAACCCAAATAATGTAGGTGACATCATGCGGGCAATTGTGGAGGCCATCAATATGCCAATTGAAGAACAACAAATACGCATGACAAGCATGCGATATATCGTTAACAAATTCAACATCAACCTTTGGGTTAAAAACTTTATGGACAAATTAGCTGAAGTTAAACAAATGCAGCAATCGCTATTGACAAAGCATGCTGCTCAATCAATACGTGCAACTATCGCATCAGATTATAATAACGCAGAGCAGCGATTCATTTTTCTGGACTATGATGGTACATTGGTAGGTTTCAATGCAGACATCAATAAGGCTATGCCAGACGATGAACTTTATAGCATATTAACCGATCTAACTGCAGATCCTGCAAATCGTGTTATACTCATTAGCGGTCGTAATTACCTGACACTCGAAGAATGGTTTGGCCACCTTAAACTGGACATGATTGCAGAACACGGCGCATGGCAGAAGCACCTCGGAGAAGAATGGAAATCGCTCCCACTTTTAACCGATAAATGGATGTCGGAAGTGCGTACAGTTCTGGATACCTATACAGATCGTACTCCGGGTTCGTTTATAGAAGAGAAGAGTTTTTCTCTTGTATGGCACTACAGAAAAGTAGAGGAAGGATTGGGAGAATTAAGGGCAGGTGAGATCACTAATCATTTGAGAATGCCTATTTCCAATAAAGGTCTGCAAATGATGGAGGGTAATAAGGTAATTGAATTCAAGAATATAGAGGTTAACAAAGGTAAGGCAGCACGTAATTGGCTTCACAACAACAACCCCGATTTTATTATTGCTTTGGGTGATGACCATACGGACGAGGATATTTTTAAAGCACTTCCAGAAAAAGCTTATACCATTAAAGTAGGGAGTAACATATCCGCTGCCAGGTATTATTTAAAAGATTATAAAGAAGTTAGAGACTTGCTGAAAAGCTTTACGAGTAATAAATAAGTAATTAGACATTAATAATGCAAGAAAGACATACATACAAAACAGGAATCATCGGCAATTGTGCATACTTAGCGCACATTAATAAGAATACAAATGTAGACTGGTTATGCTGGCCTCGTTTTGACAGTACATTTGTCTTTGGTGGCCTCCTGGACGAGGATAAAGGAGGAGAATATTCCATAAAGCCATCGGGCGAATTCACTTCCTACCAGTTTTATCTTGAAAATACCAATGTAATCTGTACGGAGATCAGCAACACAGAAGGTAAATATCGTATTACGGATTTCGCACCGAGGTTCTTTCAATACGAACGTTACTTTAAGCCCTTAATGCTAATCAGAAAAATAGAGCCAATAGAAGGTAATCCACGGGTAAAAGTAATCTGCAAACCAGTAGCGGATTACGGAAGTTTGAAACAAGAAAAGCACCGCGGTAGCAACCATATAGAATTTACGGGCGCAGATGAAGATATGCAGCTTAGCACTAACATATCTTTAAGCTATATAGAGGATGAAAAATATTTTGCACTGAACGAAACCAAATACCTCATTTTAACTTATGGCCACGAATTGGATGCCCCTATCGGCAGTACTGCCGAACGCTTTCTTACAGAGACCATTAACTACTGGAGACGCTGGATAAAGCACTCCAATATAGCCAGCTTCTATCAGCACATCGTGATCAGATCATCATTGGTGCTTAAAATACACCAATATGAGGATACAGGTGCAATTATAGCTGCAAGTACCACCAGCTTACCCGAATCTCCCGGCAGCACCCGCAATTGGGATTATCGTTATTGCTGGATGAGAGATACGTATTATGTGATCAATGCCCTAAATCACATCGGGCATTTCGAAGAAATGGAAAAATACTTTGGTTACGTAACAGATATTTCCTTTCGAGACGATGAACGATACCAACCGCTATTCGGCATTGCAGGGGAAAGGGTACTTACTGAACGAATCCTGGAAAACATTAAAGGCTACCTTGGCAATCAACCGGTAAGGATTGGCAATCAGGCTTATGAGCACATTCAAAATGATATTTATGGTCAGGTTCTAGTTTCTATGCTGCCATTATATACGGATCACCGGTTTATCTTCAGGGAGCGACAAGACTCAACGCAGTGGCTGGATTACCTACTCGGAAAAATAGAGCGTACAATAGACGAAAAAGACGCTGGGATTTGGGAGTTCAGGAACATTGCAAACATTCACTGCTACACTAACCTTTTCCAATGGGCTGGGGCAAGTGCTGCACTAAAAATGGCCAAAACAATCGGGAATACCGTATTTGAGGAAAGAGCGGCTATCCTAATTAAAAAAGCTGCACAACATATTGAAAATTGTTATGATCCAGAAAGGAAGGTATATAATCATGCTGTTGGCAGTGCTCACCTTGATGCAAGTACCCTTCAATTGATACTTATGAATTATCTTGACCCCAATTCTCAGAGAGCAAAAGATCACCTCACCGCACTAGAGCTTGAACTTAAAGGAGAAAATGGGCTCTTTTATCGCTACAAACACACAGATGATTTCGGAAAGCCAAAAACAACGTTCCTTATTTGTGCCTTTTGGTACGTAGAGGCACTTGCCTGTGTGGGCAGATTAGATGATGCAATAAAAGAATTTGAATCAATCATTAAATATGCAAATCACTTAATGCTTTTTAGTGAAGACGTAGATGAGAAGGATGGCAGTCAATGGGGCAATTTCCCACAAGCCTATAGCCATGTAGGGCTAATGAATGCAGCCAATAGGATAGCAATAAAACTTGACAGACCTATTTTTCTATAGTATGGTTCATATGCATCTCACCCCCTACGACTGGCTTGCTATACTTTTTTTCAAAGTCCAGTAAAGCTTTCTTAGAATCAGTTGTGTTCATAGCCACAATTCTTCTTTTAGTAAACGGCAATATATTGGCTTCTTTAGCCCTATTAGCCAGTTCCAAAGCCTTAGGCACATCAAGCGGAACGGCGGGCTCTAAGGCATACCAAAGCATTAACGGCAAGTTATGATCATCCTTATCTTCAGCGTGTTGAACAAGCCCTTCTAAAGTAGCACAACGTTTAGCCGGTTCTACGCGCTGTAATGCTGAAGCCAGATAAAGTCTAACCAATGGCGATGGATCTGAAACCGCTAGTTCTGCGAAGCGTTTCAATGCAGCATCAGAAACATTTTTGTCTTCTGCAATCAACTGGATGCTCCAGCTTCTAATGTATTCGCTCTCATTATTCATTAAATCAAGCAAATCTTTTTCTTCTAGGCCTTTAGTTACATGCAGTGCCCATAATGCCCTTAATTTCCTGGTAACGTCCGGATTGTTAGCCAATATTTCTTTTAGCATTTTGTGTACCTTTTTATTCGGCCCACGTTCCTGAAGTATTTGGCGCGCCTGCCTTACATACCATTCATTTTTGACGAGCTGGTAGTTTACCAGTTCTTTATCAGATGCTTTGTACAGATCTACTTTTACCCATTTGTCTGACTCGTGACTAATCTTAAAGATCCGCCCCATCGTTTTCTGATGCACATCTGGATTAGGACTATGACATTGGTTTTTATCATACCAGTCTATCGCAAACACTGATCCGCTTTGGTCGTATTTAAAGTTAAGCCATTGAGACCAGCTGTCGTTCATCACCAAGAAATCTTCCCCATGGCCCACAGTATATCCTGAGCCTTTACGGGTAGGTATATCCACATTTACACGAGCACCATGAATATTATTCATAAAAATATTATTCCTGTACTCTGCAGGCCAGTTTTCACTACCTAAGTAAATCATAGCCCCAGCATGAGCATGACCTCCTCCTTTTGAGGCCGATCTAAAGTTACCTGCATGTGGGCCTCTATCTCCTATCCAATGGACGTGATCGCCAGACTCTTTAATGTCATCATAAGTATAAGGATTAAAATGATTACCGGCCTGGCGCAGGTACCTTGCTCCTTGAATAATATGGAACATGTGCGGTATCACACATACCGTTACAAAAGGATGCCCATAGTCGTTAAAATCAATTCCCCATGGGTTACTAGTGCCTTCTGCAAACAACTCAAATTTCTTAGTAGTTGGATGATAGCGCCATACACCTGCATTTAATCGAACACGTTGTTCATTTGGTGCACCAGGGGCTCCTACGTTAGATTGTGTAAATATGCCATGTGTTCCATATAACCAACCGTCTGGTCCCCATCTTAAATTGTTAAGAATCTCATGCGTATCATCATAACCCCATCCATCCAGAACAATCTGAGGCGGACCAGCAGGTTTATCTGTTTTCATATCAACAGGAATAAACAACAAGTTAGGTGCTGCACCCAACCAAACTCCACCCATTCCAACTTCTATTCCACTAACTAAATTCAGACCCTCCATAAAAACGGTTCTTTTATCAAGCGTTCCGTCACCATTCGTATCTTCAAGTATTAAAATCCTGTCTTTACCCTGGCCTTCAGGTGCCCTTACTGGGTAAGTATGTGCTTCAACAACCCACAATCTGCCACGGGCATCAATGGTAAAGCTGATTGGACGAATCACATCAGGTTCAGCAGCAGCCAACTTTACAGTAAAACCAGGTTTTGTAGTCATTGCATCAGCAGCTTTCTGCGGAGATAAACCCGCATTGATAATAGGATCAAGCGGCGGTAAAATGATGATGTCCTCTTTTTTTAACTCATTAGGGAAATTTGGCTTAACTGCATAAAAAAGGAAATCGTCAAAATTGATATGTCCCCATACATCATCACCAATATAAGGGATCTGAGAAATACCGGTCTCGCTATCTACCAAACGAATAAAAATTTCCTTATTCAGTTGTTCCTTCAAATCTACAATTACAGGCTGCAAAGCAGCGCGACCAGCACCTGTGATTTGAAAAATCACTTTGTTGTTATCTGCTTGAACCAATTCTACTCTTGTATCCTGCAAAGCTCCACCAGAAACTTTAAACGAAGCATAAGGTTGCGTAACAGTAAAAGGGACAGATGTTAAAGTGCCTGTTCTTTTATAATTTTTAGTACCACCACTGCTTACAAAATAGTTGCCGGAGATTCCAGTATTAATATCCTTTTCATAAACCATGGATTGATCTTTTGTTACCAGGGGATTACTGAATGCATCGCCAGTAGCAGTCCAGTCTTCCAGAGTACCTTTTTCAAAATTAAGGTTAATCACTTTGTTGCCTTTTTTTGGAACTATCCCGGCTATAACAACTTCCTTTTTAATGGTGCCCTCTACCACTTCTATCTTACCAACCATACCCGCAGCACGATGCCCAGGAATACTGCAATAATAGATTTCATTTTTATCAGCACGGAACACTACGCTGGATGTATCTCCTTTTTGCACAAGGGTTTTACTTTTGATGGCCGCCTTTTCTAGGGCAATATCATGGGTCATTAACTCGCCGTTTACAACTTTAATGCGAACCAATTCACCTTTAATAACTTTTAGTGTAGGATTACGCTTTCCCTCAGGACTCATATAACCCAACATGGTCGTCTCTAGGGTATATTCCCTATCGTACTTAATGTCTTCCTTAGCAAAACGAGAAATATGGGGGGTATTGCCTTTAAATGCAAAACTCAAAGTAACTAAGAAGAGCGCAATTGGAAGTGAAAAAAGTAACCTTTTTAAGTTCATATTATATTTGGTTCTATTGTGCAATAGCTAAATTAATCATTTTACACAACCAAGAGTGGCATAATTATATCAAATAATGATACTATTATACCTTCAAATATTCTATTTAACTGGGTAAAGCATTATATTTTTGTATAACACCTCTGTTTTGCCACCTCCATGAAGCTGGAATGCAATACGCCCTGATTGTCGAATCGACTGATCTGCTTCTGTGTAATCTACAGTTTGTTTACCGTTTAAAAAGATCTGAATTCTGCGTCCGGACGAACGAATCTCATAGTCGTTCCATTCACCTCGTTTTAATAAACGTTTAACCAAAATAGGATCAGCAGTAACCAGTAATTTATCTCTACGGGATTCATCATATAGCGATGCCCAAAAGCCATCCCCAATATCCGCCTGGTATCCCTGCATTTCAAAATCAGGATTGGAAATACGTTCGCTATGGAATTGTACACCCCCATTCACAAAGCCTTCTGTACCGAGCAATTTGAATTTAAGCTTTAGTTTGTAATTGGAATATTTTGCAGTAGTTGAAATGAATTCATTATGAGGAACCATTTCGGCAAGCCCACCTCCTACTAAAGCGCCATTTTCAATTCGCCATGATTTTAAAGTATCGCCCTCCCAGCCTGTAAATGTTTTTCCGTCAAATAATTTGATCTTCTTTTTTACGTCCTGGGCTTTTAGAAAAGTACCCTGTGCCAACAAAACAGCCAGACATATATATATAATTCTCATTATGTTAATTCTATGCTGAAGACTTAATTTCGCTGCTGATTAACTCAGCTCGTGGCTATATTCAACTTTACTGATCCAGAAAAATACAGTTTCAATTCTTGCCGTCATCCTAAATGTTTCAGTAGCATTTGCTGTTGAAACATAAAGAAACACATAAATGGAATTAATAACAGATCCATTTGCAATAATGGGACGTATGGAGAGTGCCTCCTCCTGAAAATCGCCAATGTTAAAAAACCCAGCAAACCCGAAGTCTTTAAGGACGTATTTGGTTTTTTGCAAAGCAGGAATTATAAAACACTTTATAGCCTGATTTACAACAACTTTATAAAACAATACGCTTAAACCAAAAAGTAAGGTAATTAAACCTCCAAATATCACTATTCCCATAATTGAAAATTTACCCGCTAGTGGTTATTATATAAATGTACCTGTTTTATAGCACAATTGTTTTAAATCATTTCATATTAAACATTTAATGAAGTTTTTTTAATTCATTTGTTTAGTGTTAATACTCAGTATCAGCCAAAAACAATCCATGGCTCAAAAACTATTTAATAAAATGACCGGGCACATACAGGAATATAAAATAGCTAATTACATGATCGTATTACTGAACTATGTAAATGCTTTCACTAACACTGTTACCATCCCAGGCCAAAAAAAACATGTAGCTCTCAAAATAACCATTTATTATTTCTTCAGGTAATACAATTAGCTGTTTACCGTCAGAGCGGTTTGCTTCGCAATTAAGAATAGTTTGTCCACTCTCCGGATAGTAAATTAGCAACATCGCTTTATCACTTCTTCGTGCGTATTCATTAAGCGTAGAAGTATCCCATATAAATTCCACACCTTCAGTTAATCTGTTTATTGCAGCATTTACAGGCATAGGAAGCTCACCCGCGCTTAATTTTACCTTTGCATAGTCGAGCGAATGATTTGGGTATTCCCCTATTACTGCATTTTTCTTATGATAAGATACCGCCTCATTGTACTGGTTCCTGTCTGTATCTTCTACAACAAACTTAAACCCTACATTGATAACAGATTTTACATCCCTTACAAAATCGTTAGCAACTTTCATCCGCTGCCTGTTTGCCAATTGTTTAATAGTTGGGGGCTTAGAAATAATGCCGCGCATCCTGATTACATTTTTGCCGTTTAACATGTACTGCACATTGTTACCGATTTTTCCAGTGGTTGGCCCGTAAGGACCTGCTAATAATTTCCCCATTTGAGTTTTATCTACAATTGTTTTTTGTTTAATCTAAGGTAAATATTAATTAGTGTTTTATCAAATATTGATTAGTCCTCTCTTAGATATTACTTCGTCTGTAATTGGAGTGAGGACTAATCAAGGACTAACCAACGACTAATCAAGGACTAACCAACCTGTATAAAAACACAAAAATGATATCCAAAGAATTATGTCCCCATTTAGATTATAATATGGTAGAAGCTATTATATTGTAATCACCATTTCAAAAAGTGTCTGAAGAAAATCAGGAAACAACGAAGGATCACGATGAAACTTTAGCCCCAGTAAAAGTGACCGCACCAGAACATGAATTAAATCGTGTAGAAAAACACCATCAAAATCTGCGAGATAATCGGGTTGGTGCACCAGGAGCATTGCATGAAAAATCACAATTATTCAGCAACAAGACGCATTATAACCCTCATGACCTAGATGTCCGTATATCAACAATTAAACAACTTCTGCAACAGCCAAGAGGGTTTTATGATAGATTTCTCTTGTGCTTTTAGATAGGAAGTCGAAGGAATATAGCTTTAAAATTGCTGGTATTGGCTGTGCCGATGAACAGCAACAGGGCAATTACTAAAAAACTATCTTTCATACGCGTAATTATTGAATGGTTTATTATATTTGATTATCGCCAAATTAGCATTTACAATGCGCTCACCATCGTTACTTTTATCATTTAAGTAACGATAATTGCTTAAACATTTACTATGAAACACATCTTCCTCTGTTTATTGATCTTTTCTGCAAGCACTGCATTTGCACAGGATCAGGAAATTATTAAACGTGATTTTCAAACAATCATTAAATATACTTCACAGATGAAGATTGACGAGGTCCTCAACATGACCTATCCACAACTATTTAATGTAATGACAAAGGCTCAGATGAGTGCAATGGGAAATGGTATGCTATCAGGTATGGGTATAAAAATGATTTATGAACAGGTTCCCATAAATCTAAATATGACGCCGATTAAGACTTTATCAAAAAGCTCCATCTGCCTTAGTAAATATAGTCAAAGTATGGTTTTAGAAGCAGCGGATGCCAGCCTGCTCGGTATGTTAACACAAGCGAAGTTGAAGGACAACGTGATTGAGAAGCTTGGTAAAAACAAAGTAAGAATTAAGGGTAGCTCTTATTTACTCGCGATAAAAGATGGCTACACCAAAAATACCTGGAAATACTTGAGGTATGATGATGAAAACGCTGCAACAAACTCAAAGATTCTATCCAAAGAAATCCTCAAAACTGTTGAAGTGATGAAAACTTCTATAAAGTAGACTGGCTTAAATCAATCAGTCCATTGCTTTAATTTCAGGATGCTCCGGAATATTATAGATTGGTTTATACGGATAGATTTAGGAAAGCTGACTCCTACTTGCGGAAGTGGGCGACCCCATGGCAATGCATTTTGAGTAAGCTCGCTTCAAAAACAGCGAACAGACCTACTGGCCTGCTCCTGCTATAGAAATATCCGTGCTCATGCTCTCATGTGTTTTTTGTGTGTATTAATTTATTAACCCTGTATCAAAATACAGAGGCTGTCTTCCACAGCTTCCAGGGAGTGGTTAACATTAACAGGAATCTCCAGATCATCGTGTTTATTAAGCCTAATCTCGATATCAAAGCTTCGGTAAATAACGCATCCTTCTGTAACTAGCAGGACAGTTGGCATAAACGCTTTATGTTCTTTCAAATTTACCCCGGCTTTAAGCCCTATGGCAATAGTTTTAAAGCTATTACTGTGTTTAATTATTTTCACTGCCGGTTTTGTTGCGGTTGCGATCTCCGCAATTATGTTTTTAAAAATCATATTTCAAAATATAAATTAGTTTGGCTATCATTTATTGTATTCGTGGCTGATAACGGCACCACTTTAGGCAATATCCAAAACTCATCGGGGTAATTTTCTTTAAAGGGGTTAAGGTGTATCTTAAACAAAATATCACGGATGCCGTTTAAAGTATGCTCAGCTAACGCGGTTTCTAAAAACGGGAATAGTTCACGCTCCTCGAACCGGATATGACTTATCAATATTTCGCAGAATTGTAAATATTCTTCTTTTTTGGGGAGATCACCATTTTTTATACGCTCAAACCATTCAGCAAGCATCAAATGTTCCAAGATAGCACGTTTGGTATTCTCACTTTCAATCTGATTAAAAAGTAATACCTCCTCTTCCTGGAAATGATCCAGCAAATGGTTGTTCCAATAATAAATGATATAGTTATTGATTCTTTGAAAGGACGCTCCTTTTTTAAGGCCTTCTTTAATTTTCCAGCAAAAAAGTAGGCCAGAATGATGATCACGAGATAGAGCTACCACATAATCGCTTCTTTTTATCGGCTTTGATTTCATATCAATTTTGGATTTTTTTCAGAGTTGATGTAGTTTATTTCAGCTTCATTTGTAAGTATAATACAGCCTCTTAGGTCTTCGATGACTTTCAGCATATGTTGTTCATTCGCCGGAATACCGGCAACGAAATCTGTGCTAATTCCGAGTATAGATCTCGATAGATCATCAAAGCAGTCCTTTTTTCTATCACCAAGTAAGCATCTGAAGTTGCAATATGCCACGGCGTACAGGCCCCTCCTATATATCCAATATTGATGACCTGCGCCTCCCCCGAATTTAAAAATTGTGTTGCTTTATTCATAATAGTTCTCCTTTTCTTTAAAAACCCAAATTGTACTCAAATGCTTATGATGGAACATTCTCGTTTTCTATTCCAATTATCGAGTTTCTTAGGATAATCTCAATTCTAATTGGCTTTCTGTAACCAAAGATAAGGGTTGCTTTAACAATTAAAGATATTAAGGTCTTTTATTATTTTTTCTGACATTCTATTGACTAACTAATTTTTTTTAAAGTTATTACCGTTCGGAAATCGTTGTGGAAAAATCCAGCATTTAAGTGTATATGTTTCAATATAAAATGATTTCACTTGATTACTATTTATGAAAAAAAGATCTCCGAATTTGAATCGCCATCTATAATGCATTTCTGATAAAATAAACCTATATGAAAACCAATACTTGGCTCGACAAGGCAGTTAGCGAAAATTGAAAAATTATGTTTAAATTGAGCCATAGTATGGCGATAAAACAAAAAAATCAACCATTAAATATATGAACGATACAATTCAACTTATCCCCGGTAATACGCTAATTACCCCAACGCCTGAAGAGGGAAGAATGCTAGCTGTAAAAATGTCACGGCTGATTATTAAAATAACTCAACCTGATGCGGAAATGAGGGAAAAGCTAAGGCCTATATATGCTTCCGATGCAGCGATGCTTATTGCTATTGGACAAACAGTTGCAACTGAATTTGCAACCATAGCTGCAGCTAACAATTACTGGCGTCCATTGTAGTAAATAATATAGAAACCCGGCTAGGCAGGGTTTTTAGCTACGCTTAATTATTACTACGTATTAAGGAAAATATCTATTAAAAGTTACCCACTAAATTTCCCACACTATTTTCGTTCTTGAACTTGCAATTTTTGGTGGACGTGCCTAAAGATGGCTTATCATCATAGGAATATCCCGTAAGTTATCGGAAGTTAGCATGTCTTGTTTCTATTCATTCTGATGCACTGAAAAGTGTGTTATTGAAAAATTTGATTATGGTTTGAAAGAACATGTAGCTTATTAATACTCCGAGTGTTATTAGTAAAATTGCGGAGATTGTGATTGAAAATATACGATGATCATTTATAGCACATACGAGTGAGCAATTGGTTAGTGCGGCCATCGGGAAAGATACTGACCACCAGGTATGGATGAATTTGTACTGATGGTTAAATATTTTTATAAAAAAAATACTAAATAAAAACGATGCAAAATAATACAACAGTGTAGAGAAAAGATCAACGTGGGCAGAAATATTGATATAAGCTAAAAAACCAACGGCAAAAGGACTCATTAAGATCATTAATGAAGGTTTTAATGCTAAACTGAGGGCTTGCCCATAAATGATCTCTGAAAATATCAAGGTAAAAAAAACGATGGCGAGAATCCCGCCGACCGCCAATGAGAGTAAACTAACATCATGCGCCCAAAACCATGGAATCTTTCCCGATGTTACTGCCACATTTAATACACCTACTACCGGCAGGATTAAAATCGGTGTAATTTCCCGTCGTTGCTTCCCACCACCCAAAAGTCTGTAAAAACTTATATAGGCTAAAACAAAAATTAACAGGGTGCCTAAGCACCAAAGTATTTGATACCCTATTACAGAAAATTGATGTACAATTGTAGAAACCAAAAGTATAGATATTGGTATAGTTCCATAAAAACTACTGTTCAGGGGGTGGTTAAAATCATCCAACACCATAACGGGAAACAACATAAACTTTAATAAAAATACTAAAAGCAATAAAAATAGAAGTCCACAAGCCATTAACCCGCTGATGCTTCCAAAATAATAATTTAAACGGAAAAGGTGCTCAGCCAGACGAAATGCATTACTGAGACCTGAAATACCCATTATAATTCCAAAAATACTTACAGGTATCTTTTGTAGCAATGTTACCTTAGCATCGTCAGATTGTAGAGCATTTGCCATTTAAATTAGTTGAGGTTTAAGGTTTGCGGCCCAAATTCTTCAAAGTAAATAAGATTCTTATTTATCCCTTTTTTAATAAGTTGTTGGTAATGGGTTTCGATAAACACGGCCGGTCCGCAGATGTAATATTCACTTCCGGGAATAAAAATCTCTTCGCCTAAAGAATTTAGATCTACCCAACCTCCATAAGCATCACACGTGGTTTCTTCACATTTTAAGTTGTCATAAAAAATGTGTTTATTAAAATCATCATTCAGTCCGGTCCAATTTTCAATAATGTCTTTAAATGCATGTACACTTTTATCTCGGCAACCATGTATCCACGTTTTAGGCCTTTTAACACCACTTTTAATTAAGCTTTCCATCATGCTCATTAAAGGTGTCTGTCCAACACCCCCACTTATAAAGAATACCGGATTGTGATTATCGGCATTAAATACAAAACTTCCAGCCGGTGCAGATACTTCTAAGACATCACCTTCATTAACAAAATCATGAAGCCTGTTACTGATCATCCCGTCTGGTAAAAGATTTATACCTGTTTCTTTCTTAACTGATATACGATAATATTCACCGTTAGGGGCACTTGAAATACTATATTGCCTTGGTTGAAGCAAGTTGATTTCGGGCAAAAATAAACGCACACTAATATATTGCCCTGGGGTAAAATCTGCGATGGTACCGCCATGGGAAGGATATAAATAAAACGATGTAATTTCCGAAGATTCATCAATTTTTCGCTTAACAATAAAAGGTCTCCAGCCTGTCCATCCACCTTTTTTATTTATCAGCTTTCCATAAAGCTTCTTTTCATGCCCGGCCATTATATCAGCCAACTGATTGTATGCAACGGCCCAAGCTTCCAGCAACTCCGGAGTTGCGGCACTTCCTAGCACTTCGCTGATCGAAGCAATTAAGTGTTCTCCTACTATGATATAATGCTCCGGCCTAATATCTAAGCTGATATGTTTCTGTCCAATGCCGTCTATTACAGGCAACAATACGCCCGGATTTTCAATATGTTCAGCATAGGCAAGCACAGCCATGGCTAGCGCTGTTTGCTGTTTACTATTTTGCTGATTCCCCATATTAAATACATTTTTAAGCTCCGGATTGCCTTCGAACATTCTGCGGTAAAAGTGTGTCGTCAACAATACACCATGTTCTTTAAGAATTGGAACGGTCGCTTTCACTAATTCAATTTGATCTTTAGTCATCGTAATTGTAATAAATTGTTATATGTTATCAATAAGCTTCTAAAAGCTCTTTGGCAAAACTAAAATTAAAGCCTCATAATAAAGGATGTTTTGATCCTTTATTATTTATATGACTATTTTTTGACTTATTTAGATTCTTATAAAATCTCTCCAATCTAATTTACATTATTGCTATTGTAAGATTATATTACTTTAAGTGACTTTATTATTTATTAATGATATTTTTTATAAAAAAACAGACCTCATAACAAGTAATTTATTGAAATGAAAATTTAGTTCAATGAATGAATTTAAATAATAATAAAAGAGTTTTATATCCTTTGTAAAAATATTCCTTATATTTGTTCAATGGGAATTTTTTCAAAAACTTGTGAATATGGGATGCGTGCCGTATTTTTTATTGCTCATAAAACTGAATCAGGTGGAAAAGTGGGTCTAAAGGATATTGCAAATGGAATTAGTTCTCCGGAACACTTTCTTGCTAAAATTCTTCAAGATTTGTGTAGAAAAGGTATCGTTCAATCTGCAAAGGGCCCGAATGGAGGCTTTTATATTGATTCTGATAGCCGTAAACTGCGTTTGTCCGAGGTGGTAGAAGCCGTTGATGGCAACAGTTTATTTACTGGTTGCGGACTAGGTTTAAAATATTGCTCCGAAGTAAATCCTTGTCCTTTACATAATCAATTTAAAGCAATCCGGAATCAACTTCATCAAATGCTGTTAAATACTTCCATTGAAGAATTTAATGACGACCTTAATTTGGGAATAACAGCTTTAAAAAAGTAATTATACCTATATGAAAAAAGCATAATTAGATGTGATATATTTTATGAAAAAAAAAGTGTTTAAACTAGTAATGGTATCGGTGATATTGATATTCGGGCCTATTCACCCAATTTCCGCTCAACCATTTTCTCAATCTGCAATTAACGGTGTATCGTCGTCTGCATTATCGCTTATGTTGTGTTTTTTTGTATTATTACTTTTGGTCGTTACACTGTATCTTCATAACCAAACCAATAAAATTTCAGAGTATACAAGCAAAAAAGCATCATTTGATGAGAATCGGTTTCAAGAATATGTAAGCAAACTAAGCAGCAAGCAAATTGATGGCTATTTTAAGTTTCAAATAAGTAACCGTAAAAATCAAACCCGAGGCATTAAATCAGGAAGCATCAAAGCGTCGATCTTTATTCTGTTGCTAGGTTACGGCGGTAATGTAACAGCTCAAACAGTAAAACCGACCGGATCATTATTTGCTGGAGGAGGTATTATTATAACCCTTATTTTAATAATAATCCCGATAATTGCCGGCATTATTTTTATGATCGTCAAGATTAGGAGCGTTATAAGAACCTATCAAGACAAACAAAATCTCAATGAGGGTAAAAAACTAGCCGATTATTTAAGAAATGTTGATCCTGACGAATTAGAGCGGCAATTATTAAAACGAAAGCAGGCGTTAGACTTCGCTTTAACGAACAGTGAATTATCTGGAAGTAATATAGCGGATGATGACAGGGGATTAGTAAGTAGTGTGAATAGTACTATTGAACTCCCCATTGTTTCATCGAAAAAAAGAGCGGTAAAACGTCCGCAAATAGACCCGGCATTATCAAAATTAATAATCTGGTTTATCGGAACTGCCACATTTTGGCTACTATTTGGAACAACTGTAGGCGAATATTTAGGAATAAAATTTGTATCGCCAGATGTTGATCAAGTTAGCTGGTTAAGCTTTGGCCGTTTACGACCAGTACATACCAATGCGGTATTTTGGGGGTGGGCCTCATTGGCCATGCTTGGTTTGGGTTATTATATAGTTCCCCGTGTTGGAAATGCACCTCTCGCAAGCGTAAAAGCTGGCTGGTGGACGCTTTATTTGATTAATACAGCAATTGTCACCGGCAGTTTACTGCTTATGGCGGGCATTAATAACGGAGGCGGAGAATATCGGGAATATATCTGGCCGGTTCAGCTTCTTTTTGGAATAGCCTTGGTGATAACCCTTATAAATTTTTTGCAAACCATTGCCAAACGAAAAACGAAGGAAATTTATATTTCCAATTGGTATATCGTTGCTTCGGTGATGTTTGCTATTGTTATCTCCATTGTAGCATATGTACCAGCCTGGCAAAATGGATTAGGGGAAACCATAATTCAGGGGTACTATATGCATCAGGGAGTTGGCATGTGGTTTATGCTGTTTACATTGGGAATCGTGTATTATTTTCTTCCGCAACAGCTAAACAAACCTATTTATTCCTATAGTTTAGGAATCTTAGCCTTTTGGGCACAGATTCTTTTTTACACTGTTATCGGAACACATCATTTTGTTTTCAGTTCCATTCCTTGGTGGCTTCAAACCACAGCCATTATAGGCAGTGTTGGAATGATAATACCAGTTGCAGCTGGCACGGCTAATTTCATATTAACATTTAACGGTGCCTGGTACAAAATTCCGTCTAGCTACACTCTTCCCTTCTTTCTGGTGGGCATTATTTTCTATTTTACCGGTTCTCTCCAAGGCACCGCTGAGGCATTCCGTTCAACAAATCTGATGTGGCATTTTACCGATTTTACCGTAGCACACTCGCATATAACCATGTATGGTATTATCTGTTTCTTTTTATGGGCGGCTATTTATGCCTTACTTCCACGGTTAACGGGTAGAGAAGCTCCTCAAATAACTATCGGAACACACTTTTGGTTAGCACTAATTGGATTGATGTTTTACACAATCCCGTTAATGTATGGGAGCACCTTAAAAGGTTTAATGTGGATTGATGGAAAGCCTTTTATCGATAGCGTTGTTTTTATGGCCCCTTTCTGGTTATGGCGAGCAATTGGCGGTAGCCTTATGTGGCTATCTCATTTATTTTTCGCCTATAATATTTACAAAATGATACCGGTCACTACCACCATTGATGTGCAAGAAGTGGCAATTGAAAAGCTAAATGAATCTTATTCTGCTACAGAGCCTAATTTATAGAACGTAAAGCATATGGAATTTTTTAATAATCATACAAAATTATTTACAACGGCACTTCTCTTATTTTTGGTACTAACCCTATTTGTTTGTATTATGCCAGCTTTAAATAACCAGCTTATTAATGAGCCGTTGCCCAATGCCATCGCTCTAAGCGATGAAGCTGTGATGGGAAAAGCAGTATTTATTTCAAACGGTTGTGTTGCATGCCATACACAGCAGGTTCGTAATATTGATATGGATAAAATTTGGGGGGAACGGCCCAGCGTTGCAGCCGATTACGCAGATAATCACCGTCCGGATTTTTGGCGAAATACCGGTACGCTCATGGGGACCGAGCGTACCGGGCCAGATTTAGCAAACATTGGTCAGCGGCAACCAAGTATTGACTGGCACTTGGCCCATCTTTTTAATCCACGGATGGTGGTTAAAGAATCCATAATGCCACGATATTCGTGGCTATTTACCATAAAAGATAAGCTGGAAAAAGGTGATGTTGAAGTTAACATTCCTGTAGAATACCTGGATGGCCAGAAAGGTAGAGTAGTTGCCACCGCCGATGTACTTAACCTGGTAGCTTACCTAAAAGAATTAAAACAGCCAGAGCTACCCAAAGGCACACCGGAACCTGATTTTCTATACAAGAAAAAAGCTGGTTTAAATGAAGGTGGGAAGGCGGATGCAGAACCTGAATTAAATGGAGCTCTGTTATACGCAAATAATTGCCAAAGTTGTCACCAAACAAATGGCGAAGGGCTAAAAGGAGCATTCCCTCCGTTAAAAGGAAGTAAAATTGTTTTAGATGATAATCCACAATTGATGATAGATATTATTTTGCATGGTTACAATCCCCGAGAAGAATTCGGCGAAATGCCGGCGGTGGCAACAAACAACCATCTTAAACCCCAAGAAATAGCCGCTATTATGAATCATGAAAAAACCAGTTGGGGAAATAATGCAAAGAAAGTTACTACTAAAGAAGTGGAAAAAATTATTGATTTGTTAAAGGCTCAAAAGACAGCCAAATAACCTTATTGAAATATGAAAAGAGTTATTATGTTTCTGATATTTTCTACGGCAGGTGGCTGGCTTTATGCTTGCGAAGTGTGCCAAAAACAGCAGCCTAAAATATTGCAGGGTATTACCCATGGGGGCGGACCTGAAAGTCAATGGGATTATGTAATTGTATGGGCAGGATTACTTCTTGTGCTGCTCACCATCTTCTATTCTTTAAAATTTATTATCCGCCCAAGCGAGAAATCAACAGCCCATATTAAACAAACCATACTAAATAGTTAAGGTTATGGAAGAAAATAGCAAAATATATATATTCATTGATGAAGAGGCAAAACCTATAGCCGAACTCATGTCGCCAGTGAATTTTGAACTGGATACCTCTAAACTGATTGACGGCAAGCATACCCTTAAAATCGTGAGTAAGGATCCTACAGGTAAAGAAGGTATACGAGTTGTTCCTTTTGAAGTACGCAATGGCCCATCCATTGCTATAGAAGGCATAAAGGAAAATGCAGTTGTTGATGGCGTAATTCCTATTATGATAAATGCTTACGGAAAAGGCAATTCGAAAAATTTTATGATTGTGGGCAGTGAAACACCGCAAAGCATACCCTTTTGGATTTTTATTTTATTGATCTCTTTCATTGCTTGGTCAATCTTTTATAATATAGATTCTTCGTCTATTAATTTGTTTAAATAACCTTAGTTAGGGAAGAGAATTCAGTTTTAAATTATGAAACCAGACATTAAAAACTTCGACGATATCGTTCTTTTTGTAAATTCTTTTTACGTAAAAGTGCAGCATGATGATTTAATAGGCCCGATATTTAAGCATGTAATTTTAAATTGGCAGCCTCATTTAGAAAAAATGTATATGTTCTGGAATGCTGCTTTGTTTGGAGTTCCTGGATTCAAGGGCAACCCTTTTGCTCGGCATGCTCCGCTTCCAATCAATACAGAACACTTTAATCGCTGGTTAAAGCTATTTAAGGATACTGTTGACGAAACATTTGCTGGAGAGATGGCAGAGGAAGCGAAAAATCGAGCCGGATTAATGGCTGATATGTTTTTAAAACGCTTACATACTATGTCTAATGGGTCCAATAACGTAATTGTTTAGTGTTGAGTAGAAACACATTCGACAAATAGTAAAGGGTAGAAATATTTGGTGAGTGAAATATTGATTTTATGGAAGATACATATTCGAATGAGCGTAAAAAGAATATTAGCATTTGGGTTACTTACCTTGGAGAGGAACATCTCATCAAAACCTTTCCAAACGAATACCGCAGTTTGATGATGCTCATCGTAGATAATCTTCTTGTAGAAGATTTTGGGGATTGTTTAGGTATGGGAAAATGTGGAACATGCTTAATTAAAATAGATCATATTATTACTGAATTATCCTTTTATGAGCGAAATGAACAAACCACTATTAGTAAAACCAAAATTAAAGATGCAAACTGCCGCCTGTCTTGTCAGATAATTATTAATGAGAGGCTAAACGGTCTGAAAATTACTGTTCTATAATGAAGAAAAATCAAAAAGTGAAAAACTACTTGACAATCGTAATAGTCTCTTTCAGACTATCCCGCAATAAGAATAATAACACCCCCGCTATCTAAGTATTCCGGATAGCCCAAATGTCTAATTCCTTCTTTCGCTAATTCTGTTTGTGAAATCAATGCTGGTATTACGCCTTCAAATAATGCGATAATTGTTGCCGCTGTCCAGTAAATGATTTTGTCTTTCTTCATTCTTTTCTCATGTTTCTTTTAACAAAGATGAGGGAAAGTAGGTGGATCATAAAGGGGGTATAAGGACAACCTGCGGTACGATGAGGTAATTTATTAGGCTGAAAATTCAATAAAAAAGCAGTTCCTTCCCCTTCGGCACTTTCAATCCATATTTTTCCTTTAGCCGCTCGATCAGGTTGTGGCAAAGTATAGGCCAAGCCCTGTAGACCTTCGGAGCATACTTTAAATTCCCCAAAATTGCAATCCCCTACTTTCCCATAGGGGTTTTTCAGATAATCGGTATAGGTGATCAGGCCAACGGGATTGCTTTTTGCGTTCACAACAACCAGGTAATGGCCGGGCTGTAATCTTTCGGCAAGTAAGCCATATCCTCCTGATGGATACGGTAGGATAATCTATTTTTATGATATGGCTAATATTCATGCAGCTAATACTTAAAACAATATTGGCACAAGCTACGCTTATCCGAAAAAGAGGTACTGGTATACCCGAAACAGAAATAAGCACGCCCACCCCAAAGCATGAGCGCTGCGCTATTCCTCAGTTTTCATTGAAATTACCAGTTTCCTTTTTCGAGCGTTTGCGAAACGCAAAATTTTACAACACATCTCACCAGACGCTGGGAATGGAGATATTATTTTCGGAATAGCTAATGAATTTATGACAACTTAAGCAGCTGATTTGACAGTGCTTATGTATAGTGCTTCTGTGTAAGCTTTTACCTTAAATCATCTACAAAATAGACCCAAAAGGACGAGCTGCAGCGCATGGCCTCGCTTAGATTTATCTACAAAATATGTATCAGCCCGAAAGAAAAACATGTTGCAATGGGATAAAAAAAAAGATTACCAACGAAATTAATTAGACATTTACATAAAAAGAACATGACGAAAATTGACCCGATAATAGCCGTAAAAAATGTGGAAGTCAGTTCTAAATGGTATCGATCAATATTTGGATGTAGAAGCAAGCACGGGGGAAGGGAGTTTGATGTACTGATATCTGAAAATGCTGAAATTCTGATCTGTCTTCATAAATGGGGCGAACATGGGCATCCTACAATGGCAGATCCGGGTATCACTCCCAGTAATGGGATGATCCTTTACTTTAGGACTGAAAACATGAATGCTATCCGTCAGAATGTCGAAAAAACAGGGGGTATTATTGAACAGGACATTCACTTAAATCCAAACTCAACAAAAATGGAATTTTCAATTAGAGACCCGGACGGGTACTATCTGACCATAACCGAATTCCATAGGTACGAGGGTTAAAATAAGCCCTATTTAATAGAATGGATGTGCAGGCGGTTACGGATTGCAAACTTTTGGTGAATTGCTAAAATTCCTACTGAATTTAGCCGGGCATTACAACGAGCCTATAATTTGGTTTCGTTCAGCATAGGGCTTGCGCTAGCATTAACCTGATACGTAACGATCTTATCATCCTGATCAACCTCGACTATCCTATAGCCTTTATAAGACGTTCCCCAGTTTCCTCCGATATGTGCGTCAAAGAAATGAGGTAGCTTACCTGTATAGAAAACTGAGTCAAGGCTATGGTCGTGACCATGAAAAACGGCCTTTACATTTGGATAGCTGTGTAATAAACTGACTGTATGCGGACAATCTACAAAAGGGCTTTCAGGTACCCAAAAATGTGGCGGTATATGCAAGACAACAAAAACGGTTTTAAGTGCAGTTAACTTATCCAACTCTCTTTTCAGAAAGGTTTTATCCGGACACAAGTATTTCCCTTTGGTATCTGAAGTGTTGGCCAACACAAATCCCACCTCGTGTTTTACAAATGAAAAGTTATCCTCATAGCCAAACACACGTTTCCAATGCACGGTATCAGCCAAATCATGGTTTCCGGGCAGCGCATAAAATGGCACTTTCAGCTTATCATAGTGCTCTTTTTTAACGACTTCAAGTAATTCTGGCCTATCGTGAACCAGATCGCCATTTACAATCACAAAATCCAGCGGATTTCGGTCGTGCGCTTCATTTAACCAGCTCACCATATTATTATGATCTTTCGTAAATTCGGTATCCGGCTGACCATAATGCCCATCAGATACAATTGCAAAGCGTAAACGGCTTTTCCGATTTTCATCTTTGAGATGAGCAGGTTCAGCAGCAAACAAGGAAATTGCGGGTAAGCTAGTCAGCACTGCACCTGCAATACTGCTTTTAATAAATGATCTTCTGTTGGACATAATAAAATAAAAATAATTAAAAAAGCTCCAACATCCGTCAGAGCTTTTATTATTAACTAAACCGAAATCTATAAATACTAACCAAATATTTATAGCGCGAAGATAAGGTCGCACTATTAAAATTAGGTTAATAGAAAATCAATATTATGCTGGTCAACTTTTTGGCAGTAATAAGTGCATTGAGTGATCATATCTTATTCCATTTTATCTAACTAAAGCATCAGATAGCCCCTCTAATACAGCTAACGCCTCCGCCAATTTTTCTGCCGGTGTTGCTATTTTATATATTTAGTTTAATCCTGAACCAAAATCCCTTCTTATAAACCCGTGCTATTATCATAATAATCTAAAGCGCTATAATTATAATAATCAAACGTACTAAAATTATAATAATCGAATGTGACCTGAACGGCAAGATTAAAAATCGAAAAACCACAACAGGGAAGCGTAGAGAAACATGATACGTATTGCCTTACTCTCCCCAGGCAGTAACCAGGATTTGTCTTTGGCCTCCCTTGTTGCGATGTTCGCATAAGTAGATGCCTTGCCAAGTGCCGAATGCTAGTCTGCCATTTCGAATAGGTATGGTAACTGAGGCGCCAAGCAGAGCCGCTTTAAGGTGTGCTGGCATATCGTCAGATCCTTCATAATCATGTTCGTAATCGGGGTCATTCTCTGGGGCGACCTTGTTAAAATAGGCTTCAAAATCGATGCGAACAGTCGGGTCTGCATTCTCATTTATGGTAAGCGACGCTGAAGTATGTTGTATGAAAACCTGACATATACCCACCTTAATTTCCCCGAGTTGCGGCAATGCCCTTTCCACTTCTTCGGTAATCAAATGGAAGCCCCTTCTGCGTTCTTTTAACAATATGCCTTGCTGATAGATCTTCATCTTGGAGTGAATTTAAGTTTATAAATGCCTGACTTTAGCTCGTAAATTTTGAAGTTCTCCTGGTTACCAAGGCTTTTTACCTGCGCGATAGTACCTTCCATTTTACCTGATTCTTCCATTGGAATTTGCAGTGTTGCACTTGTGTTCGGGGGCACTGTGATTTCGTATTGGAGTGAGCCATTTTCTCTTTTCCAATATGTTTTGATCAGTCCGGCGGGTGCTTGGGTTGTGGCCTTTGCCCAGTTCATCTGGTTCGCTTTTAGCATCGGTGGTCTGATGATAAAATGCTGCATCCCCGCTTTATTCGTATCTTTTTTTATACCGGCCACACCATCTATATACCATGCACCGGGATATAAATAAGAGCTATGCAATAAAGAATGACCCGGTAAATCCTTCTCCCACATTTCCCAAATGGTAGTTGCGTCATTTTCTTTCATGTAACCCCAACTTGGGTAGGTAGTTTGTGCCGTCATAGAGTAAATGAGGTCATCGCGACCAGCGTCTCTTAATACTTTAAATAGCATCGCTCCTCCCGTAATGCCTACATTAATATGTCCTTTTCTATTGACCAATATTTCTGTTTCCAGCCGCTTCATAATTACTGGTCTTAAATTAGCCGGCATCACATCGCCTAATAATGCTGCAGCAAGATTGCCCATAGATTTGTCTGAGTAGCTATGGTCATCTGAATTGTAAAACTTGACATGAACCGCAGTACTGGTTGCATCGGCTTGTTTTTCCCATTCCTGTGCTTCGCTGGTTTTACCCAAAACTCTCGCAATCTTGGCGGCAGTGCGGTAATTGAAAACCATATAGCAGTTGTTTAAAAATAAGGTTTGAGGTTTATTGTTATTCATGCCCTCCGCATTTGCTCCAGGCCATAACCAATCGCCCAGAAAGTCCCAGTCGCCTCCAAAGCGTACCAACATATCATCTTTCGATTGACTTTTCAAAAATTCAAGCCAGTCGCCAATCAACTCAAAATTTTTGCTTAATATTCTCTGGTCTCCCTCCTGTTGGTATATAAACCAAGGAAGTGATACGACAATACCTCCCCAAGCAGGACCACCTCCACCCATATAAGTTGGGGCCGTATGCGGAAGAATACCTTTGTGTAAAGGTCTGCCACTCATCATGCCTTTATGTGCCCAGGCCGTATCGTACATATTACCTACTACCGATTCTGATCCTTTCACGTCCCGCCAGTCTTCCATCCACTTGGTGTAAAAGGCACCCATTTTATAATTTTGCATTCCAGTTTCGCAGGTGGCATGTGCATCTCCCCCGTAACCCAGGCGTTCGCGCTGCGGACAATCCACAATATATCCGCCTATAGAAAGGTTTTGAAATGTCCACTTAATGGTGTTGTACATCCAGTTCTGCAGTGGGTCTGAGCACTCAAATGTGGTTGCTTCTTTATAATTTGTCCTAACCATCCAGCCTTTAATATCGGATAGCGCAGGCTTATTCTTTAAACCTTTTATAGTTATCCAGCGACCGGAGCTGTAATTGAAACGATTTTTAAATATGCCTTTGCCTGTTTTACCGATGATATATGCGCTATGGAGGTTAAACGTCATGTCATCCTGCTCGCGCTCAGAGTACTGGAAGTCAATCCTGTCGCCCGGATTTCCAGCAAGCACCACACTGGTCCAGCCAGCGAAATTTACCCCCATATCAACCCGGTAGCTGCCATCTCCCCTAGCTATTACTGAAATTGGATTGATCTCGTCGAATAATTTATTGGCCTCTACCTGCTGTGCAGACAATAATAGATTGGGCCGATAAACAATTGCTTTTTTCCAGTCGCTTTCATCGGTGGTTATTGCATTCCAATCCGGTTTTTCTTTATTGCTATCGTAAAGTTCTCCGCCCATCTTGGCGAAGTCCCATGTACCCAATAGCTTATTTGGACTTTCATGAGTAAGCCATGTCTCATCCGTTTTAATCAACTGGTTAGCTACTTTCGCTTGAGCGATAACGATCGGAGTATTTGGCCTGCTCTTATCAATATAGGGACCGAAGATGGACCATGAGGTACCCAGCCAAATTGCAATACTATTCTTACCCGGTTTTAAAAGTTTTGCTATAGGGTAAGTAATATATCGTGCCCGCTTGGCATGATCAGACACCCCGGGTGACAACACGTCTTCATTAACTTTTCTGCCGTTTACATACAATTCATGGTACCCAACTGAGGCAACAAAAATATTTGCACTGGCAGGCACTGATTTAAGTGTAAATGTTTTGCGCAGCCAGGGATCCCATATATTGCAATCGCCTTGCTTAGGATCAAAAATTTGGTCGGTACCGATCCATTTGGCTTGCCAGTTAGACTGACTAAATAAACCTGTGGTCCAGAAAGCCGATTCGCTCCATTTGGAGACAATTCCATTTTCATCCTTAACACGAACCCTCCAATGGTAGGATTTATCAGATTGTAAAGTTTTGCCATTATAGGCAATCAGTTGCATTTGGCTTGTATTTACCCAACCCGAATTCCAAATATCCCCATTACCAGCACCCAGATCTTTTAAACTGCTGCTTACGATGATCTGATAGGCAGTTTGTGCCTGCCCATATTTGGTTTCGTCGCTAGCCTTCATTGTCCAGCTAAACCTGGGTTTCAATTCATCCAACCCTACTGGGTTTTCCCGGTATTCGCAACGCAACAAGCCTGGTGTTAAGCTTGCTAATTGCCCAGTTGCTTTGGCTGTTGCAGTTGCAGTAGCTGTTGCAGTAGCTGTTGCGGTTGCTGAAAACAAAGAAAATGCAATGGTTAATAAACACATGAATTTGCTTACAGGGGAACTCAGTTTCATACTATTGGTTTAAGATTGGTTACAATAAAGCTATGTAATTGAAAAATAGAAACCACTAAATTATTGTATGAAAAGACAATGCCATTTATTCCTTTAGGCTTGGTAAGTGTATACGCGGGAATATCGGGAACAGTAAATATTATTAAATAATTAATTTCATTAAATTTATCCCATGAAATTTAAATTGATCATCGCTGTATTGCTAACGGTAGCTTTTCAAAGCTGCCAAAATGAGAATAAGAGTACTAAACAGGCAAATGTTGCCCCTGCACCAGCTGAAATACAGAACATTGAGTTTAAACTTCAGAGCACCTTTCCTCATGATACACTATCTTTTACAGAAGGTTTCTTTATACACAATGGCCAGTTTCTGGAAAGTACAGGATCCCCAAGTGATCGTCCCAAGGCTAAATCACAAATTGGCATATTAAATACAAAAACCGGTAAACTCGACGTAAAAGTTGAATTGGATAAATCCATTTACTTCGGAGAAGGTATAGTAATCTTAAAAAATAAATTGTACCAGTTAACTTACAAAAATCAGCAGGGCTTTATCTATGATGCCAAAACTTTTAAAAGATTAGGTGATTTTAAATACGCCAACCCGGAGGGATGGGGCTTGACAACCGATGGCACCAATATAATCATGAGTGATGGCAGCAGCAGTCTTACCTATCTTGATCCAGAAAACCTAAAGCCTACAAAAATACTTACCGTAAAAAAATATGGCGAACCGGTAACCATGATTAATGAACTTGAATTTATTGATGGATACATTTATGCCAATCTATGGCTTACAAATTATATAGTAAAGATTGATCCGGCAACGGGAAATATTGTAGGAAATATGGACCTAAGCCCTATTGTGAATGTAGAACGGACAGATAACCCAAGGGCGATGGAGATGAATGGGATTGCTTACGATGAGGCCACCAAGAAAACCTACTTTACGGGCAAGATGTGGTCTAAGGTTTACGAACTGAAATTTTAACACGGTTCTCTTTTAAAAGCAAACGGCTTAATGCCTTTTACCCCAGGATTTTTAATATTGAACAGATTACCCGATTGCGGGTATTGCTGTAATTGATCGGGGCTTAAATTTTCTGATGCTGTGGTAACAACCAACTGATCCAGATTCTCTCCAACAAAACAACAATTGGTAACGTGGAGCGCCGGAATGTTTATTGTTTTAAGGAGTATGCCCGTTTTGGGATTCCAGCGACTAATAGCAGCACCGCCGTACAAAGCTATCCAAAGCATTCCTTCTTCATCAATGGTTATACCATCGGGTAATCCCATCTCTTCAGGAATTGTAATCGCCACTTGTCCGTTTACAATTGTTCCTTCAGCTATATTGTAATCAAAACTTTTAACAATGCGGGTTAGTGTATCTGTAAAATACATTCTGGTATAATCTGCCGACCATACTAATCCGTTTGGAATAGTAAGGTCGCTCAGCATTTTAGTGACGCTTAAGTCCCCATCTATTCTATAAAGACTACCGCAACCATCTGCACAATGGATGTCCATAACCCCTACAAAAAGTCGCCCTTTGTTATCGCAATGACCATCATTACACCTGCGGTCGGCCAAATCTTCCTCTAGTGGCAAAAGCATGGTTGTAAGCTGGCTGTTAAGACTAAAACTCATGAGCCCTCCTTGTGTACCAAGAATCAATTCATTTTCTTTACCCTCAACAATCAAAGACACCCGCCTTCCCAAATCCCACTGAACAACCTTTTTGGTGCTTAAAGTTACCTCCTGAAGTAAGTTTGCTTCTATGTCTACCCAAAATATACTTTTTCTTCCGGCATGCCAAAACGGAGATTCGCCCAAGGTATTTTGAGCCCTTACAAGTGTAGTTAAAGTAGTTTCCATCTTAAAATGGAGAGAGGCTTACTGCGCTCCATCCGCCATCAACAACAAGTGTCTGTCCTGTTATCTGACTGGCTTGCGGAGATGTAAGGAACAATACCGCGTTAGCAACGTCCTCTACTGTTCCTGCCCTACCCATAGGGGTAATTCTGGACCATGTGCTTTTGTAATCCTCATCTTCCAAAGTACGTTCTGTAAGTGTAGCACCGGGCGCAACAGTATTAACGGTAATTCCATAAGATGAAAGCTCTATAACCAGGTTTTTGGCTAGCATTTGCAAACCAGCCTTAGTCATAGCGTATGCTGCCAGGTCCTTATGGGCTTGCTGACCGGTTACTGAAGACATGAACAAAATACTTCCTCCGGAAGATTGTTTAATCATTTGCCTTGCACCACGCTGCGCCAGAAAGAAGCTTCCCTGCAAGTTCACATTCATTACGCTTTGAAAAGCTTCAGGCTCGTAAGTAAGAAAATCTCCAAAAAGAGTTATACCGGCATTAGCTACAATAATATTGACTTTCCCAAAAGCAGATACCGCTTCATCTACAAGGTGCTGTACCAATTCTATGTTTCCTGCATCACCTGCTATTGGCCGTACTTTATCTGGGTATATCCTATTGATATTTAATGCAGCATCATAGACTAGCGCTGCATCACTATCGTTGATAACTACCTGCGCGCCATTTTTAGCAAGCTCAAGCGCAATCTGGTATCCTATACCTTTGCCTGCACCGGTTACAATGGCAACCTTACCCTGAAAATTAGTTTGTTCCATAAATTGTATCGTATCAATGTGAATCTTTAACTACATCACTTCCTGAACTTCCTTTTAAAAAATCGAAGTCAGCACCTAAATGTGCTTGCTCTACATGCATCTGATAAAGATGGGTATATCCCCTTGGCGTTATCTTATCCGGTGCCAACCATTTAGCCTTTCGCATTGCAATTTCTTCATCTGTTACTTCTAAGTTGATGGTTCCTGCCAGCACATCGAGCGTAATTACATCTCCATTTTGCACAATGGCAAGTGTGCCTCCAATTGCAGCCTCAGGCGATACATGCAAAATAACAGTACCGTAACCCGTTCCGCTCATTCTGCCGTCTGAGATGCGAACCATATCTCTCACCCCTTTGTCGAGTAATTTTTTAGGAATGGACATATTGCCAACTTCCGGCATGCCGGGATATCCACGCGGTCCAACATTCTTCAAAACCAATATATCTCCTTCTTCTACATCAAGGTTTGGATCATCAATTTTATCTTTATAATCCTCAATATTCTCAAATACCACAGCTTTTCCTGTATGCTTTAGCAAAGATGAAGTAGCAGCAGATGGTTTGATTACCGCTCCGTTTTCACAAATGTTTCCTTTGATAACAGTGATGCCCGCAACCTCATTAAATGGCTTCTCCAAGGAGCCAATCACATCTCTGTTATAACAATTGCTATCGCGATAATTATCGGCCATTGGCTTGCCTGTAACTGTAATGGTTTCATAATGCAAATGCCGTTCTAGTTCTTTCATTAAGGCAGGGAGTCCTCCTGCATAGTAGAAATCTTCCATAAAGTATTTACCAGAGGGTTTTAGGTTAGCCATAAGAGGAACACCCCGTTCAGATGTATTAAAATCGTCGATGTTTAGTTCTACGCCTATCCGTGCGGCAATCGCCAACAAATGGATGATAAAATTTGTAGAACCGCCTATGGCTGCATTTACTGTTATCGCATTATCAAAAGCTGCTCTGGTCAATATATCTGATGGTTTTAATCCTTCTTTAACCATATGTACAATTCGATTGCCAGACAAATGAGCCAGTGCTTTTCGTCGGGAATCCGCGGCTGGTATAGCTGCATTGTCAGCCAGTGACATCCCTAAGGCTTCTACCATACAAGCCATGGTAGAGGCCGTTCCCATCACCGCACAGTGTCCCCTGCTTCTCGCTAAGCACGATTCTGCCACATATAACTCTTCTTCGCTCATTAAACCAGAGCGATTATCTTCAAAGAAATTCCATATATCTGATGTACCGATGTCATTACCCCGGTACTTACCCGTTAACATTGGACCTCCAGAAACCACTATTGTAGGGATATTTACACTACAAGCGCCCATTAGCAATGCGGGAGTAGTTTTGTCGCAACCGCAAAGCAATACGACGCCGTCCAGCGGATTGGCACGAATGGATTCTTCCACATCCATGCTTACCAGGTTGCGGTAAAGCATAGCTGTAGGTTTCATCAAGGTTTCACCAAGGGACATTACAGGGAACTCAACCGGAAAACCACCTGCTTCATAGATGCCGTTCTTTACAGATTCTGCAAGCTCACGAAAATGTGCATTGCATGGGGTAAGTTCAGACCAGGTGTTGCATATTCCTATAACAGGCTTACCCTCCAATTGATGGGCAGGAATCCCCTGGTTTTTCATCCAGGCGCGATAGATGAAACCATCTTTTCCTTTTTTACCAAACCAGCCCTGACTTCTGAGTTGTTTTTTATCCATTTTAGATCGATACTTGGTTAAGTTGCCTAATGTAATAATATCATTTAAAACTTATAGCCAATAGCGATAGTCATAGTCAGCATTTTTGTTTCCAAATTACTTCCGTTAATAGACGACCTGCTAAATACCGGCCTCAAAGTATAAGCACCTCTAAAATCAGCATAAACATGAGATTTTTGATCCCCTGCCTGTACACCAAAAAGTATATTGTTGTTTATTAGCCGTACATCGTTGAGTTCTCCATTTTCATTTGATGCCTTGTATCCATCTCCATCAGTATTTTTAGCATATCTTAACTTTGTTTTGCTGTGAATAGACATAGCTGGAGCTAAGCCGGCATATGCGGCAAGCCAAGTCCGAGCTGTTGATGGGAAGAAATTATAGTTTATCGTAACAGGAACTTCCAGATAGTCCGTCACATAAACAAACCTGTTTCTCGCATTTCTCGAGCCGTTGTCATCCACAACAACCACGTAATCATTTCGTTCAGAATACATCATACCTCTTGTGCTATAAAGAATTTCTGCTCCTATAGAAAATCCTTTAGTAAGCAGGAACTCTGCAGTAAGTCCAGCCATACCGGAAGACCTCACATCCCTTGTGTAATACTCATAGCGGGTACCGTTGGCATCATCAAACGGAGGAATAGTACTGGTGAATAATGATACGTTTACGCCTGCCTTAACCCCTAATCGGATCGGCTTGTCCTGTGCCTTTGTACAAAGGCTTAGCAGCACGAATGCTGCCGTGATTAATTTTTTCATTTGAGTTTATATTTAGTTTCATTGTGTGTGTCATAAATATAATTAAAAAAGAAACTAATTTCTTTCAAACTGATGAATCTTTTATGTCTTGTTTTTGTTATAGTATTAAGAATGAAGTCAAAATCCACGTCTCAGAAATCGATATACAGTGCACTTATCGCCAATTTATTAATTGCAATTACCAAGTTTGTGGCTGGAACGCTAAGTGGCAGCGCTGCCATGATCTCTGAAGGGATACATTCTGTGGTTGATACGGTAAATCAATTGTTACTTTTATTTGGTATACACCAGAGCAAAAAACCGGCTGATGCTTTGAGGCCATTTGGCTATGGCAAGGAACTCTATTTCTGGTCTTTCATCGTTTCTATTTTGATATTTGGGCTGGGTGGTGGTTTATCGATCTATCAAGGTATAACACACATCATCCATCCTGAAGAATTAAGAGATCCTACCTGGAATTATGTAGTATTGGCTTTATCAGTAATTTTTGAAGGTTCTTCACTCTACATCGCCTGGAAGGAATTTAATAAAACAAGGGGGACAGACAGCTTGTGGAAAGCAATTATAAAAAGTAAAAATCCTGCAAATTTTTTAGTACTTTTTGAAGATGGAGGCGCTGTGTTAGGCTTGTGCATAGTAGCCATATGTTTATTTATTGGGCACTATTACACCCTCCCATATATGGACGGACTAGCCTCCTTACTTGTTGGGCTACTGCTGGTTGCAATTTCCATTATTCTAGCCAGGGAAAGCAGAAGCTTGCTAATGGGAGAAGGGATCGCCCCTGAAACCCAGCAGAAAATCATCGCACTTGCACAAAAGGACGATTCAGTAATCCAGGCAAGGCACATTTTATCTACTTACCAGTCGCCGGAAGAGGTTGTACTGATGCTCATTATTGCTTTTAGAGATGATCTGGACACAGAAGACATTAATGAGGCCATCATACGAATCAGGAAAAGTATTAAAAAGGCATTTCCCCTGGTTAGCTTTATAATTATTCAGCCCGAAGCGGTCAGACCTTAATGGAGAAAGCGGTTGTTCCACTTTCGGTGGCTTTTAAAGAGAAATCAAACCCATGGTTTAAAAGAATTTCCCTTACCAATGTAAGTCCAATACCCTGCCCATCTTTTTTTGTACTAAAGAAGGGGCTAAAAAGCTGCTCACTAAGCGCTGCCGAAATTCCTATTCCATTGTCTTCTATGATAAGCATCCTTTTTAACGGATCAAGTTTAAAAATAATAATGACATTGTTACTTATAGCTTCCATGGCATTCTTAACCACATTGATAAGCACCTGTTAGTTTGGAACCAACACTATATAGTTGACAAACAACGAAATAACTAAAAAATAGTTTTATTAGAACGTCCGATATCGAACATTTGGTTTGATATCGGACATCCAAAACTAACTAACTAAAAACTTCTAATTTGATTTGCACTCTTGCCTGTTTAGCAGCAGCAATCATGTGCTCTAAAGAAGCTTCAGTTTCAGGCCATTTGCGTTTTCAGTCCACAGTCTGAGTTTACCCATAGATTTTGTGCCGGCAATAAGTCGGCGGCCCTTTCCAAAAGAGATACCATTTCTTCTGTACTCGGTACACGCAGTGAGTGAATATTTTATACACCTGGTCCAATCTCATTGGGGCACAGCTACATCCATTGCAGCAATATGTTCAATTATGCATACATCAGCTTTTGAAGGATTACAGGTTTTGTCTTGTTGCAGTAATAATTTCTCCGGTCTTGTTATCCTGAACAAATCCAATCAGTTCAAAATCGTCTACCTTAGATCCCGCCTCAAAATCAAGCGTTAACAATGATGAATTGTTAAGCAATGGTTTTATAGCTAACTCTTTTACAATTTGAACATGTGATAAGCTAAGTCCGCGGTTTTCGCCTCTTTGCACTTTGGAGAAACCATTTTTCTGTACCAATGCTACATTTACATTGTAATTATTTCCCAAATAACTGGTCTCAAAAACCACTTTGATCAAATTATTTTCTATAGTTGCCTTTATTGAAGGTTGCGCACTTTTTTTATTCGCCAAGTTAACTTTTAAACTATTACGAAGCATCTTTTCATCAGAACCAACAAACGCAGCTTTACCATTTACTACGATTTGAGGTGTATAAACTTGCCGTTCGTGCAAAAAATTGGAATATAGGTATTGTCGGGCAGACCAGTCGGCATTGCTAAATGGATCCTTCCAACCAAGGCGGTTCCAATAATCTACATGGAAGGCAAGAATGAAAACCTGCTGACCCCTGTATTCCTTCGCAATTCTGCTGACCAGTGCATCTGCCGGAGGACAACTGGAGCAACCTTCAGAAGTAAACAGTTCCACAACCGCAAAGCCTGGAGACTCAGTTTTTACATTTTTTTTATTTGATAAACCAGATGCAATTCCGAACAATGCGAAAAGTGATACTGTGGCTATAATGATTCCTATTTTCATGTTGTCATGTATAATTAACTGATAGAACCCTTTAAAGTCCTGAATAATAGTCGTAACCATGCTCTGCCCAGTAGTCTTTTGGCCTACTGTTGCTAAAAGACATAGTGCCAATTCTCTTGAGATTTTTAATTCCGTATTTCACAGGAATGATTAAACGTAGCGGTGCACCATGTTCGTTAGCCAATGGCTTACCATTCATTTCATAGGCCAACAAAGTTTGAGGATGAAGCGCGGATTGCATTTCCAAACCAATGTAGTATTTCCCATTGGGGGTTTGCAGCCCCATATATTGTTTTTTAATTTCTTCGTCCAGTTTAAAATGGTTCAAAAAATCGCTCAACTTAACACCACCCCAATGCTGGATTTGGTCCCATCCTTCTACACATTTAAAATCGTAAATGATCTCTGTTTTCGGGAGAGATTTGATTTCCGCCAAATTAACATTCAAGCTTTCTCCGTTTTTTATCAGTACACTCAACTTCCATTTTTGTGGATCAAAATCTGTATCTTCCTCTATTCCGATTAAACTATTTACGCGCACTTGTTTAGCAGCCATTTCGGTAGGATAGGTTTTCACCAGGTGATTATTACTGAAGAAATTTCTAAAGAAAAGTTCTGTCTTATTCAATGCCTTCCTTAACGGCACCCGTGTACCACCTGTAATTCCAAGAGTCTCTTTTGGAGTCTTTAAAAGCCATTCCCAGCTAGCAATAGCGCCAGTGCTGGCAGCAAAGAAAACACCAAAAGAAATGAAATTCCGTCTCTTGATCTTTTGGTCCACCGTAAGTGGAATTTTTGAACTTTCCTTAGATTTGTTTTCCATCGCTATTATTTGTTTGGGAGTTTTCAACTGCAATTTCTTGTTCAGTTTCTTCAACTGTTTCCACTACCTCAAATCCGGACACTACAGATCGAAAGTTATTCCATCCGGCAAGGACCACCTGCAAAACGTGGATGAGAAAAAATAAAACATAACCTATTGTGAGCGCAAAATGAAGAATTCTTGCTACATGATAACCTCCGCATAACCAGCAAATCCAATAAAACTGAACAGGTTTATATATGGCCAGACCGGTAAATACTGAACCGAAGCCCATCAAAATAATTGCCGTATACGCAATTCGTTGTGCAGCATTGTATTTTTTTTGGGGAGGAACAGTTGTCCTGATGTGCAGATCATGAAGCAAAACCTGCCAGGCTTCTTTAAATGAACCCCTTTTTGGCAGAAGTTCCCGCCATGCTCCAGATAGGACAGTATAGCCAATGTAAAGCAGCCCATTTATGAAAAAGAACCACATAAACAAAAAATGAAATGCCATTCCTTCTGCCAATCTCCGAGAAATATGAAAATAATCATAGAACCATTTAGGAAAGAATTTGAATAGGCTAAACCCAAAAATAGATATTCCATAGGCATCATTTGCCCAATAGATGAACAAACCACTCCAAATCATAACCGATAATACAGGGAAATTTACCCAGTGCGTCCAGCGCATCAGCAAAGGATGCTTTTCTTTAATTACTTTCATAGGTTGCAGTTGATCCCATTCATTATACCGTTAGACGATATTACCAATAATTCCTTACAAACAAATTTATATTAACATGTTATGCGCATAAAATCGTTACGAATTGATTTTGTTTTATATGAGCTGGATATGTCCTTGTACAATTTCTGGGTGTTTTCGGCCTTCTAGGGGTATGTTCTGGGTGAATACACCGAGCCAACACCCATCAAACACCCAGAACACACCCATTAAACACCGATTTTTATGCATTTCATATCGAAGAAAACCTTTTTGTCGTGACTGTGGATTCTACAAAAATGCAATTGGAAAGTCTTTTAAAAAAAAAGAGCATGTCCTAGCGTTTGGGCATACTCTTTTTTTATATGTATATTTTGAGTTAGGCTGCCACCCGCTGCAAAATAACCTTGCAAGGAAATTTAGAAGTAACCTGCACATGATGTTTCTTATGAAGGGGAATTTGAAAGTAATCTCCGGCTATTAAACTAAAGGCTTCCTGCTCTACGTAAATATCACAGCTACCTTCCAGGATCAAAAATCTTTCATACTCATGATCATGAACTTCTTGTGGTGCCATAGATCTAACCCAAACGATAGCTGAAATTGCCTCAGGCGTATAACTCATAACTTTTGCAAAGACATCTTCAAAGTCAGCAGGGGCCCGCATATCATCTCTTATAAGCCATTCTCCGTAATCCTCAGGCTTTGAGTTTTCATCCAATAATGGAGCAATAGCAATAGTTTCTCCTGATTTAATTCGTGTTGAATAATCGATTGTTGCCAATAAAAAAGGCCTGATGATGGGATCAGGATCAATTGAATAACTAAGTGCAAACTTTTCAAGCGCAACTTCAATCGCTACAATTTCTTTATGTATCTCAGGATGAACTGAGGCTAGGAGCTCGATAGTTGAATTCTGCTCTGCAGTGGTTTCATTTAAGACATACAATTCCAGTAACCCTGAATCAATCACTTCTTTCCAGTCTTTCATAGTGTTGAGGAGAAAAATCGTGCAAGGATAGTTATGATCATTTAAGGATTATGTTTTTTTATTGGTATTTACAAATGTAAAGATAATGTAATTACGAAAGATTACTGTTATCGGATGTTGAAAGATTACGCTTCTTCCCTGATTTCAATACCAGAGTACCCAATATACCTGCTAATATCGAAGCGATAAGTATCCCGTACTTAGCCTGATCTACAAACTCAGGATTTTTAAAAGCTAATCCGCTGATAAAAAGTGACATCGTAAACCCAATACCCCCAAGTAGTGCCACTCCAATAATGTGCCTCCAGTTTGCGCCTTCAGGCAACATACCCATTCCTGTTTTTACCATCAACCAGGTGAAGAATAAGATACCAATAAACTTACCTGCAACAAGCCCTACTGTTACACCAATTGAAACTGGGTTGATGACTGATGTAAGAAAATCAGCACCAATCACAATCCCAGAATTAGCTAGTGCAAACAATGGCATGATACCGAAAGCTACCCATGGGTGTAAAGCATGTTCAATTTTTTGCAATGGCGTTTCAGCAGCCATACTAAGATTTTTAACATGCTGAATAGTCTGATGTTGTTGAGGAGTAGTTAAAGTACTATTACTTGGAATCTCCTGCTCAAACTCCTGTGTTAATTTCTTGAGATTATCTGAATAAACTACTTCGTTGATCCTTGTGGCTGCAGGGATTGTAAAGGCCACGAGTACTCCTGCAATTGTAGCATGAACACCAGACAACAAAAAGCCAATCCATACACCAAATCCTATGATGAGATAAAACATACTGTTCCTTACACCAAGCCTGTTACCTGCAATAAGAACAATCAGAAAAATACCCGCAATACCCAAAGCTGTGAAGTTGACACCTGAGGTGTAGAAAAAAGCTATTACTAATACTGCACCCAAATCGTCCGCAACGGCAAGGGCAGATAGAAATACTTTGACGGAAGAGGGAATATGTTTCCCTGCCATAGAGAGTAATGCTAGCGCAAAAGCAATATCTGTAGCCATTGGAATACCCCAGCCATGATCTGCGTCTGTCCCTGCATTAATTGCAAAATAGATCAAAGCTGGCACAATCATTCCACCTAAAGCTGCACTCATCGGTAACAATGCTTTCCTGAAGGACGACAGTTCTCCATTCATAAATTCCCTTTTAAGCTCAAGTCCGATGACAAAAAAGAAAATAGCCATAAGCCCGTCGTTTATCCAAACATGCAAAGGAAGACTAAGAACAGAAGTATTGAACCCCACAGAAAAGTCAATTTCCCATAAGTGATGATATGCATTATGCCATGATGAATTGGCCCAAATGATAGCTATGATCACTGTAATTAACAAAACAATTCCGCTAGTATATTCCAAATGTATAAACCTGCTAACCGGAGCTATGATCTTTTCTATGGGGGATTTGTTATTCATGGTTATTGATTAACATCAGAAACAAAAATAAGATAAAAGGACGGAAAAATAGCGCGCATCATCGCGCATGTTCCTCTGCCTCCAATTCTTTAATATATTGCACTTTGAGATGATCATACAGAGAATGCTTATCTATTACAATAGCAACAACACTTGAAATCATACCTGCTAGAATCAGGTGGAAGATTACACCATGTCTATTTGTCATTTCCAACACAAGAATTGCAGACGTAAATGGTGATCTCGTAACACCAGTTAAAAAGCTCACCATTCCTGCCAAAATCAGTAGATTGGTATTTGATTCTGATAACTGGAACCAGCCCGAAATCAAAGAACCAAGACTTGCACCAGCTCCTAATGCGGGTGCAAATATACCACCTGCAGCACCAGTTGTAAAGGATAGTAACGGCCCAACAATTCTTAGCACTGGTGTATACCACGCAACGTATTTATCCTGTGTGAACAGCGTTTTTTGCATGATGTCTTTACCGGACCCAAGAATATCATAACTTACAAAAGTAGCTAGAACCCCCATGGCAAGCGCACAACAACAAATGTAAAGTACATGCTGATGGGTAAACTTAAACTTGGCCTTCCATTGGAAAATGATTAGGATAAGCTTTGACATGATGCTACCCAACAAGCCAGAAATAATGGCTACCAGTGCAACACCCAAAAATATATAACCCGAAAGCCCTAGTATCTTTGGATAACCAAGATAAAGGTAAGGCCCTAATATACCCTGAGCAGTTAAACCTGCAATTATTACTGACGAGAAAATTGCTGTTTTAAAATAACTAAAATGTGTTTTGGTCAATTCCTCTATAGCAAATACAATTCCTCCTAGAGGGGTATTAAATGCAGCAGCTAAACCAGCTGCAGCTCCAGTTACAATCATATTTCGTTTTGCTACTTTGGGCCACCATGGCGGTAAAAGCTCATTAACCTTTCTGAATACTGAGGCCGCTATTTGTATGGTAGGTCCTTCCCTTCCTATTGCTCCACCACCAATGGCCATAACAAGACTGGATAATATTTTTACCAGCATAACTTTTAAACTTAGTAAACGAACAACCTGGTGATCGGTTTTCGGTCCTGTGATCTGTATGGCAGCAACTACCTGTGGTATACCACTACCCCTTGAAAACGGAGCAAATCGTTTGGTAAGCCACCAGGCAAGAAGAAAGCAGACTGGCATTAAGATAAATAAAAACCAGGCATGCTGGTGATATATGTATTCCGTAAGAGTTTCTGCCAATAAAAACAGTTTTGTATAAGCTACCGCAATCAGACCGGTAATCACAGAAGCTATCCAAAATGGAATGGCTTGTAAAACGTTCTTTTTATACCCCTGGTTATTAATTCTGTCAAATGCATTTTTGAAGTAAACACGGGTATTGAAAATAAGGTTACTCATAGATTTAACTGGTTTTGATGTTTACCCGGCATAAGATCTGCGGGAGAGATCTCCCTGAATAAAAGGGCTAATACTTCAATTTGTTATTCAGAAAGTGTCGCTAATGTACTAAAAATATTCTCGTAAATTTTCATGGTTACTCAAACTAGCAATCTGAAAGTCATACCCAGATTGAAAAAAAAACATTACTTTTAATCTAATACTTATGAGAAAAATCTTTACACTTTTTAGCCTGCTTGTTTTTTGCTTACCTTATCTTTCCTCAGCGCAACTGGATAGCATAAAAACCTCAGGCGATACATTATCCAAAAGGCAACTGACTGATGGATTGAATAAAGTTAGCCAACTTGCTGCCGAAAGATTTTCCGATTCACTAAAGCGCACAGAGTTACAGCGACAATTTAGTATTCTTGGAGATGGACAGAATACAAAGCGGGCAGCACTTCTCATCGAGCTTAACTTACTAAAAAAGGGAGATTCTCTTCACAAAGTTCGCCAAAGGCAACAGGTAGATTCCTTAAGAAAATTTGTAAAAGGAGCCCCAGTAGTTTATCAGAGAGATACACTTTTTAGAATCTACACGAGACAAGGCAGTTTTTCAGCGGCCGATCGGGCCGAGGCGGTGAGTAAAAGAATATCAGGATTGGAAGATGATCCACTTTTCCAAACAGATTCCATTAAAATAGTGAGCTCAGAGCAGACCACCGACCTAGTTTTCAAAACCAGTTTACTGATTTCAATTTCAGATGAGGATGCACTTTGGAAAGAAACAAGCCAGAAAAAGCTTGCATCAACAATCCGATCCAAAATAGGAAAGGCAGTTCTAGATTATCAACACGAGACCAGCTGGCAGGTATTAATAAAAGAAATTTTACTGAGCTTGCTTGTTGTTGGGTTGGTCATCATTTTATTAAAAGGAATTAACAGGCTTTTTAACTGGATTACGCTAAAGATCCATAGCTATGAGGGAAAGTTTAAAGACGGTATCCGAATACGGAATTATGAATTGCTGAATGCCGAGCGCCAGTATAATTTTATTGGAACAGTAATTGGTATTCTAAAATGGGCAATCATCATCCTTGTCGTTTACCTTGCATTACCGGTACTTTTCGGAATATTTCCTTTTACCAGGGATATTTCTGTGAATTTACTGGGCTATATTGTCAACCCACTTAAGAAAATTGGTATTGCAGTTTCAGACTACATTCCAAATATGATCACTATTTTGGTTTTGATCATTATTTTCAGGTACCTGCTCCGTTTCATTAATTTTATCAAAACTGAGGTGGAAAGGGGTAAACTCCAAATTCCGGGCTTTTATGCAGACTGGGCAAATCCTACGTACCAAATCACCAGGGCTTTATTGCTAGCCTTTATGCTCGTAGTGATTTTTCCATATTTACCAGGTCATGACTCTGATATATTTAAAGGGGTATCTGTATTTATGGGTGTATTGTTCACATTTGGTTCTGCTGGAGCGCTTAGCAATGTAGTAGCAGGATTGGTCCTAACTTATATGCGAGCATTTAAAATTGGGGACCGGGTTAAAATTGGTGAAGTTACTGGTGATGTGATGGAAAAGACACTTTTAGTTACCAGGGTACGCACTATACAGAACGAGATCATTTCTATACCCAACTCTACAGTAATGGGTAACCATACCACAAACTACAGTGAAGAGGCAGGCAGTATTGGTCTGATCATTCACACTACGGTCACCATCGGCTATGATGTGCCCTGGAGGCAAGTTCATCAGCTTCTGATAGATGCTGCTCTTAAAACCCAACTTATAGAACAGGAACCCCAACCATATGTTTATCAAACTAGCCTTGATGATTATTATGTGAGCTATCGGATAAACGCCTATACAAAAAACCCTAACAAGCAGGCAGCAATTTATTCATCACTGCATTCAAATATTCAGGACCATTTTAATGCAGCAGGTGTAGAAATCATGTCTCCGCATTATAAAGCAATACGTGATGGAAATGCAACAACGATCCCTCCAGTATTATGAACGAAATATTAAAATCTATTAAAAATTTCATTTCTTACCGGTTTAGCCTTAATGAAGATAGTGCCCGGGAATCTGAGACCATTGAATCTATACGAAAAAATGTAGAATTTAAAGGAGCAAATCTTTGGACACTGATCTTCGCAATTTTCATAGCGTCAATTGGTTTAAACGTAAATTCTACAGCTGTAATTATTGGAGCTATGCTCGTATCCCCTTTAATGGGACCTATTATGGGGGTAGGTCTTGGTATCGGTATTAACGACTTTGAACTCGTCAAAAAAGGAGTTAGAAACATCGTCATCGCGACGATCTTCAGTATCGCAACTTCAACTTTGTATTTCTGGATTACACCGCTTCATGATGCCTCTTCTGAAATCCTTGCTCGTACCTCCCCTTCCATTTGGGATGTTTTTATTGCAGGCTTTGGCGGTCTTGCAGGCATCATTGCTGTTACCAGGATAGAAAAAAGCAACGTTGTACCCGGTGTGGCTATTGCAACAGCTTTAATGCCGCCATTATGTACAGCAGGTTTCGGATTGGCATCTGGAAATATTTACTTTTTTATGGGTGCCATGTATCTTTATTTCATTAATAGCATTTTCATCTGTGTGGCTACCTACCTGATCGTTCGCTATCTGAAATTTCACAAGAAAGAATTCGCTGATAAAGCTGATGAAAAGCGAGTAAGCCGCTACATTTTAATAGTTGTCCTTATTACGGCAGCTCCAAGCGTATATTTGGCTTACCGCATTGTTGACCGAAGCATATTTGAAAATAGTGCCCGATTATTTATACAAAAAGAAATAAATTACAAAGATACACAGGTCATTAGCAAGAGCTATAACTACAGCCGAAAGGGAAATGAGATTGATTTGCTGCTTTTAGGTACAGAATTGAATCCGATGCAGCTAGATTCACTTCAAAAAAAACTCCCTGCGTATAAACTTGGAAACACGAAACTGGTAATCCGGCAGGGTCTAAATGCTAAAAATGAGTTAGATATGTCGCAAATAAAAGCCAGTATTCTTGAAGCAGTCTACCAAAGCGATTCCACCCTACAAAAAGGAAATAGCTATGAAGCCATTGACCTGCCCATACCTGATCTTCGGGAAGAATTGAAATCACTTTATCCGGATTTAAGGCAATACACAATTAATAATGTAGTCTTAAAGCGACTTGATGTTAACAAACTCGATACTGTGACAATGGCTGTAACTACTTTTTCAAAGCCCATTTCGAAATCCGAGACAAACCGGCTAAAGCTTTGGCTTAAAAGCCGTATCAAAACTGATTCATTACAATTAATTGTAAGCGATTAAGAGGGATTTTAATGGATTACCAATAAAAATAAATACGATTTCGCATTCTAAAATAACCCAATGAACACTCAGGAAATTATCGCCATCACCATCGTACTAACGGCAATATTTGCTTATATTAATCACAGATTTATCAAATGGCCACCAACAATTGGGATCATGGTACTTTCACTGGTTTCCTCTTTAATCTTGGTATGCTTTGGCAATTCACAATCTATACTTTCAGAAAAAGCAATTCAACTGGCAACATCAGTAGATTTCCAGGAAGTATTGATGAATTTTATGCTAAGCTTTTTACTTTTTGCTGGTGCCATTCACATTGATGCAAGCAAGCTAAAAAAACAACTATTGCCGGTAACTGTTTTGGCCACTGTTGGGATACTAATTTCAACCGTTGTAGTGGGATGCCTGGTCTGGTGGGTATTTGATTTATTTCGTTTTCCAATACCCCTAATTTACTGCTTATTATTTGGCGCACTCATCTCTCCTACTGACCCTATTGCTGTTCTGGGCCTATTAAAAGCTGCAAATATTCCAAAGTCCCTTGAACTTAAAATCTCAGGAGAGTCTTTATTTAACGATGGTGTTGCCGTTGTAGTTTTTGTAAGTTTGGCAGAAATAGCCCGCTCTACATCTGGAAATGTCTCAGTGCTTTCAATAACCGGACTATTTTTGGAAGAAGCACTTGGGGGACTAATTTTTGGTGCACTGCTTGGATACATCGGTTACTGGGCACTACGTTCTATCGACGACTATAAAGTTGAAGTACTCATTACCCTAGCAATAGTTATGGGAGGTTATTTCATCGCAGGGCGTCTTCACGTATCAGGACCTCTAGCTATGGTAATAGCCGGTCTTATTACTGGAAATAAGTCTAAAAGAGAAAGTATGTCTGATATGACCAGAGATTATTTAGGTAAATTCTGGGAATTGATTGATGAGATATTAAATGCAGTTCTTTTCCTATTTATAGGATTGGAAATGCTTATCATAAAAGCTACGCCAACCATCTTTATTATAGGATTGATCAGTATTTTGATTGTGCTTTTAGCACGATGGATCTCAGTGATTTTACCGATAACGTTTTTACAATATAAAATTGAATTCGAAAAACACGCAGTGGCCATGCTCACCTGGGGTGGTCTTAGGGGTGGTATTTCCGTGGCTTTAGCACTTTCACTTAGCCCTTCTATGTATAGAGATCAATTTGTGCTGATCACGTATGTTATTGTAGTATTTTCAATTCTTGTTCAGGGAATGACAGTAGGAAAACTAGCTAGGTGGTTAAAGGTTTAGCCCCTTTTATACCAAAATCAAGTGTTCTTATTGGAAAAGGAATCATAATTCCATTTTTATCGTAAGCTTTTTTAATGCAAATGATTGCCTGACTTTGAACCTCAAGAAAATTAACCTGCTCAGATATATTTATCCATAATCTAATAACATAGTTAATGGAACTGTTCCCGAATTCAGTATAGAACATAGTTACTTCCTCATCCTTAGCAAGGCCTTCAATATCTTTAACAGCATCTAGCGTAATTTCTTTTACACTTTCCAGGTCTTCGCCATAAGAAACGCCGATTGTTAAATCTACACGCCGCTTACCAAGCAGCGTATAATTCTCTATCGGATTCTGGAAAACATCTTTATTGGGAATAATTACCATTTGTCCCTGATAGGTACGGATAACAGTATCTCTGAGGTTAATATCCTCCACCTTCCCCATATAATCCTTTATCTTAACAATATCGCCCACATATAATGGTTTCCTTATGGAAATAAAGATGCCAGACATGAAGTTAGCTGCGATATCCTGAAAAGCAAAAGCGAGAGCTAATCCTAAAATTCCAGCGCCTGCAAGTATTGAGGTAACAGCTTTGTCCAATTGAAGAACGCTGAGAGAAATAAAGATGACAATTCCAAGTAGAAAAATATAAATAAGCGAACTGAAAAGATTATCCAGTGTCTCATTATGAACAAAACGACGGATTAATCGCCTCAATAAATTTCTTATATATTTTGCAATGAAAAACCCAAAAACCAACACAAAAGCTGCAAGTGCAATATTTGGTAAAAGCTTTATTAGCTCCTTAGCCCATATAATCAGTTTATCAGTAATCAACTGATAAGCGTTATTAATATCCATATTTAAAATGTTTAGTTACTACATAATTAACCTTACACCGCCTAGTTCTGATACGCGGTAAGGAAATTCGTTCCCAGGGGAGCCAATGAACATAAAATTTTTCGGAATATCCCAGCGTTTGGATAGCATTTCAATAATATCTGGCCCAAATTGTCCCTCAATTTCAACAAAATCAATATCTATATCCGGATAGGCACGATCTAATACTTCAATATCCCTTTCTAAATTCTTATTATCACTATTGGCATCCAAAATATGTACAATCTTAATTTTTTTGGTCACTTCATTTTCTTCTACATAAATCATAACTCGGTTTAAAATGGCAACATTATCTCCACGAGTAAAAAACACCAGTTCTTTTGAATTCATTTCTACAAGTGCACGGTGCAGTCTCACATTGTTTAATATTAGTTTACGTAGCGGCTTACTTAGATGTGTAACTATGTAAATCAGCCACTTTACCAAAAGTGCCCTATTCAACATAATAAGAATTAATGCCATCGAAGGTATTAGATACCTAATAAATACGTAGAATGATGGCAAGTTTAACTCCATGTTTCCCAAAAATGCAGCAACAATAAATGCTATGGCTACTATAACGGAAAGCACGGCTGCCCTTTCAGGCCTTGGGAGTCGTCTTCTTTTGGCTTTCAGGAGTAGGTTACCCAAACCAAAAAGAGCCATTACTGCCAAAAACGAGAAAGTATATACACCAGCCAAATTTGCCAGATTACCCTTTGTTACCAACAAAATAGATACGCATAAGAGGAAAAACCCAATAACAATCCGGTAACTGACACCTCGTGCATTCTTTTTCAACAAAAAATTAGGAAGAATTCTATCTAGCGCAATACGTTCTGCTAAGCCTGTAACACCTACATAAGAAGTAAGTACCGCACCACCCAGTACCAAAACTGCATCAATAGAAATGATGTAGCTTAACCATTTGCCCCCGGCTGTCTCACCAATAAAGGACAATAATGATTCCTGATGGTCGCTGATAGATAAAATAGGAATTATACTCAATGCAAGAAGGGCAATAACAGGATTAAAGAAACTAACTACCCACCACATATTGCGCAGCGTTTTAGGAAATACTCCAGGCTGCTGTTCCTCTACAAAATTTGCTGAACTTTCAAAACCAGAGATACCAAGCATTGCTGCAGAAAAGCCTAAAAAAAGAGCAGTTATTATTCCTCCAGAACGGACTGGAGCATGCCAATTCAACTTAAATACATCCAAGCCATTATTAAATAGAAACCATCCGCAGGTAACTACCAGCAGAGTTAAGGAGACAAGATGTATAATAAAAATGACTACGGCCACAATAGCGGATTCACCAATTCCAATAATGGTGAGCGCCATAAAAATAAACAAGACTATAATAGTTGCTATTATTAGCGGCAAAGCATGGACAATGTCATGCAGATAAAACATCGCTTCGTAAGCAGATATTACAGCTGTTGCCATATAAGAAAGTATAGTTAGGCATGCAGCAAAAGAAGCTGTACGTTTGGTTGTAGTATTGAGCAGGACATTATATGCTCCGCCGTTTAACGGCAATGCACCAACTACTTCCCCATAAATTTTTCTAAACAGGAATAACACCAATGCCACAATCAAGAGGGAAATCCATGCATATTGGCCTGCATAAGCAATTGTTAATGCAGATACATACAAACAAGAAGAAGAAATATCATTTCCGCAAATGGAGGTAGCCTGTAACTGCGTTAATTTTTTATGTATTGCGGTAGAAGTTTGGTTCATACGAATGAATTCTTTGCAGAATAGTACAAGTTCAACACATTAGACAGCAAAAATGTTTCAAACTAAAAACCTGGTAACAATTTGATTTGTATTACTATCAAGTATATTATAAATTATCGTTGCATTGTGATAGTCCAAAACACGTTTAACTATACTAAGTCCTATGCCACTACCAGAAACCTGATGACTATTGTTACCACGGTAAAAAGTTGTAAATAGGGTACGCGGATCTTCAATTTCAGGAGTTTTTCCAGTATTAGTTAAAAGTAATTCTATTTCTCCGTTGTTTTGTCTGATAAGACATTCAACTGTATGGTTATCAGAATAAACGTAAGCATTTTTAAATAAATTTGATAGGGCTATTTTTAATAAAGTTTCATCTCCCATTATCTCCAAATCGGTTTCATTTACTGTATTGTTCTCTATTTCAAACTTTAATTTAAAATCGTGATATATTTTTGATAGTTCTGTTGTAGTACTAAATATGATTTCATCTAATCTTAATTTTACAAAAGAAAAATTGTGTTCACGACTATTAATGTCAGCCAGAGCAACCAGAGAACTAATAACTTCCGAAAGTTGAAAGGTATCATTAAAAATGCTTGTCAGGCTTAATTTGATAGATGGATCTATATTCGTGCGGTTCAATAGATTTTCAAGTTGAGCTGCTATGCGTGCAACAGGTGTGCGAAGTTCATGTGAGGCATTTCCTGTAAACTCCTTTTGTCGGTCATAGGCGTTATCTATCCTGTCCATCATCTGGTTAAAGGAACCTGCCAATGTATTTATTTCATCCTCTCGTTCTTCTTTGGACAGCCTTATTTTTAAATTACTATCTGTAATCTCTTGTATCTTTCTCCGGAAGTTATCAAGTGGCTCCAATGCTTTTTTGCTCAGGCTAAATGAAAGTATCCATACAACTATTAGTCCTGTAACAAATAGCACAAACAGGACATACTTTAGATGGTTAAGTTTATTTTTGTCATAGTTGTCGTCTGCAGATATCAATACATAATAACCATCGTTCCCGCTTTTATAGTAAAATCCCAATACCACATTGGGATTAACGTTTCTTAACACAAGCCGTTTCTTTTTTAATAGGTCCAGATCAGCATATGTCAATTTTATGGTTGGTGCAACTGTACTGCTGTACAACAATTTTTTCGTTTCATTATATATTTGAATCTTTTCAAAATGCAGGTTATTTACACTGTTTTTATCAATGATCTTATGCATGTCATAATGAACCTCTTGCGTTTCTATCAGAAGTTTGACAGTTGTTTGAGCTTTTTCTGTTAATTCTGCTATTAACTCTTCTCGTCTCATATCCGCAAATAGGTAGTATACAATCAACATGACTGTTGCTAAAACAACTGAGAATAAGGAACTGAATATAAATGAAAATCGCTGTTTTAAATTCATTTGAGGTAATACCCAAAACCAGCACGCGTGTGCACTAATGCTCTGCTGTGCCCTTTATCTATTTTATTTCTTAAATAATTAATGTAAACTTCGATCGTATTTGTTCCTGTTTCAAAATTTATGTCCCATACTTTAGCAGCAATGGTTTGTTTGGAAACAGGCTTCCCCTCCTCCAAAGCCAATAATTCAATTAATTTATATTCTTTTGGGGTGAGGGATATTTCTTTACCTGCCCGGCTTACTTTCATCTCGCCGGTATGAATAACCAGATCATCAATAGTAATGATCCTCCTGCTATCCTGTTGCGAATAACTTCTCCGAAACAGAGCTTTAATACGTGCTGACAGTTCTTCCAGGTGAAATGGTTTAACGAGATAATCATCAGCTCCAGCTTCAAATGCAAGGATCTTATTTTCTACGTCACTATAAGCAGTAAGCATCAAAATAGGTATTACCCCATTAGTAGTTCTAATTTTCTTACATACGTCAATGCCATTAAGCAAAGGGACATTCACATCTAAAATGTAAAGGTTATAATTATCCATTTGCAGCTGTTTAAAAAATAAAGCACCGTCAAATACAATATCACAAAAAAGATCCTGGCTTTCCAAAAAGATCTTTAGCTCGTTTGCCATCTTATGGTCGTCTTCTAACAACAAGATCTTATACATAACATTTTAGTAATGTATTGTAAAATATGAAAAATTTAGCTTAATTCTAGAGCAGCTTTACTATTTGCAGCATCTTCTCTTTCATTTTCGGATAAGTATTTAAATTTCATATCCACACTCACGATTAAAAAGTAAATTATACTGAATACCAATGATAGCAAAACGCTAAATAAAATGGATACCTTGGCAATGTCCTGAAATGCGGGTTGTTTAAATGCAAGCATGGTTGTAAATATTGACATAGTAAAACCTATTCCAGCCAATGTTCCCATACCGAAAAGTTGTTTCCATTCTACATTTTTGGGTAACTTTGCTATTTTAACAGCTACAAGTAAGCGGCTAAATAAAAATATCCCAAAAGGCTTTCCGATAACCAAACCCGCAATGATTCCCAAACCAACAGTGCTGCTGAATGAAGCCGTAATATCCGATGGTAACAATATCGCAGTATTTGCCAATGCAAATAATGGTAATATTAAAAAATTAACGTAGCGGTGTATCGATCTTTCGATTTTTGGCAACTCGCCAACAGGCGTGGCAAAGGCTACTAAGACGCCAACTATACTAGCTTCAATTCCCGAATTAAAAAAGCAATACCACATTAGTAATGATAAAACAATTTGAAGTGGTCCAAATTTCATTTTTAAATAATTGCAGGCTAGCAGCCCCAAATAAAATACCGTACCTATGCCTAAAAACAACCAACTAATATGTCCGCCATAAAATAAGGCGATGACTACAATGGCTCCCATATCATCAATTATGGCCAATGCCATTAACAATATTTTTAATCCAACCGGAATGCGGCTACCCAATAATGAAGCTATGCCGACAGAAAATGCTATATCAGTGGCAGTGGGTATCCCCCATCCTTTTGAATAACCAGTGTGCAGGTTAAAAAGCAGGAAGATCAACGCTGGAACGATCATGCCCCCAAGTGCTGCCCCAAACGGCAAGACTGCCTTTTTAAAAGATGACAGCTCTCCACTGATCAGTTCTCTTTTAATTTCCATTCCAGCCATTAAAAAGAAGAATGCCATCATGAAATTGTTAATCCAGCTTAGCAAGTTTTCAGGAAGATGAATTGGGAATGAGGTGGACAGCCATACTTTATTCCAAAGATCCTTATAATAAGGGGCAAACCCAGAGTTAGCCAGATATATTGAAATTAAGGTACAAGCTATAAGCATAATACCAGTAAAGCGACTATCGTTGATCAATATCCTTAGGGGATTGATCGCTTTTTTTAATATCCTTTCCATGATCCTCTATTATCAGTTTATTAATGGCCGATAGTATCAGTGCTATCGGCCATACATTATATGGTTTATTGAAGGCGATTTTTAATCAACATAACCCATTACACCCATTTCAGGAATATCCAAACCTCCCACTTCATCAGCTGCAGCAACCCTAATTGGTGTAATTTTATTGGATACTTTAAAGAACAGGTACATCACTACAAATACAAAAATACAGCAGGTGAGTACGCCAATACATTGAGCGGTTAGCTGAGTGCCATCACCATAGAATAAACCTTTAACTGTTCCTTTTACTCCATTCCAACCATCACCATAAGAACCATCAGCAAATAAACCCACCGCTACTACACCCCATGCACCATTTACACCATGAACCGCGAATGCACCAACCGGATCGTCAATTTTAAAAATATAATCCATCAAATAAATGGTAAGTACTACCAGAACGCCGGCGATGGCCCCAATAATGACTGATGATATAGAGTTAACAAATGCGCATGGTGCTGTAATAGCTACCAGACCAGCAAGCATACCGTTGGCAAGCATACCAGGGTCTGGTTTTTTCTTTTGTATATATAAAATGATTAGCACAGCCAGGGTACCGGCAGTACCAGCCATCATGGTATTTACAGCCACTATAGCAATACGGAAATCTCCACCAGCTAAAGTGGAACCAGGATTAAAACCAAACCAACCCAAGGCTAAAATAAACGTACCCAGCAAAGCCATTGGAATATTATGACCAGGGATAGTGTTTGGTGAGCCATCGGCATTAAATTTACCGATACGCGGACCTATAACTATGGCCCCGGCCAGTGCAGCTACACCACCAACAAGATGAACCACAGATGAACCTGCAAAATCGACTACGCCATGTCCAAATCCAAAATTAGCACCAAGTTGAGATAGCCATCCGCCACCCCATACCCAGTTGCCGTAAAGCGGATAAACAAACATGGAAATAAAAAAGCCAAAGATCAGGAAGGATTTAAATGACCATCTTTCTGCCATTGAACCCGTAGGAATGGTAGCAGTGGTATCCATAAAAACCATTTGAAACAAGAAAAGAGTAAATACACCTACATCGTAAACATCGCTATTAAGGAAGAATCCTACTGAACCTGCAATTCCGAAATCATGCCCGAACATGTGCACAATATACTCGTGACTAACTACACCTGGCGCTCCTCCAATGGTGGCAGCATTTAATGCCCCCCCAAACATGAAGGCAAAACCACATATCCAAAAGCCAAACATACCCACAGCATATACCATGAAGTTCATACCCATGGTGTGAGCTACGTTTTTCTTTCGGGTAAAGCCTGTTTCAACTAGTGCAAAACCTGCTTGCATAAACATTACCAGAAAACCTGCAAGCAGAGTCCACATGATGTTGATTGCAATTTTGTTGTGGCCAACGGCATCACCAATTTCGCCCATAGTTGGTGCACCTGCTTTTGCTGCTGTGACGTCATTAATTGTCCCTGTTTTGCTACCGGTTGCATCTTGGGCAAAAGAGCGAATGGGTTCCAAAAATACTAATGCTAGCATTAACACCATACCCAAGAGCAAATAGGTAGGAATTTTTTTGTGTAGAATTTCAATCTTCATATTTATGTGGTTTAGTTAAAAAATGCATGTGTTGCTTTGAATTTTTCAATGAATTAAAGCTAAATTAAGGTTTTACAAAACAAAAAGCTTAAAAAAACCTTAGAATTCAATAAAAAAACAAAAAAAACATTTTAAAAACAAATAGAATCAATATTATAACTAATTTAATAAATAAAATCTATAAATATTGTTAGATTTTATAGGTAAAAAATTTAAATAAATACAAAAAACATACTAATAAAAATATAAATGTGGCAAAAATTAAATTTACAACGACTAATCGACTAATAAAATCAGAAATTCCTATTTTATTTAATTAGAAATCATAAATAATTACACATTCTCTCTTGTAGAAAAAATCATTATATTACATTTTCAAATCGACCATAACTATATCAAATTTTAAGTATGATTAAAAACTATCTGCTATTTTCTCTTGCTCTCATTTGTTTTGCCTGTAATAGCGAACAGAAGGTTAAAACAGTAACAACTGGCTTTGTAAAAGTTAACAAAAGCGCATTTGAAGTAGATGGCAAGCCTTATTACTACTTGGGAACCAATTTCTGGTATGGTATGAACCTAGGTTCTAAGGGTGCAGGAGGCAACAGAACACGATTAATTAGGGAATTGGACCGTCTTTCCGGGATGAGTGTGCGAAATCTGCGTGTTGTTGCTGGAAGCGAAGGACCAGATAATGAACCTTGGAGAATGCTTCCATCACTACAAACTGCCCCTGGAAAATATAATAAGGATGTGATAGAAGGTCTTGATTTTCTTTTAAGTGAGATGAAAAAAAGAGATATGAAAGCAGTTATGTGTCTGAATGATTTTTGGCCATGGTCTGGCGGAATGGGACAGTATTTAGTTTGGGTGGGTGCTGCCGACTCTATTCCATACCCACCACCACACCCTAATGGTGATTGGGGTAAGTACGCTGAATTTACCGCTAAATTTTATTCTAATCAAAAAGCTGTTGAGACCTTTAATAAGCATATTGAGTTTATTGTAAACCGGATTAACTCCGTTTCTAAAATCGCTTATAAAAATGATCCAACTATTATGGCTTGGGAGTTAGCCAATGAGCCCCGGGGTGTAGATAATATCCCTGACTTCTTAAAATGGATAGATGCAACCGCAGGTTTTATAAAAAAACTGGATCATAACCATCTGGTGACAACCGGAAGTGAAGGTAAAACATCCAATGATGTAGCATCTGGCACCAACCTTGAAAAAGATCATTCAAGTAAATATATTGATTATACTACCATCCACATTTGGGTGCAAAATTGGAATTTTTATGACCCGGAAAGGGCCAATGAAACTTTTCAGCCATCGGTTGATTACGCGGTAAATTATATTAAAGAACATATAGCAATTGCTAAAAAGCTTAATAAACCATTGGTCTTAGAGGAGTTCGGCATTTCAAGAGATTTGAATAGCCATGAATCAACAACACCAACATCAATAAGAGATAAATACTATGCTAGAATTTTTGAAGAGGTGTTTAACCGCTCCAATAAAAAGGACAATGAGCTTGCTGGAGTTAATTTCTGGGCATGGGCTGGCGAAGGGCGTCCAAGAATCCCTAAAGGCTTTTGGAAAGCCGGTGATGATTTTATAGGTGATCCTCCACATGAAGCACAGGGATGGTACTCCGTTTTTGATACGGATACCAGTACCATTAGTGTTATCAAGAAATATGCTCAAAAAATGGATAACATAGGTAAGAGGTAAAACCTTTCTAACCTATTTATTTTTCACTTAGGCCAATTCCAATTAATTAAATCATTTTCTCCCGATTGTGTATATCCAAAGAAATTCCATCTATCTGGGGTTATATTAATGGCGACAAATATAAAAATACCCAGTTCCTAGTAGGTGAGCTAGTGGATAAGGGGATTTGGAAAACCAGAAAGCATCAACCTTAGTTTCACTACACTAGCTGGAAGTTATAATGTTAGAATGTTTTGATAATTAATTATTGAATGAGGAGTGCCTGGATGGCGCTCCTTTTTTATGTATACACGATTTTTCAAACACCAAAAAGTAAATATTTTAAATTTTATTTATTAAGAGGTCAACTAAAAAAGTAAATTTAAAAATTAGCTTAAAGAATTATGATTATAGAACCTAGAATTCGTGGATTTATATGTTTAACAGCACATCCAAAAGGATGTGAGCAAAACGTATTAAACCAGATTAACTACATTAAATCAAAAGGTGCAATTGATGGCCCTAAAAAAGTTTTAGTGATAGGCGCATCAACAGGCTTCGGCTTAGCGTCAAGAATTACAAGTGCATTTGGATCAGAAGCATCCACTATTGGTGTTTATTTTGAAAAACCACCTAAAGAAGGAAAAACAGCTTCCCCAGGTTGGTATAACACTGCTGCCTTTGAAACAGAAGCCATTAAGGCTGGCTTATATGCAAAAAGCATCAACGGCGATGCTTTCTCCAACGAAATAAAGCAACAAACTGTTGAATTAATCAAAGCCGACTTAGGGCAGGTAGATTTAGTGATCTATAGTCTTGCTTCACCTGTGAGAACCAATCCAACAACAGGAATTACACACCGTTCTACTTTAAAGCCTATAGGTGGTAGTTTTTCTGATAAGACTGTAGATTTTCATACTGGAGTCGTTTCTGAGGTTTCTATCGACCCTGCAAATGAAGAAGAAATTGAGAATACAGTAGCCGTAATGGGTGGCGAAGATTGGGAGATGTGGATAGACTTGTTAAAAGCTGAAAATTTATTAACTAATGGCTTTACCACTGTTGCTTATTCCTATATTGGTCCGGCTTTAACCGAAGCTGTATACCGGAAAGGCACAATTGGACATGCAAAAGATCACCTGGAATCTACAGCATTTACCATTGATGATAAATTAAAGGAAATTAATGGTCGTGCGTATGTTTCTGTTAATAAGGCTTTAGTTACACAAGCTAGTTCAGCGATTCCTGTTATTCCGCTATACATTTCATTGTTGTATAAAATAATGAAGTCAAAAGGTATCCACGAGGGTTGCATAGCACAAATCCAACGATTGTTTAGCGAAAGATTATACTGTGGATCAAAGGTTCCCGTTGATGAGAAAGGTCGCATTCGAATTGACGATTGGGAGATGAGAGCGGATGTTCAAGAAAGAGTAGCCTCCTTGTGGAACGAAGTAACTACAGAAACTTTATCATCGATTGGAGATTTAGAAGGCTACAAAACTGAATTCTTAAAACTTTTCGGATTTGGTATGCCAGCCGTAGATTACAGCGCAGATACAGACGAAATGATTAATGTACCTGGCTTGGTTGAACCAAAATAGGCTAATCTACTTCTGTATTTTTTATACTTTTTGTTTGGTATAATTTAATACTCAAGGCTTTTACCCGGGTCTTACATGGCTCTTATATGGGCGGCATAGAAATAGGACTTACATAGGACTTGAGAAGAGGTAAACCCCTATTCAACCCCTATGTAACCCTTTTAAACCCCTATATGTGTACCAGTCATATAAAACGATGGTAAAACGCAGCTGCAACGACTAAAAACGCATTATTTTAATTCTATTTTAAAACTCATTACTTTCCAGGAAGGTATACTTGATGGTTTGGCAATAACTAAGGCATCATCTTCTTGTGTCCATTTAAGTTTTTCATTGCTCCCTAAAAGTTTAATGCCAGCTATCTTTTTTTCATTGAGCTTTGAACTTTTACCTAATGATGTGATACGAATATCATCTTTAGGGGTATCCATACAAAATGCAAAAAGACTATTACCTTTAGTAGTGAAACGAATATCTGTTGATTGATAGGCGTGGGTATCACTCAAACCACCAAATGGACCTTTCGCCTGATTAGATTTGATGGTTGATGGTCCCTCACCATAAATTTTCCAGGGACGCGTGCCATATATTCCCTCGTTATTAACAGGCATCCACGCGGCAATTTGCTCAACAATAGTGAGCACATCCGGCTCAAGGTCACCTTCGGGAGTTTGCACTACGTTGATCAACAGGTTACCATTTTTACTCACAATATCAATCAGCATTTGTATAATTTCAGTGCCGGTTCTGTACTGTTGACCTGTTCTATAGTACCAGTCACCAATTGATGTATCCGTTTGCCATGGGTAAGGACTGATAGAATCCAATACACCACGCTCCACATCCTGTGCCCACTTACCTTCAGATGCTTCTTTGCAGTTATATACGGCTGTAGGCTTGCCGTCAGTATAAGTGATGTTTCCGTTGTAGAAATTAGCGAGCATGCTCCTACCCACTTCTTCAAATGGCAATTTGCTGTCAGAGTAAAGCAAATCAGGATGGTAAGTATCCACCAATTCTTTTACATCTGCATACCATTCTTTCATCCACTCAGGATTAGTAGTTAACCAACCGTTATCTCCGGCGGCAGCCTTAGTATGATACAGATTCGCATATTGTGGGTCATTACCATCGTATGGTACCCCTTTATACTCCCCTGCTACATCTGCCTTATGTGCAGACTGGTACCAGGTGTAACTGGCAGCCAAATGTTCTGATACGCCAAATTTAAGACCTTCTTTTTTGGCTGCTTTTTGCCAAAGACCAACCACGTCTTTGTGCGGACCCATGTTTACAGAATTCCAAGGATGAATTTTGGAATTCCACAGGAAAAAATTATCATGGTGGCTGCCCATACTGACAAAGTATTTAGCACCTGCTTTTTTGTATAGTGCCATCAATTTTTCAGGATTCCACTTTTCTGCCTTCCACAATGGGATAATATCTTTATATCCAAATTTAGAGGGTGTACCGTAATGAGCCACATGATACTTATTTTGCTGACTGCCTTCTTCATACATGTTTTTTGCATACCAATCTCCCTGTCGCGGTACTGCCTGCGGCCCCCAATGTGCCCAGATACCAAACTTAGCATCTCTAAACCATTCAGGATATTTATACTCTTTTAAGGATTCGTCTGTTGGCTTAAATGGTCCTTTGTTAATAGATAACTGCTGGGCATTCCCTGTTGCATTCAGTAGCAAACCAGCGACTCCTGTAATAATTAACGTGTTTAATATTTTAGATTTCATATTGAATTTATATATGGTTAGGAAATCCAAATTAAGGTGATTCTTCTATGTTTAGAACCTAGAAATTATCTAATGATTAAGGAATATTACCATCCAATTGGTTTTAATTTTTGGCTATCCGAAATCCTAAATCATCAATTTTAAAACTGGATGGATGGCTACGCCTACGATTAGTGGCCATACAACCCCTTTCTTGATCACACCAGCCCCCACCCCGAAAAATACGGTAGGAACTATACACCTCTTCATCATAAATATCTGAACACCATTCCCAAACGTTACCTAACATATCATAAAGTCCCCATTGGTTAGGCATTTTTAATCCAACTTCATGTGTCATCCCTCCTGAATTTTCTTTATACCATGCTATCTCGTCCAGCTCATCGTAACGTGGACCAATTGTCCCGGCTTTACAGGCATATTCCCACTCTGCTTCTGTTGGTAAACGATACCCGTTGGCATCGGGATTAAATATCACATCTTCCTTTTCATCAAATATATAACAGGCTGTTAAACCAGTATTATTAGAAAGTATATTACAAAAATATATGGCATCTCTCCATGAAACCATTTCCACCGGATGTTTCTTTCCTTTAAAGGCACTAGGCGATTGGCCTGTTATTTGGCGGTAAATTTGCTGGCATACAGGATATTTGGCAATAAAAAAAGGTTTTATATCAACTTTCCATGTGCTTTTAATTCTGTCATCTCTTAAGATGATTTCCCCACCAGGAATTTCTACCATTTCGTAATTAAGAATGTCAAAATCATGATCCATGTTTATTTTAATTTCTGGTTTAAATGTGTTGGGTATTTATTAGCTTGTGATATGAATCGATAAATTTTATCAAATCGTTATTTGTTATACTGTCTTTAATGTTGCCATATTGATCTATTTTACCTTTAATTCCTTGAATTAATAATGTAGTGTCAACCGTAAATTTTGCCATAAGGGTTTTCATTATGAGCTGTAATTCTTGGTGCCCTTTTTCTCCACTCGCAGAAGCTGTAATAAGTCCAGTTGGTTTATTGGAAAAAATTGTTGTTGAAACACACCATTCAATGGCATTTTTAAGTCCGCTTGGAATGCTGAAGATGTATTCAGGTGTGCAGATTAAAACTCCATCAGAGGTTTCAATTTCTTTTCTAAAGTCTAAAATTGCAGTAGGTGTATGGTTAATGGAAAGTTCAGGGTCGAAATGAGGGAGTGTTTTTAAGTCATTAAAAACAGTCACCTTAAAAAATTTTGAAGTCTTTCTAGTAAATTTATCAATGAGTTTTTGATTTGATGAAGCTTGACTGGCACTTCCGTTTATTATAAAAATCTTCTTCATATAAATGAGGTTTACTAAATTACAGTTTGTATGCTAGTCTTACATTCAACTTTTTAACTGCGCATACTTTGCTTGATCCGTTCTCGATGCTGTTCTCCCCATGCGTTAAGTTCGTATAATACGTTTTTTAAAGTCAAACTGTATTCAGTTGCTTCGTAGATGATGGTTACTGGTATTGTAGGATACACAGTCCTTTTAATAAATTCATTCTGTTCAAGATCCTTTAACTCATTAGCCAATACCTTTGGAGATATGCCACTTACAGCATTCTGAATTTCGTTGAAACGCTTTGATTTTTGTACAAGGCTTAAAACTACAGGTAGTTTCCAACGGCCATGGAGTACATATAGTGCATCAAGAACGTTTTTGAGCGAACTCTCGCACTCTTTTTTTGCAGGAATTTCAGCTGTTTTCATAGCCAAAGGTAAACACTTTCCTAAAAGGAACCGCTTTCCTTTAGGTAAGTACTAACTTATAGATAGTTAAATGGGCTAGCTTTGTTCTAAACAATAAATAAGCTAATAAGCTTAAACTTAATTGAATTTTTATGAAACAAATCCTCCATTTAACCTCAAGCATCCAGGGAAATCAGTCTTATAGTATTAAGCTGGGTAATGCCATCGTGGAAAGAGTACAAGAGAAGTATCCAGACAGTACTGTCGAAGAAGTTAACTTAGTTGACCTTGAAATTCCACATTTAAATCCTGTTATTCTACGATCTATGTTTACTCCTGGAGATCAACTGACAGCCGAAGAAATAGAATCACTTCGGTACTCAGATGAAGCCGTGAGGCAATTAATGGCAGCGGATATCATCATTATCGGTGCGCCGCTTTACAATTTTACGATACATACGGCATTAAAAGCATGGATTGATCATATCACCAGAGCCGGAGTAACATTTGGGTATGGCGCAAATGGACCTATTGGTCTGGTAACTGGTAAAAAGGTTTATGTAGCGATGTCTTCAGGCGGTATCTATTCAGAAGGACCGGGCAAACCTAACGACTTTGTTGCGCCTTATCTAAAAGCTTTCCTTGGTTTTTTAGGCATGACCGATTTAGTGGTATTCCGTGCCGAAGGTTTGAAAACACCTGTAGTAAAGGAACATGCGTTGGCCAATGCCATTGACAGTATAGTAATCGAGTAAGTTGCTAGCGAAGCGTGATTTCCAAGCCAGGACTCACAGAATTCGTGTTTCCCTTAGTTAAACGAACGATGAAATCATTTGAATAAATACCTTAGTCCAAACTGCATCTGGTAGGTAGAATTAGTAGTTATATCGGTTTTAAAAGTCTGGGTCAACAGTTTGCCGCCAGAGCTTGCAAACTGAAAAGTTGGAACGATATTACCGTCAGGCACTACTTGCTCCAGATTGCTGGGGATTAGTATAGCGCTCGAAACCACCTGTTTTCTTAAGCCCCAGTTTCTATTAAGCATGTTTCCTGCATTGATAATATCAATACTGAATTGTACCCCATGTCTCTTGCCATGCCCCACTATAGTTAACTCCTGCATCAGCCGAATATCGAATTGGTTCCTCCAGGGTATTAATCCTGCATTTCGCTCTGCATATTTGCCTTTACGAGTCCGCAGGTACCTGTCCTGATCCAAGTAACTAAAAAAAGCTTCCGTTTGCTGCTCACGGCTGTAAGTAAAGGTCTTTCCAGAAACGGTGGTAGTCAAAGGTGAGAACTGGATCTCGGAAGCGTCTTTTGGCACATAAATAAGTGAACGGTTGGTACGGTCGCCAATAAAGTCTCTACCGTATGTGTAAGAAAAACGGCCTTCACTAACGCCCTGATAAACTAAACCGCCATAAAACTTAAGGTGCTTACTGTATTGTTTAACAAATCCTAATGTTGAAACGATCCGGCCTGTTGGCACATAGGCAGCATAGCCCAATTCAGGGTGGTTAATTCCATTAGCAGTTGGTGTAGCATTCAGCGCAGAAAGGGTCTGATCGCCGTCTCCATCATTATAATTTTTAGCCGAATTCCTAGAGTAAGCGAATGAAAAATTAATACCATTTGCGACCTGTTTCTCAACCCTGGCAGTGCTGGAGAAATAATACCCTTTTGACGAATTACCCACTACAACAGCATTTAGTGGTGAATTTCCCTGCGGATCATACTGTCCAAATGTATTTAAGGGATTGACAAACTTTAATTGATTCTGGAAAGGATATACTAGCCTATGATCGGCGTAACCCGGAATATTCAGTATAGATGGCTCCGATAGATTTATATCTTTAAACAATATTCCTCTGATGTCCCTGCTGTAAAGAACTTCGACAATGCCTTTTAATCCTCCTGGTAACACCACATCAATTCCCAGTGTTGACTTCCAGCTTTGTGGCATTTTAAAATCCCGAGCTAATACACTGGTTACAGAAGGTAATACAGCAGTTTGATCGGTAACGTATTGACTTTGTTCATCCGCATGAAATGTAAATGGGGTATTTTGAATGCCTTGCCATGTCTGTGTCAATTGGTAAACTCCCGAATAACGGGCTTGTGAGATGATCCATACAAAAGGGATTCTTCCGGTAAAAATACCCGATCCAAGCCTGAGCCTAATATTTTTATCTGAATTAAGGTCATAAGTCATAACTGCACGTGGCGCTGTCAGCAGCGCAGGTTTAGGTAGCTGGCCAGTATTTAAGTGTTGGCCACCAGCAAATTCCAGTGAGGCGAGCACTTTATTTTCAGGCAATGGCCTGGGAAATAATGGAAAATCAATCCTTATTCCGGCCGTTAGACTCAACTGATCATTTAACATGACGCTGTATTGCATAAAGGCAGCCGTAGAAAGATAGTTAAAGCTATATTCAGGGATTACTGACCGATTATTCTGAGGATACGTCAGCGCATAATCCAATGGCTTGTTTCCCAAAGCAAAATCCTCCCATGATCGAAAGGTATAGTAACCCGTTCCGAAAGGCATGTAACTATTTTTAGTATTGCAGTAATCCAGCTGAAAGCCACCAGTCCAGATGCCTTTTCCATGTGTCCATTGTGCACGGTTGTTTAAAGAAACTAGGGATACATCCCGCACATTCCCATAACTGAAAGGCTCATAACCAAAGGATGTGAAAGGAATGCCATCCTTTAAAATGTCGACAAAAGGAAAATATTCGCTTTCGGATTCTCGGGGCTCATATTGTCGGGTATAGGAAGTGCGTAACGTATTGGTCAGCGTTGGTGAAAGTCTGCTATTCCATTCTCCAGCAATAGAATAAAAGTCTGACAAGGTTGTAAAGTTGGAATTGCTAAATGGAAGTGAATTTAATGCCCTGCGACCTGTACTTGCAGCAAATGGTACTAGCGGACTCCTTGACCCATTCACTAGCTCTGGCCTTTTGGCATGTAACTGATTATACCTAAGGCTAATCTTGTGGTTATCGCTTAGGTTCCAGTCTAACCGAAGCAAAGCTTTGGTACTTTTGTTCTTAAAATCATAGTCTTGATAAGGGCCAGTGTCATAATGATAGGTATTCCGCAGATAGTTGCTTATTTCATCTAATTCAGCAGAGGTGGGCCTTGCGATATTGCTGTTGCTCCCAAAAGGTTGTTCTAAAGTTGCTGCATTAAACGGTTGGGGCTGTAGCTTCTCAGTTTCCATTTCTAGGCTAAAAAAATAAAATAATTTATTTTTGATTACGGGTCCGCCCAGCCGGAAACCTTCCAGGTGATACATAACCTGTCTTTTATCGACCTGCTGATCAGCGGCCTTATAACCATAACTATCCTGATTTCTAAAATAACCATATAATGATCCTTCCATGGCGTTGCTACCAGAGCGGGTAATGATATTAATTGCACTTCCAATAAAACCTGACTCCCAAATGGAGTGATAAGGCGCTGCCTCTATTGACATTTCTGCAATGGCATCAAGAGCGATAGGCTGGGCGCCATTGCCCGGCAAGTTATCTCCTACCCCAAAGTTGTTATTGAATTCTGAGCCATCAACAGTAATGAAATTTTGCCGGTAATTCCCACCTGCAATTGCAGGCCCGAACGCCAAAGAACTTAGCTTAATATAATCCACCAGGCTTCGCCGGATACTCGGCACAATTTCCAGTTCTCTACTTCCAGTATAGAAAATGGGACCGCTTGTATTTTTCTTCAGCAGTTTCCCGCTGGAGATTGCCGTGATCTTAATTTCTGGGAGCTCATTTACCTCACTTTTCAGTACTATATTTAAAATAGATGGTTCACCAAGCCTAAAAAAAAGACCAGTTTCCTGGTATTTTTTAAAGCTTTGGTAATTCGCCTCTATCTGGTATGGGCCCCCTGGTTTTAAATCTGGGAGAAAAAAACTTCCGGATGAATTGGTACTGCAGCCATAAACCGTTCCAGTTGGTAAATGTATCAAGGTCAATAGCACTCCTTCTATCTTTGGTTGATGAATAGAACTTACTCTACCTGCCAAAGTAGTTTTCGTCGTTTGTCCGGCAGTAAAGGTGGACTTTGCTAGGGCCAATAAAACCAATAAGAAACAGCAGCAGTTCCGCATCTCATTTATACCATTTGTCTCATTAGCAGATCTTTTTTTGGAGTCGAACCCGTTTCTACACGGCCTGCGAATTCTTTACTGAATCCAATTGTTTGAATCAAAGCAGCGCCTCCGATAAGGAGGGCTGCTTTTTCAATAAAATCTCTACACGAATCCATATTGGGTTTACTTGTAATTAAAAAGAGTATCTGGCACCAACCTGTATTTGGTACGGAGTACCTCCGGCTTTCGTTACCCCCACATTCTCGTTTACACGGTACTCATATTGTTGCTTCACTTGGTCAAATTTGGTTACTAGTAACAGGGTTTGATTGCCCAGATTATAGTTTACACCTTTTGTTTTATCCAGCAAGTTCGCGAAGTTAAATACATCCACACTCACAGTCAGTTTCTGACTTTTATACGTTTTAAAGTCCTTCATCAACCTTAAATCAAAAGTTCCTGAAAAAGGGTTCTCGCCACCATTACGATTGGCTATCTTACCTAAGCTTTCACGGATGTAATCTTTGGCCCTATTGTCGGGGTTGTTTAAAACCTTTTCCATCGAAGCCTTAACAGTTGCACTTGTTGCTGAATTATTTGGATCAAAAACAAAAGCTAGATCATTGTCTTCACCCGGCCCTCCAACAAAATCACCATTAAGATCTGCGTCAACGGTAAGGGAGTAACGCGAGCCACCAATACCTCTAAATGTTCCACTTAAAGAAAAACCCTTCCAGGTTGGTGTAGTACCATAGACTACAACTTTATTGCGATATTGATTATCAGAATAAGATATTTCTGATAGGTCTCTTGGATCAGATTTTACCGGCCTGAAGGTAGAAGTATTGGCCACATTTCCATTGTAAGAAGAATTATCCCTAGCATCATTTAAGGTATAACTCACATTAATATAGCCATCTTTCAGGTAGCGGAAACTCGCATCCAAAATCATAGCTTTCTGCTTTAAATTTGCCCCATTAGTTAGCATCAGCACACGTCCTACTTCATTGGTCTTCCTTCCCAGCACATTATTGGTAATTCCATTGGCAGTGATAGTAGATGCAGGTACAAATACACCTCTGTTTTCTTCGTTGGCCAGCCTGAAGTAAGGGTTGTCTGCTAGATTTCGGTCAAGATAGACGTAATTATTTTTGGTATAACTGTACAATAAATTCACTCCAAGTCTCAATCTGTCGCCGATGATCTTATTATAGCTCAGGTTCGTTTTGAAAATGGAAGGCATTTTTAAATTCGGATCATTCAAATTGATTGTGGATACATAAGGTACACCAGCAATGATTCCTGGAGCTGTAGATGGGTCTCTTCTGTAAGATGGAAAGTCTGGTACCGGAACAAGACTGGTTCCTGAAGCCGGACGGGAAACGTCAATTGATGCAACCTTTGTTCCGCTGTTTTGAATATTATTCACTTGTGCATAGTTTACAGGGTTAGCAGAAAAAAGTCCTCCGCCCAATCTGATGATGTCTTTCTTCTCTCCTTTAATGTCCCAGGTTAATTGTAAGCGCGGCTGTATTTTTCCGGCATCTGTAATCTTACTATCTGTTCTAAGACCCAAAGTGCGCTCTACGACTGGATTATAATCTGCTTGGGTAAGAAAACTGGTTACATCATAACGTACACCAAACATTGCATTTAGATTCGGGATGATATCAAATTCAACCTGACCAAAAGCAGATGCATTTAAAATGTATTGCTGCACGGATGGTTCTCCGTTAATAGGGGCTTCTCTGGCATATCTGGACGGATTCAGGTTATTGAATTCCGCCAGATTATTGAAGATAAAACGACCATTTTGCTCACTTGAAATATAGGTATCCAGATAGGTCAGCGTATTGTCGGTTCCGAAAGTGAATTTGTACTTCTCCACACTATAATAAGATGTATTTACAAGTTGATACTGATTCTCCAGGTTGTTCTCTGGAAAGAAACGTTGTCCACCAAGCTGAACAGTTTTGCTACCAAGAGTTCCATTAGGCAGAGTGGAACGCACATTAACAATTGCTCTTGGAATATTTGCTACAGGAAGCTCACTGTTTGGTACATAATTTCTTGTTGCCGATTGCACCTGCACCTTAAATTCGTTTAAAAAGGTTGGTGTTAACTGAGACCTTAGGGATAACAGCGTACTGTTTTCCCTTGACTTGAAATCTCCATATACCTCAAAAAGGTTAATGTTAGAGTTGTCACTATTGCTCACGGGATTATTCCAGTCACTATAGTTATTTCTCAAAGTTAACCGGTGTTTATCATTAATTTGCCAATCTAAACGGGCAAAAAAGGTATTTGCCAGCGTTTTACGTTTGAACTCGCCTACCTGCGGACCACTTCCTAATCCATATTTAGCTCTACCAATATTCACCACACTATCTAGCGCTCCTTTACTGATGCCCAAACTGATCGCATCATCATTATCACGGATATCGGCAATAAAAAATGGAATGCTTTCATCTTGACGGTCCAACGCAGTAAAGAAGTGGAGCTTATCTTTGATTAATGCACCACCTAAACTGAATCCATACTGATTGGTAGTAAATTTTTGTTCTCTTTTTACACCACGAATATCATAAGGACTGGCCAAAAAATCCGAACGGTAGTAGTCAAAAACAGATCCGGTTAGGGTATTTGTACCAGATTTTGTAACTGCACTTACTGTACCACCACCTTCTCTGCCTTTGTACACATCGTACACATTGGTCGCTACTTCAAATTCACGGATGGCTTCCAGCGATAAAGAATAAGGACCACTTCCTATGGCTCCTGAGGTTAGATTGTTACGGGCACTGGCACCATCTATCAGGTAGTTAGTAGAAGAGGCACGTTGGCCACTGATACTGGTTCCATTGGTGGTGGGTGCAAGTGCTGATAAATTATTAAAATTTCTGTTTTGAGTAGGCAGTTGCTGAATATTTTGGGAAGTGATCGCTGTACTGGATCCTAACCGATCAATACGTTTTGCTAGTGCATTACTGCTTACCTGTACTTCATTAAGCTGGTTTGTGGTTTCAGATAATTTGAAATCTGCCACAATATGATCTCCTTGATTCAATGCGAAATCTGTCTTCACTTGCTTTGGAAATCCGATATAAGTTACCGTTAAAGTATAGGGTTTACCGAGAGGCAACTGGATAAGTGCATAGGACCCATCTTTACTAGTTGCAGTAACAGTTCGAAACCCTGTTGATTCATTGCGAAGAACTATAGATGCGCCGGGAATGCCTGTACCTTTTTCATCCGTAACTTTTCCGTTTACGGAGGCATCGGTGGATTGTCCGTAAGACTGAACTGCAATCAGGAGGAATACAGAAATGGCACTAAATTTTTGAGCGGAAATAAACACTTTTCCGATCTTACTTATTAAAAAATGGTAATAATGTTGCATATTTAATTGTTTTTATTGATTTCTAGAAGTTAATTAAATCGAATCAAACTGCTTCAGTTTGATGGAGAGCCGGTGGTGGGCAAACACTTCCGGCTTTTTTAGGGTTGTACTTAGCTCATCTTGACGTATTTAAGGTTAATAATTTATCGGTTAATTGGTAATTCATTCCTGTTTTAAGTACAAGCTGCCGGAGTATGGTATTCAAGTCATAATGACGGAGTTCAATACTGTATTTCCGTGTTATGTGATTGTTATCGCTTTTAACATTCACATCTATATTGTATTGTCTGGAAAGCTCCTGGCCAATCTGGTTAAGTGTAAGCCCGTCCAGATACATTGACCTGTTGGCTCGCCAGCTACTCATCAGGGAAACATCTGCATTAAAGATCAGCGTCTTGCCTGATTTAGCATCCACATTAAGCACCTGATCTTTAGTCAGGCCTTTACTTAATCTTTTAACGGTACCCCCATTCTTATAATCAACTTTCACCTTCCCGCTCGCTACAGCAACTTTATAGGAATTCATTTCAGGATAACACCTGATGTTGAAAGAAGTGCCCAAAACAGTAGTAACATACAGGCCAGTACTGATACTAAAAGGTCTTAATTTATCCCGTTTTACTTTAAAAAAAGCTTCTCCATATTCCAATTTAAGCTTTCTTAACCCAGTTGCTTTAAAATCTGAGATCAACTGTATTTTGGTATCCGCATTCATCCAGATTAGTGTACCATCGGGAAGTGTGATTTTCTTCACCTCTCCTCTTACCGTCTGATAAGACTTCCAGAAAAGAGGTTGCTGTAACTGCTTTTGCGCAGCGTTGCGCGCCAAAAAAGCACCCGTACCAAGTACCATCATCAGGCATGCAACACTCAACCACCTCAGTATAGTTTGTTTATTTTTACCAGACTTTTTTCGAATTGCCCTTTCAATTCTTACAAAAATTTCCTGTTCCACCGTTGATGATGATGCTTCAGAACCGACCGGATTGCCGGAGTTACTTTGGAGATGCGTATTGAACCAATCGTCTATCACCTGCTTTTCTTCTTCAGCAAGCCGCCCAAGTTGATAGTCCCTGAAATATTTGTTTAAAGACTTCTTCTTTACTTTCATTCTGATCTATTAGCGATCGAAAGCCAATAAAGTACTTTATTAGAAAGTTACCTTTGTGTTAAATTTATGAACAATGCAAAAAGTAAGGCAGGATAGGCGGCCGAATTTGTTTCCAATCGCTTACGCAATCTCCTCAACGCCTCAGAAATGTTGTTTTTTACTGTTTGTTCAGACAATGTGAGTTCGTGGGCAATGTGACGGATAGATTTGTCTTCATATCTACTAAGCACAAAACATTTGCGCATATTAAATGGCATATTAACCAGCTCATGGTCAATTTTTTGTTGCAGCTCTCTGGCAATAATCTGTTCATCAGGATGAGTCACCTTATGAAGATTGCCTATTAAAATCTCTTCTCCAGCAAGACAGATCTTCTTTTTTCGGAACAGAGAAATTACCTCATTTTTAGCCACACTGACCAAATAAGGTAAAATTGAAGATCCCACCACTAGCGTTTCCCTTTTCACCCATATTTCGATGAATGCATTCTGAACAACATCCTTAGTTTGATCCTCGTCTGAAAGAAGTTTAAAAATACTTTTGTACAATACTTCCCAATGCCGACTGAACAAACATTGGAATGCAAATTCATCGCCCGATTGGATGGCCTGAAAAAGTTCTTGGTCTGTTTTGTAGCTCATGATAGTGATCGCATCAAAATTAACGAACCACTATTAAGCCATTGTTAAATGCTTACTTTTTAGTATTATCTAATATCTTAAAAAGATCTAAACGTCTATCCTGCATATTCCTAACAGCCCCAAAATTGTGGAGTTCTTTTAGCAAATCAACATCTACATCTGCAATTAATGTTGTCTCTGCATTTGGTGTAGCTTCTGCCTTAATACCATTGCTTGGAAAAGAAAAGTCAGATGGGGTAAAAACTGCAGACTGTGCATACTGAATATCCATGTTATGAACCTTTGGTAAATTACCAACACTTCCTGCAATCGCTACATAGCATTCGTTCTCTATAGCTCTGGCTTGTGCACAGCTTCGCACACGTGTATATCCATTCTGAGTATCAGTCATAAAGGGTACGAAAAGAATTTGCATTCCCTGTTCAGCTAACAATCTGGGCAGTTCAGGAAATTCAACATCGTAACAGATCAAAATGCCGATCTTCCCGCAGTCGGTATCATAAGTGGCCAACGAGTCTCCTCCAACCATCCCCCATGCACTTTTCTCTGAAGGAGTTAGATGGATTTTGCGGTATATTTCATGAGAGCCGTCGCGGCGACAAAGAAACCCAACATTCTGTAGTACACCATTCTCCATATAAGGCATACTGCCCGTTATGATGTTAATGTTGTAACTAATGGCATATTCAACAAATTTATCCCGAAGTGGGATGGTAGACTTTGCGATCTCCCGCATTGCATCAGCCCCGCTTAAATGGTTATAAGCAGTCATTAAAGGGGCATTGAACAATTCTGGAAACAATATAAAATCACTTTGGTAGTCGCTCACAACGTCTACAAAGAACTCAATCTGTTCACACAAAGATTCCAGACTAGGGAAGGGACGCATTTGCCATTGTACCAATCCTAAACGGATTACAGACTTTTTTGAATTGATATGTACTGCCTCTTCATTATAATAAATATTGTTCCACTCCAACAAAGAAGCATACTCTAGCGATTGCGTGTCGCCAGGCAGATAGCCTTTCAAAATTTTCTTAACATGGAAATCATTTGCAAGCTGGAAAGATAAGGTAGGGTCATGAATTTCTTTTCCCTTAACCTTATTCAAATATTCTTTAGGACTTAAAGTACTTGCATATTCCTTATAAGCTGGTATGCGGCCACCTGCAATGATTGCCCTTAAGTTGTGTCTTTCGCATATCTCCTTGCGGGCATCATAGAGTCTTCTACCTATCCGCATGCCACGAAAATCTGGGTGTACAAAGAAGTCAATGCCATAAAGTACGTCTCCTTTAGGATTATGGGTGGAGAAGCTATAGTTTCCTGTAATCTGAACGTAGTTATGATTATTTCCAAACTGATCATAATTAACAATTATTGAAAGTGCACATCCTGCAATTGCTCCATTAACCAATATGCAGATTTGTCCTTCCGGAAATATTTCAACCAGCTTTGCTATATGTGATTCGCCCCAAACAGATGCGCCCTCCCATTCTGAATACGCTTCAATCATGGATGCTTTTAATCCGAGATAATCATCTTTGGTAAGCGTGCGTAACTCGATCTTCAGATCCTCGTTCTTTATTTCTTTGTCCATCATTTATAAAATATGGTGTTAAGCAATTGTGCGGTTACTAAAGAGGTAAATATACCCTTTTCAATCTGCTTTGATGGATTCTTGTAGCGCAGTTTTCTTCAATAGCACATTATTTTTTTAACTTTGCTTATCATTAATACACTCCAATGCTTACTAACGAAGAGCCCGTACTTCACGAAGATAAAACGTTTACCAATATAGATTATTCTGAAAAACGCCTCACTAATCGGGAATTTGTTAATTGTGAATTCATTAACTGCAATTTCGAGAAAAGCGACTTAAAGGGCAATGACTTTATGGACTGCAAGTTTAAACAATGTAATTTTTCAATGGCAATACTTTATGGAACCGGATTAAAGGACGTTGTTTTTACTGGCTGTAAAATATTAGGCGTAGACTTTACGCGTTGTAATAAATTTTTATTTTCTTTTGAATTTAACCAATGTTATCTGGATTACAGTACCTTTTATGGAGTAAAAGTTAAGAAGATCAATTTCACGGATTGTGCTTTAAAGGAAGTTGATTTTACCGAATGTGACCTTTCTGGTTCAGTTTTCAAGAACAGTGACTTGCTTGGAGCTAAATTTAGCGGAACTATTTTGGAAAAGACCGACTTTAGGACCGCTTTTAATTTTAGCATTGATCCTGAGATTAACAGGATGAAAAAGGCAAAGTTCGCAGTAAATAATTTGATTGGGCTATTGGACAATCACAACCTCGATATAGAATAGCAATAGCTGTAATCGCTATTGTGCACCCTGTTTTAAAAAGGAAACATGAAAGGATGAACCGGAAGCACCATCACTTTTTGCCCAAATCTTACCTTGTGCCTACCTACTATTTTTTAACGATACTGAGACCAACGCTAGGGCCTTCAAAATCCTGGACATTATTTGGAACGGCGGAACAGTTCGAAAATCTTTCTGTGTTTTTCAGGATGAATAGTTATTTTTGGTGGCTGTTCATTTATATGGTTAAAAACTTAACTGTTATTTTACAATATTATTTCGTATGCTTTTGTGTTATACTCCTGGTTGCTGCTTTTTATAATTGGTGATAAATACACCTGCAATGATGAGCATGGTTGCGATAATAATATCGGTGGTGATTGTCTCATGAAGGATAAGCCAACCTAGAAACAATGCGATTACCGTGTTAAAATAGGAAAGAATGGATACTTCTGTAGCTGTTACCTTCTTCAGCGCGTAATGGTAGCAAAAATATCCTATTACAGATCCAAATACTGCCAGATAAATAACAGCAAGTAAACTATTTGTGCTCCAGTTAATTACTTTTGTATCACTTGAAAAAATAAAGGCAAGCAGCAATTGTGCAAAAGTTGAAAATACAAACTGGTAGAATAGATCAAGAAAGATGTTTCCTGACTTGTAGGTGTTCTTTTTGCTATAAATGGTGCCTGCCGCCCAGCCACTAATAGCAAAGCAAAGACAAATGATTCCTGTACGGTAATGAGGATCCATCAAATCGGCCAAGCCATCTCTAAATATAAAGGCCACACCTGAAAAGCCAAGCATCACTCCTAAAAAACCTTTAATCGATGGTTTCTGCAAGCCAATTAAAACACTGACTAAGAACACAATAATGGGGTTTAGGGAATTTAGTAAGGATGTTAAACCGCTTGGAATGCTTTGTTCTGCAACTGTAGTCATTCCATTTGCAATTACTATCATTAAAATGGACACAAAAATCTGTCTGCGCAAGTGAGGCCATCCATTCCATTTCAATTCTTTTTTATAAAGCAGGACTACAAGCAAAATCAGCGAGGCTATTGCTTGCCTGATAGCTGTAACGAACCAGGGTGGTATGGTCTCTACCGCTACCCTGATACCAAGATAAGTGGTACCCCATACGATAGCCACGCCAAGAAGAGAAACGATAAGCCTTAGATCTAGCTTTTGTTTCATATTATTTGACTGGCTTTGAGAATTTGCTCCATTTCTTGCTGCAACTTTAAAGCTTCTTCTCTGGCGCGCGTTGCAAAGTCCTCTCCTTTTGACGCATAAATAATACCTCTTGAAGAATTGATCAGTAATCCGCATTCGCTATTTAAACCAAACTGGCATACATCGGCCAAACTTCCTCCCTGAGCACCAACGCCAGGAACGAGCAAGAAATGATAAGGCGCCAGTTTACGGATACTTTGAAATTCTGAAGCAATTGTAGCACCAACAACATACATCAGTTGTTCGCCATTTGCCCATTGTTGAGATACACGAATTACATCTTCATACAGTTTCCCAGTTTTTGTTTCGGAAAGCTGGAAATCATGGTTGCCTTCATTAGAAGTTAAAGCCAATAAAATAACCCACTTGTCTTTGTGGTTTAAAAATGGGCAAACAGAATCTTTGCCCATGTAGGGTGTAACAGTTATGGCATCGAAACCCATACCTGATTGCGCTTCATCAAAAAAAGCCCTGGCGTACATGGCCGAGGTATTCCCAATATCTCCCCTTTTTGCATCTGCAATTGTAAAAATATTTGTGGGAATGTATTTCCATGTTTCTGAAAGGGTTTCCCAACCCTTAACACCCATAGATTCATAAAAAGCTGTATTGGGTTTATAAGCAACACAAAGGTCTTTGGTAGCATCTATGATTTGCCTGTTAAATTCAAGAACAGGATTTTGATACTTTAATAAGTGTTTAGGTATGTTTTCCAATACTGGATCCAGACCTACACACAGGAAAGATTTCTTTTTCTTAATCTGTTCAAATAACTGTCTTTTATTCATTACAAACACTAATTAGTTGGCAAAGATGCCATTTTTGGTATAAAAATTGCATTGGATAATTAACTTTTTATCAAGATTTTTTTAAACATTTTTGTTTTTTTCTTGGAGATTAGTTTACAAATACATACAATTGCAACATAATTCCTTAAAAGTTTATCTGACCATTCCAGAAAATATTCGTAAAATCTTGTATTCCAACTATTTTTATAGCCGATTTTCTTGCTTTGACTGATAAATATTTTTTAAAAAATTCTCAACACCGAATATTATATAATGTTTAACAAAACAGAATTAAATGAAAAGCTCACAGCAGAACTGCGTGAGATAGCAAAAGCACAGGGTATTTTAAACGCAGACGAATTAAGAAAAGCCGAATTGGTTGAGATTATTGCGCAAATAACAGAGCAGGAAACTGTTGCTGAACCTACTGAAGCTATTGTAACTGAAAAACCAACTAAACTTAAGGCCGTTAAAGAAAGTACTGCCGAGAAGTCGACAAGAAAAAGGATCAGAATTCCAAAAGAAGAAGAATCAGCACCTACGCCAGGTACTACGAAACCTTTTAACAGGGCTTCTCTATTTGATGCAGCCCCTGCTTTTGAAGACAGGAACTCTGCTTTTGCAGAAGCGCAGCCTGAAACTGTTGTTGCACCTGTAGCTACTACAGAATTGGTAGAGGCTCCTGCTGCGACAGAAACTGAAACCGTTACTGAGACTGAAACGATTGCCATTCCAGCAGTCACAACTGCGTTTGATCATAAAAAGAACCGGGTACCAAGAGACGATAATCGTCCTCAAAAAGGAAATGTTAGTAATGTTCCTCAAAAGCAAAGTGAGAATAGTTACTCTAATCTTGATTTTGATAATACCATCACAAACGAGGGTGTTTTGGAAATTATGCCTGACGGATATGGGTTTTTAAGATCTGCAGACTACAATTACCTTTCATCTCCTGATGATATTTATGTATCTCAGTCGCAAATTAAATTATTCGGTTTAAAGACTGGTGATACTGTAAAGGGAAGTATACGCCCACCCAAAGAAGGAGAGAAATACTTCCCATTGGTAAGGGTAGAAACCATTAACGGCAGGTTGCCTGCTGATGTGCGAGATAGGGTTCCATTTGACTATCTTACTCCTCTTTTTCCAACTGAGCGCTTAAATCTTTTTACCGAGACCAACAACTACTCAACCCGTATTATAGATTTATTCACTCCAATTGGTAAAGGACAACGTGGTTTGATTGTTGCCCAGCCTAAAACCGGTAAAACCAATTTACTAAAAGAGGTTGCCAATGCAATTGCAAAAAACCATCCTGAAGTATATTTAATCATATTATTGATTGACGAGCGCCCAGAAGAGGTTACAGATATGGCAAGAAGTGTTAGGGCAGAAGTTATTGCCTCTACATTTGATGAGCCGGCAGAAAGACACGTTAAAATTGCTAATATAGTTTTAGAAAAAGCAAAACGCCTTGTTGAATGTGGACATGATGTGGTTATTTTATTAGACTCCATTACCAGGCTGGCTAGGGCTTATAATACAACAGCTCCTGCATCAGGCAAGATCCTGTCTGGTGGTGTGGATGCGAATGCTTTACACAAACCGAAACGTTTCTTTGGTGCCGCCCGTAACATTGAAAAGGGTGGCTCATTGACAATTTTAGCTACTGCATTAACAGATACAGGTTCTAAAATGGATGAAGTAATCTTTGAAGAATTTAAGGGCACAGGTAATATGGAGCTTCAGTTGGATCGTAAATTATCTAACAAACGCATCTTCCCTGCTATAGACATCACTGCATCAAGCACAAGAAGGGATGATCTGTTGCACGACAGAGATACTTTACAGCGCGTATGGATTCTGCGTAATCACCTTGCAGATATGAATTCTCAGGAAGCCATGGAATTTGTACAGTCACAGATTAAAGGAACTAAATCTAACGAGGAGTTCTTAATTTCAATGAATAGCTAATACATGATAAAAAAGCATATTCCAAATGCAATAACTTGTGCAAATCTGTTTTCAGGGTGTATAGGAATTGTTTATGCTTTTAACGGATCACTGGAAATAGCAGCATATTTCGTGCTGCTTTCCGGTATATTCGACTTTTTTGACGGTTTGGCTGCCAGAGCTCTGAATGTAAAATCAACAATTGGTAAAGAACTGGATTCATTGGCAGATATGGTCAGTTTTGGTTTCCTGCCCGGAGCAGTAATGTTCAAACTATTACAGACGAGTGACTACCCAAGCGAATACTTGCCCTATTTAGGCTTTATAATAACTGTATTCTCTGCACTCAGGCTAGCTAAATTTAATGTGGACACCAGACAAACTGAAGAGTTTATTGGTCTAAATACGCCCATGAATACCCTACTTATTGTATCCTTACCTTTTATTAATAGGGATTACCCTGAAATTATCAATTCTACACTTTTCTTGCTGGGACTTATTGCATTATTAAGTTGGTTGCTAGTTAGTGAAATTAGGATTTTCTCGCTAAAGTTGAGTAACTTGGGCTGGAAGGAAAACCAGTTTAAATACCTTTTTCTAATCCTATCTGTTTTCCTGGCCGTTGTATTGAAGTTTGTAGCAGTACCATTTATATTAATACTCTACATCGCATTTTCAATTGTACACTTCAGGAAAATAAAAATTTAAAGTAGCTTTTGCAAATCGGCCTTTGCCCTATCTAACTGTTGATATAGGATTCCAATAAAGAGATTTACTTCATTAAAATCCGTTACGAGTTGTTTCACATTCATTTTCTCACGGGCATTTTGTTCCATTTCCTGCATGTGCTCTTTTGCATCTTCTCTACCAACATATGTAAAGGTTGGTTTGATCTTATGAGCACTTGCAGCTACTTTATCCCACTCTTCAGCCACTATTGCCTTTTCAAGTTCCGCCATGTATAATGGCGTTTGAGACTTAAAAAGATCTATCATTTCAATAATGAACTCGGGACTATCACCAGACATCTCTCTAAGATAAGAAAGATCGAGTGGTTCATCATTTTTGCTTACGTTAATCATTTAAACAAACTTAGATAAAAATGTTTTCAAATACAATCCAGCGCACTTATTTAAATTTTGAAATAACCAAGTTATCTGAGATCTCTGAAAGCATTGTTGCAACTGATTTTTTTGAAATAGGGTGTATTAATTTTGGTGCAATTTCTGCTAAAGGTCCCAATACAAATCTTCGATTTGCCATTTCTGGATGAGGTATCCTTAACCGATCATTGTCAATAATCAGATCGTCGTAAAAAATGATATCAATGTCAATTAACCTAGACCCCCACTTCTCCAGCCTGATCCTTCCCAAATGTTCTTCAATTGCTAATGCTTGCTCTAAAACCGAAAACGGTGGTAAAAATGTATTTAAACCAACCGCCAGATTAAGGAATGATGGTTGTTCAGTATTTCCCCAAGCAGCAGTTTCATAATATGATGAAATGGCAAATACTTTTCCAATCTGAAGTTCAACTTCCCGAGTAGCTTCTCTGAGCAGCGTCATCCTATCCCCCAGATTGCTTCCTAGTAACAAATAAACATTTCCTTTATCCAATATCATATAAAAGCCTATTGCTAATTCTTTACATTTACAAAAATAATTATTTAACCTTCCAATGAGAGATTTTTTTAAGTATGTCTTTGCTACAGTTTTAGGCTTCATCATTTCAACATTTTTACTGTTTCTGCTTTGCATAGGTGTATTAGCGATTCTAATATCTTCTATAGAGAGTGACAAAACAGTTACTGTAAGTGACAATACGGTTCTATATATGAATCTGGATCAGGCAATTTTGGAACGTACACCTGACAATACCTTTTCTAATTTGGCAATTTTAGGTGGTACAGGTGAAAAAAACATTGGATTTAATGATTTGATAAACGCGCTCAAGTTTGCTAAAACAGACGACCATATTAAATGCATATACATAAATGTTAGTTCTCCTAATGCGGGTTTTGCAACTATGAAAGAAATTAGGGATGCACTAATTGATTTTAAAACAAGCGGAAAGAAGGTTATAGCCTATAGCGAAGTTTATACTCAAGGCGCTTATTACCTGGCTTCTGCTGCTGATAAAATTTACCTTAACCCGGAGGGGGCTCTGGAATTTAAGGGATTGAGTTCAAAAGTAATGTTCTTTAAAGGTGCACTAGATAAATTGGGTATAGAGGCTCAGATTATTAGAGTTGGAAATTACAAAAGTGCAGTAGAACCATTTTTTACGGATAAGATGAGTGACAAGAACCGAGAACAGGTAACAGCGTATCTTGGCGGCCTTTACGAAACATTTCTACAAGGAATTTCAAAAAGCAGAAATATCAGTATCAAAGATTTACACCAGTTGGTAGATGACTACAAAATACAGCAGCCTAAGGATGCCTTAAAATATAAGTTGGTGGACGGTCTTAAATACAAGGACGAGATTCTAAATGATTTAAAAGGACTCAGCAACAAAAAAAAGATAAATAACCTGACTACCGTTACCATTAATGAATACGCTAAGAATGTTGCGAATGAAAAAGGAAAAAGTTCTAAAAATAAAATTGCAGTGATTTATGCAAATGGCGATATTATGGGAGGTGAAGGTTCTGATGACCAGATTGGATCAGAGCGCATCTCCAGGGCGATTAGAAAGGCACGGACAGATTCAAATGTAAAAGCTATTGTATTGAGGGTAAATTCTCCGGGAGGTAGTGCACTGGCTTCTGATGTAATTTGGAGAGAGATTATGCTTTCTAAAAAGGTTAAGCCAGTAATTGCTTCTTTTGGTGATGTAGCTGCTTCAGGTGGGTACTATATTGGTTGCGCAGCGGATTCGATATTTGTACAGCCGAACACCATCACAGGCTCAATCGGAGTGTTTGGTGTGATACCAAATTTCCAGAAACTATACAATGATAAATTAGGAATCACTTTCGATGGTGTTAAGACAGGCAAGTATGCTGATATTATGAGTACAGACAGGCCATTAACTGCTGGTGAGCGTTTGATTATACAAAAAGATGTAAACAGAGTTTATGAAGGATTTATAACCCGAGTGGCAGATGGTCGTAAAAAATCAAAACCCTATATTGACAGTATAGCTGGTGGCCGTGTTTGGGTAGGTAGTGATGCGGTAAGGATTGGATTGGCAGATAGAACCGGAAACTTTGAGGATGCTATAATTGCTGCTGCGAAGAAAGCAAAATTAGAAGACTACAAGATTGTAGAGCTTCCTGAAATTATGGATCCTTTTAAATCTTTTATTGAAAACACTACCGACAAAATAAAAATGCATTATGCTAAACAAGAATTAGGAGTGCATTTTTACCTATATGAGCAAATAAAATCGGCAGTTGCTAAATCTGGTGTGCAGACAAGAATGCCTTTTGAGATCAAAGTTGAGTAGCTGTTTGTTGGCTTTTTAAATTTAACTAAAAAAAGATTAACTGGAATACAGCAGGTTAACAATCCGGCTTAAAAATAATTTGAAATGAGTTTTGTCATTTAAAAACATTGGTTATCTTTGCAGTCTTAAATAATTCCTAACTGCGGATGTGGCGTAATTGGTAGCCGCACCAGACTTAGGATCTGGCGCTTCACGGCGTGGGGGTTCGAGTCCCTTCATCCGCACACAAAAATTCCCCCGAAACACGGGGGAATTTTTATATAAAGTAGATTATTAAAATATTGATTCAGAACAATGAATATTACACAGGAAAAAATTAATGACTTAAATGCGCTTGTAAAAATTAAAATAGCCCCTGAAGACTATACTGAAAAGGTAGAAAAAACTATACGAGAACAAGCAAAAAAAGCAAACTTACCTGGCTTTCGTAAGGGAATGGTTCCTGCAGCACACATTAAAAAAATGTATGGCAGAAGCATTCTTGTTGAGGAGATCAACACTTTACTTAGCGAAACATTAAATAAGCACTTAACTGATAATAAGGTTGAAATTCTTGGGCAACCTTTACCGGTAATGGATAATTCTAAAGAATTTAAATGGGATAATACTGACGAATTTGAATTTGATTATGAACTTGGTCTTGCTCCTTCTATCGAAGTTAACATTACCTCAAAAGATATATTTACCGAATATAAGGTGAAGGCAGATGAGGAAACACTTGCATCAAGAATCAAAAATATCCGCAGAAGCTATGGCAAAATGACAAACCCTGAAGTTTCGGCAGATGACGATGTACTTTATGCCGATTTAGCACAACTTTCGCCTGATGGTTCAGTTTTTGAAGGTGGCATTACCTCAACTGGGTCTATTCGTTTAGATCAGGTGAAAGACAAAAAGATATCAAAATCTTTAGTCGGTTTGAAAAAGGATGACATTATTGAATTGGATGTTCAAAAGGCTTTCGATAAAAATGAGGTTACCATTGCAAAGCTTTTAAATATCGCTGAAGAAGATACAAAAGATTTGCAATCAAAATTCCAGGTTACCATTAAAAATGTTAATCGTTTGGAAGAGTCTGATTTAAACCAAGAGTTCTTTGATAAATTATTTGGTGAAGGAACGGTTACTGACGAAGCTGGCTTTACAGAAAAGATTACTGAAGAGGTAGAAAGTATGTTTCAACAAGATGCAGATCGCAAATTGCAAAATGACATATATACTAAGCTGATTGAAGGCATTAAGATTGAGTTGCCTGATGAGTTTTTACGAAAGTGGTTAAAAACTACAAACGAAAAACTTACTGATATTGAGCTAGCCGAAGGATATGATGATTTTGCAAAAAACTTGAAATGGACTTTAATAGAAAATAAGTTAATCCAAGACAATAACATCCAAATTAATTATGAAGATGTTTTCCAGACAGCTAAGCAACGTCTGGATGCGCAATTCAGAATGTATAGCCCTACCCCTATGCCTGAAGATCAGTTGGCGCAATATACAGCGACTTTCTTAAAAGAGAAAGACAATGCAACCCGCATTTTTGATGAAGTAAAAGCTTTAAAAGTTTTTGAGTTCATTAAATCAGCAGCTACATTGGACCAAAAAGACATACCTTATAACAAGTTTATAGAAATGAAATAACCGCTTGAAAAACAGCATAATTTATTGAAATAACGGTAAGGCGGCTTTTTTAAGGCCGCCTTATTTATATAGAATAAACAAATTTTACAATACCACAATAAATCACCAAATTAGTTTAATTAAATTGGTGATTATTGTAACTATAACAATTAGATAATTTATTATTATGAATATAGATAAAGACGAATTCAGAAAATACGCAGTTAAACATCACCGCATTAATGGTTTGAATGTTGATCGCTACATTGGAGCTACCAACAACTCACCAAAAAGCATGACACCATATATTATTGAGGAACGCCAGTTAAATGTTGCTCAGATGGACGTGTTCTCAAGATTAATGATGGACAGAATAATTTTCCTTGGCGACGCTATTTATGATGGAAATGCAAATATCATTCAGGCTCAATTGTTATTCCTTCAGTCTACTGATAACAACAGGGACATTCAGATCTATATCAACTCTCCAGGGGGTTCAGTATACGCTGGCTTAGGTATTTATGATACTATGCAATATATCGGCCCTGATGTAGCTACAATCTGTACTGGTATGGCAGCATCTATGGGCGCAGTATTGTTAGTTGCGGGTACCAAAGGAAAGCGCGCTGCATTACCACATTCCAGGGTGATGATCCACCAACCTTCTGGTGGTGCTCAAGGTGTTGCGTCTGATATGGAAATCAACCTTAGAGAAATGCTTAAATTAAAGAAAGAGCTTTATGATATCATTTCTAATCATTCTGGCCAGAGCTACGAATGGGTTGAGAAAGCATCGGATCGTGATTACTGGATGAAAGCTGATGAAGCGAAGGAATTTGGTATGATTGATGAAGTATTGAGTGCTGGTAAGAAAGATTAATAATGGCTAAACAAAATAAAGAATCCCGTTGCTCTTTTTGCGGTTCAGGCAAGCAAGATACTTTGATGCTTATTGAGGGGCTTGATGCATACATTTGTGATAAATGTGTAACACAGGCAAATCAGTTACTGGTACAAGAACTTGGTAACAAAAAATCAAAGGGTCTGGATACTTCTGTTACACTTTTAAAACCACATGAGATCAAAGCACATATAGATCAGTATGTGATTGGTCAGGATGATGCAAAAAAAGTTTTGTCCGTAGCTGTGTACAACCATTATAAAAGGTTAAGTCAAAAGGTGGATAAAGACGACGAGGTGGAGATTGAAAAGTCAAACATCATGCTGGTTGGTGAAACAGGTACTGGAAAAACTTTACTTGCCAAAACTATCGCCAAGATATTGCACGTTCCTTTCTGTATTTGTGACGCTACTGTATTAACAGAAGCAGGTTATGTTGGTGAGGATGTAGAAAGCATTTTAACCCGATTACTACAAGCCGCTGATTATGATGTGGCTTCTGCAGAACGCGGCATAGTTTACATTGATGAGGTAGATAAAGTTGCGCGTAAAAGCGACAATCCATCTATTACCAGGGATGTATCCGGTGAAGGAGTTCAACAGGCGTTATTAAAGATCCTAGAAGGTACTGTAGTAAATGTGCCGCCTCAGGGTGGACGTAAACATCCTGATCAGAAAATGATACCTGTAAACACGAATAATATCTTGTTTATATGCGGTGGAGCTTTTGATGGCATTGAACGTAAAATAGCAAACAGACTCCGTACGCAAGCCGTGGGTTACAAAGTGAAAAAAGATGATGTAGATCTTGACCTTAAGAATTTGTACAAGTACATTACTCCCCAGGATTTGAAGTCATTTGGTCTGATACCTGAACTAATTGGAAGGGTACCTGTATTAACACACCTTAATCCTTTAGATAAAGACGCTTTAAGAAATATTCTTACAGAACCTAAAAACTCGCTTTTCAAACAGTATGTTAAGCTTTTTGAATATGAAAACGTAGAACTTGTGTTTGAAGATGAAGTACTTGATTTCATAGTAGATAAAGCGATGGAATATAAGCTTGGGGCAAGGGGACTAAGATCAATTTGCGAAGCAATTATGCTGGACGCGATGTTTGATATCCCTTCGGATCCGAGTATAAAGGAACTGCACATCTCGCTCGATTACGCAGTGGAGAAATTTGAGAAAGCCGATTTTAAAAAACTGAAAGCTGCTTAAAAGATTTGATCCCCGGTTGTTGACCGGGGATTTTTTTTAACCTTTCCTTTTTAAAAGAATGGCCAATAAACAACAGAATATTAATTAAATTACAAATATATGAACGAAGAAAAAGACGTCAAAAAAGATGAAGAAATTGTAGCAAAAGCAAAAAAGGTAAAAGAAGTTAATTCTGCCATTAAACCCGGATTGAAATCTAAAGCAGACATTGTTAAGAATTGGTTACCAAGATATACAGGCCGACCACTGGATCAGTTTGGCGAATATATTTTGCTAACTAATTTTAGTAAGTATTTACAAATGTTCTCGGAGTGGAATGACAATGCCCCAATAATGGGTCTGGATAAACCGATGCAAAGTGTAACTGCCAATGGCATTACCATTATTAACTTTGGAATGGGCAGTCCGCTTGCAGCAACTATGATGGATCTTCTAACTGCCATTACTCCTAAAGCAGTTTTGTTTTTAGGGAAATGCGGTGGCTTAAAGAAAAAAAACCAATTGGGCGATCTGATCTTGCCTATTGCAGCAATAAGAGGTGAAGGAACATCTAACGACTACCTGCCGGCTGAAGTACCGGCCCTGCCCTCTTTTGCATTACAGAAAGCAATTTCTACAACCATCCGCGATCATTCCCGAGATTACTGGACAGGAACATGTTATACCACAAATCGCAGGGTTTGGGAGCATGACAAGAATTTTAAAAAATACCTGAAAAGCTTAAGGGCTATGGCAGTGGATATGGAAACCGCTACAATATTTACTACTGGATTTGCTAACAAGATTCCAACAGGAGCATTATTATTGGTATCAGATCAACCGATGATTCCTGAAGGAGTAAAAACAGCAGAAAGTGATAGCACAGTAACCAATACCTATGTAGAAACGCATTTGAAGATTGGAATTGATTCTTTGAAACAGTTAATCAATAACGGACTAACTGTAAAGCACCTACAGTTTTAATCCTCATCGGGGCTCTTCGGATAGTCGAAGTCTATCAAAGTCCCTGTACCATTTCCAATTTCCTGCCAATCGTTTGCGGGAAATTCCAGTAAAACAACACCACAAGTTGGTATATTATGGATATTCGCATTACTCAGGTAATTAGCAAAATCTGTAAACCCTGGGTTGTGGCCAAACATGACCACACTTTGATAAGCATTATCAAAATCATTTACAACCCGAAGAAGATTGGGTACATCAGCTTCGTAGATTGCATCGTTTTGCATGATTGGATGAATTGATCTGTGCCATACTTCCTCAAAATGATGGGCCGTAGTAATTGCTCGATGAGCAGGACTGCTTACAATTAATTGAGGAACCAGTCCCTTTTGCAGAATTCTTGTCGCCATTTCCGGAGCATCCCTATGCCCCCGAGGGTTTAGTGGCCTGTCAAAATCCTGAAGATGGGCATTGCCCCATTCAGATTTACCATGCCTGATTAAAAGAAGATGCTTCATCGAAATAAAGAATTAAGAATTAAGAATTAAGAATTAAGAATTTATAAAATCAACAATTGGAGTTGATGAAATGTTTTTCATACAATTAAAATGACCAAGGGGACACTTTTCCAATCCAAATTTAGAACATGGTCTGCATTCCAATTCTATTTCAGCCATAAAGGAATTGGAGATCTGATATGGATATACACCCAGTAAATCAGCCGTAGTACCTCCCCAAATAGAAGCAAGTGGCTTATCAAAAGCCTCAGATATGTGTGTAAGCCCAGTATCAAAACCAATTACTTTGCTGGCTTTGGAAACCAGAAATACAGATTGATCAAGATTAATTTTACCGCATGTATCGTAAACCTTTTCTCCAACTGCCTGCTTAATCAACCCCGCATTATCTGCCACGTCTTTACCGCCCAGTAATACTATTGGCGCCTGAATACCTTTACAAATCTCTATGATCTGCTTATTGGGCATTCGCTTGGTAAAATGAGTTGCACCGATAATAAACGCTACATAACCATGCTGGTGCGAAACAGGTAGTAGTTGACCCAGCTTATATTCTTTTGACATGAAATAATCAATTGGACGATTATCATTTTCTACGCCAAGGAAAGTCACCGTATCCAGATACCGGTCAACCAAATGCTTTGGAGATATAAACCGTTTAGATTTAAATTTAAGCGCCAGCCATTTATTGATGCGGTCTTTTTTATATGTGGATGAGGGTATACGAAGTATCGACTTAATAATGAATGTGCGTGGGTTATTGTGCAGGTCAATGATCAGATCAAATTCTTCTGCTTTAATTTCTGTAATGGTATCTCTTAATTTAGGCTGTAGTAAGTGAAGCCTGGTGAGGTAAGGATTATGATCGTAAATATATTTGAACTCTTTTTTAGTCAGGAAGTGAATCTCCGCATCAGGAAATTTTTGCTTCAGGCACCTTACTACAGGTGTTGTATAGATGATATCACCCATTGAACTGAACCTGATGACAAGAATTTTTGAAGGTGTTTTCAATATGCGCCCCTTAGCTTTTTCTAATTTTCTCTATAATGGTGGTGGATGAGTAACCAGGCAAAAAGCCTAGTACTTTAACCTCACCACCTTTTTCTAAAACCTCCTTAGCGCCAACAATTGTTTCAATGTTGTAGTCACCGCCTTTCACCAATACATCAGGTTCTACGAGCTCAATGAGTTCAGCCGGTGTTTCGTCGTCAAATAGTACCACGGCATCTATAAAAAACATTGATGCCAAGAGCTGCGACCTGCTAAACTCGTCATTAATAGGGCGGCTCTCCCCTTTCAATTCTTTAACGGAGCGATCTGTATTCAAACCTACAACCAATACGTCTCCATAACTTGCAGCTTCGCCGAGATAAGAAATATGGCCCGGATGAATAATATCAAAACAGCCGTTTGTGAAAACTACTTTCCTGCCTTTATCTTTCCATTCTTTCTTCAACCGCACTAAACCTTCCTTAGAAAGTATTTTTTGAGATAATTCGTATCCGGGGTTCTTTTTCATGATCAGAACAATTGGTCCACAGCTTTACAAAAAATATGACCTATTAAGATGTGCATTTCTTGAATGCTCGCCGTATTGGTTTCCGGAATAACAATATTCAAATCACAAAGCTCATTCATTAAGCCTCCATCTCTCCCAGAAAGTCCAATGGTTTTACAGCCGATGGCTTTGGCAGCATGAAGCGCATTGATTATATTCGGACTACTGCCACTGGTTGATATGGCGATAAATAGGTCTTGAGGCTGCGCAAATGCTTCCAATTGCCTTGCAAACACCCTATCAAAGCCATAATCATTACTGATGGCTGTTAATGCAGAAGTATCAACTGTCAATGCAATAGCTGGTAGTGCTTTTCTCTCTTTAACAAACCTACCAGTCAGCTCTGCGGCAATATGCTGGGCATCGGCGGCGCTTCCCCCGTTTCCGGCAAGCAATACCTTGGCACCCGATGCTACAACGGCCGTAAGAATTTCACAACCCTGTTCTATCTGCGGAACAAGCGTTGCGATAACCTTTTCCAGTGTATGTTGATGAAATTTAAGTTCGTCTAATACCATAAGGCATTAATTATTTTTTAAAGATGAAATAATTTCGGCAGTAGTAGTGGTAGCACTTCCTACATGCTTGATCACTATTGCAGCTGCATAATTGGAAATAACCGCTGCCTCTTGCATAGTAAAACCTAGGGATAAACAGTATGCGATTGTGGCAATAACTGTATCTCCTGCGCCAGTAACATCAAATACTTCGGTAGCTACGACAGGGAAAACTCGACAATCCTCTTTTGTGATAATGGCTATTCCTGCCTCTGATAAGGTAACGATCAGATAGCTTGCATTTGTAGCATCCAATATAATATGAGCAGCCCTTATTAAATCGGCTTCATCGCTAATTCGTTCTGTTTTGGAAGCTTCTAAAAGTTCCTTTCTATTTGGCTTAATTAAATAAGCACCGCTGTATTTGGAATAATCCAATCCCTTTGGATCAACAATAATTCGCTTATTTAATTGCTTACCCAAACCAATGATCTTGAGCGACAAGCTTTGAGTTAGCAGTCCTTTATTGTAATCTGAAAGCACAACAATATCGCATTTACCAATTTCTACAGTGAGTAGCTCAAAGAATGTTTCTTCTAGTGCTACAGAAATATCGTGAATATGCTCCCTATCTATCCTTACAATCTGATGAGTACCTGCAATAATTCGTGTTTTCACGGTTGTTACCCTATCCTCATCTTTAACTATAAGAGAAGTATTGATGTCCTTCTCTATTAAGGCTTTTATGATTTCTGATCCTAAAAGATCATTTCCAATAACACCCGCTAAAGTAACTTTTGCGCCAAGGGCGATGAGGTTACTGGCAACATTTGCTGCACCGCCAATTATTTTAGATTCCCTTTTAACATGTACAATTGGTACCGGTGCTTCAGGCGAAAGCCTATCGGCCGATCCAAAAATATAATGATCCAGCATGATGTCTCCAATCACCAAAACATTTGGAGCAGGATTATTCTGCACATGATCATAGAGTTTTTCGGCCAGCATATTCAGGTATTAAACATCAAATGTAGGTATAATGACTTTTATATATTACAATTTAGCCAATCTATCCTTAAAGAAAGTGGTAATCTCATTTAATGAAAATGCATTTAAACACTGTTTTGCTTGCAATCCGCCTTTCCTGGCTGTCAGTATTCCATACAGCATGTCATTGAAACCTTCTGTCCTGTGCGCATCGGGATTTATGGAAAGTAACACGCCTTTTTCCAGCGCATAGCGATGCCATCTCCAATCCAGGTCAAGTCGCAGTGGATTGGCGTTAATTTCTATCACCACCCCATTTGCAGCACAGGCATCTATTACTTTCTTAAAATCAACCGGGTAGCCCGTTCTGCTAAGCAATAGCCTGCCCGTCGGGTGACCTAATATGGTGGTATATGGGTTTTCGATAGCAGTGATTAATCTGCTGGTCGCCTTCTCTTCCGTCATTTTCAAAATGCTATGTACAGACGCTACCACAAAGTCAAATGTTTTGAGAATCTCATCAGGATAATCCAGTGCGCCATCATATAAAATATCGCTCTCAATTCCTTTAAATATCTTGAAAGGAGCCATTTTGGCATTCAGTTCATCAATTTCCTTGTGTTGCGCATAAATACGTTGTTCATTAAGGCCGTTTGCATAAAAGGCCGACTTAGAGTGGTCGCACATTCCCAGATATTCCAGTTGTAAATGATCCCTGCAATACAAAGCCATTTCCTCTAGGGTATTTACCCCATCACTCCAGGTAGAGTGATTGTGCAAAGTGCCTTTTAAATCACTGTATTCCACAAGGGTCGGCAGGCTACCGTTTTTTGCAAGTTCAACCTCTCCAAGCCCTTCGCGCAGTTCAGGCACTACAAAGGCTAGTCCTGCTTTGGCATAAATTGCTTCTTCATTTTCATAAGACCCCTCGCCAGCCTTAGCAAGCACCTGGTTCACATGATCTGTATTTCCAGTCAGCTTAAACCAGTTAATGTAGAAATCATTACGTGTTACTAAGTATAGTTTAATCTTAAGGCCAAAAGGCGTTAAAGCTATCAGTACATTATCGTTGAAAGATTCAAAAACCAGTGGTTCAAAACTTTCTATTGCAGCTAAAATAACACCAGGATCTTCAGCTCCCAAAACAAGATCAATCTCTTCAATTATTTCCAGACAACGCCTATAGTCGCCCGCAATACCCAGCAAAGGTTCGCCTGGAAATTGATTTAGCCATACTGACAAATCTTCAAAAAGATTGTTAACCAAGGGCTCTGCTTGTGCATAAAGAAATTTACCATGAGCAGCCATCTTAAACTCAATCACTTTTCGAATCTCCTCCTGGGTCTTCAAACCAAAACCTTTTGCTTCTATCAGTCGGTTTTCGTTGCAGGCATAATAGAGTTCACCAACGCTTTCAATGTTCAGATCCTTCCAAATCACATAGATCTTTTTGGGGCCAATCCCCTTAATACCCAGCATTTCTACTATACCTTCTGGCGTATCATTCAGGATTTGCTGAAGTTCTTCCATAGTCCCAGTTTGCAGAAGCTCCCAAACTTTTGCGGATATACTCTTGCCTAAGCCATCAATTTGTGCAATTTCTTCTAGAGATTTTTCACGTATAGGAAAAGGTAGCTTATCTACCTTAAATGCAGCATTGGCTACCGACTTAATTTTAAATGGATTGTGGTTGTGCAGTTCCATTAACTGCGCCAATAATCTAAGGGTACGTGCGATGGCTTTATTTTCCATAGGTTGCTAAAATAACAAAAAAGGCAATCATTTCTGACTGCCTTCATGTATATGATAGGGTTACTTATTTTCCTTCGCTGTGCATGCCCTCAAAATTGAACTTATGTTTTCTGTGACTGTAGTCGCATTCGCCAAATGTGTGTTTAGGTTTAAGGATAACATAAAGTCCTAAGCCGATGAACAGTAATGGTAAACCAACATGACCGAATGTCAAAGGGATAACGCTCTTCATCAAAAAGACTGAACCAACTAACACCATAGCTATCCATCCACCTGGTTTAAAGTTCCTGTTATAACCAATTAACAGACCCATTGCAATTAAAAATGTTTTCCAGCTCAATAACCAGAACGGCACGAATAATCCCAGATTTTTAGCGATGAATATTACGCCGATTCCTACTAGTAAAACACCTATGTTAAAATTGCGGTTTGTTTTTTTGTTTAGAGTTTCCATGACTTTTTTTCTTCAAAACTATGGACTAAACGCGTGTATGCCAACGCTTAAATGGTGTAAATACGATACTTGTCGGTAAACGGCGAATATTTGTCGGCCAAATTCTTACGGCTTAAATCACCGAGATTTCTTTCTGAAATTCGAAGAAGTATTGCACTGCCTTTACCAGTCTGCTGCCGTACCATGAAAACATCTCTCCATCAACCAGGATAACCTTACTTTGCGGAAGGTGTTCTTGTATCTCACTCAGATGCTGTTGCTTAAAAGGATAAGGTTCTGAAGATAAGAATATCAGGTCTGGCTTAAGCAAGGTCAACTCTTTTAAGGGCAATTCGGGGTACCTACTTTGTCTAATCACATTAGTTAAGCCATTAATGGTTAAAAGGTGATCTATAAATGTGTCCCTTCCAGCAAATAAATAAGGATCTTTCCAAATCAGGTATGCAGCAGTTTTGTTAATTCCATACTGAACTGCAAGAGTTTGTAAATCTGTAAAGCCTGCATTGATTAAATGATTTAAATAGGAAGCCTCCGGTTCCTTGTCTACCAAAGTACCTATTTTAGCAATCATATCCATCGCAGCATCCAGATTATTGATATCACTCATCCATACAGGAAATTCCTGCATCAATTCTTCTATATCGCTCTGCTGATTCTCTTCCTTATTGCCGATAATCAGATCGGGCTGCAAACCTCTGATCAGTTCAATGTTGAGTTTTTTAGTCCCACCCACTTTTACACAGCTTACAAACTTCTCTATTGGATGGATGCAGAACTTTGTTAGCCCAACAATCTCTTTATCCACTCCCAGCTCAAACAAAAGTTCTGTCTGTGAAGGAATAAGGGAGACTATTCTTTTTGGTGGGTAATTGACGGAAACTATCCGGCCTAATTGATCCGTAAAACTGCGTTGCATGATGCAAAGATACAACTGCGGATCTCAAATTCTATTCGTATTTCAATGAGTTTTATTCGCCCTTTTATTATGCTACAAGTATATCTTCTTTAATTACCCCATCCAGTAAATGCAAAATCCTGCTGCCATACCCTGCGTTAACTTCAGAGTGAGTAACCTGAATAATCGTAATCCCCTCCTCTTCATTCAGTTTCTTAAAAAGCTCCATGATTTGCAGCGCCTGCGCCGACTGTAAATTACCTGTCGGCTCATCAGCCAGTATTATAGACGGTTGCGCGGCGAGTGCCCTCGCAATGCCTACCAATTGTTGCTGACCGCCAGATAACTGATTAGGAAAAAGATCTTTCTTACCCACCATATTGAAACGATCCAGCATATCCGCAACACGACTTTTACGCTCTGCTCCCGCTATTTTTTTATACATCAGGGGTGCTTCAATATTTTCGGCTACGGTCATCTCGTCAATCAAGTGATATGCCTGAAACACAAAACCAATGTGATTTCTGTACAATTCAATGCGCTTCCTTTCATTCAAAGTGGTGACATCCTCCCCTAAAAACTCATACTTTCCATAAGTAGGTTCTTCCAGCATACCAATTATATTCAGCAAAGTAGATTTACCGGCACCTGAAGGGCCCATTATCGAAACAAATTCTCCTTGATTAATTGTAGTGCTTACATGGCGAAGCACGTAGCTTTTCACCCCTTTATTGGAATAATATTTCTCAATTTCTTTTAATTCTATCATCTTATTCTTGTTAGAAGTTTCTATTCGTATTTTAAAGCATCTATTGGATTCGTTTTGGCTGCCCGGTACGACCGCAGACTTACAGTGATCAATGTGATTACTACGGAAAGGCTCATGGCTAATAAAAATGGCCAAACGTTTAATGGAGCACGGTATTCAAAACTGGTAAGCCATTTTGAGACAAATATGTAAGTGATTGGCCATGCAACTAAGTTGGCGATCAGTACCATCCATAAAAAAGACTTATTAAGCATACTAACTAATTCGGCTGTTGTTGCACCTAATACCTTTCTAATTGCAATCTCACGCGTTCTTTGCGTGGCCACGAAGGAGATTAGTCCAAACAATCCAATAAAGGAAATGAAGATAACCACGCCAGAAAACACCTTAAACAAAACGCCCATTACCTTTTCAGTTTCGTAATAGTTATCGATACGCTCATTCATAAAACTTGATCCATAAACATAATCCGGATACAGTTTATTCCACTCCCTTTCAATCATTTTCATAGTATTCATCATCTGAGCAGACTCCATTTTCACAGCTAGCTGACTGTAACTGGATTTTGAGGAGAAGATCGCGATTGGTGAGATTTTATCCCGCAGAGAGGAGTTATTAAAATCCTTAACAACACCTACTACTGAACCAGCATGCCCATTTAAGCTCATTGTTTTACCAATGGCGTCTTGCGGCTTCAGTACATTTAGTTTTTTTAAGAATGTTTCATTAACTACGTATTCCTTTGTTGTGTCACTCCTGGATAGCTGCCCTCCTGCAATAATTGATAATCCAAATGTTTTGAAATAGTCTTCATCGGCCGCCTTTATATTTACTTGAAAATCTGCATCCTTACTGCCATTATAACTAAAACTAGTTTCATTATTATTAGATGCAGACGGTGCGGTAAAGCAGTAGCTTGCGCTTTTGATGCTGTTATTTTTTAATAGAATATCTTTAAAAGTATTAAATTTCAGCAGACTGATACTGTCAGACGGCATATCTATTAGAGCGATACTCGTGCTGTCAAAACCAAGAGACTTACCACGCACATAACTCATTTGGTTCATTACTACCAAGGTTCCAATAATCAAAATAGCAGTTATAGAAAACTGCACGATCACCAGCGATTTCCTCAGCCCAACCCCACCTGCGTTTGCAGAACTGATCTTGTTTTTAATGGCTAACGCCGGACTAAATCCAGACATTACCATAGCAGGATATAGTCCTGCCAGGAAGCTTACAACTACAATCAGCACTGCCATAAATATGTAGATCTCTGAATGCCCAAAAAGGCTAAAAGTAATCCCTTCACCAAAAAGTGATTCCATTCCAGGTATAGAAAGCTCTGTAATTACACATGCCAATAGTAAAGCTACAATTGTGATCAAAGCAGTTTCACTTAAAAATTGCAATATCAATTGTTTCCTCATACTGCCCATTACTTTACGTACACCAACCTCTTTAGATCTACTGATGGCCTGTGCCGTAGCAAGGTTAATAAAGTTAATACAAGCGGTAAGCAACAAAAAAACACCAATTACTAAAAGTCCGATGATCTCTGACCTGGGCATAATCTTACCAGCAAAATTCCCAAACCTGCCGTCGTAATGGATTTCTTTTAAAGCCTGAAAGTTATGACTCTCTTTTCCGGGACCGTCTCCTTTGTAATATTTTTTAACAAATGCAGCCATGGGTCCACTTAAATTTGCTACATTAATTCCTTCTTTAAGTTTAACGTAGCATTCTTGTCTCGATGATACACTACCCCAGGAACCCACTGGATCATCGAGATCACTCTTGTAAGACATTACAAGTTTAAACGGAAAACTGCTATTCTGTGGCATATCTTCAAATACACCTGTAACCCTAAAATCATCTTTATTGTTAAAACGTAGACTTTTCCCAATCGCATCTTGCCACTTACCAAAATAAACTTCAGCAGTTTTTCTAGATAGCGTAATTGTAAAGGGCTCATTTAAGACCTTATCTGGTATTCCTGCAAGCCATTTGATATTAAAGATCTCGAAAAGCTCAGGCTCAGCATAAAACACAGTCTCACTTTTCTTTACCGCTGCTTTCGTACCATCACCCAGATACCTAACAATCCCACCGCTTTGGCGCAGGCCAGCTACCTTTTCAAACTGTGCAAAATCTTGTCTCACAGCAGGAATTAGTGGTTTTGGTACACCCTGAGAAAAAAAATCGCCATCTATATACTTCCAGGAAGATACCACCCGGTAAATACGATCGCCATTGTCATAACCTATGTCGTACCCAAACTGGAAATTTAAAAATATAAAAATCAGGAGGCAGCCAGCGAGGCCTATCGACAATCCAAGTATATTGATCAACGTATAACCCTTGTATTTCCATAGGTTTCTTAACGCTATTTTAAGGTTCAGTTTAAACATATGCTGTTATTTATAATTATACATTATTCGTATTTTAATGCGTTAACTGCGTTACTTGTAGCAGCTTTGTAAGATCTCAAACTCACGGTTATCAGTGTAATAAACATGGATATTACCATAGCCAATACAAACGGCCAGGCCGTCAGTTCCATTCGATAAGCAAAACCTGCCAGCCATTTGGAAACAAAGAGATAGGCAAGCGGCCATGCCAAAAGATTGGCAATAAATACCATTTGCAGGAAGGAGTTGTTCAGCATGCTGATCAGTTGATAAGTTGTGGCTCCCAATATTTTACGAATAGCAACTTCCCGGGTTCTTTGAGCTGCAACAAAAGAGATCAACCCGAACAGACCGATAAAGGATATGAAAATGATTATGCCGGCGAAAACCTTAAAAAGCGTTCCTACAATCCTTTCACCTTGATAATAACTATTGATTTCATCATCAACAAAACTCATTTCATAAACACCATTTTTAAAGGTCGAGTTCCATAATTTCTGTACTTCCTTCATTCCTGAACTCAGTTGTTCCGGATCCATCTTCAATGCTGCCGAATAGTAATCCTGTTTTCCCTGGAAGATGGCAATGCCTGAAATTTCCTCCTTTAGCGATTTATCATTATAGTCTTTAACCACTCCAACAACAGGCACCAGATTTCCGGATGCATCTAGTATCTTACCGAGAGCGTCCTGCGGATTAGTGATGTGCATTTTCTTTAAAAACGTTTCATTCACAATACATCCATTGGCAGTATCGCTTCGTTTAAACACTTTCCCGGCTATGATTTTTAAGTCAAATACTTTAAAGAAATCAGCATCAGCTCTGGATGTCCTCACCTCAAAATCGTGGTTCTTGACATGATTAAACGTGAAATCTGTAGAATTCACATCTTCTGATAACGGTGAAGTCTGACAATAACTTAGTCCCAATACTCCTGGTAATTGCAACACCCTTTCTTTAAAAACAGACAATTTGGTTCTCGACAAACTATCATTAAAAATGCTAATCATAGCAACTGCGTTGGTATTAAAACCCAATGGCTTTTTGCGCACATACTCCATTTGGCTCCTAATTACCAATGTTCCTATAATTAAAATGATAGTAATTGAAAACTGAACTACCACAAGTACCTTTCTCAAACTTAAACCATTGTTATTCAAACTCACCTTATTGTTAATGGCTAGCACAGGGTTAAATCCAGAGATAATAAGGGCTGGATAAAAACCAGCGAGAAAAGAAACAAGCAAAACCAAAACACCCATAAACAGGAATATCACTGGCTGATTAAAAAGGCTTAAACTCACCTCACCTTTTAATAAGTTGTTCATAAAGGGCAACACCAGCTCGGTTAGCACACAAGCAACGATCAAAGCAATGATAATCAGTGCAAAAGTTTCTGTTAGGAACTGCAAAATTAACTGACTGCGCTCACCTCCAATTACCTTTCTAACACCAACTTCTTTAGAACGGTTTACTGCCTGTGCGGTGCTGAGATTGATAAAGTTGATACAAGCAGTCAGTATCAGGAATACTCCTATAATACCCAATCCGTAAATCTCCCTTTTAGCAATCGTGCTTTCAGCAAAATTGTCGTAAAGCTCACTAAAGTGAATTGCTCTCAGTGGTTGAAAAGCATTAACCTGATTGCCGGACACATGGTTTTCACGGTAATGCCTTTGGTTAAACGCGGCTAGTGACCTATCCAGATCAGCTACTTTTAGTCCGGATTTTAGAAGAACATAGCAAGCCGAGCTGGAATTAACAGCGTCCCAGTTTACCTGATTCTTATTTAAAAAATTCTGATAGCTCATCACTATTTGGAGCGGGAAACTGCTGTTTTTAGGCTGGTCCTGAAAAATACCCGTTACTTTAAAAATTTTACTGGTTCCAGATGTAATACTTCTTCCCAACGCCTTTTCCGGACTTCCAAAAAATTGAATGGCCTTGGCTTCAGACAGTGCAACAGTATTCGGCTCCTTTAAAGCAACTCCTGTTTTACCGTAGCTCCATTTAACATTGATGATATCGAAGAAATCAGGCTCAGCATAAAAAATCTTTTCCTTGTTTTTAAAGATCTCCTTGCCGGCATCGTCATTTATGTGAATAATAGCACCTCGTTTTGCGATGGCACCTACCTTTTCCAGTCCGGCAAATTCTACTCTTGCAGCTGCCGAAAATGGAGCCGGAACTCCTGCTGAGTAATCGTCAAATGCATTGTACTTCCAATTTGTAACTACCCTGAATATTCTGTCCTCATTTTTAAACCCCTCATCAAAACTCAACTGATACTTTATAAAAATAAAAATGAGGATACAGCTTGCCATTCCAATAGACAAACCAGATATATTGATCAATGTATATCCCTTGTATTTCCAAAGGTTTCGCAAAGCGATTTTGAGGTTCAGTTTAAACATCTTGTTTCTATTTTGGACTATTCATATTTTAAGGCTGCTACTGGATTGGCTTTAACTGCCCTTGATGCCTGCAAACTCACTGTAATAATGGTCAGGACGATGGTTAAGGCCCCGCTTACCAGAAAGGGCAGTACGGGAATAGCTACACGATAGGCAAAAGTAGCCAACCAGCTTTTTGTAATCACATAAGCTACAGGCCAGGAGATCAGGTTGGCTAAAACAACCATTATCAAAAAAGAGCGGTTAATCAATTTAAAGATTTGTAAATCACTAGCACCTAAAATTTTACGCATTGCCATTTCCTTGATTCTTCCATTAGTGATATATTTCGCAAAAGCAAATAAACCTAAAATAGCGATGAAAATGGTGAGGATCGCCGCAGCAAAAAATACAGATTGCAACTGTTCTTGTTTTTTGAAAAGTTGACCGTATCGTTCATCAAGGAATTCATAACGAAAATCTTCTCCATCCATAGAATTAATCTGAGACCATTGAGATTTTAAAGCGGCCAATGCATCGGCCATTTTATTCTCTTCAACTTTAAGCATAATTTGTATTTTAAAACTTCCACATGGGTCCTTAATTGTATAAATAGTGGGTTGGACTGCACTCTCAAAACCTTGTGTTTTAAAATCTTTAATTATACCAACTATTTTATAATCTATATTGCAGCCCCTAATCGTTTGTCCTAAAGGATTTTTAAAACCATATTTGGCAGCAGCACTCTCGTTGATTACGGCAGAGTTCGCTGTGTCTGTTTTATGTTCGTGTGAGAAAAACCGCCCTTCTTTTAACCTAATTGCTAAAGTTTCGAAATAGTCAAAATCTACATTGACAAAATCAATATTGGCTTTTACACCATTGGCGGTGTAATTATTCAATCCATTTTCACCCCCAGGTATGAAAGTGGCCACAGTAACCGATTTTATACCTGGGATTTTGAGAACCCTATTTCTTATCGGCTCGAATTTTAAAGGGTTGTTAAAAATTGAAATATTTTTAATGTGAACCACCTGATTTGCAGTAAACCCTAAATCTTCGCTCCGCATATATTTCAATTGAGAATTGATGATTAATACGCCAATAATGAAAACAACAGCACTACTAAATTGAAAAACAAGCAAGCTGTTACGTAACCAATAACTCTTTTTGCTTGTAGAAAAATTACCTTTTAAAACCAATGCTGGGTTAAAACCAGATAAAACCATTGCTGGGTAAAGACCGGAAATAACCGTGATGACACCTAAAACTAGCGGCAACTGCCAAAACAAGTCGTTATTGATATGCCAGATAGATAGGTGAACCTGAAACAGATTATTAAAGTTCGGCAATACCAGTTCTGCGAAAATTAATCCCAAAATAGTAGCAGCAAAACACTGCATAAAAATCTCGACCAGAAACTGAGTCATTAGTTGGAAACGATAAGCGCCCATTACCTTTTTGACACCAACTTCCTTGCCGCGTTTGGTTGCCTGGGCAATACTCAAATTGGTAAAATTGATACAGGCAATTACCAAAATCAAAATCCCCAATACCGAAAGTGCGATTAGTATTTTATAAGGTGAATCGTTACCGGCCTTTGGCCTCAAATGTTGATTCGACAGTGGGTCTAAAAATGTAGAAATACCTTTTATTTCATCAATTTTATTGTTCGTTTTACTTTTTACTAATTCTGATCTGTATAAATTCGTGATTTTATGTTCAAGATCTACCACATTCGTTTCAGGTTTTACCTGTAGGTAAATGGAATAATCGTTCATGTCATAATTATCTCCAATACCTAATTCATTGCCGATAGAAACACCATCGAAGGTAAAGTCCGAATGCATATTATTTTTTATCGAACCAGCAATTGTTCCGGTTATCCCAGAGTTGCTCGCGCCAAAGCCAACCATTTCAGGTTTATTATCCATTTTATTAGGAAAGAGAACATTCATGTTTTCCTCATTCAAATAGGAAAGCCGTTCTATGTCCCCACTCGGTTTCTGTAATCCGCCTTTGGGTTTAATGTTAAGTATCTTTGCTGCATTATAATCTGCCTGAAGAATATTTTTTGCAAAAATGGTATTTTTGCCGTTCCTTATAACCGATTCAAAAGCACTGCCTTTTATAATTCCAGCCAATTCAACTTCTGGGAGATTTTGTTTGATGGCTTTTGCAAATGGAGCAGCCGTATAATTGGTTTTAAATTCTGGATAAACTATTCCAACCACATATATGTTCTCATAGTTGGGGTTATCCTTATCAAAACTGGTCTCGTAAGTCACATACATCATTACCAAAATAAAAGAAGCCAGGGCTATGGCTAGTCCACCAACATTTATTGCGGTAATCCAGCGGTTCTTCCAAAGGTTCCGCAAAGCGATTTTGAGGTTCAGTTTAAACATGGCTATTCGTATTTTAAGGCATCAACAGGATTAGTTTTGGCAACTTTTATCGTCTGAAAACTCACGGTCAACATTGCAATCACCACAGATAATAGCAGGGCCACTATAAATGGCCAGGCAGTTATATCTGTCTTAAAATCATACTTACCGAGCCATTTCGTCAAAATGATAAAAGCAATGGGGATGGCGATTATATTGGAAACGATCACTAGCTTGATAAAATCTCTATTCAATAAAATTAGAATACTCTTAAGGTCAGCACCCAAAACTTTGCGTATGCTGATCTCTTTGCTTCTCTGTTCAGCCATATATAAAGCCAGCCCTAGCAGCCCCAGACAGGAAATGAAAATTGCAAAGCCCCCAAAAACATTAGATAGCACACTTAGTAATCGCTCATTTTTTAATTTTTCCTCCATTCCCGCAGTTATAAAACTGATCTGGGCTGGGAAAGCCGGATTAAGTTCCTGAGAGATTTTCGCTATGGCCTGAACCGACGAACTTAGCGATCGATTTGGATTTAATCGAAGTAAAAGTATCGCGCTCGATTTTATGTTATAATAAAAAATCATTGGTTCAACAGCTTTTCCCGGTTGTTCATTAAAGTAATCGCCTATTACGCCCACAATTTTTAAAGGTTGGTTCTCGCCCCAATGTATTGTTGTGCCTACAGGATTCTTCAGGTTCATTAGCTTCACTGCGGTTTCATTCAATAGAACAGAAGTATTTGTATCGGCGGGAAATTTTGAAGAGAAGTCCCTGCCTTCCAATATTTTAGCACCAATTGTTTTCGCATAGTCAAATCCCGTGCTCCGATAATTAATAATAGAACGATCATCTGCTGCTTTGCCCGGCCAGCTGATATCTCCAGTAATTGAGCCTCCATCAGTGAAATTTCCTGCAAATTCTGAGGCAGAGGTAATCACACCATCCTTCATCAGATTGCTTTTAAAAAGCTCCAGTTTTGAGGAGCCCTTTAACTCGCCTTCCAAATCTAGTTGTACCATATTATTCTGATCGAAACCCATTGGCTTATTTTTAAGGTATTGAATTTGCCGGTACACCACTATTGCCGAAATGATCATACAAATAGAAAGACTGAACTGAAGGATGACAAGCAATCTTCTGATACTAAGGGAACCAGAGCTACCTTTAAAACCCTTCAAAACTTTTATTGGTATGAATGACGACAAATAGAATGCGGGATAACTACCCGCCAATAAGCCTGTAAATAAGGAAAGGCACAGCAATAAACTCCAGAATAAATAAGAGCTGTAATCAATCAGAATATTTATGCTCAGTAGATTATTAAAATATGGAAGGGACGTCTCCAATAAAGCAAAGGCAATGAGCATCGCAAAAGCAGAAAGCAGAACTGACTCTAAAATAAACTGCCCCATTAAGGAACCTCTTCCAGAACCCAAAGCCTTCCTCACACCAACTTCTCTGGCACGCTTTTCAGATCTGGCAGTAGATAAATTCATATAGTTGATACAGGCAATAAGCAATACGCACAAAGCCAGAAACCCAAACAGTTTTACCTGGTCTATTCTGCCTCCAACAAGCTTCCCGTTCTTAAACTCATCATACAAATGGGTTTTAGAAATTGGGAACAAAAAGGGCTCATACACGTAAGATTTTACACTGGGATCCTTCGCGACTATGAAATTCTTCAGCTTTGTATTAATATCATTAAGCGCAACACGAGCGTTCAATTCAAAAATGGTCTGGCAATCTATACTTCCCCATCCTGCATCATCCATACCTGGATTAACCTGGTTGAAAAAACTCCAGGGTTGTAACACCTCAAACTGGATACTTTGATTCTTAGGCAAATCTGCTATTACACCTGAAACCTTTAACTCTTTAAGGTTATCCCATTTGAGCGTTTGCCCAATCACATTTTCAGTTCCAAATAATTTATTTGCGGTAGAAGCCGTCAAAATCACTGATCCGGGTTCATTGAGCGCAGTAGCAGGATTGCCGTATAAAAAGTTATAGCTCAATATCTGTATGAAGGATTTATCTACATAAGCAGATATTAATTTAAACTTGCTTTCATTGTGACTGAAAAGTTTAGCCCCATGATACATTGATATGCGCGCTGCATTTTTCACACCAGGAATTTCTCGAAGCACTGCATCAGCTAGCTTATATGGTACTGCGCCAGTTGTCGCCAATTCTCCATTAAATTTTAGCTTTAACTTTGCAAAGTAAATGTTCTCCAGATTTTTATACTGCTTATCGTAACTCCATTCGTAGTTTACATATAGCATGAGCATGAGACAACAAGCCAAGCCAATAGCCAGTCCGCCAACATTGATCAAAGTAAATCCTTTGTTCTTCCAAAGGTTCCGCAGTGCGATTTTGAGGTTCAGTTTAAACATGGCTATTCGTATTTTAAGGCATCAACAGGATTAGCTTTCGCCACTTTTATAGATTGGATACTAACCGTTAAAATGGCTATGAGTACAGAAAGACTGATGGCGACAATAAAAGGCAGCGCAGAAATTGATATGCGATATTGGTACGCAGAAAGCCATTTGTTAATGGCAATATATGCCAGCGGGAATGCGATCAGATTTGCAATAGCAACCAGCTTTATAAAGTCTTTATTTAAAAGCGTAAGGATATTTGCAGTACTAGCACCTAATACTTTTCTGATGCTGATTTCTTTTTTCCGCTGTTCTGCCATAAAAAGGGCTAAGCCAAGCAAGCCTAAACAAGAAATGAAAATAGCGAAGCCACCAAACCAGTTTGAAAGCGTGCCCAATAGCTTTTCGTTTTGAAATTTAAGTTCGAAGGAGTCGTCAACAAACTTCTTATTCACCGGATAATCAGGTTCCAATTGCTTAACCAACTCATCCAATTTTTCAAGAGAAGAACTGATGTTTTGATCTGGGTTTAGGCGAACAATGATTACCGATGGACCATCCCTGTAACTCGGATAAAAAAACATTGGTGCAACTGGCTGATAAGCACTTTCTACCACAAAATCCTTAACAACACCAACATTAGTAACCTTGGTATCACCCCAAGTAATTATAGCACCAATAGGATTCTTCAATCGCATCATTTTCACCGCAGCCTCGTTTAGCATAATGCTTAAACTGTCATTATGAAACTTATTGGAAAACTCCCTTCCACTAATCAACTCCGTTCCAATAGTCTTAATGAAATCGGTTCCTATACCCCTATGGTTAAACAGTATCGATTCTCCAGGGTTTTTGCCTTCCCAGGATACGCCTGTTGTATTGTTACCATCCTCCGTGATGTCTTTACTAAAGAAAGTCACATCGGAAGCTGCGCCTGATTTTATCATTTCTGCTTTGAGCAAAGCTTGCTTGCTTTCATTGCGCATTTTACCCTGAATTTCTATTTGAACCAGATTCGATTTATCATACCCTATTGGTCTGTTTTGTACATATTTTAGTTGTTGATAAATAACTGAGGTGCACACAATTAAACATGCCGCGAAAACAAACTGAACAACCACTAAAACCTTTCTTACAGATATGGACGAGTCAGATTTGATTTTCAGACCTTTTAGCACAGCTATGGGCTCAAAAGAAGACAGATATAAGGCAGGATAACTTCCGGCTATCAATCCCGTAAAAATCATCAAACCGATCAATATACCCCAGAACTTAAAGCTGGCATAATCAAATTGTAAATCAATACTTAACAGATCGTTAAAGTAAGGCAAACTAACTTCCACCAAAATGAAGGCAACAACAGCAGCCACAAAAGTGATAAATATAGATTCAATGAAAAACTGCCCGATTAGCGATTTACGTGTTGAACCCATTGCTTTACGAATCCCCACCTCTCTAGCCCTGCGCTCAGAACGTGCTGTTGATAAGTTCATAAAGTTCACGCAGGCAATCAGCAGGATACAGAAGGCAAGCAACAGAAATATCTTAAGCTGATCTATCTTACCACCAACAGACTTACCCTTTTCAAAATCACCAAATAAGTGCCATTTAACTAGCGGGTGCAAAAGCGCCTCCGCAGTGTTCTCTTTCTGGTTTCTTTTATAAATACCTTTCATTGAGGCGTTAGATTCAGCAAAAAAGCTATTGTCTTTCAACTGAACAATGGTAAGGCACATGTTATTACCCCAATTGTTGCCTCGTGCCCAGGGTTCTCTTTGTTCAAACAATGCCCAAGGCATCAGGTAGTCAAACTGGATGCTGCTATTGGCCGGTACATCCTCAATTACGGCCTCAACCTTTAGCACATCTTGATTATCAAGCTTTACGGTTTTATTTATTGGATCGTCGTTCCCAAACAGTTTACGGGCAAAAGATTCGGTCAGAACTATGGTATTTACATCTTTCAGTACCTGGTCGGAATTGCCTTTTATGAATTTATAGTCCAGTATTTTGGTAAAGAACTTATCTGCAAAAACTGCTTTGCCTTTCAATTTCTTATCCCCGTCACTAATTAGCTTCGCATTCGGATAGGTGGAATGGGATGCATATTTAACACCTGGTTCTTTTGCGGCGACCTCCTCTGCCATCGCATTTGGTGTCCAGGCCCAGCTAAATGTTTTACCGTTAGCCACAGAGTTTTGATACACAACATAAGTCTTATCATTATCAGTAAATTGCTTATCATAACTCCATTCGTAAGCTACATACAAAAGCAGGATCATACAGCTGGCTAAGCCAATGGCCAATCCACCAACGTTAATGAGGGTAAATCCTTTGTTTTTCCAAAGGTTCCGCAGGGCGATTTTAAAATTCAGTTTAAACATACTCTTATTCGTATTTTAAGGCATCAACAGGATTGGATATAGCGGCTTTATAAGCCTGAAAGCTAACGGTAAGAAAGGCAATCGCTCCCGTTCCAAATATTGCCGTCATAATAATCCACCAGGAAATTGTAGTACGGAACTCGAAATGGCCCAGCCAATTGTTCATCATGTAATAAGCAGTAGGCACACCAATTATCACAGCCACCAATATCATTTTCATAAAAGAAACAGAAAGCAGTTGCATAATGCTAGCTACTGAAGCGCCCAATACCTTCCGTACACCAAATTCTTTGGTACGCTGTTCTGCGCTGTAAGCTGCCAGACCAAATAATCCCAAGCAGGATATAAATATCGCTAGTCCGCCAAATAGATTTGATAAAATACCCAAAACTCTCTCTCCTTGTAGTTTGGTAGCGTATAAATCATTAACAAACTTCAGATCAACGGGATAGGATGGATTTATTCGCTTGGTCACTTCCGTGATCAGTTCAACATTTTTTGTCAGACTGTTATCCGGATTTAAACGCATGGTAATCTGACCACTCCATCCTTTATTAAAGGCAACTACCATAGGCTTATCCGTAAAGTATGGCGAGCCCCAGATGAAGTCTTTGAATACCCCCACTACATTGAAATCATTGCCATGGTACTTTACTTTTGTACCAATGGGATTTTTAAGGCCCATTAACTTCACAGCTGTGCTGCTCAGCATCAGCGAAGCGGAATCTGAAGCGAAGGATTTGGAGAAATCGCGACCGGCAACTAACTGAATCCCATTTGTTTTGGTGAAATCATAGGTAGTGGCAATCTGATTAAAAATAACCTGCTTATCTGCCTCACTCATTCCAGGCCATTCGAAATTCCAGAAACTGGAGCCTGCATTTGACAGGCTTCCGGACGACTGGCACATGGCCGTAACTGCGCCAGATTTCAAAAGTTCTGATTTAAAAGTGTCAAACTTCCTTCCCAGTTCGCCATCCTGCGGCATTTCGGCCAAAAGGTTAATGTCATACCCTACTGGCCTGTCTCTGATAAACTTAACCTGTTTATAAATTACCAGCGTAGCGATGATTAGGATAATGGCAAAACTAAACTGTCCAATAACCAATATTTGCCTTAAGCTAACAGGAATGGCGTTTGTCCTTGCCGTCTTTCTTTTTAGCGTTTGTATCGGATTAAAAGAAGAAAGATATAAGGCAGGATAACTGCCAGCTAACAATCCAGTTAGCAAAATCACACTGGTAATGCCGATTAAATAGCTGGCACTATAATAATGTACACTTAGTTTGATATTGAGTAGGTTATTAAACGTTGGAAGTAAAATCTCGACCAGTATAACGGCAACTAACACACCAATAAATGTTAGTAAGATAGATTCTATAAGGAACTGGGCTATTAACGAAGCTCTGCTTGCACCAATTGTTTTTTTAATACCTACTTCTTTGGCCCTTCTTTCAGATTTGGTTGTCGCCATGTTCATGAAGTTAATACATGCAATCAACAGTATCCCAAAGGCCAAGCCGATAAATAGATAGATCCGCTCAATGTCGCCACCTACACTTTTTCCGTTTTCAAATTTCCCAAACAGGTGCCTGTCAGAAAGTTTATAGATAAATGTTTCCTCCGTTGAATTGGAATAATTCCTTTTTATCATTCCTTTAATCTTTGTATTGATCAGGGGAATGTTTGCTTGGTCATTCAAACGCACTAAAGTATGCCAGTTGTAATTGCCCCAATCGGGTCTTTTCACCCAATCAGCAATCGATTCAAATAAAGACCATGGCATTAAAAAATCAAATGTATTTGAGGTATTTGCCGATAAGTCCTTAATGATACCAGTAACCTTTAAATCTGTATCGTTGTTGTACCTTACAGATTTGTTGAGCGCATCACCATCTTTAAACAAGAGCTTTGCCATTCGTTCTGTTAGAACAACAGACTTTGGTGAACTTAAAGCGGTTTCTGGATTGCCTGCTATAAACTCATAGCCATATATTTTAAGCAGATCAGGATCTGCAAAAGTAGATTCTTTCTTAAAACTATTTTCTCCGTTTGCAATCAACTGCTGGCCATTATTACTAATGCGGCTGATCAATTCAACATCAGGTATTTCTTGTTTTATCACCTGTGCAATTACATTGCTAGTCAGATCAACAGTACCCTGAACGTTGCCTTTAGCATCTTCAAAATTGGTCATTACCTGATATACATGCTCTGAGCCTTTAAATTGCTTATCAAAACTCCATTCATAGGAGACATACAGCAATAATAATAGACAAGATGTTAGGCCAATAGCTAATCCTACAACATTAATTATTGATGAAGTCTTATGTTTCCAGAGGTTTCGCAGTGCGATTTTGAGGTTCAGTTTAAACATGCTATTTCGTATTAAATCAGTTCTTCAGTTCTTCCTTTATTCACTTTTTCAGAGATGACATGTCCATCCTTCAGGTTAATGATCCTGTTAGAAAAACTTGCGTCATGTGATGAGTGGGTAACCATTACTATTGTGGTACCGGTCTCGTTCAATTCGCAAAGCAACTCCATTACTTCATTACCATGAGAACTGTCCAGGTTACCTGTAGGCTCATCCGCCAATACGAGCTTAGGCTTGGTAACCAGTGCTCTGGCAACAGCTACTCGCTGCTGCTGACCGCCAGATAACTGCTGAGGGAAGTGACCGCTCCTATTCACGATATTCATTCGTTCAATGATCTCGTTAACCAGTCTCTTGCGCTCGGCAGAAGGCACCTTGTTATAAATCAGCGGTAGCTCAATGTTCTCAAATACTGTTAATTCATCAATAAGGTTGAAGTTTTGGAATACAAAGCCCATGTTCTGCTTCCTGAAATTTGCGCGTTGCCTGTCATTAAGCCCCAGTAATTCAGTTTCTAAAAACTTATAAGTGCCGCTTTCAGGTTTATCCAAAAGGCCCATCACATTTAGCAAAGTAGATTTCCCGCAGCCCGAAGGGCCCATTATGGACACAAACTCTCCTTGTTTAACATGCATGTTGATACCGTTTAGCGCTGTAGTCTCTATTTCCTCTGTTTTGTAGACTTTCTGCAGATTCTCAATTCTTATCATTGTTATATTTTTTTAGCCTAGTTGTTAACTTCAATTATATCGTACTGGGTAAACTGATCGTATGACGAAGTGATCACCTCCTCACCTTTCTGTAACCCTTCTAAAATTTCATAGTACAGGTAGTTTTTTCTACCAATTTTTACATTGCGTTTGGTTGCTTTGCCGTTCTTCAGGACAAATACCCAGGAGCCTCCGGTGCTTTGGAAAAACTGACCCTGACTAACCAGCAATGATTTGCTATTGTCTGATAGTGTTAGCTTAACCTGCATGGATAAACCCCTCCTCAGTTCATCCGGAGATTTACCTTCAAAGGTCAGCTCTATTTGAAACTGTCCGGCAGTAACCTCAGGTATTACCTTTTTAACACTTAACTTATAGGTCTTTCCGTTAAACTCGCAATTGGCAGACTGTCCTTCTTTAACCCTATTGATATAATACTCGTCCACACCCGCCTGGAGCTTATATCCCTGCAATACGTCAATTTTACCCAGCATTTCATTTGCACTATAAGATTTACCAATGATGGGATCATAAGATGATAATCGGCCCGCAACCGGTGCCTTTATGGTCATGTTTTCTATGTTCTGCCTAATGGTTTCCATGCTTTCATTCATCCTGCCTATAGAAAAATCAATCTGCTGTAATTGCATCATTCTACTTTGATTCTCCTGTCTTACTGCTTGCTTCAGGATCTTTTTCCTGTCCTGGTAATATTCATAATCCTGACTGGAAGCACTAAATTCCTGCAGTGTAATTACTTTTTTTGAATACAAGGTGCTGTCCACTTTATATTTCCTTGTTGCGGTTCTTAAGCTATTCTCAATCTCCATCATATCCTGACTCATAATCCGTTGATTTTGCTCCAAATCCAGTCGCAGTTTACGCAACTGATTGATCTGCTCGGTGATGCTGGTCTCGCTGGAAGTATAGCTGGATAAGGCATTGGGATTGGCAACCCTCAATAACGGAGTACCTTTAACCACACTCGCACCATTCTCTGTAAATATCTCTGCAACAGTACCCCCTTCCGGAGAACTGATGATAACTGAAGTAAGTGGAACCACACTTGCGTTTAGCAATACCACATCTTCAAAATCTCCATAAGCCACTTTACTCACTGTGATCTTATCAGCATCAGCTTTATAAACTTTATTTAAAGACAACTTGTACCCGTAGCCTACAAGCGCTACAAACAGCACACTACCAATAATAATCAGTATTGTTTTTTTATTAAATCTCTTACGTTCAATTTTCTTGTCCATCAATTGTATCAATTACATTCTGGCCTATGCCAACCTTATGCCAACACAAAAAACAATTTTAAAACACTGTAAATCAATGACATAAATTGAATAATAAATTTTAACCGTTCATAATCGGACAGTTCATGTACATCACCGAACACTTTTATTATTTTTGGTCATTGTATTTGTCATTGCAGACCTTATTTGTCATTGCAGACCTTAATTTGTCATTGCAGACCTTATTTGTCATTGCGAGGAACGAAGCAATCCATTTATACAGATTGCTTCGTTCCTCGCAATGACAAATGCAATGCGCAATGACAAATACAATGCACAATAACGAATCCAACGTGCAATGACAGCGAACGTGTTATATTGTTTACCAATATATTGATAATAGCAAAAGAACATTTATATGATAGATGCAACTGTATTGGTTATTGATGACGATGAGGACATACTACTGAGCGCCAAATTGTTTCTAAAACAGCATTTTCAACAGGTGCTTACTTGTAATTCGCCCAAAGAGATTAATGTATTGTTAAGTCATAACGATATCGATATCATCCTGCTGGACATGAACTACCAAAAAGGTGTTAGCGACGGTCGGGAAGGTATTTATTGGCTTAATCACATCTTGTCTATCGACAAGGATTATGTGGTGATCCTGATGACCGCTTATGGCAACGTCGAACTGGCCGTGCAGGCGATTAAAAAAGGAGCTACAGATTTTATTTTGAAGCCCTGGGAAAATGAGAAATTATTCGCTACACTTTCTTCGGCATCTAAACTACGTCAGTCCAATAAAAAAGTAAAGAAGCTGGAAAAGATCCATTCCTCTTTGCAAAAAGACATCAACAGGCAGTTCGAAAACATCATTGGAACTTCTGAGCCTATCAAGCACTTGCAAAATGTAATTGTTAAGGTTGGCCCTACTGATGCCAACGTGCTTATCCTTGGAGAAAACGGCACAGGCAAGCAAGTATTTGCTTACGAGCTTCATAAGCTTTCCCCAAGGAGAAACCAAATATTTATGCACGTAGACCTGGGCTCTTTAAATGAGAACTTGTTTGAAAGTGAACTATTCGGCTACGCTAGAGGTGCATTTACAGATGCAAAGGAAGACAAGCCAGGCAGGTTTGAAATCGCCGAAGGCGGAACTATTTTCCTGGACGAGATTGGCAATCTTTCAATGGGTTTACAATCCAAGCTACTCAGCGTGATCCAAAACAGGACCATAAACCGGCTGGGCGAAAGCAAGGAACGCAAGATCAACGTACGCCTCATTACAGCTACCAATATGCCGTTGAATGAGATGGTTTCCAAAGGAACATTCAGGCAGGATTTACTCTTCCGCATCAACACAGTCGAACTGGTATTGCCCAATCTGGCGCAGCGCGAAGAAGACATTATCTTATTGGCCGATCATTTCTTAAACACCTTCAGTAACAAATACCATAAAAACTTCCTGTCCATCAACAATAAGGCAAAAGATATCTTGCTCAACTATTACTGGCCCGGCAATATCAGGGAACTACAGCATGTAATAGAAAGGGCAGTAATCATGTCAGATGGCACGGAGATTACCCCGGGCGACCTGCAATTGAGTCCGCAGAAATTCGGGAGTGGTTCCCCGGTGCCGCAAGACAATATGGGACTGGAAGAAATGGAGAAAATGATGGTGCAAAAGGCAATTGACAAGCACAAAGGAAATATATCCAGGGCCGCTACCGAACTCGGATTAACACGTGCAGCATTGTATAGACGTATTGAAAAATTTGACCTGTAATGTTCTATAACCGCTTCACCTACCGCTTATTGTTTAGGCTGCTGGTCATCAATCTGCTGGCCATCTTGCTCTATTACCTGATAAAACACACCAACCTCCCCTTTACCACAGCAGGTGTAACAGTTATACTTTTAGGCGCACTAATCAGCCTTTACAACTACATTAACCAAATCAGGGAAGACATCAAACGCTTTATCCTTGCAGTTAAAACGAGAGACAGCACACTAAACTTTAGAAACAAAGTAACCAGCGGCAGCTTTCCAGAGTTGTACGAGTCGTTCAACGACATCATTCAGGTCCACAAAGACATACAATTGGAAAAGGACTCCATGTTCCTGCTCATCAAAACTATACTGGAACAGGTACCCGTTGGGGTGATTGTGATTAAGGAAGGTGGGGCTATAGAAGCTGAGGCGAAAGAAATTGTACTCATAAACCAGGCGGCAGTAGGTGTCTTAAATGTACCTGCCTATAAATATTGGCATCGCCTGGTAAAGCACCTCCCTCAGTTTGCCAGCGAGATTGCTTCCATAAGGCAGGGTGGCAAGAAATTTATAGAAATAAAAATACAAGACAAACTGATCCAGCTTTCTACCGAGATCATCCCCCTCAATCTCTACCAAACCAATTACACCATTATTTCCTTCCAGAACATTAAGGACGAGATAGAACAAAAAGAATCTGAAGCATGGAACCGCCTTATCGGCGTTATCTCTCATGAAATCCTAAATTCTATTACCCCAATCAGCTCGTTATCAGATACGGTGAACAGCATGATCAGCGATAAGACCACACTGACTATGGAAGATCTGGACGACCTTAAGCCTGCAATACAAACCATCAAACGAAGATCGGAAGGATTGCTCGACTTTGTTAAAGACTACAGACTAATTGCCGAATTACCTACTCCTGTTTTAGAATATCATACCATAGGTGAACTGCTTGTCCACATTAAAACCCTTATGCAACCATTTGCACAGGGCAAGAACATTTCCCTTCAGGTAGATCAAACCTCTTCTAAGATCAGCATACCAATAGATTTAAAATTAGTAGAGCAGGCGCTGATTAACCTGGTAACGAATAGCATTTATGCGCTTGAAGATATAGAAAACCCCGCCATAGGGATTAGTTACCGTTTAGAAAACAACAAATTGCATATTGAAGTGACGGATAATGGTAAAGGCATTGAACCGGAGCTTTTAGAAAAGATCTTTGTACCCTTCTTTACCACCAGAAAAAATGGCTCAGGTATTGGCTTAACCATTACAAGAAACATTATGAAAATGCACCATGGTAGTTTGGAGGTTACCTCTGTACCATTTGATCAAACAACATTCGCACTGGTGTTTAAGTATAACTAAGCTAAATCTCCAATATTTTATGCGCATAATAAATATTCGTGCGTATATTTACATCATGAAAACAAGATTAAACCTAACAATAGACGACGCCGTATTGGCACAAGTTAAGTCTTATACAGGAAGCAAAAAGATCAGCATTTCAGAATTAGTTGAACGGTATTTCAAAACCCTTTCCAAACCGGTGAAACGAAAGAATATCCTTGAGATGGTGGACGATCTTAAGTCTCCGAAAATAGACTTGGAGATGGATTTGAAAAAGGCATTTCACGAAGATCAGGCAGGAAAATATGGGTTATAAAGTTTTGTTAGATGCGAATCTATTGCTCGATTTTCTGCTCAAACGAAATAACTTCCTTAATGCAAGAAGCATAATCGCTTCAATAATTGAGGGAAAAATAAGTGGATTCGTAACCCCTTCAATTGTTCATATTGTAGGATATTGGCTCACAAAGGCCTATGGTAGTCAGAAAGCAAAAGATTTACTACTAAACTTGCTAACTGAGATTGAGGTTATAGATACTTCACACGAGATGACAATTATTGCTTTAAATTCGAAAATTAAAGACATCGAAGATGCATTGCAGTACTATGCTGCTTTATCCAATCAATTGGATTATTTAATATCTAGCGACAAGGATTTCCAAAAGGCGGCAATACCATCTTTGCCTGTAATATCTCCAGAATATTTCCTTTCAACTATAATGAATAGCCATTCTTAAGATCTTCGGTATTTTTAATACCTTAGCCGACGCGACCAAATCTCTCATCTAACACGTTATGACACGCATCTTAATCCTTCTAGCAGTTTACCTGCTACCCATGTCCGTTTTCAGCCAGACTACATCTTGCGACTGTCCTGCTAATCTTGCTGAGACCATCAAAAAAACGGAACTGAACTACGCTGGTTATCCAACTAAGGTCAATTCTAAAATAAAATCTACATATAATGCTTTGGTGAAAAGCCTCACCGAAAAAGCTACGCAGGAGACCAATACTAAAAAATGCTTTTACCTGATTAAAGAGTATGTCCGCTTTTTTAAAGACAAACACTTTTCTTTAACCTACCTGAACCCTGAAGATCCAGATCAGGAAACCATTGATCCAAATGCGGTAGTCAAAGAACTCAGCACTGGAAAACTTAATCCTTTGGAAGGAATCTGGACCAACCCCGACAGCACCTTATCGCTTGCCATAAGAGAATTTCCTGACCACACATTTAAAGCAATCATTATCAATGCGAAAGATGAAAAGCTAACCCCAGGGTTGGTCTACTTCACGCTAACCCCAAACGCCAGAGGATATTTGCTTAAACAATATAACGTATTCAATAGCGTGGATTTTTATGCTCAAAAGAAAGGGAATTTATTACAGCTATGGAACTTCGCCTTGTTTGGTAAAGTATCTGGAAATGAAATTACTGCTGCAGAGCGAAAGGAACTTGCTAACTGGAAAAACAACAACAACGGACTCGAATTTAAGCTCCTGGATAGTGAAACAAGCTATATTAAAATCCCAACATTTTTTAATAACGACAACAAAATTGAAAAACTGGTAAACACCAATGACCGTACTATCAGATCAAGTAAATACCTCATCATTGATTTAAGAGGTAATGGCGGAGGCAACTCCGGCTGGAGCTTTTTGCTTCCATACGTCATGACCAATCCCATTAAACAAGATGATCCCTTGCTAAGGGTATCAGCCGATAACATAAAAATTAAGCAGGGCGAATTGGAATATGTTGTAAAAAACCCATTGCCAAAAGAAATGGAGAAATATTATCCCCAAGCCTATTTAAGCAAGTTAAAGCACATATATAATGATCTGCCGGTTACTAAGCAAACGTTTTACTCCATTCCCGGACTAACCATTCCACTGGATAGCACGTTAACGAGTCCAGTTCGCATAGCATTGATTACTGATGGCCTTTGCGGAAGTTCTACAGAATACTTCTTCCATTTAATGGGACAAAGCTCAAAAACTACGCGCTATGGCATCAACACCGTGGGTATGATGGATTTTGAAGGCCCAGCGGCTACAACCCCTCTTCCATCTAAACAATTGATCCTGATGGTGCCTGTATCCAAAATGAGTTGGACAGATAAGAATCCGATCGATCAGCTAGGCTTCAGTCCTGATGTAAAGCTTACTATACCGCATAACGAATGGGTTGATTATATTAGAAAAGATCTCAAAAAGAAGGTTAAATAATCACTGCCAACGACCTACTTTAGAAATATGAAAACTTATCTTTCATTGGAGGTATAGTCAGCTTTTAAAAAAGGCATCTTCCATCATCCACCCCGTCATGATAAAATAGGTAGTTAGTGCAAAGCATGTGATGCAAACCGCCTAGAACTTCTTAAACTTGAAATAAAGCAATACCGGATTACTATTAACTGTCAATTTTTCCTTGATGTTATCAGGTAAATTAGGGTTGTTTGATTGGTGAATTAGATAAGCAAAGTTATCACCATCAGTTCCTATCACCGGTGCTGTTAATTCTAAACTGGCAGCATTATCTAATTTCAGATAAGTGTGTTCTACTACTTTTTGGGTGTGCTTAGAATAAAGTAGTTTTTTCCAGCCCTTTTCTGTTCTGTAGGAGAAATATATAAAATCATCTGTAATGTACAGATGGTCTGTACAAATTATCAATTTACTTGTTTCCATTTCCAACAGAAACTGTCCAAGGTTGGTAAACTTATTTTTTGCCATGAAATTATCCGTAACCTTATAGGCATCGGGAGCATCAAATTCGTAAACAGGTTGTGCGCCTTTTTTAGTCACATTGTATATTTTGTTCTCCAAAAGTGGGATGTAGTATACAGAGTCCTTATAAACCTCTAGAATATGCTGCCTTAAATAATTCATTCCAGCAATAGGATCTGGAATCTTTAAATAAGAATTTATGTATTTAAAATCTTTGTCGAATACCCCTAACCTGTCATTATTACTTCTGGTCCGAATACGCTCGAAAACGTAAAATTCACTGTTAGAAACAAACCTAAACCCAGTAAATTTGAAATCGTTCAACCTCACCTCTTTGATAAACTTTCCTTTTAAATCATAGCTGAATACCTTTGTCACTTTCTTATCTAAAACCTCCAAAACCTTCGTCGTCTTATTAAGAAAAACGTCCGACATATCGAGTATTTTTCCTGCACCAGACCCCATGAGTCTCAATTTCCTCTTTGGCTTCCCATTCAAATCAAACATCAATATTTCTCCCCTCTCCTTTTGTGGTACAATAATCAGACTGTCAATCAGGAAAACTTTCTCAAAGTCATTGATGTGATAACCATTATCGCTGGAAAGAATTTTGACCGATATATGCTCAGCGACTTGTTTCAGTTCGACTGGAACACTCTTCCCCGGATCGAACTTAATCTTTTGTACGTTTACTGTCATTTGAGGTTGTTCACCCTGGCATGATAATAATATGATTGCTATCAGAAGAAGTAAGTTTATTTTTCTCAGCATAAAGCCCGTCGAATTATTGTAAGTAAGTTAAGGAATTATTGTGCCTTACATACATATCAAGATTTAGCTTCGTAAAAAACCTTATCTTAATACCATAAATCAAACGCATGAGCAGACTCGTATTTACCTTTTTAACCGCTCTCCTCTCAATAACAACACTAAACGTAATTGCAAGGCAAGATATTTCGTTAAATGAAGTGGTTAAAATAAACCTAACAATCACTCCTGGAGGGACGTCTTCTGCTGATGACTTTAAAAATTACGAAGTCACATTAGAAAACAATAAATGGAACAGCTATAAATTAAAAAATTCCTTACCCAAAACCTTCATTAAGGAAATAGATCAAAACGAGCTAAATAGGCTTCTACATATCTTAAATACAAAAGATACAAGCATTGAACTCTCAAAGTTCAATTTACAACCTGAAGAAATGGAGGTTGCATTCGACAGTCTAAATAAAACCGACTATTTGAAGTATACTAAAATTAGACCTTATCAAAAAAAGCTATTTTTAGAGACATTCAACGATAAAAAACAAGCTGAAAGGATACTTCGGCAAATACTAGTTCCTTTTGATATGGATGACAAGACAGCATACAAAATTACTATTGAAACGAAATCTGGAAAACAAAAAGTCATTTCTTCTGATTCATTTGCTAATATCTACAACCTACCATGGAGCACAGATGACAAGAAATTATACGATCCGGAGATCAGCAGGATATTTGCTTCATTAACCGGAGACATCCATTTTGACCAGCAATATAAAGGATTTCTATATCAGCGATTATTTCTAAATCTCTTTTGGAAAGAATTTAGGACGTCATTCTCCTGGGCAAATTTAAAAGAAGATTATCCCTCAGCAACTAACAGCTTGGGTAGCACACTTCAGATAAACTATTGTTTCAAAAATGAGACCGGATATGGAATACAGTTTTCTTCCTCATTGTTACCAAAAAATATCGTGATAAAGGGTGGCTTTGTAAGGCCAGACACCATATTGATGAAAATGAAACTATTGGAGCAAAGACTGGTTAGTCTCCAGCAACAAAAACACTACATTTTTAAATTCTTAAAACGTAACCCAGATTTGCAATTCGAGGCAATTGTTAATGAATTTACCGACAATTCAGAGATTGGGCCTATGAACTTGAAGATACTCAAGACCAAATACAAAAAGCTTCTTCCATATACCTATGACCAATTAACTCTCCTCATTTTACACAATAGCGCTATAGCGGATCAAGGGAAATATGCAGAAAAATGGATATTATTGCCAGACGATACGGTAATTGTGATCCCAGATGAGAGAAGTGTTTGATATTCAACATTATAATCATTTAAACTTTAGTGCATAAAGAACTGCGTTATTAGCCGTTATTTCCTTAAAAGCGTCAACCATTTGCTTTTCGTCTTCAAATAGATAAAATATATAAGCATCTGCAAGATACTCTTTATGCAACATCACATAAAAACCAAAATTGTAAGTTTGTGCCCAATCAGCGCCTAAAGGGCCACTACTCATAGTTCCTACATCAGCACCTGCGCTAGTTTTAATGCTTTCAGGTTTGAAGTATTGTATAGAAACTTTTTGCGGACTGATCTTGCCGCCTGAGATCCTACTGTACATCATCGGCGTCAATATCCTATGTATTATATTAGGATTGAGTACCGTATCACCTTCCTTCTTTTGTCTATTTTCATACATTGTAAATATCTCTTTTGAAATTGGACGAACGGCATAGCGAATCTCCACGTTCTTTGCGTTCAATTTAATCGCATAGTCATACCCCACCTTTTCTGTTTTAATAACTGGAATTTCAGTAGCTCCCTCGGGTTTAACAAAGGTCATCTTTGCTTCATCCAGCTTTTTTTGAAACTCGGCTGGCAATGCATTGTTCACCGATTGTGCTATTGAAAATTGATAAAAAAGGCAAAGCATTGTGTAACTTAATAGCTTCTTCATAAAGGGCTTATATTTAATTTCATTAAAAGAGTCTATTTGACGAAAATTAAAAAGGCATTATAAAAAGGATCCCGGATAACGGCTTAACCATTACCCGGGTTCTTTTAAACTAAATCCTTTTAGGTGTAGATAATAATTTTTAAACTACTGTTCCGTCAGGAATAACTGCACCCTTTTTTACGACAACAATTCCATCTTTCACAGTATACAAGTCAAAATCCCCATCTTTCAAATGATCTCCACCAATAATGGTTACATCATTACCAATGCGACTGTTCTTATCTACAATAGCGTTAGTGATCTTACACCTTTCGCCGATTCCTATCATCGGTGTTCCTGCATCTAGATCCTCTTTAATCTCTTCCAGCGTCTGGTATTTATCACTTCCCATAATATAGCAGCTCTGAATATGCGTACCTATACCAATGCGAGACCTAACTCCAATTACCGCATGTTTAATGCTCTCAGCCTGTAAAATACAGCCCTCGGCAATAATTGTCTTATCTAAAGTAGTACCCAATATCTTAGACGGCGGCAACATACGTGCCCTGGTAAATATACTATGGTGATGATCAAACAAGTTGAACTTTGGAATATCGTCAGTTAAGCCCAAATTTGCCTCAAAGAAAGAAGATATATTACCAATATCTGTCCAATAGCCCTCGTATTGAAAGCTCAATACATCGTATGTTCTAAGCATTCTCGGAATAATCTCCTTACCAAAATCCTTTTCTTCTGCATTCTCAGCGAAGATTTTGATCAATAATTCCCTATTAAAGATATAAATACCCATAGAGGCCAGGTAATCCCGACCTTCTGCATGCATTTCCGGACCAGTATCTGATGTCCAGTCCTCTAAACCAGTTTTAGGTTTTTCAATAAACGAGGTGATAATATTCTGCTCGTTAGCTTTTAAAATACCAAACTCAGGAGCATCCTTTGCATTAACCGGTATGGTAGCAAGTGTAACCTGAACACCGCTTTGTATATGCGCATTAACCATATCATTAAAATCCATCTGGTACAACTGATCTCCAGACAAGATCAGCACATACTCAAATTCATGGTTCAATAAATGGTGCATTGTTTGCCTAACCGCATCTGCCGTTCCCTGAAACCAGGTTGGGTTATCAGGAGTTTGCTCTGCAGCCAGAATATCTACAAAGGCCGAGCTAAAATGACTAAAATGGTAAGTGTTTTTAATGTGCTTGTTTAGCGATGCCGAGTTAAACTGGGTCAATACAAACATACGATGTATGCCGGAATTAAGACAATTTGAAATTGGAATATCTACAAGACGGTACTTTCCTCCTATTGGAACCGCTGGTTTTGATCTTGTTTGTGTAAGTGGGGCTAACCTGGAGCCCTGGCCACCGCCAAGGATTACACCTAAAACTTTTTCAGTCATACTTTATTTGTCGTTTATACTTGGTACAGATTAATATATTCTTGCGCAGCTTTATCCCAGGAATGATCGATGTGCATCATAAACTTACGGATTTCTTTTATTTTTTTCTTGTCTTTGTACAATTCCATTGCACGTCCAATTGCATGTCCAACATCCCATGCACTTGTTTGATCGTGACAAACACCAAATCCGCCGTCTCCTATGTCAACAACGGTATCTTTTAACCCCCCAATCCTTCTCACAATCGGTATTGTTCCATAGCGTAATGCATACATTTGGTTAAGTCCGCAAGGCTCAACCCTGCTTGGCATCAATAAAAAGTCTGCACCAGCATAAATTTGGTGCGATAACTGTTCATTGTAGCCTATGTACGCATTATAATTCCCTGGAAAGGCATCCTTTAGCTGTGACAACCTTGCTTCAACCTGTGGATCTCCAGAGCCAAGTACCAGTACATTTATTTCTCCATTGTGCTGCCACAAAGCATTATAAAAAATCTCCGGTAAAAGGTCCGCCCCCTTCTCGCCCACCAGTCTGCCTATAAAAGTAAACAGGGGCTTGCTTGCATCCAGGTTAAAAACACTACATAACGCCTCTTTGTTTGCTTTTTTTCCATTATCAACGGTTCTTACCGCAAATTGCTTCTGCAACATTGCATCAGCTGCCGGATTCCAAACTTCATTGTCTATTCCATTTAGGATTCCCACTGATTTGCCTCTTTCTCTCGCAAACAACTCTTCTAGTCCGTTGGCATGGTAACTGATCTCTTCCAAATAACTGGGCGATACAGTGGTAACCCTCCAGCAGCACTTAATTGCCGAAGCCAATGGATTTATAGCACCCTTCCAGTCTAGCTGTCCGGCTTTCCAAAGATCAAATGGGGGAAGATAATTCAGTTTATCCCAACCAAATTGCCCCTGGTATTGTGCATTGTGGATGGTTAATATGGTAGGCACCTGATTTAGGTGTCTGTATTTATAGCAATGCGCAGTCATAAATGGCACCAGTCCTGTATGATGGTCGTGGCAATGGATCACGTCGGGCTTATGCTCCCATTGTGCCATCCAATCCAGCACACCAATTTGGAAAGCCAGGAAACGCTCTGTATCATCTTCATACCCATACACGTTTGGCCTGTCTGTGAAGCCTGCAATATGTACCAGGTACAAATCGAAACCTAGTTTATTAGTTTTCTCTCTAAATATCCTGACAGAGAAATGCTGGAAACCTAACTTCCCCCAACCATCATAAACGGATTCAAATTCATTCTCTCTAAAGAATTTAGTTTCATAGGCAGGCATAACCACTTTGGCCACATGACCCAGTTTATTCTGATATTTCGGTAAAGCACCAACAACATCTCCTAGTCCGCCTACTTTAGCAATGGGGTAACATTCTGCACTTAAATGTATTATTTCCATAATTGATATTCTTCGCTTTTGTAACTCCGCGAAATTTCACTCAAATTAAGTATTACTGGATACAATGCAAACAAAAAGACAAGAAATAGTAAAAGTCGGAACAAACTCCTATTGATAACTGATAAACAACTAGTAAACACCTAATAAATAACTGTATTAAATTATCGTTCCGTTATGGTTGCAATATCCTTGAAATATCTAATTAGTTATTGAAACGATATTCCAAGGATATCTCAAGGATATTGCAAGGATATTCCAACCTCGTTTTTTATATGTCTTTTATTAGTTGTTTATAGGTTGTTATTGGGACTAAATCCCGTATTCGACCCAAACGCGACCTTAACCACTCTTGATGTTATAAAATGGAATTATAAAGAGGAAATTTTTGACAATAGCGTTCCACTAATCGGTATATCCAACCCGATTACGACATAAACTAGAAACTTAATGTAAATTTACTTTAGCCTAGAATATAGGTGGTGGCTTTTAAAGCGCTGAGGGTACTGAGAGATCTTTTATGGAGCACGTTTTCAAACTTCATGTAAGTTTGCTCATTTTTATTTTAAATGCAAAAAAATCAATTGCTACTAAGAAAGACCTAGGAAGTTTTGCCCTTTTTCAGGGCAAAAGATTCCAGTCTTGATTAGTTAATTGATTTTTTTAAAATTATAACCCAGAAGTTATAACAACGATGTAAATATCAGTAACGCTTTAATCGGCAACAGCCCTAAACATCAGCGCTGCTACAGTTAAATTAGTTCTGCTGTCAATTAATATGGCTGCACCATTGGCTTTATTTTCCGTGTAGAAATCAAACGCCAACTGATCGGCGGTTTTTAAAATAACCCTGCCTATGTCGTTCAGTTTAAAATCATGCGCATCTTGTTTCTCCAAAGTATTGATATCCACTTTGTAAACAATCTCGCGAATCTTACATTTTGTTACCTTGCTATTGTGCTGCAATAAATACGTGATGCTCTCATCAAGTGGTTTCGCATCCATCCAGCAAAGATCAGCCTCTATCAGCTGTGAGCTTTGTGGCAGGTGATCAGAATTAACCAACACATCGCCCCGGCTAATGTCAATGTTGTCTTTTAAATGAAGCGTTACCGACTGACCAGCATAAGCAACCTGAGGTTGCTGATCGAAGATTTCAATACGCTCTATTACGGAGCTGCTGCCAGAAGGCAATACCGTTACCTTATCGTTTACGTTAAATGCACCACTAAGCACGCGACCAGCATAACCACGATAGTCATGAAGCTCATCAGTTTGTGGCCTTACCACCCATTGCACCGGCATACGGGCAAGGTTATAAGAAGGGCCAACTTCCACATCTACTGTCTCCAGGAAATGCAGTAAGCTTCTTCCCTGGTACCAGGTCATGTTTTCAGACTCATTCACTACATTATCGCCTTTAAGTGCGCTAACCGGAATAAAAGTTACCTCACGTAAACCTAAATCAATAGCCAGGGTTTTGTATTTGTCGACAATAGTATTATAAACCTCTTCACTGTAACCTACCATGTCCATTTTGTTTAAACACACCACAACATGTTCAATACCAAGCAATGAAACCAAGTATGAGTGCCTAATGGTTTGCTCCACTACACCATTACGGGCGTCGATTAAGATAATAGCCAGCTTTGCAGTAGAAGCTCCTGTAACCATATTTCTGGTATACTGGATATGACCTGGGGTATCGGCTATGATAAACTTACGGTTCTCGGTTTGGAAGTACTTGTAAGCCACATCTATCGTGATGCCCTGCTCCCGTTCTGCCCTTAGTCCGTCTGTTAAAATAGCCAAATCAATAGAACCATCATCGTTTTTCCTGTTGGATTGTTGCAAAGCTTCCAGCTGATCTGCCAGGATGGAATCTGTATCGTATAACAACCTGCCTATCAATGTGCTTTTGCCATCATCAACACTACCGGCTGTAAAAAATTTTAATATATTCATTAGAAATATCCTCCCTTTTTGCGGTCTTCCATTGCAGCTTCCGATACTTTATCGTCCATGCGGGCACCACGTTCACTAATTTTTGATGCACTAATTTCTGAGATGATGTCATCCAGCAGATAGGCATCCGATTCAACCGCAGCGGTACAACTCATATCGCCTACCGTACGGAACCTTACTTTTTTATGTTCTACCACATCATCAGCATCCATGTTTAAGAATGGAGAAGCAGCCATCAACTGTCCGTTTCTGGTAATTACGTCCCTGTTGTGGGCAAAATAAATAGAAGGCAACGAAATGTTTTCTCTCTTTATGTAGTTCCAAACATCAAGCTCTGTCCAGTTACTAATTGGAAATACCCTAACGTTCTCTCCTTTATGGATTTTGCCGTTATAGATATTCCAAAGCTCCGGGCGCTGGCGCTTAGGATCCCACTGACCGAACTCGTCTCTTACAGAAAAGATACGCTCCTTGGCTCTTGCTTTTTCTTCGTCTCTGCGGGCACCACCAATACAGGCATCAAAGCCGTGCAGGGCAATGGTATCTAGCAAAGTAACCGTTTGCAAAGAATTTCTACTTGCATTTTTGCCCTTTTGCTCTACTACTTTACCCTGGTCTATAGATTCCTGTACGCTACCAACAATCAGTTTCTCGCCAATGCGTTCCACCATCTCATCGCGGTAGGTAATGGTCTCTTCGAAATTGTGACCCGTATCTATGTGTACCAGTGGAAAAGGAAACTTACCTGGTCTGAACGCCTTTTCGGCCAGTCTTACCAATGTAATAGAATCCTTACCGCCCGAAAACAGCAATGCCGGTTTTTCAAATTGCCCAGCCACCTCACGTAAAATGTGGATGGCCTCAGCTTCTAACTCGTCTAAATAATCTAAATTATACTTACTCATTTGTTTTGTTGCAATTACGTTGTGGCATGTAAGCCGCATTCCTTTTTAGACTGATCTTCCCACCACCATCTTCCTGCCCTAAAGTCTTCTCCTTCTCTAACTGCCCTTGTACATGGCGCACAGCCAATACTTGGGAAACCCTTATCATGTAATGTATTGTATACGATGTTGTTTTCTTTGATGTAGGCCTTAACATCATCCAGCGACCAGTAAAATATAGGATGATACTTTAAGATCTGGTTAGCCTCGTCCCATTCCAGGTTACTCATGTCGTGCCTGTTAACTGATTGTTCAGACCTGATGCCGGTTACCCACAAATGGTTACCTGTAATAGCACGTTTTAAGGGCTCCAACTTACGGATATAGCAGCATTGCTTACGGTTATCTACCGATTCGTAAAAGCTGTTAGGTCCTTTAGCGGTAACCAAATCTTCCAGTAAATCTGCATTTGGATGATAGGCTACTATCGGTTTTTTATAGATCTCCAGTGTTCGGCTCCATACATAATAGGTTTCTGGAAACAAGCGACCAGTCTCTAAAGTAAATACCTTAATGGGAATATCATTGGCAAAGATCATATGGGTAATTACCTGATCTTCCCAGCCAAAGCTAGTCGAGAAAACAATCTTACCGGCATGTTCATTAGCGAAGTACTTTAAGGCATCTACAGGATCCAAATCCTTAATGCGTTCTGCTATAGCTTCTATTTGCTCCTTCATGTTTATACCAATTTGAGGATAAAGTTAATAATGCTGCGTAGACTTACCAAAATTACAATTACACCAACAGATAGCATAATGGCTTTTGCAGAGATCTTGTTGGAAACCCTTGCCGCTATAGGTGATGCTAAAGCACTTCCAATAACCAAACCGCCCACTGCTTCCCAGTGCTTACCGTTCAGCATCGTGATGAATGTTAATGAACTCATTAAAGCAATAAAGAACCTGGTAATCTTTACGGTACCTAAGGAGAAGCGTGGGCTTCTGCCACCGGCGATAAGGGTGGACAATACAATAGAGCCCCAGCCACCACCACCTACGGCGTCTATAAATCCGCCAAATGCGCCCAATAAAGAGATCTTTTTGATCTTACTTTTTTTGGCGGAGCCTTTTGCTTTTATTTTTAATGCCTTTGATAAAATTACACCACCCAAAATAAGGGTGTATAAGGATACAAATGGCTTTGTATAGTTGCTGTAATGTTCTAATGATGATAGCAGGTAAGCGCCTGCAACTGCACCCAAAATGCCTGGTATCAGTAACAGCTTAAATAGCTTCCAGTTGATATTACCAAAACGGTAGTGCATCCAACCGGCAATGCCATTGCTCAGGATTTCTGAAAGATGGACCCCCATACTGGCCGATGCGGGTGGTATTCCCATGGCTATAGAAAAAGAGGTAGAGGTTACACCATATGACATCCCTATTGCCCCATCAATCATAGAAAAGATGAACCCACCGATAAGGAACCAGTAAAACAATGTATTTATGTTAGCAACGAAAGTCTGAAACTCTGGTTCTTTATGCCAAAAAACTGTTACAGCAATGGCAAATGAAAACACAATGGCCAGCCATATTAACCATTTAAGATTTGGTCTTGAAATCTCTTTATCGTCTTTTTGCTCAACTAGCGATGAAGTCACTTCATTTAAACGCTTTACTTTGGAGGTAAAATCGCCGTTCAGTGTATTTCTTAATGCCTGCATGTGCTGCAAGGTGTCGTTGAGTTCGTCTGGCAGATTGTCGTTCAGCACTTCTTTTAGTCGCTTGGCAATGGTTGGCGACTTACCATTTGTGGAGATGGCTATCTTCAGATCGCCTTTTTTTACAACTGATCCCAAATAGAAATCGCACAAATCTGGCTTATCAGCAAAGTTGGCCAATAGGTTACGGTTACTAGCTACCGCTCTGATCTCTTCGTTTAACGCTGCGTTATTGGTAGCGGCAACAATTAGGTCTGCACCATCTAAATCTGAAGGTTCAAAAGCTTTTTGAATGACATTAACACCTTCATAAGCATCAGCCAGTTCCTGCAGTTCCTGCAAAATATCAATACCCACCACCTTTATTCTTGCCTGCGGACTGTTATTAAGCATAGCAGTTAACTTTTCCAAGCCTATAGGGCCTGCACCAACAAGCACAGTTTGAATGGTATTCAGCTTAATAAAAACAGGAAATAACTGGTTGCCCTCCATAAAAACTACAACTCTTCTTTTAAGGCCGCGTAAAAATCACGGATTGGCTGGTAAGACGGATGAAGGGAAACTACTTGTCCGAATATCAATATTGCCGGTGCCTGTATGCCTTTTTCTGAAACTACCTCTACAATCGTATCTACTACACCAATGGCAAGTTTCTCATTCGCTGTAGAGCCGCTTTGAATAGCTGCCACAGGCAATAAGCCTTTCCCTTCGTTTTGGAATAACTTTACAATCTCTGCAAGCTTTCCAAGACCCATTAACACCACTACGGTAGCTTTAGACCTGGCTGCTTCATAAAGATCATTAGAAATCTTACCTGAAGAAGTAGTGCCTGTTACTACCCAAAAGCTTTCGCTTAAGCCGCGATGTGTTACAGGTATTTGCTGTAAACCTGGTACTGAAATAGAACTTGACAAGCCTGGTACAACTGCAACAGGGATGCTATATCCTGCAGCGAAATCCAGTTCTTCATATCCCCTGCCGAACACAAAAGGATCACCACCTTTTAACCGGACAACGTGACCAAAGTTAAGGGCGTAATCTATCATCAGTTTATTGATGGCATCCTGTCCGAATGAGTGCTCTCCTGATCTTTTGCCTACGTAAACTTTAATGGCGTCTGGATTGGCATAATCCAGCACACCTTCATTGACTAATGCATCGTACAAAACAACATCGGCAGTTTTTAATGCATTTGCACCCTTCATAGTAATCAAATCAGGATCACCAGGGCCAGCACCTACCAAAGTAATTCTTGGCTCTTTCTTATTTATATTTTGAGTAATCATTATTTTGTTCTCTTCTTTTGTACTGAAATTTGACCGTTTACTATAATGATTTCAATGTTTTAATCTGTGCAATAAAGTCTTTTACCTGCGCCAAATAGCTTGTCGCAAAAGCTTCAGTAGGCTCATTCTTATTGATTTGAAGAACCAACTCATTGAAGGTACCTTGTATGCTGATCTCTCCTGTTTCGATGTAATTAATATCAAACTCTCTAATTACTCCAATTTGAGTACTGCTGCTTACGCCTTTATCTAATAACATGGCTTTAGCACTGCTCACAAAAACAGCATAAGCATGGTAGATGGCATCAGACCAGGCTCCGGCTTTGTAAGAAGCTTCCGCCCATTCCAGTTTCTCAAAACCTTCTAACAGTAAAGTAGCTACAAGATCAATAACAACACCAGCACATTCCCCTACACCAATTGCGGTAACAAAAGTTTCTTCATGGCCCCAATCAACATATTCCTCATCTTTTAGGTTGGTTAAATCAGCCAAAGGCTTTAACAATTGGTAAAAATAATCTTTACCCTGTCTGTCATAATAGGCATGGAAGCTTTCTTTTTCTTCGGCAATGCCTGCGTAATCATTTAATAACGTTCTAAGGACATCAAGGGCACGTTTAGAAGGTGCTTTAATAACACGGTCCGCTACGCGGCCTTCTCCGTTACCAACAGTACCACCGCCAAGCATTACTTGTACAGCGGGAACCACTTTTCCATTTGCTTTTACAGAACTACCATGAAAACCGATATGTGCCAATCCATGCTGTCCGCATGAATTCATACATCCGCTGATCTTAATTTTTAAATCTTTATCGTAGATCAATTCAGGATATTCCTCGTAAATCACGTCTTCTAAAGCAACAGAGAGTGACATGCTGTTGGAAATACCTAAGTTACAAGTATCTGTACCCGGACAAGTGGTTACATCTGCAATGCTATCAAAACCCGGTATTGCAAAGCCAAGTGGTTTCAATGCAGCATATAGGGATGGCAAAGCATCCTCTCTAACAAACTTTAATAATAAGCCCTGGTTTTGAGTGATCCTGATCTCATCAGCTACGAAAGGACTAATGGCAGCAACCAACTCCCTTGCCAGTTCTGTTTTGATATCTCCTTTTGATACTTTGATGTAAACACCAAAGAAACCTTCTTGCTTTTGAGGAACTACATTAGTTGCTCTCCAGTGTTTGTAATCTGATGAATTGACAACCTCATCCAGCACTTCATAACTGAATGCTTCTGGTAGTTGAGGCTGTGGAACAGTATTTCTATCTATTTTAAATGACTTGGATTTATTGGCAATGCGCTCCTCTTCTACTAGTCGCAATACCTCGTCTAATCCTAGCTTTTGAACCAGGTATTTCAAACGCGCTTTGTTCCTATTGGTTCTTTCGCCATAGCGGTCGAACACCCTTAACAAAGATTCTGCATACGGGATGATCTGATCTTCGTGAAGGAAATCAAATATCGGCGCTGCCAGAAAAGGTTGTGCGCCCAATCCGCCGGCCATCATAACTTTAAAGCCACGCTCGCCCTGCTCATTAATTTTTGGAATAAAACCAAGATCGTGAATATAGCTATAGGCCGTATCGCGTTCATCAGAAGAGAAAGAGAATTTTATCTTTCTGCCCATTTCCTGACATATTGGGTTTCTAAGGAAATAGGTAAAAAATGCATGAGCATAAGGAGAAACATCAAATACTTCATTTGGATTGATACCAGAATCAGGAGATGAGGTAACGTTTCTTACGGTATTACCACAAGCTTCTCTTAGCGTAATATCATCACGCTCCAATTCTTCCCAAAGCTGAGGAGTACGGTCTAAACTTACATAGTGAATCTGGATATCTTGTCGGGTAGTTAAGTGTAAGTTACCACTTGCATATTCATCAGAAACATCAGCAATGCGTAACAGTTGTTTAAAGGTAACTTTACCAAAAGGAAGTTTTATACGTACCATTTGTACGCCAGGCTGCCGCTGACCGTAAACGCCACGTGCCAGTCTGAGACTTCTGAATTTCTCTTCATGGATTAAACCTTCGCGAAATTGCCTGATCTTCTTTTCAAGATCGATGATATCTTTTTCGACAATAGGATTCTCTAACTCTGTTCTAAAGCTTTGCATCTAAGTTTGGTCTTGTTTAAAAAGCGGCTATAGTCTGGCGACTTAAGCTACTAAAGTTTTATTGTTAACAGTTTATGGTATCAGTTGCACATACATGACGTATGGTTGGCTGTTTTACTATCAATAACTGGTTTCTGAAAGCAAATATATAAAGTATATAGGTTTGGTAGTACATTTAATTTCAAAATTTATTGATAAATGTTTTTTACTAGACATTTTATAGCGACTATTATATGCCTTTGAATTTCTAGTTTATAGATAAAATAAAGCCTTCTTACATTTATGTAACTGAAAATACTTATTTTTGAAACGGGTATCTTTTATTCCTCTTAACCATCTTATGCTTAAACAACATTTACAACAGAAATTATTACAAAAACTTTCCCCTCAGCAGATACAGTTTATTAAGTTGCTGCAAGTACCAACTGTTGCCCTTGATACGCGTATTAAAGAAGAATTAGAAGAAAACCCAGCGCTGGAAGACCCAAGCTTAATGATAGCTGAAGAGCCAAAGAGCGAGTATGATGATTTAAATGATAAATCGGAAGAATACGATCCAAGCACCAAGGAAGAGAATAATGATGAGTTCAATGTAGATGATTATTTACAGGACGACAATACGAACGATTATAGTACATCTTATAACAACAATGACGACGATGAGGAAAAGAAGGAAACTCCTATAGCTATTGAGAGTACTTTCTTTGAAAGCTTGCAAGAACAACTGGACCTGGTTCCTTTGTCTAACCATGATTTCATTATCGGTAAACAGATTATTGGAAGTTTGGATGACGATGGTTACCTACGCAGGCCCATTACTTCTATGATTGATGATCTTGCATTTTCTCAGAATGTAATGGTGGAAGAAGAAGATGTTTTGGAGATGCTTAAGGTAATCCAAAGCTTTGACCCTCCAGGCATTGCCGCAAGGGATTTACAAGAATGCCTTACGCTACAACTTAAACGCAAAGACCTAACTAATCTTGTAATCCTAAAAGCAATAGAGATTGTTGAGCACCACTTGGATGAGTTTACGCGCAAGCATTACGATAAGCTGGAAAAGGCGCTTGGCCTGAATAGTGAAGACTTGAAAGAGATTATTGCTGAAATATTAAGGCTAAATCCTAAACCTGGTGATTCCAATCAGGTTACTACAAAGCAATTGCAGATTATTCCTGATTTTCATGTGTCTAATAATGACGGGGTATTGATACTAACCCTGAATTCTAAGAATGCTCCTGAATTAAGGGTGAGTCGCTCTTACATTGATATGTTTGATCATTACGATAAGGCAGCTCAAAAGGATAAGAAAATGAAAGAGGCCGTTCAGTTTGTTAAGCAAAAATTGGATTCGGCGAAATGGTTTATTGATGCCATTAAGCAACGTCAGCAGACATTGCTTAAAACCATGAACGCTATTATGCTATATCAATACGAATATCTGCTAACAGGTGATGAGCGTAAGATGCGCCCAATGATCCTGAAGGATATTGCAGATAAAATTGATATGGATATCTCTACGGTATCCAGAGTTGCGAATTCAAAATATGTACAAACTGAATTTGGTACATTTCTACTTAAATCTTTTTTCTCTGAGGCAATCCAAACCGAAAGCGGTGAAGAGGTATCTAATAAAGAAGTAAAGAAAATACTGGAAGATTGTATCGGCAATGAAGATAAGCGTAAGCCATTGGCTGATGAGAAGCTGACAGACATATTAAAAGAGCGGGGTTATAACATTGCGAGACGTACCGTTGCTAAGTACAGGGAGCAAATGAATATCCCGGTAGCCCGTTTGCGCAAAGAGCTTTAATTAAAGCCTTTACCACATTCTCATATTGCTCATTACATGGTATACATTATTCAGTTGTATACCAAGAACAATTTCATGACTGCCATTACTTACAGTATTTAACTGTGAAGTGATAAAATCATAAGAGTAGGTAATATTAAAAGTTTTATTGATGTTGATGCCTGCAAGCGCAGAAAAGGAATCATTTTTTCTATAACTGCCTCCCAACCAAAACCTATCTTTAAACGCAGCTTTTAAGTTGGCGTCAATTGACAAGGGTGTTGGGCTAACCCTTTTAACCATTATCGATGGGGTTAAAGCAATGTCTTCAGCCACGAAGAAACGGTATCCTGTAGTTACAAACAGATGGGGCACTTCCTTACCGGCAGTGTAGTTTGGATCGCTGGTAAAGCTTAATCTTTGGGGAAGAATTTGTTGAACAGATGCACCTGCAAAGAAATTGGCACCATATAGCCAAACGCCTAGACCCAGGTCTGGCTTAATCTGACTAACAATGGTATTCTGTATGGCTGGATCATTCTGAACTTCAAATTCCAAAGCGTTCACGTCCAGTCCTATTCTGGATAATCCTGCTGATATCCCTACCGAGAAGTTCAATGAATTGTTAACCTGTAAATGATACGCATAAGTTAAACTGGCATCCAGTCTGGAAAGCGGACCAACATCATCCAATACTGCTACCACGCCTATTCCATGGTGTGAGGGTGATGAAGTATAATTCTGCATGTAATTTCTGCTCATCGGGTCCTCCCCTTTTTCGGGCATTGATAATGCATTTCTCCATAGGTATTGATCGCCCAGTGCAAGATTGGCAGAAAAGAATGTGGTTTGAGGGGCATCTTTAATACCTGCCCATTGTTTACGGTAACCGAATTTTAAATCTGTATAGTTTTCCATCCCACTTAATGCAGGATTAAGCAGGTAGTTGTTGAAGATATACTGCGTATACTGTGGCCGTTGCTGGGCGCAAAGATCTACAGAAAGTAGTAGAAAAAATGAAACTATATATGCCCGTGCTTTCAATTTATCTGATAATGGTTAGCGAACCTGTAACATTTTTTGTACCTATATTTGGATTGATAATATAGTAATAAGTTCCGACAGGTAAAGGCTCATTCTTATATATTCCGTCAAAGGGCTTTTTATATCCCGTACTGGAGAAAATTTTATTGCCGTATCTGTTAAAAATATCTACACTGACATTTGGGTAAGAATCTATGTACTTAATGCCCCAGGTATCGTTTATACCATCGCCATTGGGACTAAATGCATTAGAGGGCTCTACCACCCTAAGAATTTTTAACAAAATCTTATGTGAAACAAAACAGCCCTGATTAGTGGTTACAGTTAATGTGTACTCTCTGTCATCATCACCCTGCATAATGGGATTTAAGATGTCATCTTTACTGAGACCGATTGAAGGCGACCATTTATAGGTTAACCCATTACCTGTAGCAGATGCAGTTACTTGTTTTTGTCCGCCGATGAGAATAAAAATTTCATTTGCCACAGTTAAAGTAGGCGAAGGATATACAGTGACAGTTTGTGTGATACTTTCATCACATGAGTTTGAAGCTGCATAGGTATAAGTGATGGTATGTATTCCAAGTCCTGCAATAAGTGGATCAAACAGGCCCGATGCATTAACTCCTATACCGGAAAAGCTACCTGAACCAGCAACCCCTAAGGTCTCTTTTGCTTGTTGTGTGAGTTGCACACTTCCCGCAGTTAGACAAGCTGGAGGTATGGCACCAAAAATAAGCATTGGAGAGGGCTTAACTGTAATAACTTGTTTTGTTTCCTGGAAGCATTCTGTGCCTGAAAAGGCGATCATGCGTATGGTAAAGGTCTTATTTAAAGGAGTGGTAAAAGCAGGGTATTTAAACCTGTATTCTTTATCAGCAATTGGATCATCATCCACTATCGATTGCACTGTAGGGTTGTTTATATCATCCATATAGAAAACCAACTTGGTCACTTTACCAATATTTACTTTGGAGGTATTTTTGAGCACAATGTCTTTGTTACTGCACAGATTAGTAGGATCAGCAACAGTAAAAGCAGCGACCACATCAGAGCCATTTAATGTAAAGTCTTTGGTGGTTGTAACACTACAACCATTCGCATTTGTAGCCGTAAGCGAAACACTGTAATTACCTGCCGCTGTGTATTTGTGTGACCCATCTGTAGCTGTAGACGAGTTATTAACCGGGGTTGAACTCGGATCGTTAAAACTCCATAAGTAGGTTAGTCCGCCAGTACCACCATCAGCATCAACTGTTAAATTCTTAAACACTGCCGAAGGATCTTTGATACAGGCATCAGGAAGTTCAAAATCTACTATAGGAAGTTTGTTAATGATCACCTCTTTTGTAATGGGTAAACTTTTACAGCCTTCGGCAGATTCTGCAATGAGCGTGACTTTGAATGTCCCTATAGTTGTGAATTTATGGTTGGGGTTTTGCAATATGGAAGTTGTACCATCTCCAAAATCCCAATTCCATTTAATAATGCTTCCTGCTTCAATTGTGCTTTGATCTGTAAACAACAAATCTGTGTTGATACAACCGGTTGCGTTTACAAGAAATTTAGGTGTCATCTTGGGTTTAACGATAATATCCTCCATGATAACATCAGACATACAACCATCTTCCAGTCCGGCAGAGAATTTCACTGTAAATGGTCCCGATTTAGTATAAATATGTTTTGGGTTTTGTTCAGTAGAGGTAACGCCGTCGCCAAAGTCCCAAAACCACCTATCTACCGCCTTATTGGCAATATGAGAATCGCTGTTATTGTCTGTAAAAATGATTTCAGTATCAGGACATGGGGTTGGATCAACCATCATCTTTGCAGTGGGAATAGGCGTAACTTCAAATGTGAAGTTATAAGGCACATCACTACCTAGACAATTGCCTTGAGTAGGCTTTACCGCAGTGACAACCATGGTATGCGAACCAAGTTCTGGAAAAGTCTTTTGGATATCGTAGACATAGACATAATTAGGCCCATCTGACGTTTGGATCACGGTAGGCTCAGGAGTGTATTCCACATCTCCCCCTTCATCTAGATTCCATTTGATGGAATTTGCCTTAAAAGCGAGTACAATTTTGAAGTTGGACTTCTGACCGATACAGGCATTTGGCGCATCAATATTGGTAACCGTATTGCTAATCAGGAGATAGTTGTTAGCAGCAAGGTTGGTGCCTGCGGAGTAGGCATAGGACTCAAAACTACCAAAGCCATAAGCAATGGCATTAAAACCATCAATAGCAGTTAAGGTAGAGCTGATGTCGGTTATTTCAATTTGGCGGTAGGAATACTCTTCGTTTAGCGGCATGGTGATCCAGCTACTCCCATCCAATGGTTGTTTTCCGTTAATCCTGAAACTGTTGCGCGCAGCTGTTTTCATAAACACGTTGATGAACCTGCTTTCTATAAACTGAAGGGTAGAAGAGAAAAGTGTTACGGACTTGATGTTAAACTCAATTGGGTTAAGCAATACCATTTCAGGATCACCCTCCAGACTAGATGCCAATGCACTTGTGCATGCCTGCGATAAAGAATATTGTGCAACACTGATATTTTTATTGGAAGATATAAACGAAGGTTGATTAAGAATTTGCTCGTTTGCGATTTTGGGGTAATAATCACCCTTTTTAAGTACCGCAACAGTATTTCCATTTACCCTTACTTCAGTATCATCTTCTTTCGCTACAACCCTAAACATATAGGTCCGATCTTTAAAGGGGACCATTCCATAATTTTTACCCCAGCTTGATGGAGGATAAAGCTGCTGAAATAATGGATCTCTGGACAATTGCCCGTTACCGACACCCGGGCAGCCTATTGCTACAGCAGTAGAGCCAGAAAATGCAGCAAATCTTTTGGCACAAGCATCTTCAGAAGCAGGGTCCACCTCTACAAAAGTACCAGTAAGGTCTTCTACCCCATCACCCAAGTATTCGTAAACGTCTCCTGCACTTGGCAAAGTGACATTTAAGGTCTGACTACTATTCGCTTTGTGTATAATCAGTTTGGTATTTGGCTGTACGGCAGTTAGTACCAGGAAATTCTTATTAGTACCTATCCGATTTAAAGTTTGCGTGAAATTCATCGAATAATATTCCTGACCCAGCGATTCATTAGGTAATATTAATGATGCTGCGGAGCGCTGTCCGGCAAAAATGTGCGCATATACGGCCACCTTGGGGTCTCCTTGCTTTACCTGAACGTGAATGCCTCTGTTAATTAGCAACATTCCTCCTTCGGCCTCATTGATGTACGCATCAGATCTAGGAACGATATAACCCATAACAACATTTGGAAGAACAACAGTATCTTTCGGAAAGCCATTGCCACAAGAGATGGTAATGCGAGATGTAACCTTTGCTGTCACATAGATCTTAATACTCGCATCTTTAAATGGGTTTCCAGTTGATCCATCACCAGCAGGATCATGGGTTGGAAATACGGCCCAGAAATCTGTACCCTCGTTTGATATACTTTGCGCTTTCAGTATATTGAAAAATGCATAGGTAAATATCAATAAGAAAACAAGCACACATTTCTTCATAATCCTATTAATATACGAGAAACGTTAGTTAGGAGGATCTTGCCTTAAGAGATATTCTAATTGTTTATTGGCTAAAAGTAAGCGTTCTGTAAGTTCACGATTTTCCTTTCTCAAGGCATAAATTTCATAAGCTTTCTCAATATTGATCCTCAAATCTTCATCCAGCCATGGCTTTTGAATGTATTTATAAACTTGTCCCTTGTTAATAGCATCTATTACTGCATTTATATCGGCGTAGCCGGTGAGAAGAATGCGAATTGGTTCAGGAAAATCAGGAATAATAGATTCAAGGAATTCTATACCGGTGGTAACTGGCATCCGTTGATCAGTTATGATTACCTGTATGTTTTCAGTTTCCAGTATTTTGCGTCCCTCGACGGCAGATTCAGCAACAAATACGTTAAACAATCGCCTAAATCCAGCCTTAAAAGAATTAAGGTTGTGAACTTCGTCATCTACGTATAAAACATTTATTGATGCGTCAGAACTCATAGGGGTAAGAATATTTTTTGTTAAATGTATTGGTTTTATAATTTCAAATGAACTTTCTTAGTGTAAATAGTTATTAAAAAGTAAGTTCACGAATAATTTTGACAAAAGGATTGTTTTAGGAGATTAATTTTTGCCTGAACATAAACTCCAATTGTTGATTTACAATAGTTAGTTGTTCTTGCAGCCTTTTATTTTCTCTACGTAATGCAAACAATTCGAAAGCTTTTTCAAGGCTCAATTTTAGTTCATCGTCCTGCCAGGGTTTGTTAATATACATATAAACCTGCCCTTTATTTATGGCATCGATTACTGCGTTTATATCTGCATAACCGGTAAGAAGGATCCTTACAGGATCAGGATAAACTGCAATAATTGATTGAAAAAATTCGACCCCAGTCATGACAGGCATTCGCTGATCTGAAACAATAATATGAAACGTTTCAGTTTGTAAAATGACCATTGCCTCCTGAGCAGATTCTGCTGTAAAAACGTTGAATGATCTTCTAAAAGCAGCTCTAAACGCAACAAGATTATGTACCTCATCATCAACATATAAGATGTTAATAGTCTGCTTATCCATAGAAAAAATATTATGCAAAATTGGCTTAATCCCTACGATTACACTAATTTATCTGGTAAATATAGTTATTTTTGTAGTAAATGAATGAAACCCCATAGCTAAAAAAACAACTTACAAATGTTGATACTTGAAAATCAGACACCGGCAGATCACGTTTCTGTAGAACCCTTATTCTTTAGAATTTACTTGGCTGACGATAAAAATAAACTTGAAGAATTATTAAAAGAAAAACCTCATATTAAGATTCACGATCAGCTTTCTACACAGCTGGATGACCTAATAAAATCCAAGCATCCTAAGAGAAAACCTGAGCCGCAGGAACTGGAAATACTTAAGGCAAAACACATTGGCAACTTGTCTATGCAAGATTACGGGGTGTGGGTCTACTTTCCATGGTCTGACCGCCTTGTTCATATTCTTGATGAAGAAGAATATATTGAGGTAAGAACCAACAGAAATATTTACAAGATTACTCGTGAAGAGCGCGACCTTTTAGGTAAGCAAAAGATCGGCGTGGTTGGTCTTTCAGTAGGCCAATCGGCCGCAGTTACTATTGCAATGGAAAGGGGATTCGGAGAGATCAGGCTTGCAGATTTCGACTTGCTCGAGCTGACGAACATTAACCGCATCAGAACAGGGATTCAAAACCTAGGCTTACCAAAAGTTGTTATCGTCGCTCGGGAGATCAAAGAAATAGATCCTTTTTTAAAGGTAGTATGCTTCGGAGACGGGTTAACAGAAGAAAACATGGACAGATTCTTCTGTGAAGGCGGCAATCTGAATCTGATAATCGATGAATGTGATGGAATTGATATTAAGATATTATTAAGACATAAAGCAAAGTCACTTCATATCCCAGTGGTAATGGATATGAACGACCGTGGCACTTTGGATGTGGAACGATTCGATCTTGAACCAGAACGCCCGATTTTACACGGTATGATCGATCATTTGGATCACGCTAGAGCTAAGGATATGAAAACCAATGAGGAGAAGATCCCCTATATGCTGGCAATTATTGGAGTAGAGACCTTATCAAACAGACTTCAGGCATCAATGTGCGAAGTTGGGCAAACCATTACCACATGGCCTCAGCTGGCGTCAGGTGTTGCATTAGGGGGTGCTCTATGTGCTGACGTTTCCAGGAGAATTATTCTGGATCAATACCATGAATCGGGCCGGTATTGGGTAGATATGGAAGAACTGGTAGGTGATAAAGCCCCTAAAATTGATAGCACAAACTATGCTGTTGAAGAACTGAATGCTGAAGAGTTAACGGAAGAAGAAATGAAAGCTGCCGTATTTGATATCAGCCTGGATAGTATAACACTCGAACCATCCCAGATTGAACAATTGGTTTCTGCTGCTGTTATGGCTCCTTCGGCAGGAAACAACCAGCCTTGGATTTGGTATGCGTACCACGGAAAGCTTTACCTTTTCCATGATGAACAAAAATCTATTTCCTGGGGAGATTTTGACCAAGTAACTTCGAATATTTCATTTGGTGCCGCCATAGAAAACCTGAAATTAGAATCAGGAAAATTAGGATTAAGTGTTAAACCCGCTTTATTTCCTAATCAGAACAACAAAAGGTTAGTGGCTGCTTTTAGCTTTACCATTACCGATCAGGCCTACATGCCTGATCTTGTTCCAGGCATGTCTCTCAGATTAACCAACAGAAAAAAGGGAAACGGACAAAAAATACCCGAAAATATATTGACGGAGCTTATTGAGAGTGTGAGCTCTGTTGAGTCTGCAAACCTCCTTATTTGTGAAGATGAGGATCAGATCAAAAAAATAGCTGATATTGTCTCAGCAGTTGAAAGAATTCGCTTTCTATATCCTCAGGGGCACCACGACTTTTATACTAAGGAGCTCCGCTGGACCGAAAAAGATGTGCTTGAAACTAAAACAGGTCTTGATGTTCGGAGCATGGAGCTTTCTGAAGCAGATAAGGCAGGATTGATTGTGGCCAAGAATCCAGAGGTTATTAAATTACTAAACCAATGGGGTGGCGGTGCGGCTTTTGAAAAATTATCTAAAGGTTCAATAGTGACTTCTGCAGGAATTGGATTAATTACTATGCCGGCTTATAATGCAGCTGACTTTGTTATCGGCGGACAAGCTGTACAGAATGTATGGTTAAATGCTAACCTAAAGGGAATTGCTTTCCACCCCATTTCAGCTCCGCTCTTTTTGTTTGCCAGGTTAAACCATAGCAATGGTGATGGTTTAGCCAAAGAAATGTCAGAAGAATTAACCAAATTACAGAATGAATTGTATGAGGTATTTCCGATATTGAAAGAAAGACAGGGCATTTTTATATTCCGACTATCTTATGCTGATGAGGCGTCAGTAAGATCTTATAGAAAACCACTTGAAGATATCCTAAAGTTTAATTAGCATGAGGATAACATTTAGGGCTTTTAAAGCCACCCGCGACCCTGATACCTGTGAAAAATATCTCAGAGGTCATATAAGTGTGCTCGAAGATTATGGCATAACCAATATTACATCCAATAACAATCTGTGGATGTTTATGGATTGTGTCTATGGAGTAGTTGCAGAAGATGAGAATGGTGAATTGGTTGGAGGCATTAGGGTGCAGATTGCTGACGGAATAAATCAGTTGCCGGTAGAAAAAGCTGTGGGGTACATGGATCCTTCGCTTTACGAGATCGTAAAGCAATATATACCGGAGGGTGTTGGGGAATTGTGTGGCCTATGGAATGCTAAGACTGTAGCAGGTATGGGAATCAGCATCTTGTTAACACGCGCAGGAATTTCTATTACCAACCAGATAACCTGTAAAACATTACTTGGCATTTGTGCTGGTTACACATTAAAAATGTTTAGCAAAGTTGGTTTTGTTGTAGATAACTCACTAGGTAAAGGAGGGGAATTTGTTTATCCAAATGAAAACTATATTGCATGGGTATTGGGTATTTTAAATGCCAAGGCTCTTGAAACTGCTGAGGTATACGACCGTGAGCGCATGCTTAGTCTGAGAAATAACCCGGTACAAGTTTTTACTGAACCCTCAAAAGATGGTACTGTTGATATTAATTATAACCTATTAATTCCATAAAGCCCTATAATAGCATGAAAATAAAAAAATGGGTCTTATTGATAGTAGTTTTTATAGGTTATTTATCAAATGCATCTGCTAATGAGATTATATTAACGCGAAATAGTCCGCGCATTAGTATTGGTGCAGACTTATATTATTACATTGACAAAACAAAGCAGCTTACTATCCATCAAATTGAGAAAGATACCCGCTTTTTGAAAAGCAGCAGCCCAGTGCCCAACTTTGGGGTAATTAATGATGCAGTTTGGCTTAGGTTTACCCTAATTAACAATAGTGAAGACACTCATTTGAACCTGCAGATAGACCAGCCAGTGCTTGATCACATAGCATTGTATACTAAGCTTAAAAACAATACCTATGCTGTTACTACACTTGGAGAAGCCTATCCTTTCCATAGAAGACTTTACGATAAAGACCCCTCTTTTATTTTTAAGCTTATAATCCCAATAGGGAGCAGAGTCACTTATTTTGTAAAGGTTCAAAGCAGTGATAACATTCAGCTACCCATCTTTGTAGGAAATGAGAAAGTAATATTAGAATCGTCACAAAATAAGTTTCTCATATCAGGACTTTATATAGGGATTATGCTTTCCATGCTGCTTTATAACATATTTATCTATTTCTCAGTAAGGGATAAGAGTTATCTGTATTATGTAGCTTATATCGTAGCTGTAATTCTAATACAGGTTAGTATACAAGGATTTACGTTTCAATTCTTATGGCCTAATTACAACATACTTGCGCTATATAGCCCATTTACTTTTACAATATTGGTCGGTATAACAGGGCTGCAATTTGAAAGAATATTTTTAAAGACAAAAGAATGGATGCCAAAGACCGATAGGTTTTCTATTTTTTTTATTTTACTTTATTTATCAGGATTTGTACTGGCACTCTTTGGTCAGTTTGCTCTTTCTTTCAGACTAATAGAAGTGGCAGCTTCAGCAACCTCCATATTTATGTTTTATATGGCTGTTACTATTAGTAGGAAAGGTTATCGTCCGGCTACGTTCTTTTTAGTGGCTTGGTCAGTGTTCCTTGTGGGTATTATCATATATACCATGAAAGATTTTGGCATACTCCCATATAATAACTTCACTTATTACACGATGCCTTTTGGCTCAGCATTAGAGGTAACATTGCTATCTTTCGCACTTGCTGATAAAATTAATATATTTAAAAAGGAGAAAGAACAATCCCAGGCTGAAGCACTAGAAGCGATTACAGAGAATGAGCGATTGGTGCGTGAACAAAACGTTGTCTTGGAAATTAAAGTGAAAGAGCGGACGGAAGAGTTGGAACTGGCGCTTACTGATTTAAAAGAAGCACAAAGTCAGCTGGTTGATTCAGAGAAGATGGCAGGTTTAGGCCAGCTTACAGCAGGTATCGCTCATGAAATTAATAACCCCATCAACTTTGTTACTTCCAATATTAAACCACTTGAATTGGATATTCTTGATCTGGATACAGTAATCAACATGTACGAGAAGCTTGATTTAACTCAGGATATGGAACCTCAGATTACTAAGATCGAATCGTTTAAGAAGCAGATCGATATTGTATTTGTAAGAGAAGAAATCAAATCGCTATTGTCTGGTATTGGTGAGGGGGCCAGAAGGACCGCAGAAATCATCCGTAGCCTTAAGAACTTTAGCAGGCTTGATGAGAATGACACCAAGCCAGTTGACCTGAATGAAGGCCTTACCTCTACACTTGTGCTGGTTAAGAGCACCTTTCCAGACCACATGAAAGTAATTAAGGAATTTGGCGAACTACCAAATGTAGAGTGCTTACCTGGTAAAATAAACCAGGTTTTCATGAACCTGATTACCAATGCCGTCCATGCTATAAAGTCTAAGGATACCAAAGACCAGGAAGGTGTGCTGACCATTAAGACATGGCAGGATGGTGATTATGTAAAAGTGAGCATCAAGGACTCAGGAACAGGCATGCCTGAAGAAGTTAAACAACGCATTTTCGAACCCTTTTACACCACTAAAGATGTTGGTGAAGGCACCGGACTTGGGTTGTCAATAGTATTTAGGATTATAGAAAACCATCACGGAAATATAGATGTAGTAACAAAAATAAATCAAGGAACAGAATTTATTATTACATTGCCTATTAACTCAAAATAAACACCTTTAATATGGACGCAGCAACGGTACGGGTTCTATATATTGACGATGAAGAGTACAATCTGCATGCCTTTAAAGCTGGCTTTAGGCGTCAGTATGAAATTTATACAGCCAACTCAGCATCTGAAGGTCTGAAGATTTTAGAAAACGTACATATTCATGTAATCATTGCCGATCAAAAAATGCCTCAGACAACGGGTGTTGAATTCTTTAAAAATATTGCTCATACTTTTCCTGATCCCATCAGGATTCTACTAACTGGGTATACTGATATTGAATCTCTGGCAGATGCAATTAACCATGGGGATATTTATCGTTACATTACCAAACCATGGAATGACCTTGAACTGCACAATTCTATTAAAAACGCTTACGATGTTTATAGATCAAAGGTAGAGCTCAAAAATAAGATAGCAGAATTGGAAAAGACAAATGATGAGTTAAACCGCTTCATTTATAGTATCTCTCATGAGCTTAGGGCTCCGCTGGTATCTGCGATGGGGATTGTTAATCTGGTTAAAATGGAGGGTCTATTTGAATCTAGTGGAGAATATTGGTCTTTAATTGAAACCTGTTCTAACAAATTGGATTACTATGTTCAAAAAACCCTTCAGTATTATAAAAACAACAAATCAGTTTCTGAGCAGACAGAAATAGATTTTAAGGCTTTGATACCAGAGTTGATTGATGTTTATTCCTATGCAGATAAACAAACATGTTTTCATACTGAAATTAAACAGGAAATACCATTTTATGGCGATGTTTTCAGGATTGAAGTGATCCTCGGCAACCTTATTTCCAATGCCATCAAATACCAAAAGGAAGACGAACAAAATAAAAAAGTAGAAATACAGGTACATGTTTCAGCCGCAGAAGCCAAAATAACGATAAGTGACAATGGAATGGGCATATTAAACGAACACTTGGAAAAGATATTTACCCAATTCTTTAAGATTAAGACTAACCATGGTAGTGGACTGGGATTATTTATTGTAAAAGAAGCCTTGAATAAAATTAATGGAAAGATATCGGTAAGTTCCAACAGCATAGACGGAACAACATTTAAAATTACTATTCCCAATGTTAAATAGGCAGAGAAAAGTATTGTTAATTGACGACAATGAAGTTGATTTAAAGATCAATTCCAAGATCATCACCATTTCGAAACTGTTTGAAGAAATAGTAACCTGCCAATCAAGTGAAGAGGCACTTGCTTACTTGGCCAAATCTTCTAAAAATCCTGATGACTTACCTGATTTCATTTTATTGGATATTCAAATGCCTGAAATGGATGGATTTGAATTTCTGGAGCATTTTAAGAAATTCCCAAAAGTGATCAAGGAGAAATGCCTCATAGCTATGCTATCTTCAACACTAGACTTTGGCGATATTAAAAAAGCCGAAGCCAATCCCCATGTAATCAAACTTTTAAAGAAACCCTTGTTCCTTAAAGAATTGGATGAGTTACTTAAAAAGCACCTGATCAGCTAAATTACTTAGGCGTAACCAAAACTTCTTTTGTACTTAATGGAATACCAAAATTAGGAGATCCATCTTTATTCCAGGTAAAGCGCTGTGCCCTTGGCGATCTAAAGCCACCACAACCTTCGCCTGGCTTGTCATTTGCATGATATAAGATCCAATCTTCCTTTCCATTAACCGACTTAAAAAATGAATTATGCCCCGGTGCATAAACGCCATTTTCTATGGATTTTGCAAATACTGGCTTGTCTCCCTTTTTCCATGCTTTTGGATCAAGCACATCACCTTTCCCATTAAAAGTTAGCATTCCCAGTGTATATGAATCTGTCCAGCAACCACTGGCAGAATAGAGGAGGAAAATCTTTGACTTGTTCATTAATATTTGAGGGCCCTCATTTACGCTAACATTAGGAGGACTATAAGATCCTTCCTTTTCCCAAGTATAAGTAGGCGTAGATAACAATTGTCTGTCGCCAGATATCGTCCAGGGGTTAGACATTTTAGCGATATAGATATTTTGCTCGGCGTTTATATCTGCTTCCCAACCAGACCAAAGCATATACAATTGCTTTTTATATTCAAATACAGTTCCATCTATTGCCCATCTATCTGTCTTATCAGCTACTTTACCTTTGAATTCCCAGTTTCCCTTCATTGGATCTGGAGAAGTATTTTCTACCACATACATCCTGTGGTGATCATTATTCCCATCATCCGCAGCAAAATACATATACCACTTATCATTAAGAAAATGAAGCTCAGGAGCCCAAATCTCTTTAGAGTAACTGGTATTGGCTGGTGGTCTCCAAATTACTTTTCGCTCTGCTGTTTTAAGGTTTACCAGGTTCTTGGTTTTCCAAATTTCCAATTTATTTACTGAAGTATTGGTATAATAATAGTACCCATCTTTATAAATATTCCATGGATCTGCGCCTGAAGGCAGCAACGGATTACTAAATGTTTTAGGGGTAGGTTCCTGAAATACCTTAGATTTTAATCCCGCACTGAATATAAATAGCACTGCCAAAACCATCAAGAATGGATAAATACGTTTCATAAATTGAATTGATTCCTTAAAGTACCTAAAATATCTTGAATTATCAGCTAAATGGCATCCTATTTTGAATTCTTCTAAATATCAATTAGTTATTGCGAGGAACAACCATTCTGTCCAACAATATTTATATTTATATAAATAACTACTGGACATGAGTTACAAAAAAACCTTTACTCTATCAATATTAGCTTTTACAGTACTCTTGTTAAGTGCGTTTATGCCCAGACAAGATGGCGCACAGCAAGCTCAAGAACACAAATTTAAAAATCTGAAAATACTTCCAAAGAACATCAGTAAAGATGATCTGGATAAGGTGATGGATGGCTTTAAGCTGGGATTGGGTGTTAAATGTAATCATTGCCATACTCCTATGAAAGACAATCCTAAAAAAATGGATTTTGCCAGTGATGAGAAGAAAGAAAAAGAGATTGCAAGAGGAATGATGCGTATGACCGCGAAGATCAATAAAAAATATTTCCATAACATGAAAACAGAGGATGGTAAATTAATTGCCATCTCTTGCATAAGCTGCCACAACGGTAAGACTGAACCTGCAGGTATTAAGATGTAGGACTTGAAAAAGTACAATAATTGTAATCGCTATCTGGAATAAACGGGAATCGCCAATATTGTTTACATAATAGATAAAAGGAGATAAGTTAAGGTATTAGCAAATCGCTAATTTTACTAGAATCAAATATAGTAACCCTTATATAGACTTTTATGAAACGTAATGTTTTGGCCCTTTCCTTGTTGCTTTTTATATTTAAAGCAAATGCCCAACAATCTTCTGGCTATGTTCCCTCTGCTTCCAACCTGAAGGCAAGAGAGAAATTTATGGATATGAAATATGGATTATTTATCCATTGGGGAATATATAGTATTCTGGGAGATGGAGAGTGGGTAATGCATACCAAAAACATCCCTTACCACAACTATAAAAGACTGGCTGATTTCTTTAATCCACAGGGATTTAATGCCAAAGACTGGGTAGCTATGGCAAAAAATGCCGGCATGAAATATATTACAGTCACCTCAAGGCATCATGATGGTTTTAGTATGTTTAAAACAAAAGCTTCAACTTACAATATTGTAGATGCTACGCCATATAAGAGAGACCCCCTGAAAGAGCTAGCAGAGGAATGTGTTAAAGGAGGAATTGAACTTAGATTTTATTATTCTCTATTGGATTGGGGTAGAGAAGATTATGCATTTGGCAGTAAAATAGTTAACGGTAAACCTCAAAATGGAGATTGGGATAGCTACATTAACTTTATGAAGACTCAGCTAACAGAACTGATCACCAATTATCCAAGTATTAAAGGCATTTGGTTTGATGGCGACTGGGAACGTAAAGATGTAGACTGGCATTATGATGAGATTTATGCATTAATCCATAAATTAAATCCTGAAATCATGATTGGTAACAATCATCATGTATCACCAAAACCGGGCGAGGATTTTCAGTTGTTTGAAAAGGATCTGCCAGGTAACAATACTGCAGGATTTAGTGCTGAAGCTAAAATAGGAACCATTCCATTGGAGACTTGCGAAACTATGAACGGAAGCTGGGGTTTCAGTATTAACGATCGTAACTATAAATCTGTGAAACAACTGGTACATTATCTAGTCAATGCAGCAGGTAGAAATGCCAACTTTCTTTTAAATGTTGGTCCAATGCCAAATGGAAAAATTCAACCTGAGTTTATTGACACCCTTCAAAAGATGGGAGCATGGATGAAGATAAATGGCGAAAGCATATATAGTACGAGAGGGAATGTTACAGCCCCGCAACCTTGGGGAGTTGTTACAGCTAAAGAAAAAGTATGGTATGCGCACATTCTTAATTTACCAGAAAACAAAACAGTGACAGTACCTGTGGGAATGAAAAAAGTAAAGGCCGTAACCTTACTGGATGGAAACAGAAAACTAAAGTACAAGCAGGATAAGAATGGATTGACCATAAATCTTGAACTTACATCAGTAGATGGATTAGATACAGTGGTAAAGCTAACCTTCTAAACTGGTGCATCTACATAGGTTGGAACATGGTTGAAACATAGTTGAAACATAGTTGGTACATCCCTGAATGTAGCAACTATGTGCCAACTATGTTTCAATGTTGTCTTATGCAACCAGTATCAGTTACCAAATCAAGGCAAATTTAATAGTGTTGATGTATCTTCAGATAGCGAAATACATTAGTGTGCAGATCCATTTAAACTATTAAAGACTCGATCGTAACATAAAAGATTATGAGCCTTCTACTCTAACCAACTGAGCTATAGGCCCTGTAGTTGTTTATGATCTACATTAGTAATGTTAAATATGTATGAAAATTCATTCATAATAATGGATTAATTCTATTAATGAATGAATTTTCATACATTATTGTATTTAATAAATTTTTCATAAATTTGAATGACATTTCATACTTAAACTACAAAAAACACTAATTATGAGTGATATTTCATACATGAAGGCCAATAGCGACATTTCAATATTGAAACAGATTGGTGAGTTTATCAAAGAAAAGCGAGTTGAACAAAACATCAACCAGGATTCGCTGGCCCGCGATGCAGTCATCAGCCGATCTACATTGAGTCTGATAGAACGAGGTGAAAGTATCTCTTTGCTCAATTTAATCAAAATCTTGCGGATGCTGGATGTACTATACGTATTGGACAGATTTACATTAGAACCGAAAATCAGTCCTATGCTGCTGGCAAAAGAAGAACAGAAAAAACGTAAACGGGCATTCCCGACGAAAGAAAACCCAGAAGCAGAAGAATTAGGATGGTAAGAACTGCATATATTAAGTTATGGGGAGAACTGGTAGGTGCAGTTGCCTGGGATGAAAAGCAACAAATAGCATCTTTCGAATATGACACGAAATTCCTGCAATCTCAATTGGCAATTGCCCCGATTAAAATGCCATTAGTGAAAAGGATCTTTTCTTTCCCGGAGCTTAGGGGCAATTCGACTTTCAAAGGTTTACCAGGGCTATTGGCCGATGTGCTGCCCGACAGATATGGAACTGACCTGATCAATATTTGGTTAGCACAGAACGGAAGACCTGAAGGATCATTGAATCCGGTGGAATTGCTGTGTTTCATTGGAGCAAGAGGTATGGGTGCCTTAGAATTCGAGCCATCAATCGCGCCATCAACAAAACCGCATAAACTGGAAATCTCCAGTTTAATAGAAATTACACAAAGATTGTTGAACAATAAAGAAACTTTCCGAATACACACCGATGATGATATGCGGGACGTATTGCTGGAAGTATTGAAAATGGGAACTTCTGCTGGCGGGGCCCGACCAAAAGCAATCATTGCCTACAATGAAAAAACCGGAGAAATAAGATCAGGCCAAACATTGGCTAAAGGCTTTGAACACTGGTTACTGAAGTTTGACGGCGTGAATGACACACAATTTGGCGCAAGTCATGGCTATGGAAGAGTAGAGATGGCTTATTACGGGATGGCAACCTTAGCCGGAATAGATATGATGGAGTCGAGGCTTATCGAAGAAGAAGGCCGTGCCCACTTTATGACAAAGCGCTTCGACAGAATCGGCGGCAACAAAAAATTGCACACACAGACTTTATGTGCAATAGTCCACTACGACTTTAATCAGATACTGAGCTATAGCTATGAGCAATTGTTTCAGACCATGCGTCAGTTAAAACTAACCTATGCAGCAGCTGAACAGATGTTCCGTAGAATGGTATTCAATGTACTGGCAAAAAACTGTGACGATCACACCAAAAACTTTGCATTCCTGATGCATCCCGACGGCAAATGGACTTTAGCGCCGGCGTATGACATCTGCTACGCTTACCGGCCAGATAGTGATTGGGTAAGCCAGCACAACCTGAGCATAAATGGGAAGCGGGCAAACATAACTAAGGAAGATCTTCTGGAAATCGCCAAACAGAACTCAATTAGTAAACCCGAACAGATAATCGATGAGGTTCAAACCTCAATAAAGAACTGGCCTCAGTATGCAGCTCAATACAAAGTAGAGGAAAAACTGGCAGCAGCAATTGATAAGACATTGATTAAAAGTTTATAGGATATCATATTAATGAAAGTCCTCGAAGAGGCAAGACACAAAAAAAGCCTAATCAACTAAGATTAAGCTTTTTAAGCAGTGGGCCATGATGGGCTCGAACCATCGACCAAAAGATTATGAGTGGTCGAGTTAGTTCGGAATATCTTGAGCAAAAACTTCGTTTTTGGCTTGCTTAGGGCTAATTTACGACTATATTTTTGTTCTTGCAAATAATTCCATGACGGAATGGTGACGGTTTTTCGTTAAATTCATCAACAAATGCTGCTATTATTTTTTTAGCGAGTAAAAGTCGTTTGTTCTAAACAAAAATGTTTGACTACTTATCGCCACTTGCTCTTAGTTCCGCGTCAATTAACGGCTGGTGCCATGCCCACAATTCTTCAAGGGTTTGGAAATTTTGAGGAACTGGGTTATTGCTGCGAAAAGCTTCGTCTATTGTCAATGCCTGATAGTGGTTGAAATAGCTCTCACAGGTTCGGCGCGGATTAGCTGCGAGTGATGATCCAAAATAAGAGTTACTAATATCATAATGATGACTATTAATAAAACCACTCCAGCGTTTCCGCAATTCGATTTCAGCAACAATATCAATGATCTCAAACTGCTCCATCACTCTTTCATCTGGAGAACCCCAAGCGTCGTTCAACAACTTCATTGCTTCACTATCTGAGGGAGGAGCTCCATAACCAAATACAGTCATACGAATTGACCTGTTATCTTTTGGTAGTGTGTATTTAAGAGAGTCCCATGCATCAATGATAAATTCATTATCATTATAATTCTTTTCATGAACTGGATATAACAAAGGCACGGGCTCAAACATACCGCCATCTTCGCGACATTGATATCCAATCGGCCCGGAACGTTTATCTTCCTTACTATACCCTAATGCAACCGTGCCATGCAGAAAGGACATAAACGGCAGATTTTTGGTAAACTTTCGGGCACGGCAAAACGCCTGGTATAAAAAGGGGTCCCAGTTAAACGTAGCGATATGATCCTTTGAACGTAAAGACAGCATTAAATAATCATAGATGGTTGGCTCATCCGGCAATTGCATACTACCAAAGTAATATTGGATACGTTCCTGTATTTCTTCCAACAATGGAGAACCTTGATCACTCGCATATAAATTAGCATAAAGTGTTTCAAAATTTTCGTTTCTTAATTCCACCGGAATCTCTGCGACAATATCTTGCAGACCTACAACCTCAATAAGATTTTTCATACAGGGTAAGATCTTCCCGTTACGTTCCACATTTCTTTGTGTTGCAGCGATACTTGCGCCAGCGCCAAGAATGACGATGTGCCTGCCACCCATCACCTGGTTAATTCCTTGTTCTATTGTTAATCCCGGCATAGTTTAATTTTTATATCGCTCAGACATTTCCTTCAGTTAAAATATCCAGTTGCCGCGTTTCTGGGTCTGCTATGAGATAAATTTCGTTGGGCCTGATCGTGCTGTCTATCTTTTCTTCGGGTTTATCTTGCTGGCAATCCTGATATAATACTTCAAGCAGGTGGAATATGCTCTCTAGCATGTCACTCATTTCTTCACTTTTTACTTTTTCGCTGACTAGTACGTTGACCAATAACTTTGTATGCAACCGCGCTTTTAAGGATATGGACAATGATTGGTCATACGTTTTTGATAGTTTATCCGGAGAAGAGGTTGCGGCGATTAATTTAGTTTTAGATTCACGACGATTAATGATATATTCCTTCAGTCGCGATTTTACCAATTTATAAATATCCTTGCTCGCCTCTTCAAAAAAAGATTTAAAAAACAGATTGGTGACAGCGACAACAAAAGTTGTTGGGATAATCCATTCATTGGCAGCCCATAGTTCAGTTTCCGTCCGAACACCTTTTATGACCATATCATTGGTACTAAGGTCAATGATCTCGTTTGCGTCAATATCGTCAATGTCATTCGGCCAACTAATTGTTATTGCTTCCTCCATGCTATAATTATTCAAATGATTTATTTTTCATATTAAAACAAAGTCAACGCCAGGATTGGTACAGCGTTTTTTTGAAGGCACCCCGTTTCCGCCAGCCACGCCTGTACCTTGGTGGCAAGCCCGGTGACTTATATTCCCGCTACTGAAATTTTACTTTTTCCATTGGCCAGTTTACGTACTTTAATTTGGGTTGGTATGCGCTCTGTCATTTCCTGAACGTGGGATATTACTCCTACTTTTCGACCCTGATTGTGTAATTGCTCTAACGCGTCCATAGCGATATTTAAAGTTACAGGATCAAGTGAACCAAAACCCTCATCTATAAATAAGGATTCAACTTTTATCCGGTTGGAAGACAGTGACGCGAGTCCTAATGCCAGCGCCAGTGATACAAGAAAAGATTCGCCACCAGACAAGGAAAAAACGGTTCGGATTTCATCACCCATATCCCTGTCTAGCCTACTTCGTTTTCCACGTCATTTCACTGCCATGTATGAGCATATGATCGTGTTGTACGTTTTGGCGGTGCCGGTAGAAGATGTGCCAGCGGCAATGATATGTTGGGGTTCGGCTACTGGCATGGTAAGAGTTGGTTTAGCAGAAGATTCAAACTAAATAGAAAAGAAATCTAATTTAGGCTTAATTTTTTGTAAGTCAGAAAGTTAATAATCAGACGAAATATCCTTTGGCAGTATAAACCAAAATGTAGCGCCTTTTCCTACCCCGGTATCGACACCGATTTCACCGCCGTGTTTGCGGATGATCTCCGCTGAAATGTATAAGCCAAGACCTAAACCGGAACCTTGATTGCGATTCTCATCGACACAATAATACCTGTCAAATAAATAGGGCACAAATTCAGCAGAAATGCCTTGACCTTTGTCAATAACAGAAACCTTAACTTTATCGGTTAAATCCTCAACATCAATGGTTATTAAATTTGAATCAGGCGCGTACTTCACTGCGTTGTTGACCAAATTAACCAGCACCTGATCAATCCGGTGCTTATCGGCGAATATTTCTAAAGAAAGGTCACCGGTATGTATAATCTCATGCCTGCCATTTAAACGTACGTGGTTGCAACAGCATTCAATAAGTTCCTTTAAAGACAATCTTTTTTTGTTTAAGTTTAATTGTCCTTCACCTATCCTGGTAGAGTTTAATAAGTCTTCCACCAAATGGTTTAGTTTTTCAACATATCGCTCCGCATCACGTGCAAGTTCCATCACTTTATCATTGACCAAAGTGTCTTTTTTTATAATTCTGTTAAACAATTGCACTACCGCTTTCAAAGCGGTTAACGGAGTTTTTAATTCATGGCTAGCGACATTAATAAATTCATCCTTATGTAATCTGATTTCGCGTTTAGTGGTAATGTTTTCAATAATGGTAAAACCTAAGGTCTCATTATTATCCTCGAATAATATTGAATTTACATTACACCAGATCAGCGTTCCGTCTTTTTTTCGCAAACAGGTTTCGAGATTGAATGATGGTGATGCTCTTTTCCAGAGATTCTCCTGTAAAGATTTCCAATGCTGATGGTGTTCTTCAGGGGAATAATCAAGTATCCTGGTACCAATGAGCTCTTCTTTTCGGTCATAACCTAATAAAGATAATAGTGCCGGATTAACTTCCAGAATTCTCAGGTCGGGAGCAATAATTTTATTGCCCAGGCGCGATGACTCAAATACGGTATGGAAGCGAACTTGAGAAACCTGATACGCTGACTGTTCGTCACTTTTAACAGCAGCTGAACGTTGTGAGCTTTTTAATTTTAGATTTTCCTCTTTTAAAGATAGGATTTCTTTTTTGAGACTTTCAATAGTTTCCATAGGATTATACGAGTATATTCCTTGGACTCCGCAACTACAAGAAATTAGGGAAGGGGACGATTGCTCATTTATATAAGCAATAAAACAAGACTTTGTTTTAAAATATACTATGAGATTGTAGTGCTGGTAAGTAAACTTGAAATTCAGAACCTTTCCCCAAATCACTTTTCAGCAATATTTTGCCACCGGAATTTGTTACGATCTCATTTACCAGATACAAACCGATACCCGAGCCTTCGACCGTTTGTCCAATACGGCTATATTTTGAAAATACCTCTTTGTGTTTGCCTTCATCTATTCCAATGCCATTATCCTTGACGGTTATCACGACATATTTTTTTTCCTTTTTTGTTTTTATCAAAATCTTGGGAACCGTATCAGGAGAATGAAACTTAATGGCATTATTTACCAGGTTATATATTATATTTCGCAATTTTCTTCTTGAGTATAATAGTTGGGATATCTTGATATCGGTTTTGATTACTGCCCCGGATTCCATAATGGTTCCAGCCAGCGTAAGACGTACATCTTCAAGGATATCTTCAAAATCCAGGAGCTCTTCTTCTACTTTATATTTATGACTGAGCTTGCCGGCATCGGTTAATTCTGTTATGATGACCTGCATCTTTTTAATGGAGCTTTCTAAAATTCCGAAAAACATCAAAAATGCTTTAGACTTATCAGTAGAAATCTTTTTTAGTTGCTTAATGGTTAATAGCAAACTGGTTAGTGGCCCTTTTATATCATGGGAAATGGTATCTAATAACGTTTCATGATCGGCAATGAGCATCTCCTGATTAACTAAATCTTTAATCCGTGCTGTTATGTCCACAAATGTTATAATTACGCCATTCGTTTTTTTACTTTTTATAACAACATAGGGTATGATGTTCATCTGATACCACCTTAAATCCGTTGTTTGAATTTCCTTTTCAAGGATTTCATTGCAATTAATGACCTGCTCTATATTTTCTACAATGGTAGGAAAGCGAAAATTGTCTTGAATGTCCTCGATATTTTTGCCAACATCCTCAGGCTTTAAAGAAAATTCCTTCATTGCCGGAGGCGTAAATTTTCGTAAAATCAGGTTTCTGTCGACAAATAATTGCGGAATTATTGTATTTCTGAAATAATTCTCCAACTCATCGTTTAATTTGATGAGTTTTTTCATTTTCTTTTCCTGATCGGGCATGCTATATGTCTAATTACCTACAAAAAAGGATTTATGATATTTTGTATAGACTGCTAAGTTAAACTATATTTTACCACAGGCAAAAACCATAAATAATTTACTTCTTATTCTTTATAATGCTTAATAGTATCACTCGAACGCATTTGAGCCCTGTTCGGGTCGTCTCCAACCTCACGAAATGCACGCCGCTGACGAAGCAGATCCCAGTATTGGTCAAGTTCAGATTTGACAGTATGAAGATCCTTAACATCCTGATCAGTTAAATCTGTTTTACCATATAAAAATTCTTCTTTTTCAGTAAGTTGTTTAATATGTGTGAGGACTGAGTAGTCTTCTTTATTCTCGTTCATGACGGTATATATTAGTAAAATGTTTTAAGTACAAGTCGTACTATATTTAGTTTTAGTTATAAATAGAGACTACATCCTAACTGCATTTCACTTGCAGAAAATCAACAAGATGCTGTTCAAGTAGGTCGGTATTATATTCCGTATCGTCACCATTATTTGTTAACTCAATTTCATTGTCATTAACGACGATAGTAAATACTGTCCCCTCTATAATTTCCGGGAAGGAAATATTAATCACGTCATAAACGTGCGCAAATTCTATACTCAGGCTCGAGTTCAGTTTGGAATTGATCTCATTGGTGAAATCATTTTTTAAAATATGGTAAAGTTCCTCAGGACTTAGAGGATGTACATTTTTAATAGTTATCATCGTTATAAATTAATTTTAAAGAAAGAATATGAGTAAAAGGCATTAAGCCTATTTCAAAATGAGCCGGATAAGTGGGTGAAGAGTCTTAAGCGATTCGCTAATTGATAGGAGTTACTTTATATAACAATTAATAGACGATTTGTTTTACCGATATTTTTTTATAAAAAAATTCAAAATTCTGATAAGGGTTTAACTCGAAAGCTGCTGTTATCTGTGTACGCAATAACACCGGCATCCGACACGAACTTAATGCGCCAGCCCAGTTGTTTTATAGTTTCAAATGCAATAACCAGGCGCTGCTTTTTGGTCAGGCCTTCGAGTGATAGCGTATGTACAGGTTCTTCCATGTATTAATTATTAAATACTTGATTTAAAATAATTGTGATATCTAACTCATGCTGCTATGTAGTTAGATCATACGGTCAAGGTCTTCATTTTCAGCGGACTGAGTCCAGTTTTTTAACTGCGTGCGAATCAAAATACAAAAGAAGGCATACATAAACAAGGGAACCATTAACCAAAACCAGCGGCCATAAGTTTGGCCCCTTATTGTAGCGTTAGCAGATAGTACCCTTTTACCATTAATATTCAATCCATAAATTTTGATGCTGGACGATTCCTGTGGCCAGTCAATATTGGGTTGTATCAAATATTCAGTTGGTTTTTGTAGGTTTGGCTCTTCAACCGTCATGATCCAAAATGAGGCTTGATCGCCCTTCTTAAAGTCGTTCTCATCAAACTGCCAGTTTTCAAATACGCTGGCATCCTCTAACTCGAAATTACGTTTATAACCCGCGATTTGAAGATGATAGTAAGTGCTTCGTCCGCTATACTTACCGCCGACACTGCCCCCTTTACTACCTATTTTAATATCCGTTATTATACCACTGATCGGTTTAGTTGAAAGTTGCCTGCGCAACTGATCGTCACTCCAAACAAATAAGGTTAATATTATAACCACTGCACCAATACTTTGGGCATACATCCGGGGATAAGACATCGGGACTAGAAAGAACAGTACTTTATCCTTAAACGTGTAGTTGATCTCTGTCATTAGTTTTGCTATTGATTATGGTGACTACTTCTTTTTTATCTGCCATACTAAAAGGCGCTGAAAGTAACCGTACCGACTGTCCGTCCTTTAGCTGTATACTTACAAAATCGCCCCACCACTTATCTACTTTATATTCTGCACAGGTAATATCGCTGTAAGGAATAAACTTTAGCCTTTCTTTTAAAAAGAACATATTAAATATAGGCTTATATTTAGCGTGGGCACTTTCCGCAAAGGGCATATAGTAAACGCCTGTTTCCTCCAGCTTTAACCGTAATATCTTGCGGGCATTTATCAGATAGAGCATACCTGAAATGATCATGACCAGGAAAATTATTACCAATATAATTTCAGGAAATCTGAAAAATCCCTGTACAAAAAACACAATACCTGCTGTTACGGAATGATCTATAAGCATTACGCCGTAAATGGGAGACAACCCTATCAAAAGCAGAAGTATCCCGGTAATGATCGCTCTTACGGTCGGAAAATAATAGGCTTTGGTCATGGTAAGCTTAACAACAAAATAGCGCAAATGTTATGGGGTTTTAGAGTCGGTTAAAACATTGCCTATGAATAAGGTGATGGTTATAATTACACGAATAACTATCCTTGCGACGATAATAGGCGATATGGTACAATGATTATCACAGGCAAAGCTTTCTTATTGGTCATCAGTTTCCTTTCCTAGCAACGAATAAGCCAGTGCCTTATACAACTTTACGAGTTCCATTATTTCATTTGGACTTTTATTTAATCCGTCTAAATGAATTTTCCGGTTCCCGCCAGGCGATTCAAACCAAAGGAACCAGGTTGGCTTGATCGAGCCCAGCGGTATTAATTTTTCATTGCTGATTGTTTGCCATGGATGAAATTCATCATCACTGGTTTGAATGCCTTTAGTACTGATGATCAGTTGTGGTTTATTAAGTTCCAGCAGGTTCCTGTATTCTGCATAAACCAAGCCTGATCCTATTATTATGCTTACGATCGCCAAAATATATTTCGGGATACTGCCGCCCTGAATTAATGAAGCAATGCCGCCAATTGCCACCATAAACATGGCTATAAGCCAAACGATCTTCCATTTGGATAACTTGATAATGGTTTCAAGCGGAATCGATTGATTCATTATTCTACGTGTAATAATTTTGTATTTAAACCTTTTTTTAAAAGATATTGGACGGTGTTATAAAGCGCAAATATCCGCTGTAATTCTTTCGATCTCGTCGTCGCTATACCCATAACGAAAATCCTGATTTTTGTTCAAGGGTAAAGATGGCAGCACGATCCTGTCATAATGGATTTTGCGATCATCAGTTTTGCAAACCATTACACCATCCGAAAGATCCAGATGATGGGTAGAAAAGAAAAGCAAATATTCATCCCCGTTTTTTGAAATCAAAATTCTAAAACCTGACGAGCTTTCCACTTCTTCAGGAAGGAATTTAAAAACGTAGCCATTATGTTCGAGTTTTGATCTTGCCAGGCGTTCAAATGCTGTTAAGTAATCTTGTTTTATTTTATTCATAGTAGACTTCATTATAGATAGGAAAATTTCTTAAGCTACGTTGATTCTGAATCTGTCCGTTAATTGCCTTTTCGTTAACTGATCAGTATACGTTATCACAAGATAACCGTCTTCTGCAACTTCCGCCCAGCTTATTACTCCTTTATTGAAATTTACGTGAACCGGCTTTCCGCTTGTTGTATTGAATAATACAATTTCATCGGTGTAAACCACTATCAAAGTTTCGTTAAAGAAGGAGTTGCCAATAAACTTAACGGTTGATAAGTCTTTGTACGGTTGGCTAACCTTTTTTAAAGTTATAGTATCGATCAGGAACCCACCGGACTCAGCAGGGATATAAACAAATTTCCCGTCAATTGAGTCTATGGTAACCCTATCTAATTGTTCGTTAAGCCTGTTCCAATCATCAAAATAAGTAGCGTTTGCTATTTGGCCATTAATTAGCAAATTGGCCGTGTGCAGCATTCGTCCGTTAGTAGGCTCATCCCAACCGGTAAGTTCTATAACTATATTGTGTAATGTGGATTTTAATACTGTGCTCATTATTTTTTTTGGGGGGGGCTTATTGTTAATTAAGCAACTGTGCCGTTATGGTATAGAACAGCCGATCACTCTTCAGAGAACCTTTCAAAATCACCATAAAGGTTGATCAACATGGTTCGATATGGCTCATCATCTTCATCAAAGTTTTTAATGGCAATTACTCCAAAGGTAACCGGCTCAACCTCATCTTCTGTTGGTTTTCTATTTTCATCTACCACTATTGATTTTACATAGCGTAATTGCGTTAAAATAGATTTATAAAGCGATATTTCGGGCAGTTGCTTAATATAGTCTTCCGTTAAACTTATTGCGTTTTATAATATATCAATATATTCATTGTTTGACTCTTTAAAATTGTACATGCAGATTTGCTTCAAGAATTTAATTAGTATGTTGTGATCATAATTTAGTAGCCCTGTCCTTAGCCGGTTTATCCCAAAGCCTAACAATTGAAATTTGATAATTAAAAATAGAGGGACGTTATTTCTTCATTATTTTTATCAGCCCATAGCGAAAATTTCCTATCACCTAAATAAGCGAAGTAAATATTCAACCCATATTTCAAGCTATCTGTATCTTGTATCAATTGGATGTGCTGGTTGTTTTTAAAGTATTTTATTGTCAATGGCATCGCTAACTCACAGTAATTAATTGTAATTATTCCGCTGTATTCGTTGTCTGGCATATTGGGGTCTTTAAAATCAGCTTCACATTTTTTTAAAATCAGCTCCGCTTGCTGTATTTTATTATTTAACCCCCAAAATCTAATACCTATATCATCAATAACGTATAAACTAATTCCCTTTTGTAATTTAACCTGGCGGTATTTCCGGCCGATTTCGTGTAAAAAATCTTCTACAGGAAGCGTTTGCCAACTTATTTCAACATCATTATAAGTTGTGTTTGTGTTAGTAAGATCAAGATATTCATACGATCAAAATGGACAGTCAAAGCAGGTTTTAAGATTTATTATTCTGTAGGCAATTTGTAGTACTCTGATGCTGCCCCAAATAAGTCTTCCAATTTACGTGCGTACAATTCAGTTTCTGAGTTGAAATTTTTCGAGATCATTCCCCCTAAATTATACCGCTCATCCGTTTCGTCTTCATCGAGCTCTTTTTTTTCTACTATTATTGTCTTTTTTATGTCCTGTAACTGATCGAAAATACTTTTATATATTCCTATTTGTGGAAACCTAACAATTAAACTACCCGTCTCAGTTAACATGTATTCCATCAGATCCCGATACTCTTTTTTTGTTTTTACCTCTTTATACATAACGGTTTTTTTATTGATCATACATCACGTAATCGTGCTTTGTTAAAACATATATCAGTTTCAAATCGTTTCGGTCATCCAAAAAAATAAATGCATCTTCATCCTGAAAAACCATATAAGTATAGCAGATGACCCAAGCATCTGTCACCAATTTGCTATCCAGAAATTGGAAATTTAGCTCTTCCCGCGGAGCGTCCACCGAAATATGCTTGATCCTGTTTTTTTCAAGTATTGCACGTGCTACCTGGAGTGCTTGTTCGCTACTGTGTACCATAGTTATAATTACTTAATCTCTCTTTCTGTGGGCATGAATAAATTGTAAGTTAATGTAAAAGCATTACGTAGTCTATATCATCCGATGTGCCATATCATATGGATTGTAAAGACTTTCTCTTAGCCCACTATCATCAATCCCCCTTATTTAACAAAGCAGCTGATTCAAAGCTTCAGTAACCATCGTAACATTATGATTTAGCTTTAATGTGCGCTGCCATAACTTTTATTTTCGGTATTTTGGCCAGTAGCGTAATGGAAGCAAGATAACGTTTCTTTTAAGGATGTTTGATAATTAATAACGCACTTACTGCTGTTACCGTGCTGCTCATCGCTTGGTTATGGCCGTTCTTCCAAAGCATGGTGCTGCGCTCATCAGATCCATCCAGCAAGCTATATGCTAAGTACGTATCCTTTCCGCTTAGGGCGATAAATACATTGCTCTTCAAATCTAGCGGGGCATGCGTTAACGAAATTGGCCGGCCGTTTTTCCAATATTTTGCTACTGTGTTTGTTGATGCCAAGGTATCTTGCGCACCTGCTACGTAAATATCCTTCCCGCTAACTGCTATAGCGTGCGCACTTGATACAATTATATCATCCACTTGCCCGGGTTGGCCTTTAGCCCTGTTAACTAACCTAACAGGGATGCCATTTTTCCAATATGCAGCCAGACCGGATTCTGTGCCGGCTATGTAAACGTTGTCGCCATCCACAAAAACAGCGTTCGCCTCAGAGTAATCTGAGCCATGATTTAAATTTTTATCTATTTTCAGGTTTATTTGTTTACCATTCATCCAACAACGCGCTTCTCTTAAATGGTTCGGCCCTAATTCTTCGTAACCAACGGCAAATACATTTGTATTCGTTACCGCTATAGCCGTAGCCTTGGCCGGGTTTGAGCCATTGGTTAATACTACGGGAACACCATTTTTCCAATATTTTGCTACGGCATTTTTCAAGTCGTCTGACCCGGGCGAGGCCTTTCGCCCGTTACATTCATAGCCTGCTATATAAATATCTTTACCCGAAATTGCAATCGCAGAAGCATCTGCATTCACCGCACCATCCGTTATCTTTACAAATGTTTTATTTTTCCAATAACCCGCTATAGTACCACTTCTCGGGAGATTAACGCTGCCCGGTGTTACAACCACTGTATTTGGAGAAGTGCTGTTATTAGCAGCAGAGTCTTTATTATTTGTTTGATAGCCGGAAACATAAACGTCATTAACAGATATGGCTATTCCAGATGCATGTGAAAAGTTGTCTGGATTAGTAAGATGAACAGCTTTCCCGTTTTTCCAGTAAGTCGCCGTATTGTTTTCATCACCTGCAACATATACATCAGCATCTTTGGTGAAAATTTGAGGATCGTCTTGCTTAGGTTGCTGCCCTTCGCAAGCGGAGAAAAGCAGTACACAGAAAAAGATGGAAACAAGTATCGGGTAATTTATCATCTGCTTTTTCCAAAAGCAGTTCTCAGAAACATTTAACCTGCTTCTAGCGCGTATTATTTTATTCAATGTTGCTATCGTCATCAGGTGCTGTGGTTATTTTGATATATATCACTAACGTTTGCCAATGAAGCTCCTTTATTACTCTTTCTGTGATAGATACTGTTGCCTTTTCTTTTACTAACTCAAAAATGTAGGGTTGTTTGCTGTTGTGTACCATAATAGGAAGGTTAGTTGCTAAAAGCAACACCCATATCGCTTAAAATATGAGGTGCCAAAAACCCACCCACTAACCCGCCAATAATGCAGAACGCCGAAATGGTAAACAAGGGAATGGCGGCAATAATATAGTAAACAGGTCGGCTTTCCCGCACTTGGATGAAGTACTGGGTATAATTTAAATTCTTGGCAGGAAAATGTTTTGAAAACAATTTTTCGAACAAAGACGCGCTGGTTCCTTCAATAACCTTCAGCTTGTAGGTGCCGCTATCAGCCGAAAAACGGTTCATCTCCATACGCGCGGTATCCATTCCATTTAAATGGGGACTAAAAAAAGATTTCGGTAAGGCCACTTCTTCTCCCGAAGGTTCTCTGGTCAGCTCCAATTTGAACTTATCTACAGGCGTACGCTGGAATAGTTGCCCTTTTTGCCAAATAGCATACACACCAGGCTTAATAATCTTAAATACAGTTTCCTTTTGCGTAAATGAAAATTCTGCTAAAACCTCCCCGCTAAAAACACCTTTAAGCAGGCGTATAGTTTTAACCAAAACAAATATCCCTATAGGTACCAGGCAAAAAAAAGCGATCCTAAACAAAATTAAACTCATCATTATTGTTTTTAAGCCGACAAGGGCATGTACCCGCTGGTAACTATGCCGGCTGCATTTGTAAAATTAATAAACACCCAACTGTAAATAGATCTGGTAAATAAGAAGATAGCAATAATATCCTTCATACTACTAATAACAATTCAAAACCGTTTTGTTTAAGTCGGGTTGTAGTTAAGTACATGTCTACCTACCAAAAATCCGAATTAATATCAGTAGATGAAGCCGTAGCTAAAGGCCGCAGTATGCTTTTGCTTCCCCGGATACTGATGATAGCCGGATTGTTTTTCTTTCTGTTCCCGATCGCATTACTAATTATGGCATTAATGGATGGCCCCGCATTTACAAAAAATAGCTGGCTTATATCAGGCGGTTGATTCGGGTTTATCGCGGCAGGTTTAATTCGGGTAGTTAATTATCAAATATGGAACAAGAAACTAAAAATTATTACCTTCCACCGTGGCGGTCAATCACCATCGGGGTGATCTTAATGATCATTGGTTTGGGTATTACCTTCGGGGGGATTGATTTAGACAGCTCTCTGTGGGAAAATTTACAAAGGGTATTCATTAGCTTTGAAGGGGTATTTGAATTTTTCACTTCTATACTTTTCCTTTTATTTAAAGCCGGCTTTATAGCGGGTGGTTACTTATACCTGAAATATGCTGACGGCGTGGAACGTGCAAAGCTGGATAATGAAGGATTTTACTATCGCGAAATTCCCAAAGGAAGTAAATACAGTAAAGTTGCTATGGATACAGGCCCATTAACGTTCAGGCCTTATTCGGCTATCAGAGATATAACTTACAAAAAAAGTTTTTGGATGGGCGGGCAACTGTTTTTAACCCTGGAGTCGGGTATAGTTCCATTAGTTGCATTGGGTGTGCTAAATGACCAGGAAAAGTTGGAAATTATAGATCTTATAAAAATGCAGATCAGAACAAACCCGATAAAACTGCAGCCATAACCGCCAACAGTATCGCAAAAGAAATAACAAAGCCCTTGGTAAAAAACCAAAAGCGATGTGCTGCTGCGCCTGAATTGGCGAGTTGTTCTTTAAAAACTTTTACCTGTACTTCATTCTCGGCCATTTCCTTTTGCACTACCGCTTTGTTTTTAAACTTTACGTTATCCTGCGATGTGACCGGATAAACGATCCACAACTTGCTGCCTGAACGCAGGTAAATCAAATTAACGCCGGTAAATAACCACTTAAACTGGTATTGGTCTACATCTATGCGTTTATCATCAATGATCAGCCCGTTATCCCAAACGAGCCTCTTACGGCCGTAAGCGAAATACATTAATGTGCCCAATATAATAACCGGCCCGGTCATCATCGCTTTGGGTTGGCTAAAAAATTTGATAATGGCCTCAGCAGGTATAGATAAATGAGGTGTGGCGCTATACGCCGCGAAATGGCAAACAAAGATTAGTATGAAAAGCCAAAACACCAGGCTCAGGGCCAAAAAACCAGTACGCAGGTTGCCACATTTTAAATGTACAACCGGGTTGCTTTCGCCGGGGATGTAAGTAGATTTAAGATAGTTCAATTGATCACTGTTTATCTTTTTTCAAACCAATCTAAAGACATTAAACTGACCCAAGCTTTACCAGATTGCTCCGAACGCTTTAAAGCAATCAGTTGCGTTCTAATCTGAACATTGTGTCCATTGCATATCAAAAAGTAAGTGATCCCAGTTTGCTTATTTAACCAAATCCGATAAGCGTAATTATCATCCGGTTTAGGTTTAACCATATTACCCTTTTCGTCCAGATCATAATCCCCGTCCTGCGCACCAACCTTTTGGAAGATGGGTTTACCGTAGTGCTTTTCTAATTGGCTGATCAGAGCATTCGTTTGTGGCTTAGTGTAAACATTCAGTTCATAAAAAGCGAGGCTGTCGCTGCTCTCATAATAATGAAACAACACGTAATTTCTGTCTTTACCGGTTTGGCCGGAAAAATCTTCCCCGCCAAAGTGCATGGCTTTAGGATCACTGGTTTTAAAAACTTCCAGTCCAAACAGCGTTTTATCCAAAGAATCCTTCGTTTCCCGTTTAACGCCTTGGGAAGTCATCATACCTAATGTGTTTTCCGTTAACAGTAGTTTGGAAAGATCAATTGGCCCAGTGTTTTTAATAATGGCCTTTTGCGGGCTTTGGCCGCAGGCTGTTATCAATAGAAGCAATGTTAGGCTAATCAACGTATTTTTTAGTAATCCCATTGTTATTTGCTGGTTTAAATAAGTTTAAAATTTCTGCGGGTGAAGGATCTATTTTCCGGAACATGCCCAAATCGTGTTTTGTAAAACTGGATGATAGATCTGTTTCTCGGTTTTTGCCGGTTTCCAATATATGCTTCTGACAGTTTATTAATGACCGATCGTTTGGATTGTAGCTGATCGTTCTATCGGTTACTTGCCGGTCTTCTATATTAAGGTAGGTTTTAATAACAGCGACATTAGCCCCTTTATACAAGATTTTTTTACTAAAGCGGATCAATTCCCCATCAACTGCGCTGACCGCAATAGGCTTGTGGCTTTTATTATACCGGTAAGTACAAACCCATGTATCCACCATGTCTGCTTGACTACGTTGCGTCACAACTTTAGCTTTTAGTATATGTTTATCAAGTTGCGGAGTATATCCTAATAAAGGAAGCGCGTCTTCGATCGGATAGTCGCCGATCCCATCCTCCAATAAACCCAATAAGGCTATTACGGAATGTTTGGATGCGACTACCTCTTTAAATCTGGTGTAATAAGTTGGATAGAGGCTATAGCTATCGTGTTTGTTGATCAACACAATATGCTCTTTGTCTTTAAAATCAATCCGTAAACTATCAGGGGTTAACTGGGTGGAAAGTTTTGGTCGCGAATAAAAGTAAAGGCCGTCATTTCCAGCCTGTATACTGTAAGCAGTTCCCACGGCAACTATTCCGCCCCGAACTGTGTAGGCAGAAAGAAGACTGCCGGATTTATTACGGCAATAAAGCAACTTGGTGGTGTCGCGCGACGAGCCGTCGTTGGTAATTTTGGTAATAACCATGCCATAATAAGTATCTTTAGTTTGGGCCACGCTTACGCTGTTTAGGCAGATTAGGAGGAATAAACTATAGCAGGTTTTGATCATGGTTGTCATTATAACCATCTTTACACTTATTAGTTTTACCGCACCGCTTCAAACAAATAACCCTTGTATTTCAGATCTGCGTTCTTGCTGCCTCTACCGCGCCCCTGATGACATCTAAGCAGCGTATCTTTTCGCTTTCAGACAGCATCAGAATGATCCGGTGCGTTTCTGATAAGGTCTGAATAGTAACGACCCCATTCGTGAAAAATTCCTGTTTCATGTTCATGTCCTTAATATCATGGTAGTTTATGCTGCGATAAGTGTCAGAAAATAACACCCCGCCGCGTACGCCGCCACTCAGATAGCGCAGGCTCGAGCGGCCGATTTCTAACTGTATCTTTTTATAAAAGTCCTTCCGTATCCAATAATAAGCGAAAACCGCGAGTGCGATCGCTCCGACTAAGGCCCCAACATTAACTCCGCCGTTTGGCTCCAATGCTGCCAAAAGTCTGCGGGCCGCTCCTTGTATAAATTCACGACAATAGATAGGAGCTCATAAAACGCTAAGGCGAATAACAACCCGAAAAATAAATAGCGCCATAAAGCGATGTAAACAACAGTCGTACCGTCAGCTCTTTTTTCGATCAAATCACTCATAGGGTATGACGGTGTAGTTTGTGAAGTTGAATAGCCATAACAGATGGTACTGCGCATTGTTCATAAAAGCCGCGTGTGAAATTTTAAATAAAAGAGCTGCTGATATTAGCGGTCTTTTCCCTAGCGAGGTGGCCGCCCGGTATCGGCTGTTTAGTTTGTACGTCGTACAAACCTTCCAAACTATAATACCTTTCATTGGTTATAGAAATACTTATAACAAATGATCGACCTTAAAAATCTATTACTTAACGATGCGTAAAGCAATTTTGTTCTTAATAAGCCTGGCCGTGCTAAACGCTTGCACCAGCAACGGTAAGCATTCGGGCAGTAATAAGGATACCACCGCCGTGCTCGCCAGTGTTCCAGCCCCGGACAAAGCAGCCGATACAGTAAGCAGACCATGCGAAGCCGGGCAAACACTGGTATACGAAGAGCCTGATGTTTTTAGCACCTACACAGAGGATAAGATGCGCGGATCCGGGATTGTCTCCTTCCAATTCGAAATAAATGACCGGCTTGATATTTTCTATCCCGATCTGTCAACCTTTGGCTTCCTGTTATATAATGAGGACGGAAGTTATTATACTATGGATATGCCAAAAAAATTACTGGCCCGCCGTGTGGTGCCTCAAGCTGATTTCGCTCAGTTTGACTTTGATGCGGAGGCTATTGATACCGATAAAGATTACTTGATTATATACGCTAATAAAAAAAAACTGATGGTAAAAAAAGCTGGTATCAAGTATACTTATCAAAAATGGGACGATTATGTTCGCTCCCAAACCATCGAGCTAAAAGACTGCAATTTACTGAACGGGTCAGCGCAGTATAAGGATATGGCATTTGATGTTACCCAAGTGGATGGCGACCGAATCAAGATAAAATCTAATAAAGACTGCGATGGGCCAGACGGTAAATTCACGCCAGCGGAGGGATGGGTGACGTGGAAGAAAGATGGAAACTTGCTGATTGATTTCGGCACCTGCGATTAAATAAATGATAAATGCACACAATGCGAAAAAGATCAGTTAAAATTTATGCGGCAATTGCATTGCTATCTTTAATTTATAGTTGTAACCCAAAAGCAGGCTTGGTTATACAACCCATCGATGAAGAGTTTAATCATGAATATATCACCGGTAAAGGGTTGAATACAAAATTTTTCAGCACGAACGATGTGATGCAGTACTATCAGATATCAAACTATGATGATTTAGCAGATAATGAGCTGCTAACAAAGTTGGACAGCTTTGCAACGTCCAGTTTTTCAACACGCAGTATAGATCATATCCAAAATCTTACTTATCTGTTTTATGAAAAAAAGATGTTTGTCAATTACAGGGATCATTTGTATGAGTCCGCCAGAGAGGAAGAAAACAGGCATCTTATAGATTATAACGACGAGTTATTAGCCACTATAATCTTTGAACGGATAAAGGAAGACCCGAAAAAAATGTCGGTAAGGAAACTGCTATACACTAAGAATGGGCTTAAGCTGAAGACAACCGATACCATCATCGTGCGGTAATTTAAGTCTTCGGGTTAATTAAAAACAGAATGCTCTATCGAAAGTTGAGACCCTTTATTGACAATTTCGATCTTATTTTTGTTAGGCTGTTAAGGCGCTAATCTATTGCCTCCTATGCTGTTGTTAGTGGGTCACCGAGCCAAATGCCATAGAGCATTAGTGCAGAACCTAAGAACCAGATCACCGTAGCAAACTGCTTTAACCGGATTTGATGATCAATGAAGAATTTAATTGGTTGCCTGCCCACATTGGCGGCATTATTTTTTTGATGAAAGTTTATTATTGCATCTACCATATAAAAAGAGAACTGGTTGGCAAAGTTGATCATAGAAATGACGATTAGTGACATCATAGCCGAAATTAATCGCTCACTAGTAACGTACTTCATGGGAATATGCAGCAACTTGACCACCAAGCCCAATCCCAAGAATAAAATGATGATCACGGGTATTAAGGCCGGAAAAGCTTTCAGCAGGAACGGACGTTCATATTTCTTTGACGCGAAAAACAATAAATATCCGTTTAAGCAGATCAATATCAACAAGATTAAATACCTCATTTACTTAGTTTTGCTGTTTAAAGACCACCGCCTTTTTCATTTTTCCATCCCAATAAACCGCGCTGATCTGCAAGGGGTACTCCGGCCCATTTAAATTTTTCAGGAGCATCCAAGATCCTTTGTTGTCCTTTAATCTACCGCCTCCCTTAACAAAACTCAATTGCAGGTTACCTTGGTTATCAGGCTCATTAGCTTGAGGTGAAAAAACCTGATCGCCAAATTTTGAATGAATAGTTACTTTACTGGCAAGCAGATAGCCATCTGCTAATTGCAAGGTCGTTTTGTTGCCATATACGGAAGCTTGGTATTTAATGAGGTCATAGGCTTTCTGCGCACTTGCCGGATTTAGGTAGCCAAGCGTAAACAAAAAGGTAACTAAGGTAAAAGTCTTCATGCTGAATGTATTGTCAAATTTACGGTCTGCCCGCTGATGCACAACAAGCCGGCACAACTAAAGTTGTAAGGAAATGGAGAAAGGGGTGTTTTAACGGTCGATTACCGATTGTGGGCAGCTGACCCTAAGGATTAAACACGTCGGAAATCCTTCGGAAGGATTCAAATGCCTGCGTCTTTCTGGGGTTGTCGCGGCAAATGGCATAGCCGGATGTGGTCGTTTTTCTTTATTTTTTAATCCTATGATTTAGCGCGTGGCCGCGTTAAAGCGTCCTTTATAAACCCGGATCAATCTTTCCAGCCGGCCTTTACTGATATCGAAATCGCTGATATCAATATTGACGAGTCCACCCGGATGCTGAAAGCTCAAGGTATATTTTACGCCTCTTTTACCCTGGTCTGTCCTTGTCACCTGCTCGTTAAAGATCAGGTCCCAATTTAGGAAACCGGTCTGCGCTGTGGTAATTCCCTGATTATGAAACACCAGTTCGGGATCTTTTTTAAACATCCTTTTAAGTGCTATGAAAATCATGTAAAGCGGAGCAATAGCTATTACTATTGCTATAAGTTTCAAACTTAATTCTGCATTATTTTTTATAGCGAAGTAACCAATTACACAACCAATGGCAACGAATAGTAACCCAAACAGGATATTAATGATCATATGCAATTTAGAATAGAATATTTGGGTAATAGCTGGGATATTAGGATCATCTTTAAAATCCGCCCGAAAACTAAAACGGTCTTGCAATGCTCGCCATTGCTCGCGTTCTTCTCGTGACTGGATCTGCAATTTATCCATTATGTTGCCATAAACGGGGCACAAATGGGCTTGTGCGGCCATAATCCTCAGCTCGTGTACATCGTCAACATTGTCAAAGGCCCATAACTTCCAGCGCGTTGTTGTTTTGCTCCAATATAAGAATGGCAGATAAAAGCACACCAATAAGCAAAATAATATTGCGCCAGCGCAGACCAGCCAGGCATTTGTAGTAAAAGGCGGCCCTTCAACTATTGCTATGCCGATCATTGCTAAAAAGAACATGCCGAAAAACAGACCCGCCATCATCAGGATGCGTGGTAGAAAGAGCATCTTCCGTCCTATAGAAAGGGCTTCATCAACGGAAATCAGGCTGGTTTTTTGATAGGTTGTCATAGCTGACCATATAACTCGTGTTAGACAAAACTGTTTGATTGAAAAGACCGCAATAAAAAGTTAGTTGATAGCAAATCCCTGCAATGTTTTCACCATCAGCAAGTCCATTTGCCTGTTTTTGCTTTGGGATGGAACGTTGGTTTTCTGCACTCCCATTATCTGATCAGCGTTAAAGGTTCAGCATTACTCTTTTTAAAAAAGAGCAGGGGTATCTGGTAGTCTTCGCCTTCTTTGGCATTCATCGCATGTAAAGCGGGTTCAAAGTTTGGTTGCACCAGAGCAACGATCTTTCCATTGCCATAAGTACGTAATTGGGCGGTTCTGGTATCAAACTTTAAGGCTGTACCGGGCCGGGAAAGATACAACACGATATTCTGGTACTCTTTATGCGAATCAGCCGCCGTAGTGTAGGTCGCCTTTTCTATCTCACGTAACTTCAAGGCCATTGACTGCTCGAAAGCGCTAAAATTCTTCTTTTGCAGCTGGCTCATAACACGCTGATAAGCAGAAATTACTTCCGATGCAGGTAGGTGGCTCAGGTCGGCACCCTTTTGCCACCCTGCCAGGGTATAAGGCACTTGGGCATTAAACGTAAATTTTTGGCTGTTTTTTACAGCAGGAAAACTGGCGATGGGAACTCCTGTTTCGTCGGGCGCATCGTCAAACATTCTGGTGACCTTGAGTTGTAAGGAAGCCGCCGGGCTTAGTTTGGTTTGGCCTTTAAGGGGTAACAACATCGCGCTTAATGTTTGTGGGCCGCTGTGTAAAATCAGATGGTTGATAGGTACCTCGCTGTCCGCATCTCCTTTGTCGGTATGGCTGAACGCCGGTACATCATTAACGAGTATCACAAACCGGCAGGCCTTACTGCTGAAAGCCACATGGTAGTCCGGTTGTAAATGGCTGACTGAGGCTTTAGGCTTTGAAATTTTTACCGGCTCATCGTTGCCTGTAATAAAGTGGTAGACTCGGGTAATATCCGCATCGGCGAAAGCGGTGAAGGCTTTGATAGCGCCGACCTGGATCAAGGAAAAGATTTCTTTTTTGCCGCTATGCGATTGTTCGCCGGACATAAATTTGATAAATAGCGTAGGCGAGATCCAGTAATAAGCGCGGGTATTACCATCGTCGCGCATTTTTTTGGTTGGCGCTTTATAGGTGGCAAGCAGGTAATTGAGCACTTTGTTGGTTGTCACGGTGTTGTCGATTGCGATATCGTAATAAGCGATGATATCATTTTGAGCACCTATTTCTACACTATGGTCAATTACGGCTCCGGCAATTGTAACTTTACCGGGGTTGGTGATCCGGTAACTGATCAGGCCTTTTCCTTCGCTGTTTTTTTCGGCGGCAATTCCTTTTAAAAAAGAACTGGCGTGTTCGGTGAATTTAATGTTCGCCAGATCGGGTTTCTGGGCGCAGGCGGCTTGGGCAATCAACAAAAGTAAGAAAGAATAAGCTTTTAACAGGTTCATAGGCTTTAGCATTGATCTGTAATTAACAACAGCGTTAATGAGAACCTGTTTGGTTTTTAATTTTAACGAGGCTGATATATTTTTCGGAGCAGTCGCCCAGCGCCACATAATAATTCATTGAATTACCATAATTCTGGATAGTAATGGTATCACCGCTCAGTTGGCCACCCAGGCCTATTCTCTTTTTGTCCCCGTCAGATTCGGCATAAGTAATGCCCCCGAACAAGATATCGCTTACTTTACCCGCGCTTTGATCGAGCGAGAACTTGTCTTTATAGGTATGTTCAGGTGTGGTTAATTGGTATTGGTAACCTGCGCCTTTTTTAGTAATTATGACCACTATGCCGCAACCTTCTGTTTCTTCATAAGTTCCAGAAATATCCGCGACTGGTGCGGTTTTTTCGTAGCGTAGAAACCGGCCGATGACACTATTTTGCGGCTTACTTATGGCCATGTTAAATTTGCCGCCTGATCTTTGAAGCAAACCAATCGCTGTAAAAGTGTTTCCTAAAGGCGATTCGACCATCGAATCGATGTGGCTGTAAATTGCATGTTCTTTTTTTGCGCTGTCTGCAGCCGGTCCTGTAATGCTCACAGCTAAAAGCGGCACCCGGTCTTCAGCTCCCAGGCGGATCATGATCTGTTTGTTTTTATCTTCGAACGTGCACAGGTAACCCGAAACCATAATGAATTGCCCGATATGGTTTTCCAGCTTTTGTTTGGTAATGTCTTCAAGATCTAACGGTGTGATCAGCGCCTGCTTACCGTGTTCCCAATATTCACGCATCTTAATGGCTGTGGCGCTGTAAGAAATCTTCTGGGTCTCGATAGATTCGATTTTCCAGTCTTTCGTAGTTTGTGTTAGCCTTGCTATTTGCCAAATCTCCGTTCCGTCATTTAAAATGATTTTATAGCTGATAGGGCCGCCGCCGTTATTTTCAATGACGGAATATTTCCATCCCTGCCCGTTAAAAAGCGCAGCATTGTCTTGCCGAATGATGGCGATCTGCTCACGGATCTGCGGTGACACCAGTTTTTCTGCATTGTCGTACTGCCGGGACTGGAGCGCATTAAGAAAATTTGTGGTCAACCTTTTCGGGGCAGGCGAGCATGCAGCGAATAAGATCGCAAAGAGAGGATAAATGATAATTGACTTTTTCATAGTTTTGTATATACTTGGCTGATCAGTAAGCTGCTGCCCTCTTATAAAACCATGCCAGCCTGCTTTTTTGATATTGAAGGGAGTTAGTTGGTCGGGCGATGGAATGGAACGCTGCTTTGCTTTTGTATGTGTATAGGACAAAATTTCAAGTGTTATTATAACCAACAATTTTAATGGCTGCTGGTTTTGAAAAGGGGTAAGTGACACTTAACTACAAAAAATACTTTGTAATTGAATTTATTACTGGCAGTGCTACTGACTCATATATATATTCGGAATTTATAAAAGAGATTAATAAGGGTGAGCATATTACCGCATCGGTAAATTCAAAAGAACTTGCAGATGCCAGTTATGGTACGGCGCAAAAGCCGGTGCCAATTTTCAGTTTCAGCAGGAATGATCTTCAGCATCATAAAACATATATTACCTTTTTAAGTAGTGATGGAGTTTATCCAGATAATCATGTCAAAATGGAAAAAGATTTACGTGGTTCAATTGGCATTTATTTGACGCATGTAAAAAGCAACGCTGATTTTGAAAAGATGTTTGGAAAGCAAACTAAAAGCGATTAACTCAGTTGATTAATAATGGGCGGATTTGCAAAAACTTTAGGCTGGAAAATATTTATAATCATTATTTTTTTATTGTTTCTCACAAATAGTAGTTTTAATTCGGCAGAAGCAGCAGATAGTAATGTCGTTTACGCCACTAAAAATAGGAATCTCACAAAACGCTATAATGAGCGCAAAAATGTGGAAGGTTATTATGTATCTGAACCAATGGACGGCGAAACAGAAAACTGCGCTCTTTCTGTGAAAATTAAAAATGTGAAAGGCCAATATTTTTATGCTTTTAATATTACTGGGGAAATCGTCCATGGAAAAGTAAAGATCACTAAAGCAGATGACCCTAAGGAACTTGGAATTGTTTTTAAAGGTGTTAAATGGGCCGAAAATAATGGCTATGTTTCTCGAAATGCCCAGAATGAAAAATTTAAATTACCCAATGCGATTGAGGGCGTATGGTCGGAATCTGGAATTATGATCCAGAATTACGGTAATTCCATGAACAACTACCTTCTGTTTGCCAGTTGCGGGCAAAAATATATAAACCTGGTAAAAAAATAGTTTTTAATAAATTGGCTGATTTTGTTAATGCGGTCGAACTTTTTGCAGGAATGACAGTTCAAAAAGTCCGGGACGGAGTCCGTTATTAATGTTAATGTTTTACTTGATCAATTTGCTTTTAAGTTTATCGGCGATGTATTCCATTTGCCCTTTATTTTCGTAAAGAAAAGGCAAATAGATAGAATCATAAGTGGTGCGGATAATAATTGAATTGCCAAAATACAAAGACTTGTCAATTTCAATACTTCGCATATTTACATACTCGAGAAAAATGAATTTTTGTTTAAGGAGCAAAAAAAATGTACGCTTTTTGCTCGGAAACCAGTCTACAGCAAGATATCTAATCCCATCTTTTTCGAATTGTAATTGAATTAGGTTATTCCGTTTTAAAAATAACCGTATCCCATAAATTCCAATACCTGAAGTAATTATAAATAATCCGAAAAATATATAGGTAATACTATCACGGAAACCGGGTGATAAAGATTGGAATGATGAAATTATAACATAAACAAAAAAAGCCCCTACACCTATCATTGCTAAACTAATTATATTAATTCTCAGCGGTGATAATAAAATCGTTTCTGTATCAGGAGCCGACTGATTAAAGCTGGTTTTCAGTTTTCGGTTTTTAAAAAAAAGGGAATAGACCGCAGCGCCTAAAACAGCCAGCAATAACATGGGTATTAAAAGTATCTTAATCATGATTATATAAAATATTTATATCTTTTAAATGCAGACCATTGAATATAACCACGGTGTCTTTGTGCGAAGAATTTGAATAGTTTATGAATATCCATTCCTTATCCTGCAAAATAAAATAGCATAGCAACACCGATTACCAGTACCAGCAACAAAACTATAGCCGATTTTTTAACGGTATAAAAAATTTTGCCCTTCAATGTATCCATAATAAATATTTTAGGGTTATCCTTATTGTATAGAATATTAATTTCGTCACCCACCTGGTTTACGCCTCTTATAGTTGACGAAGCCCCGCCATAGCTGCTGGTTCGTTATAAATAGTACCTTTTAAATCGTTGAAAGTGACAATTGGGGTGTAAACACTTGTACGGAGTCCTGGCGTTTGCTTAATGCTTACAATCTTCGCCTTGGTCTTGATAGCATTTGCTATGAATCTCCTAGTCACGAAAAGATAAAATAGTAATTCCACAAAATACGCTGAACCTAAAATTAAAAAACCACCAGTAAGAAAATTGATATGCATAGTTTTTAAATTTTGAAAGTTAATTCAACATAAATTTAATCAAGATTAGTCTTTCCGGTTCTGATGAACCTGTCGGCCTGCCCATATTTATTAGTGAGCCCGGCAAAAACCGGGATACCAGTAAAAACATATGCCAGCGTAGGTGGAAAATGGAAATATCCTGCAACGAACGTTATCGCTAATATGGTTAAGGTTACCGCGAAACAGTATTTAAGTGTAAAGATGTCATTCAATTTATAAAATACGAAATAGGGAGCCAAACCTGGACCAATTGCAAAAGATGGTAACACAAATATCATGGCCGTGGTTGTATCTGGCAAATTTGATGCACAAGCCCCGGCGATACCTAACGATATAAATATACAAACCAGCGATGCGATGCGTAAACGAATGATCTTACTATTGCTGCTGATCAGATCAATATCCGGCACGGTAAATCTTTTATAATATTCTCTAAAGGAGAAAACCATTAAATAATACCCACCTATAAAAACGCAAAGTAATGCTGAGAAGAAAAGGATATCAGAATGTTGAAGTGAGATATCGTACGGCGTTGAAAAAGAATCCAGTTTCTTTTCATAATTGATCACCCAAAAATTGGTAAACCAAAAAGCAGCACCGAAGGAAATTAGTTCTGCCAGTCGCGCCAATATAAAAGGCCATTTAATTTTCGTCATTGTAATAATAACTAAAACAGGTGGCAATTGTTATTAATGTGGACCAAACCATTAAGCATTAAAAAATATTGGATGTTATGATGCCGATAAATAAAAGAAGGTTTTGATGCAAATTTGTGTTATCAAAACAGTCATTGGTGTTAGATGATAACAATATTTTGATTGATGAGGTTTAAGTAATATTGAATGGTGATAAGCAGGCCGCTATAGCAAACATAAACTGCTTATAAAAAGTTATTTCATTAACATTTATTATTTTCAAGTTTATGGGACAACGTACCTATCTGACTTATTCTTCGGCATCAAACTCCGTGGAACTTTTTGAAGCTAATAACGTCCTTCCCTTCTTTTGGGTGGCGTTGATCCGGGATCATGATTTGCAGGTAAAGATACCGGAAATGAAAAAAGCCTGTCAGCTTTTGAATAGCGACGAACCTAATGAAAAAGACCAGCATGACAACCATAATAGCGCTAATATTACTATTTTAAAAGCCGACGCATTAACTAACGCCAGGTCAGTGTTCCCATTCATTACAACCCATTTCCCAGAAACCAGTGCGCTTTACAATGATTTCATCGCTTACCTGGATCTGAAATTAAACGAAAAGGATGTTATTAAAATCGATCTGTTATCACTTACTGCATTTTTGGATATTGATTCGCTGATCGAAAATATCTTGCGAGAGCTTAGAGCGATAAAAGAAAATAACCCCGAAAGCGTAAACGGCTATTTTTACGGGGATATTAATTATAGTTTAGTTGGCTCCGACGAATTTTGTGGTAACGAATTTAAAAATCACTCACCCGCCTATAGCAGTGCCAGCCACATCATAAATCGATCTGACAATATATCAGTTCATGAAAATATTTCACTTGATTCCGGGCAACTCAAAAAGCGTAGAGCTAAGGCAAGCTTTTTAATGATTTGTGGTCTGGTATTCCTTTATATCACAGCAGTGGGCTTCCAAAAAGAGGGAGTTAGCCTTGCAACTGTAGGATGCTTTATCATAGGCATCGCCTTGGCGTGGATCGCTATCGGTAAATTTAAGAACGGCAAAACGCTTCAGAAGTAATAGCTATTTGTTTTTTATGGGGTCATAGAAAATTTCGCCTTTTTGTTTAAGTAGTTCTACTTGCTTATTACCCGATTTTAAAAAGACCCGGTAGCCTGCCACGCTTTGCTTCCGGTAATTTTTACTGATCAGCACCTGCAACTCACCTGCCTGGTATGGGTTATCGCCATAAACCTCTTTATAGGCTTTAAATATTTCAACTTCATCAAAATTAATGTCAAGAGAATAGCCATCAGATTTGTTGGCTATCGAATCCGTCCACACTACCCGCATCTCTTTTATACGGGCGCTTTGTGCAAAGTTTATCTTTTTCAATCTGTCTTCCATCAGTACATCTTTTTCTCCATTATAAAATTCAAAAGATATATTGGCTGTTTTAATAGTAGCGGGCTGCTCATATACAGGCAGCGCTTTTAGGGTAAAGCGTTCCCGGTACTTATCCCATAGTCCAAATGGTATCCCATTTTTGGCCACGTTATCGGTCACTTCTTTTTTTCTGGATAATGCTTGTTTAACATAGTCATCTTTACTCATTTTGATATCGTCCCGGTCAAGAAAATCAGCCATATTTACCGTGGTGGGCTGGGCCTGATAACGCCCTACTTCGGTTTGGAAGCCCGACCCACTCAACCAAACCACCACCACTCCGCCGGGAGCTACACCGGTAATTATCTTGTCATAAGTCTGATGTACGAAGGATCGCTTGTCTTTTTCATTCCACTGATAATCATCAAAGCCTACCTTAAACAGATGAAAGATCTGCTGATAAGGGAGCTTAAAATAACCACGGTAAAATTTATTTTCGGTAAATGATAACCAGGTAATATCAAGGGCCACCGGCACCGGTTCTAACGCTTCTCCTACCGCAGATATGCCCGATTCGTCACCCCACTTGGTAGCAATCTCGTCGGCTACCGGTCCGGTGCCAGTGCTATCGGCAAAAATATAATGGCAGCGATAAATCTCCATTGGATAAAGAAACGTGGCACCAACGCCTGGTGTCCATCCAAATTTCTGCTGCATCTGGCTGTTAATTTCCTTCTTCTGCGGGCTTTGACATGATACCGCAATAATGCACATAAAAGATATGACCAAGGTTAATAGATTTTTCATATTTGTTTGTTTAAGCAGGTAGGCTTTTGTTCAATTAAAAAAAGCGTAACGTTTTGATCAATTTATCATATACCTCATCATCCAGCGCTATCCCATCAGTTGTAAAACACAATGTAATTCTGCCATTAGAAAGATATATTGTCTCACAACCGTCTACCAAGGTAGAATCGACCTGCCCGTTAGCTTCCTTTGAACTTACCCTACAGGGGCTGATCCTTTTTACGCCGGTAAAAACTTTACGTTTTATTTTTTCCGCTTTGGTAATACCTTCCAACGGCGCATTAAAGAAATAGTTCCCCATATTATCTTGATGAAATTCACTTTCAATGGCCGGGGCAAGTGCCGTTCTGATCACCCTTAAATTGAACACTATGCCGTTATAATCCTTATAAGTTTCCTTGTCGGCCTTTTTTAATGGGATACAGTTATAATCGTCCCCGTTTCCGCTATCTACTATTTTCCATTCAATGGGTATCTCAAACGAAAAATGATCGTGTTGGTTCTTATACAACTTAAAACGGTAAGCAGACTGTGCAAAACCATAACCGCAAAACAAAAGAAACACGAATACACTTATGAGCGATTTTCTTAAGATCATAATCAAAATTTAAATGAGTTGATAAGGATATGATAAAGCTGATCGCTCAAGGCAATACCATATTGCACCGCCACGATGAGAAATAACAGCTTCGTTATTGTTAAAAAGAGACTTCTTTTCATATGCTGTATTAAGCTGTTAGTGTCAGTAAATTATTCAAAGGCATATTCGGTATCTTTCAGAAAAACCGCTTTTCCGGTATTACAGTCTATCCTGATATTTTTAACAATTTCTCCGCGTCCATTGCCCATTGCACGATGCGTATTCCAACTGATCGTCCAATAAGTTCCGGTTTGATCTTGGGCGCGATAAATCCGGGTTGCGTAATCAATCACCGGGATGTGATGAGTAGTCATATAAGCCAGCACTTTCTCCCAGGGGAATTTCTGGTAAGGCGCATCATGATCTTCGGTCTTCGTTAGCTTTCCATTCCCATCATAATATTTCCAGGTGCCGGCATTAAAGTTACCACCACCATGAAAATACGCCGCTTCCATTTTTAGACGGCCCTTCGAATCATAATCATTTCGTTTTTCGAAATAGGAATTCTCGTTGGTGATCTCCTCCCAATACTCGGCGCCCTCTTTTCTAACAGTAACATTATTTCCATGCCGGTCGTTATAATTCCATTCATTATGAGTTTGATGTTTCTTAAATGCAGCTGTATTCAGCATTTTTAATTCTTGAGCATGTAAACCTAAGGCACCAAATAGACAAAGAGAAAAAAAAATATTTCTCATGCGCTTATCGAAGACTTTAGCATTACGATATTTGGAATTAGATGATGCATTCATAGCTAATAGATTCAGTTGATAGTTAAAGAACAAGTGGAGCACAAAGCTGTTTATATTATTTACAAACGATTTTTAATTAATGAAAAGAACTTTATATAGTTATTGTCCACATTATTGTTTTTGTAAAAAAAAAGGTTTGATATCCTGCCTTACAATTGCTGTGCTGCTGTTAGTAAGTATCGTTAGTTGTCAATCTCCCCCACCTTCTATGAAAAAATTTGAATGGCTGCCTACCGAATGTGCACCAGAGTTATACCCCACTATTATAGCCAGTGCTTCGTTTATTTTTCCCGATGGCCAAAGAGCCCCTATAATGGGCACCGACCCGATAAAAAATGGTTGGGGCGAAGATGGCACTACATCAGTTATTGGTGATGACCAAAAACCGGTGCCCGTTAAATTAGAGATCACTTGGTTGTCATATACTGAAAGCAAATTTTATTCAGGGCTTCTTGACTTGCCGGTCGATAAGATCACAAAACTATTTGAAAAGGGTTACACCCACCCTTACACCTTAAAGCATACCACATACAAAGGTATGGTTGTTGGTATGGCTCCAGGTGGTGTCGTGGTGGTATGGTTGCAAGGCATTAACAACCAGGTTGAGGTTGCGCGTTATCTGGCACAGCCTTCAAAGATCACCGTAGAGCAATTTATCGCAGTAAAAGGCTATTCGAGCGATATGACGCATGATCTGGGCGCCATTGTCGAATCTATAATGAAAGACGAACCCGAAGCGACCGCAAACCTAAAAGCCAAAGGTTTGCAATTGGGCTTGTGGGATACCTATCGCGAGCGATTTAATATAAGGCCGTTAGTTGTATTTGATCAGGCCCATCAGGCCAAAACAACCGATATATCCCTGAAGTTTTTTAATGGCGAGCAGGATGATCTGGTACTTGAGCGGTTACAAACAAATGAGTTTGCTTCGAGAGCAAGAATTAAAAGCTTAACAATAAAATGGAAAGATGGTTGGGCAGGTAAAACTCAAAAATACTTACTTGAGTTAAAGATGGATGAAGGAGAAGTATTTAGGGCTTACAAAGATATTTACGGCAATAATACTAATCAGCAGACAGAGCTATCAATACAAGTAAATCCGGGTAACAATAAATACAGGGTCTTTTTGAAAAGTAAAACCAAACACTTGTAAATGGAAGCGGAGAGATTTATTTAGATAATTAACGGTTACCTGAAATTTAAATAATCTTTTGCCGGAAATAAACTTTAGACTGTTTTCGGAATGAAATTATAACAATCATAGGTGCGTGCATAGCTTTTGTTAATTCGGCATTGAATACGCATTAAAAGTCGCTAAGATGGGTAGTAAGCTGATTATTTAATGATAGGTAAGTTGGACCGTATCGAGCTCCTCGGCATAGGTGGTAAAAGGAAACCGGAAGAGCAATACGAAGTACTTCATAAGCTTATATGTAGTTATATTTAATTCAGTTTGTTTGCGATGGTAGACTAAAACTAATAGATGTAAATATAATTATTAGTTTGCACCAGCAAGATTAAACTAAAACACCAGTCAAAATACAATGGGCAACGAAAAAATATTTGAACTACACGATATCGGCCTAGTGCAGGCGGGCAAATCTATTATGTTCACTTTTGGCTTATTTGCTTTTGGATTATTAGGCAGCATGGTCTACTCACTCTTCGTTAGTCATAGCCACGAAGGTTTATTTTTTCACCTCAGGAATGGCACCATCTTCTTCGCCATTGTATATGGCATAAGACAATTATTTAGCAGGAAGAAAACTAAAGATATTGCACATCAACTATTGATAAAAATTTCAAACGATACAATTACGATAGAAATAGACCGTGAAACAGCCTTTAGTGGAAGCCTGAAGGATTTGAAGTCCATCAGAACTCTCGATCCGGCTAACCCAAAAGCTGATGTGCAGGGCCAAATCTATATCGGGAATCAAATTTTTAACCTGGCATCCAGCCTGAACAGACAAAACAAACTTGAATTTGACAGTTTCGTGCTTTTTTGCAAAAACGCGCTGAAAATGCAAATTAAATCTGTGCCATTTTCTGTTTTTACGAGCAATTTTCAAGGTGTAAAATATATTGAATATTTCAATCCTAAAAACCCGCTCACAGTGTATATTACGGAGAAGTTGACCATGTGATTCCGTGCCAAACTGACCATTGATTTAGGTGCCGGACGGATGCAGCAAATGCTGTAAAAAGGTTATCAAAAGTAGTTATTTAAAGTGTATTATTTATAGGTGTTCTCTGGCTGTTCTTGTTTACGTTTTTTTCGCATGGATTCTCCTTTCAATTCTACACGGTGTGCATCATGAACGATGCGGTCTAGAATAGCATCAGCAATTGTTTTTTCTCCAATCACTTCATACCATTTATTTACAGGAAGCTGCGAGGTAATAATAAGAGATGTCTTTCCATGCCTGTCTTCAATTATCTCCATTAGCGCGGCCCTGCTTTGTGCATCGAAAGGCTGTATACCAAAGTCATCAAGTATAAGTAGTTGCTGACGTTCAATTTTAGCGATCTCTTTGATATATGAGCCATCAGCTTTAGCCATTTTAAGTTTAGCAAACAGTTTTGGTGTACTGGCGTACAATACTTTATATCCCAATATACCAGCCTGGTATCCAATAGCCGAGGCTACGTAGCTTTTACCTATGCCTGTACTTCCGGTTATAAGCAGGTTCTCATTACGGTGAATAAATGTACAATCTGCCAGCCTCATGATCTGGTTGCGGTCAATGCTTCTGTCGGCATGATAATGCACATCTTCAATAGAAGCTTTATACCGGAAACGGGCATAAAGTATCTGCCGGTCAACACGTCTATTCTGGCGATCGTCCCATTCTGCATCTATTAACTGGGCCAATAACTCGTCAGCAGTATAATCATTTGTTTTACCTGTTTCCAAGCTACTTTTAAAGGCATGGAACATGCCAAAGAACTTTAGTTTTCTTAGTTTGTCTAGTGTGTCAGTATTCATATTATCATTGTTTAATGGTTTATTTATCGGTTATTTATAAAAGTGCAACTATTGGTAATAATCTTCTCCGCGGATATTATCGTGGCTTGGCATAGGTAATTCATCTGCGAACAGACTTTCCTCATAGTTGTCCATGTTGTTTTCCAGAATAGATTGTATGGTTTTATAATTATAAATGCCATACCCTAATGCCCTTCTGCAGGCAATCGCAAGCCTGTCATTACCGGCCTTTTTTGCAAAGCTTAGAATGCCTAAACAGGATTTATAGGCTTGTTCAGGATGTTGTTTTCGGTCAAGGATCTTTAAGATATATAACCTTACATCTTCATGGATTGAATTTGCCCATTCCAGGAATTTATCAGGGGTCCAGTCTGTCATAAAACGGTGGGTACTGGCCATGTGATCTTTATCGGTGGTGTAATTATACGGGATCTTCACACGCTGATGTAGTGCAATTCTTTCGTAATTGGAATATATCTCTACGATAGATCTTGAAAAAAGCAGTTTTACACGTTTCCCAATAAACCGGTAAGGGACACTATAATAATGCTTGTCTATGCTCAAACTTACATGCCCGTTCTTCATCACCTTGGCATGGGACTGTCGCTTGAACTCATAGCGCAGTACAGGCAAAGGGGCCAATACCCCACGTTCGATTTCCTCAAACTGTAACCTGCGGCTATAATTGCGCCCTTTCAACAATAAACTGTTATGTAGCTCAAGCTCTCTATGGATAGCAGCATTAAGTTCGCTCAAGGAATGATAGACGGCTCTTTTACTGGTATATAAATACGGCTGTAAATGATTTTTACAGCACCTTCAACCAGTGCTTTATCACGTGGGCGATAGGCCCTTGCCGGTAATATTGTGGTCCCATAATGATCTGCAAAGTCCGCAAATGTCTCATTAAGTTTAGGCTCATAGCGGTTACTCTTAGTGACAGCGGCTTTCAGATTATCGGGGACAATGGCACCAGGTACACCTCCAATGTAGTAAAGTGTATTCTCACAGGCACTAATAAAGTCCTCTTTTTGCTGACTGCATACTGCTTCTACATAGGTTAGCTGACTAGCCCCAAGAATTGCTACAAACACTTCAGTAGCAATGACCTCGCCGGTTTCCTTATCTACAAAGCTTAGTTTTTCCCCCGCAAAATCTACATAGAGCTTGTCCCCAAACTTGTGTTCCATATGCATCACCGGGTTTACCCTGGCTTTCCATTGGGTATAATAAAAGCAAAATTGACTATACTGGTAACCTTCGGGAAATTCTTTAAGATAAGCTTCCCATAATATTTGACGGGTCATTCCAGTACGCTTAAGCTCTTTGTCTACCTGGGGAAAACAACGTTGCATAGCCTGCATACGGCTATTAGGAGTATGTTCTTTACTTTTACCAAAGAAATCCTCCAGTTCCTTATCATTTAAAGCATTGACTTCTTCAAAGCTGAAACCACTGCTTTTAAAGGAGGAAACATACTTCTTTACTGTATTTCGAGAGGCATCAGTTTGAACAGCAATAAACATTATGCTGCGCTGCTGATGGTACATCCTGAGGATCTGTCTTATCTTACTCATGCTGATCGTAATGTTAGCCATGCTTTTGAAGGTTTTATTCCTCCAAATGTATGGTGGCTTCTACAACATATTCTGCATCTCAGGGGTGGTCAGTTTGACCCGGAATACACCGGTCAATTTCCACCGGAATCGATGGTCAGCTTAAAACGGAATCACATGGTCAAATTCAACAGAATCTCCAGGTCATCGATCAGATCGATTACAAAATTGTCTTTGATCTTCAGTTTTGCCGTTAATTGTTTCTTGACCACATAGTGATTAGTGTCAATAAACTTTCTTTGGTCTTTGTGATGGACACAGATTTTTACGTTGTAAGTACCATCTGCTTTCTTGTGGTGTTCATAAACTTTCGCGCTTACAGTTGCCATAATTTCCTTTTTAGCACGCAAAAATTTCCGTTACGTATTTGTTACGGTTTTGCGTAGAGTTTAACAAAAAATTATGTAAAACCTGCTTTAAAGGGTGTTCCTCAAAGCATGATTGCTGACGGTAATCAGCATCAGAAAAACAAAAAACCGCCTCCGAATTTCTTCGTTAGACGGTTTTTTAGTGGGCCCAGCTGGGCTCGAACCAGCGACCAAGAGATTATGAGTCTCCTACTCTAACCAACTGAGCTATAGGCCCTTACGCATTTTTTTGCTGTCTGCGTGAGACAAATTTAGACAAATTTTTCGTGCTTTTACATCTTTTTCTTTCTTTGGAGGACCCCCAAAGATTTTCAAAAATACCCAGCTTAAAAAGCTTGTTTTCAATTCTTTAGCTCAATGATTATGAGTCTTCTACTCTAACCAGCTGAGCTAATGGCCCTGAAAAATCTATTAGATTTTGCGAGTGCAATGTTACATATTTGTATTCAATTATGGAAACAGTTTTAGCACAAAAAATAAAAAACATTATTTTCGATTATGGCAATGTTATCTTCGAAATAAACTTTAAAAAGACGCAAGATGCACTTGCACAACTAGGTATACCTAATATAGAATCGTTTTTTGGTCATAAAGGTCATGATGAATTATTTTCAAAATTAGAGACTGGCTCCATCACTCCTGTCGAATTTAGAACGGGCATTAGGAAAGCCGCAAGTAATGAATCATTAACAGATGAACAAATTGATAACGCATGGAACAGCATATTTGTAAGTATACCCAAAAATGTGAATGAAACACTACTAGAAGCAAAGGGTAAATACCGCACCTTCCTATTGAGTAACACCAACGAAATTCACTACAACTATTTTACCGACTATATAAAGAAGGAATTTGGTATGGAAAGCAATGATGAACTGTTTGAAAAGGTTTACTATTCTCAACAGATGTTAATGAGGAAGCCTGATATAGAGATCTTTAAAAAGGTAATTGATGAAAATAACCTGATACCGCAGGAAACTTTATTTATAGACGATAGTCCGCAGCACCTAGTCGGTGCCCAAAAGGCAGGATTAAATGTTTTATTAATGGACAGACACCCTAAAGAGCTGAAAGCCTTCTTGGTGGATCATGGATTACTATAATCGATAAAAAATATTATTATATCCGCCTGCGGCGTTTTTCCTTTATGATTAAACCTAACTCCCGACTGGTTTGTCCGGCTATCGAGGTATTCTCCTGCGCTCTCCTGAATAAGTATGGCATTACCGCTTTAATAGGCCCATACGGAACATATTTGGCTACATTGTAACCAGCATCAGACAAGTTAAAGCTTAGGTTATCACTCATGCCCAACAATTGTGCAAAATACACATGGGGATGATTATGAGGTACATTATTGGCATCCAACAGTTCAGCCAATAGCTTACTGCTGGTTTCATTATGGGTGCCACATACAAAAGCTATTTCATTAATATTTGACATGCAATACCTTAATGACGCATCATAATCATCGTCTGAAGCTTGTTTGGTAGGTTGTATTGGCGATGGATATCCCATTTCGGCGGCACGCTTGCGTTCCTTTTCCATATATGCGCCTCTAACCATTTTTACGCCGAGGATAAAACCTTCGGCTTTGGAAATTAGGTGATCAGATTTCAGATCAGCTAATTTATCATGCCTATACATTTGATAAGTATTGTAAACAATAATACCTTCTTTATTAAATTTACGCATCATTTCAAGCGCAAGCTGATCAATGGTATTCTGAATCCATGTTTCTTCGGCATCAATCATAATGGGCACTTTGTTGTCAAATGCTTTAAGGCAAATCGCCGCACACCTGGCTTTTACTTTTTCAAACTCTACAAGCTCTGCAACAGTCGCTTCCTTCTTTGTATCCAATTTTTCAAACAAGCCAAAGCGCCCTATCCCGGTAATTTTAAATACAGTGATCGGTATTCTCTTATCGTCGGCAGCACGCTCAATGGTCCTAATAATCTCTTGACAAGTAAAATCGAATACAGCTTCCTCATCTTCGCCCTCTACAGAATAATCCAGAATGGTACCCACTTTCCCAGAATCTAGTTGTGCAATGGTATGCTCGCACTCTCCTATTGTTTCTCCCCCACAAAAATGCTTAAATATGGTAGCTTTAATTAAGCCTTTTATCGGTAAACCAATGTTGAGGAAGAAATTGGTAACCGGCGGACCAACCTTTGTCAGGAAATTGCTGCTAATGATCTTAAACAACCAGAATGCGGCACTAAGTTCTCCATCAGACTTGTTTTTGAAGGCAATTTCTGTATTATCAAAGTTTAATTCTTTCCCTGGCGACACTTTCATCAATAGAGTTTTTTATTTAGCAAAAATAGGCAATCCGTAGTCATCCATGGTAAAACACTTTATAAATAATTGTAAGTTTGCCATAAGATGATAGAATTTAAATTAGAAGGCGAATTTATTCCTCTAATCCAGCTACTAAAAGCTACCGGATCAGTTCAAAGTGGTGGAGAAGCCCAAACCGTTGTAGAGGACGGATTAGTCAAATACAATGGAAAAGTAGATTACCGCAAGCGCTTAAAGGTACGTGTAGGTGACATTATTGATTTTATGGGGCAAAAAATAAAGGTTATTTAATGGAGACAATTAATAGTGCCGGCCATAATATTTACTTCGAAACAGGATTAAGCGCACTAGCAGAAACTATAAATGAAGATAAGTACAGCAAGATCTTTGTATTTGTAGACCGCAATACCGCAGAATTTTGTTTGCCGCTTTTTCAGCAAATGCTGGAAGATTATAATGGGTTTGACCTGATAGAAACCGATCCTGGAGAAGAAAATAAGAACATCGATTTTTGCATCGGAATATGGAAGACCCTGCTCGATTTTGAAGCCGATAGGAAATGTTTAATGATTAATCTTGGTGGCGGTGTTATTACTGACATGGGTGGCTTTGTGGCTTCAACCTATAAAAGAGGAATTGATTTTATTAACATTCCTACCACACTTTTATCGCAGGTGGATGCCTCTGTAGGTGGGAAAACGGGTATAGACATAGATAATGTAAAAAACATGATAGGTACCTTTACCCTACCAAAGGCTGTATACATTGAAACAGAATTTTTGAAATCGCTCTCTTCAAGAGAACTGTTATCCGGCTTTGCCGAAATGATAAAACATGGTTTAATTGTTGATAAATCCTATTTCGATCAATTGCAAGAAGGCGATTACAGGCATATTGATGCCGCATTAATTTATCGGTCAGTAGCAATTAAAAACGAAGTAGTCACAGAAGATCCTTATGAAAGAGGTTTAAGAAAAATCTTGAACTATGGCCATACCATCGGCCATGCCGTAGAAACCTATTCTTTAATCAACGATAAAAAACCACTAAATCACGGAGAAGCAATTGCTATTGGAATGGTATGCGAAGCCTATTTATCAACGACCAACAACACGTTGACTGAGGCCGAGCTTAAAGAAATAACCACCTATTTACTTAAGCTTTATCCAAACTATCACATTAAAGAAAAAAGTTATAAAAAACTGTTAGCTTTTATGCAGAGCGACAAAAAGAACGAAGACGGACAAATCATGTTTTCTTTACTTAATAAAATTGGCTCCTGCGCCTACAACTGCAGAGTAACAGAGACGGCAATATTGGAAAGTCTTGATTACTTTAATTCACAGGCAATACAGGGTTATTAATCATTGGATTTTACCAATGTATCTGTGGATGTACAAAAACCCCCTAAAAGCCAAATTGCAAGTATAACAGTGCTACCAACAAACAATAAAATATTTTTTTAAATTAACTATTGACAAATTAAATTTTGTTAGTACATTTGTAAAAACGAAAAAAGAAAACATTGAAGAACGTTACAACATATTGGACTGGTTACTTTTATTACTACAGTAAGAGCCGGGGCTAGTGTGTAACATCATCAAATAAGATAAATGTATACGAAAGCCCCGGCCTAAAGCCGGGGCTTTTTTCGTTTAAAGCGTTATAACATGAAAAAAGAATTACGAGTAGCAATCCAGGGTATAAAAGCATCATTTCATGAAGAAGCTGCATTTAAGTTTTTTGGGACTGACATAAATACTATTGAATGCAACTCTTTTAAACAAACTTGCGATCGATTGCAAGCTAAGGAGGCCGATTATGTGATCATGGCTATTGAAAATTCTATAGCTGGAAGTCTGCTACCGAATTATACTTTAATCCGTGAATATAACTTTGCAGTTGTTGGAGAGGTTTACCTACCCATTCAATTACACTTAATGGCGTTACCGGGTGTAAAGTTTGAAGACATTAAATATGCTACCTCTCATCCTATTGCAATTCGCCAGTGTATTGATTTCTTTGATGCATTTCCTCAGATACAAGTAATTGAAGGAAGCGATACTGCTGCTTGTGCTAAAAAAATAAGAGATGAGCAGCTTAATGACACCGTAGCAATTGCTAATACGCTTGCTGCAGAAATCTATGGGTTAAACATCATTGAACGACGTATTGAATCCAATAAAAAAAATTATACCCGTTTTCTTATCCTTAAAGAAGAAAAAACAGAGGAAATTGAAGCAATTAACAAAGCGTCTATTGTATTCCAGGTAGGCAACCATGTTGGCGCGCTTTCTAAGGTGCTCAATATTTTTGCAGAACAACAAGTTAACCTAACTAAAATACAAAGCATGCCTGTTCTTGGTAAAAGAAGTGAATACTATTTCTATGTAGACATGGAATGGTCTAATACTGAAGGATACGACAAGGCCGTAAGACAAGCACTTAAATACACCGTAAACTTTAACATCATGGGTGAGTATCAGAAGAACGATAAGGTTTAACTGAGAATCCCGCTAATTAAAATATTAACAAGACAAACCCCAAAACAATGAAATTACAATTAAACATTCAGCCGTTAAACACCTGGCTAGACATCAAAAATGAACCTTTGATCATCTCTGGACCGTGCAGTGCTGAAACAGAAGAGCAATTATTAACTACAGCTCATCTTTTGGCTGCAACTGGCAAAGTATCTGTGCTAAGAGCAGGTATCTGGAAACCACGTACCCGTCCGGGAGAGTTTGAAGGCATTGGAAGTATTGGCTTAGAGTGGTTGAAGAGGGCAAAAGCAGAAACAGGATTGCCTACTGCTGTTGAGGTTGCCAATGCGAAACATGTGGAAGAGGCTTTAGCTGCAGGTGTTGATATCCTTTGGATAGGCGCACGCTCTACAGTTAATCCGTTTACAGTTCAGGAAATTGCTGATGCTTTAAAAGGTGTTGATATTCCTGTATTGGTTAAAAACCCTGTAAATCCTGATTTGCAACTTTGGATTGGTGCTTTAGAGCGTATTAACGGAGCTGGTATTACTAAATTAGGTGCTATACACAGAGGCTTCTCTTCTTTCGAGAAAAGCTCTTTCCGTAATGAACCAATGTGGGAACTAGCTATCCAATTGAAAACTTTATGTCCGGAATTGCCTATCATTAATGATCCAAGTCATATATGTGGTAACAGGGAACTAATTCCTTATATCTCTCAAAAGGCACTTGATCTAGATATGCAAGGTTTGATGATTGAATCTCATGTTGATCCTTCAGTAGCATGGACTGATGCCAAACAACAGCTTACTCCTGCTGCCCTTTCAGAATTGGCAGATCGTTTAACCATTCGTGAGCCAGAGTCTGCCAACCCGGCGTTTACTGATCAATTGGCTGATTTGCGTAAGCAAATTGATAAAATTGACGATGTATTACTTCAAAAGTTAGGTGAGCGTATGGCTATCGTGAGTAAAATAGGCGAATTTAAACGTGATAACCAGGTAACTATCCTTCAAGTAAACCGTTGGGATGCTATCATACAAAAAGGTACTGCATTTGCAAAAGCTTTAAAATTGGATTTAAACTTTACTGAGAAATTTCTAGAATTGGTTCATGGTGAGTCTATCCGTAAACAAACAGAAATCATGAATGCCGGTAAGGCTGAAAAAGGAATTGCCGCTGAAGCACATGCTGAAGTAGTTAAACCATAATCTGAAAGCTTACAATATAAATATGAAGAATGCCCTTGTTTCCTTTAATGGCAACAAAGAAATTAATACGGAAATAACCCTAACAGGTTCAAAGAGCGAATGCAACAGGGCGCTAATTATTAGCGCATTAAGCAAAAAATCGGTAAAGCTAGACAACTTATCTGCAGCTGCCGATACCGTAACTTTAAACCGGATATTAAATGAGATCACGCAAAATAACCCACATCAGCAAACAGTTGATGTGGGGCCTGCGGGAACAGCCATGCGTTTTTTGACCGCATATTTATCCGCACAGCCTGGTAGTTTTTTATTAACAGGATCTGAAAGAATGAAACTACGCCCTATTGGTATTTTAGCAGAAGCGCTAAAAGCAATTGGAGCTGAATTGAGTTATGCCGGGCAGGAAGGCTATCCACCTCTTTTAATTACTGGACCATTGAAGCAATCAGCAGCATCGGTTAAAATTAAGGGAGATGTAAGCAGTCAGTATATTTCTGCTTTGTTAATGATAGCACCTACATTAGAACACGGACTTACCCTAGAAATAGAAGGTGAATTAACTTCGATCCCCTATGTAACCATGACACTGGATATGCTTGCGGAAGCAGGAATAAAGCACCAGTGGAATGGGGATAGCATTACTATTGCTGCGCAAGACTTTGATACTGCAACACTGGCAGTAGAGCCAGACTGGAGTGCAGCATCTTACTGGTATAGCATAGCTGCTTTAGCTATTAATGCGCGCATTGATCTTCATTATTTAAAGGAAAAAAGCTTGCAGGGCGATAGCAGGATTAGAGAAATTATGGTTGCTTTTGGCGTACAAACTTCAAAAACTGATAATGGAATTGCTTTACAGAGCGTAAATAAGCACTTTAGTAATGAGGTAATGAACTTGAAGGATTGTCCGGATTTAGCACAAACCATTATAGTTTGTGCAGCGGCATTGGGCAAAAATCTAAGTTTTACCGGTTTGGAAACGTTAAAAATAAAGGAGACAGATAGGATCCTGGCCTTACAAAATGAGCTGGCTAAGATTGGTGTTAAACTAACTGAAGATAACCTGATTTACACATTGAATTGTGATTCTTTAAAGTTCCCGGATCATGTTTCTTTTAAAACGTATGATGACCATAGAATGGCAATGGCATTTGCTCCACTTGCTTTAGTTATTAAAGAAGTTGAACTGGAAGAAATGGATGTAGTTGAAAAATCATATCCTGATTTCTGGAAAGATCTAATCATTGCAGGCTTTACAGTTACAGAACATTTACAAACAACAAATTAACATGGCAGGAAACTCATTTGGTCAATTATTTCGCATCAGTACCTTTGGCGAGTCGCACGGCATAGCCATAGGTGTTATACTAGATGGTTGTCCAGCCCAATTGCCAATCGACCTGGATTTTATCCAGTCCGAATTGGACAAACGCAAACCCGGACAATCCAAAATCACTACCCAGCGTAAGGAAAGCGATACTGTACAAATACTTTCGGGCGTATTTGAAGGCAAGTCAACAGGTACACCAATTGCCATGCTTATCCCTAATGAAGACCAGAGAAGTAAGGATTATAGTCACAATACCGATGTCTACCGTCCATCGCATGCAGACTATACTTATGATGCAAAATACGGAATACGCGATCATAGAGGCGGCGGCAGATCTTCTGCCCGTGAAACTGCGGCGAGGGTAGCTGCTGGTGCAATAGCAAAACTGTTATTAAAGTATCATGGTGTTGAAGTTTTTGCACATGTGTCTTCAGTAGGAAAAATCCAAGCCCCTAACCTAGCTAATGATACCATAGAAAACCTCTTAACTATAAGAGAAGAAAACATTGTTCGCTGTGCAGACCCTGCAACAGCAAACCAGATGATAGATTTTATAGACGGCATTAGAAAAGATGGAGATACAGTTGGTGGCAAAATCAGTTGCATCATCAGGAACTGTCCTGTAGGATTAGGTGAACCCGTATTTGATAAGCTACATGCTGATCTTGGCAAAGCAATGCTGAGTATTAATGCTGTGCATGGCTTTGAATATGGCTCTGGCTTTGGCGGCAGCGAAATGCTGGGGTCAGCTCATAATGATATATTCTTAGCTGGGGGAGATCAGCCAAAAACGCTGACAAATTTCTCTGGTGGTATACAAGGTGGTATTTCTAACGGCATGGAAATTAATTTCACTGTGGCCTTTAAACCTGTTGCCACAATTATGCACAACCAACAAACCATCAATGCTGCTGGAGAAGCTGCAGAAATAAAAGGTAAAGGAAGACATGATCCATGTGTGGTACCAAGAGCAGTAGTTATTGTAGAGGCAATGGCTGCACTGGTTTTGGCAGATCACCTTTTAAGAAACAAGACAAGCAGGTTGGGTTAATCCAAACTGCTTTTTTGCTAAAATATTGAAGGAAACTTAGCTGCATTGTGATCATGCATCATTTTGTAAACTGCTTCCACCACATCATCAACAGAAGGCTTGCTAAAATAATCACCATCAGAACCATAAGGAGTTCTGTGAGCCTTACCAGTTAACGTTCTAGGCTGACCATCCAAGTGATAATAACCATCCTGCTCTTCCAGAATATGCTGCATAATAAATGCCGCACCGCCACCTGGAACATCCTCATCAACCACCAGTAATTTATTTGTTTTCTTTAGCGACGAAGCACAGATTCTACCATTGTCGAATGGCAATAAGGTTTGAGGATCTATGATTTCAACAGAAATACCAAAGCTCAGTAACTCTGCTGCAGCCTCTTCCACAATCCTTAATGTAGAGCCGTAGGATACTACTGTGATGTCTGTTCCTTCACGTATTATCTCAGCCTGACCCAGTGGCACAATATATTCGCCTACGTTTTCTGGAAGCTTTTCTTTTAATCTATATCCATTTAAGCATTCTATAAGCAATGCGGGTTCGTCTGATCTGAATAAAGTGTTGTACATACCTGCAGCCTGTGTCATGTTACGAGGTACACAAATATGAAGACCCCTTAAGGAGCCCAATATCATGGACATAGGTGAGCCGGAATGCCATACCCCTTCTAATCTGTGTCCACGTGTCCTGATGATCAGGGGCGCTTTTTGTCCGGCTTTGGTACGGTAAGACAAGCTTGCCAGATCGTCACTTAAAACATTAAGCGTATAAAGCAGATAATCCATATATTGGATCTCAGCAATAGGCTTTAATCCACGTAAGGCAAGCCCTATACCCTGCCCGATAATTGTCATTTCTCTAATCCCGGTATCGCTGATTCTTAAATCGCCAAACTTAGCCTGTAAACCCGCAAAACCTTGGTTAACGTCACCAATGGCACCAAGATCTTCACCAAAGGCTACCAACCTCAAATCCCTCTTAAAATTAGCTTCAAAACAGGCATTTAATATTTCCCTGCCATCAACCATCTTACTATGATCGTTATATGCTGGTGCAACCGGCTCCAGTAAAAGCGGACTCTCTACACCATCCGTAAATAGCTTAGAGTTGTAACGCTCATTATTCAATTCATTCTGGGCAGCATACCATCTTAAAAGCTCATTTCTTTCATCAGTTTCCAGGCTGGCGGTAAGCCTCAATGCCCTTCTAACAGATGAAGTAACTTCTCTCCTTAGCGCATCAGGTGTAGATGCCAGTTTGGAAGCAATTTTAGAGATCTCAGCATTTCCTTTCGCAATAGCATTTATCATTCCGATTGCTTGTTCCTTTTCTTTCTGAATGCTTAGTAAAAATTCATTCCAAGCCTCGCGCTGCGTTTCTCTTACAAATGTTTTAGCGGTTTCTTCCAATTGGTTGAGTTCTTCATCAGTAGCAATGGCAGATTCCAGGATCCATTTGCGCATTTGCACATTACAATCGTACTCTTTTTCCCATTCCAAGCGCTCTATATCCTTATATCTCTCATGAGAACCAGAGGTAGAGTGTCCAAGAGGTTGTGTAACTTCGGTTACATGGATCATTACAGGTACATGTTCCGTACGGCAAACCTCTATGGCATACTGATACATTTCGCAAAGCGCAGGATAGTCCCATCCCCTTACTTTAAATATTTCGTAACCTGCTGCATGTTCGTCCCGTTGAAAACCTTTTAAGACCTCAGAAATATCTTCTTTAGTGGTTTGGTATTTTGCAGGAACGGATATTCCGTAAGCATCATCCCATATAGAAATTGCCATAGGAATCTGTAATACTCCCGCTGCATTTATTGCCTCAAAAAATACACCCTCTGCAGTTGATGCATTACCAATAGTACCGAATGCAACCTCATTACCCGATACAGAGAAATTAGTCAGGTAATCCAACTCTTTATTTTGTCTGTATAGTTTAGACGCATAAGCCAAACCAACAAGGCGTGCCATTTGTCCGCCTGTGGGTGAAATATCAGATGAACAGTTTTTAATTTGTGTCAGGTCTTTGAAACTACCGTCTTCGTTTATAGACCGTGTTGCAAAATGACAGTTCATTTGCCTGCCTCCTGAAGAAGGCTCGGCTTCTAAACTTGGGTTTGCGTAGAGCTGAGCAAAGAACTCTTTTAAAGTGCAGATCCCGGTTGCGAAAGCAAAAGTTTGATCTCTGTAATAACCTGAACGCCAGTCACCATTCTTAAATGCCTTAGCCATTGCAATCTGGGGAACTTCCTTACCATCACCAAAAATACCAAATTTAGCCTTTCCCGTTAGCACCTCTTTACGACCTAAAATACTTGCCTGCCTACTTTCAAAGGCAATCTTATAGTCGTTAATTACAATCGTTTTGAAATCATCAAAACTTAACTCAGAGGCATCAATAAGGTTAGTTGTAAATTTAACATCTGGCGTCATAAGCAAATTGGTTATATAGCAAAGATACACAAAATCTAAAATATGATTTTAATGTGGTTGGAATTTATATCTTGGAATACTTTTTGATTAACCATATAAAACATTAAATTTGTTTTAAAACCCGTTAACATGAAAAAGATCATTTTATTATTTACGCTTATTTTAGGTATTGGTGTTGCTGCAAATGCACAAACAGCTGCAGATTTTAAGTTTGACAAAGAGACTTATGATTTTGGAGATATACTGATGACTAAGCCTGCTTCTGTAGAGTTTAAATTTAAGAACATTGGAGATGCGCCATTGATCATTACGAACGTAAGTGCTTCATGTGGTTGTACAGTTCCTCAATGGACTAAGACACCTGTTAAAAAAGGTGAAACAGGTGTAATTACTGTAACTTATACTCCTAACCCTACACAAGCGTTACCATTTACTAAAACCGTTACCATTACTTCAAATGCAGCTATAAATCCTAAGGTACTTTATATTAAAGGAAAATCTGTTGCAACATTGCCTACGGCAACTAAGTAATCTTAAAAAGATATTCTAACAAAAAACCTCGTTAGTCAACGAGGTTTTTTTATTTTTGCGTTATGCCAAAGATTTCAGATAAAGGGGTTCAAATGCCCGCTTCTCCGATAAGGAAACTTACCCCATTTGCCGATAAAGCAAAGCTGGATGGCAAGAAAGTTTACCATCTTAATATTGGGCAGCCAGACATTGCCACACCAGAAGGGATGTTAAATGCCATCAAGAATATAAATTTCAATGTATGGGCATATACTCCCTCAGAAGGCACATTAAGTTACCGCACCAAACTTGCAGAATACTACAATAAACTAGGATACGGCATTACACCAGCAGACATTTTAGTAACTGTTGGCGGTTCTGAGGCAATTACTATTGCCATGCAAACCTGTGTTAGCGAAGGGGATGAGATTATTATACCGGAGCCTTTCTATGCCAATTACAATGGCTTTGCGTGCATGAGCAACGTGGTGATAAAACCTATAATATCTTATATTGAAACTGGATTTGCATTACCCCCTATTGCTGAATTTGAAAAACTAATCACAGAAAAAACAAAGGCAATCATCATTTGCAATCCTAATAACCCTACTGGGTATTTGTATTCAAGGGAAGAATTGGAAGCCTTAAAAGCATTGTGCCTCAAATACGATCTTTTCCTGTTCTCGGACGAAGCCTATAGAGAATTCTGTTACGATGGCCGGGAATTTATTTCACCAATGCATCTGGACGGCCTGGAACAAAACGTAGTGATTATAGATACCGTTTCTAAGCGTTACAGTGCCTGCGGAGCTCGTTTAGGCTGCCTTATTACCAAGAACAAAGACGTAATCCAATCAGGATTAAAGTTTGCACAAACAAGGTTAAGCCCTGGGATGGTTGAACAAATTGCGGGAACTGCGGCAGTTGACACACCTAATAGCTATTTTGAAGCTGTAAACAAAGAATATACTTTACGTAGAGATACGCTGGTTAAGCGCCTCAATGCTATTGATGGTGTATTTTGTCCTAATCCGGGTGGTGCGTTTTATGTTGTTGCAAAATTACCTATCGATGATGCTGATAAATTTTGTCAGTGGATATTGGAGCACTTCAGCAAAGATGGAGAAACTGTTATGATGGCGCCTGCTACAGGATTTTATTCCACTTATGGGTTAGGAAAAAAAGAAGTTCGTATAGCCTATGTTCTAAATACACAGGATCTTAACAAAGCTATGGACTGCCTAGAGGTTGCTTTGCAACAATATCCTGGTAGAAGTATGGCATAATTTTATTACTTTTGTACTTAACAAAAATACGGGGCCGTTTTGGATTTGACAGGGTGGAGGTACGTATGTTAGCATGTAGTGCGTTGTACGGAGAGCACTTAAAAGAGAACGTTCACACTTTGATTGGCGAAAATAACTACGCCTTAGCAGCCTAATTTAGAATTAGTTTGCTTTTGTCCCTCTGGCTGCCGCGATGTTAGGCTAGAATCTGGGGCATCGAAATAACAACGCTGGCATTTGTAAGGTGTGGTACAGATGCGAGATAAAGCACCTAAGGTGAAAGGTAAGGTCGGTTTCCAGCCCGCCAGATCCCGAAAATCAATTGGAAAATAAACATGTAGAAGGCATAATTTGCCACACAACTGGACAAGGGTTCGAACCCCTTCGGCTCCACCATACTGGACAGTCGGATAATTCCGATTCTGTCCAGTTCTTTTTTACAGCTAATCGCTTATTAATTAAAGAGATACAGCCTATGGTTTCATTGAGTCGATTAGTTCGATGTGATAAATCAGAAAAAACCAGATTTTGGGGGTGAATCGAACTAATTACAGTTATTTCAAGGTCTCCTATTGCCTCATAAATTTTCCATTACCACTTTGCTCTAGCATATCAACCAGCTAATGCTAATTAATATTTTGATAATATACATCTGGGTGTTTACATAGTGAATCTATCTAATTTTGCATCGCCATGCCCCCAATTCAACCAATATCCGATATTGAACTCTTAGCCTTGATCAGAGAGGGTGATACTGCTGCGTTTCGTATTTTGTATGACCGGCACTGGAAAGCCCTCTACATCAGGGCTTGCAAGAGTGTAAATGAGGATGAAGCGAAGGACATTGTGCAGGACGTAATGGTCTCTCTTTGGAACAGACGACACGAAATCAGCGTTGCAAAAGGCGATGAGATCCTTAGATATTTATTCACAGCAGTAAAATACCGGCTGATCAGCCATTATGCCTACACCAAGGCAAAAATAAAAAAAGAACTGCTGTTCGAGTTTGCTGAAACCATTACCCCCGATACCGTATTGGAAAATAAAGAACTCCGGATGCTCCTGGATTCGGCCATAGAGGAGATGCCCGGCCGCATGAAGCTGATATTCAAGATGAGCCGCGAAGAAAATATTTCATTATCAAACATAGCAATAGAGCTTAAAATATCTGATCAAACTGTAAAAAATACAGTTAGTGAAGCATTGAGGCGGCTCAGATCGTTCTTATCGGCCAACAGAAGAAATGGCTATTAAACAATTAACATAACCTTAACATTTGTCGATAGTACCAAAAACCTCCAGCTATGATATCCAATTAAAAGCATGGCATATGGATGGCTTTAGAATAAAGCAAATATTTAAAAGTTACCTCGAAGGGAAGTCTACTCCCAACGAAACAAAAAGTGTAGACGACTGGTATCGGAAGAATGATGCAAAGATCCATGTTCCCCTGACTGGGGATAAAGAAAAGGAAATACAAGAACAGATCTGGATGCAGATTGCACCGGAACTTCGGAATGACCAGGTACTCGTGCCTCGGCAACGACAAAAATCAACCTATAGCTGGATAAAAATTGCTGCGTCTGTATTGCTGGTATCAACTGCATGGCTTCTATGGTATAAACGTGACCAGCCCGTACCCAAACAGGTTATTGCGTATACAAATTTTTCTACATCAGCAGGAGAACGGAAAATGTTAATGCTTTCCGATGGCACATCATTGACACTGAACAGTGCATCCACTATTCGCGTTAGTACAGACTTCAGCACCAAAAGAAACGTCGAAATTCTTGATGGAGAAGTCTTTTTTAACGTCAAGCACGATGTAAAGAAGCCTTTTATTATAAAAAGCGGCGCGATGACCACACAGGTACTTGGCACCTCATTTAGCATCCTTGCGTATAAAGAACTGAATAAATTTTCTGTGGGTGTAACCAGTGGTAAAGTGGGTGTCATGATTGTAAATCATCCGGCAACCATGCTGGTTAACGGTAGACAACTGGTATATAATAGACGTAAGGATCGAATTGCAGTGGCACCGCTGGACCAACATCTGCTAGACTGGCAAAAGGGAACACTCATCTTAAACGACGTTTCGTTTGAAGAAATGGCTGTTCTGGTCCGCAAAAACTTTAATATCACGGTGAGCACCACTGATCAGCATTTAGCAAAACAGCACTTTACAGCGACCCTGAGAACATCTATGACCCCAGAACAGGCGGTGCAGGTGATTGCTGCCATCCATCAAAAAAGTATTAAAAAAAGGAGGCACACGATAGAAATATACTAACAACAACCAATAAAAAAAAGACAGTTGCTGAAACAACCGTCTTTCTAAAATGCCGCTGAAACGGCAATACTTAAAATCTTTCACAATTTAAAAGCAATACAATGTATGAAATTAAAATTTAACAACATTATCATTAAAACGATGAGGATCACTTTTATTCTGGTGAGTATTCTAACTTCTGCCGCCCTGATATTGCCCTCTTTAGCAAGCGAAGGGCAGTCTCTTGAAAAGCGGGTATCAGTAGTGTTTAAAAATGAGACGCTCGAATCCGCCCTGCTTGCCCTGCAAGAGCAAAGCCATATAAACTTTGCATATGACCGTCGCCTAATTAGTAAAATCAACGTTTCCGGAATGAGTTTCAAAGACGAAAGGCTGGAAAAAATCTTGAAAAAGCTATTCGAAAACCACGCACTTGGGTATAAAGAAGTGAACGGCATCGTGGTGATCAATGCACTGAGCAAAGAGGAACTGCGGCGCCAGCAACCGGGAAAATTAACAGGAAAAGTAGTTGACGACCAAAACCTTTCCCTGCCCGGAGCAATAATCCGTATTGTAGAACTCAATAGAAGCATACAAGTGGACGAAAACGGAACATATACCCTAAACATACCGGAGGGTATTTATACAGTTACCGCCAGCTATATCTCATACCAGACGCAGCAGTTTACAGACGTGAGCATCAAAGCCGGGCAAACTACCAGTTTGAATATGCAACTACTACCCAGTACAAACGGTCTTAATGAAGTGGTTGTGGTAGGTTACGGCACACAGAAAAAAATAAATCTGACTGGCGCCGTGAGCCAGGTAGACGGTAAAATTTTTGACGACAGGCCCGTAGCAGGGATAGCCCAGGCATTGCAGGGTACCGTACCCAATCTGAATATTACTTTCGGAGACGGACACCCAGGGAGTACCGGAAAATTTAATGTCCGGGGTTTTGCATCGATTACCAATGTGAGTGGTTCCCCACTGGTGCTAATTGATGGCGTGCCCGGTGACATCAATATGCTCAACCCGCACGATGTGGAATCGGTATCGGTATTAAAAGACGCTGCTTCTGCGGCCATCTACGGTGCCAGGGGAGCATTTGGTGTAGTACTCGTAACAACTAAAAAAGCGAAAGACGGGAAGCTGACTGTTAATTTTGGCAGCAACTACGGTCTTCAGCAGGTAACTACTAAAACCGATTTTATTACAGATGGATACGATCAGATGCGTCTTGTGGATGAAGCATTCTCCAGAAACGTAGGCAACAGCTACAGTGGGTATACCGCCGACGACTACGCTCAGCTGAAACTTAGACAAACCGATAAAAGCCTGCCCTCTGTAGTGGTTCAAAACCGCAACGGGCAAGACCAATATGTATATTACGGAAACACCAACTGGTGGGATTTTCTCTTTAAAGAGTCTACTCCTCAGATGGAAAACCATTTAAATATCACCGGTGGAAACGAAAAAGTTGATTTTCTCCTCTCCGGAAGATATTTCCGCCAGGAAGGCATTTACCAGTCCAACCTGCGCGAAGATATATACAATGCCTATAATTTTAGGGCAAAAGTGAATGCAAAACTCTCCAAATGGCTCACGGCGTACTCCAACACCCAGTTTGGAGCCAATGATTACGTTTGGCCGGGAAGAGGATATAACTCTAACAATCCCGGATTGTATAATCATGCTATGGCTGCCTACGTCCCTCAAAATCCGGACGGAACTTATACCCTTCGTACCAACCTTAACAATTACGGCGCCAATGAATATGCCATGTTGCAGGATGGCAAAACCTTTGGTGGCACAAAAAGTTACGATTTTAGAACAACGGCGGGGTTTATCGCCAACATTACCCAGGGGCTAAATTTAAACGCCAATTACACTTTTCAGCTTAGCCCCTACAGCGATTTCCAGCGCAGCACACTCATCCCCTGGTCTATCAACCCCGGCGTCATAAATTACGACGGTAATGATCAGCTAACGGAAAGCACTAAACTGGACCAGCATCATTCGGTAAACATTTTCGCTACTTACGAAGAAAAGGTAAGCGATCACAATTTTAAACTAACCGCCGGATATAACTACGAACTGCAGAAATACAAAAACAACTCTGTTATGCGTCAGAACCTGCTGTCTGAAGACCTGAACCAGATTGACCTGGGAACAGGTGTTCAACGCGCCACGGGAAATGCGAGTGAATGGGCCTTACTGGGTTATTTTGGGAGAATTAATTACGATTACAAGGGTAGGTACTTGTTTGAAGCCAACGGCCGTTATGATGGTACATCGAGATTTCCAACAAAGAGTCGTTTTGGGTTTTTCCCATCGGTTTCTGCAGGATGGCGAATCAGCGAAGAGCAATTCTTTCAGAAAGTTAAACCCATTATATCCGAATTTAAGTTAAGATCTTCATATGGAACGCTGGGTAACCAGGATGTTGGTGTAGGTGCCAGTAACCTCTACCCTTATATTGCCGTGATAAACGCTGCGCTTTCGAAATGGATCGTAAATGGTAATCAGGCTCAAACCCTGAGTTCGCCAAATCCGGTAGTTCCTGACTTTACTTGGGAAAAATCTACTTCTTTGGATTTTGGCACAGATATCTCTTTCCTTAACAACCGTTTTTCAAGTTCGTTCGACTGGTATTCGAGAAAAACTAAAGACATGCTAATCGATGGAAAAACCCTGCCTTCTGTATATGGTGCAGGATCTCCAAAACAAAATGCCGGTGACCTCCTTACCAAAGGCTGGGACCTCACCGTCAACTGGAAAGACAATGGTAAGCTGATGGGCAAACCTTTTGGTTACAACTTCGGCTTTGTTCTATCTGACTATACATCGAAGATTACCCGCTTTGATAATCCAAATAATCTGCTCAACAACTACTATGTTGGCCAGCAGCTCGGCGAAATATGGGGATACAGCATTGATGGCTATTTCAAATCGGATGAAGAAGCTAAAAACTGGAAGATTAACCAGGACTATGTAGACGGGCAACGCACAGGATCGCCAGGCGAATGGAGCCAGCTACATGCGGGTGATCTTAAGTTTAAGGACCTGAACGGAGATGGCGTAATTAATGACGGGAAAAACACCCTGAATGATCATGGTGACCTGCGTAAAATTGGAAACTCCCTGCCTCGTTTTTCTTATGGAATTAACGCTGCCTTTAATTGGAATAATTTTGACCTTTCCTTATTTTTTCAGGGCATAGGCAAGCAAAACTGGTATCCGAATACAGAAGCCGGAATGTTCTGGGGAACACTGGGCAGACCTTACTCTTCTTTTATCCCTGCAGATTACGAAAGTAAATTATGGACTCCACAGAATCCGGATTCTTACTTCCCCTTGAATAGGGGTTATGCTGCCTATTCAGGCGGGGAGCTATACTATAATAATGACAAGTATCTTCAGAACCTGGGTTATGTCAAGCTAAAAAATGTAACGCTGGGCTATAATCTTCCTTCTTCGATTGTGAAGAAATGGAAAATTGAGCGCGTGCGTTTTTTCTTTACCGGACAAAACCTGTTTACGCTGACCAAATTGAAAACAAAATATATCGATCCTGAAGCCATCACCCCTGATGCGTCCGATGTTGGCGGACGCTCCTATCCGTTTATGAAATCATATACTGCCGGGTTAGACATTACATTTTAATCTTCAAAATCATGAACAAACTCCTATATACAATAATAACTGCCATTCTGCTCTTGTCTGCCTGTAAAAAATCTCTGGATCTGCAGCCACTTTCACAAATTTCACCGGACAATAGTTTCGCCTCGGAGAATGAACTCCATTTATACGTTTTATCGTTTTACGATACTATGTTACCCACTGCCGATGGTGAAGACAGTGAATCTGTACCTGATAATTCTTTTACCAGTTTGTATGGTGAAAACAGTGACAACATTGCACTGAACGGAACCACTGATAAGGTCATTGGAAGGCGTACTGTTCCTGTAGCTGGCGGAGGCTGGAAATGGAAAAACTTACGGAACGTAAACTACTTCCTGCAGAATTACCGCCGAGGTGGAATCAGTTCTTCGATAAGTAATAAATATGCAGCTACCGCGAGATTCTTCAGGGCATACTTTTATTCCAATATGGTGACCCGATATGGGGATGTACCCTGGTACTCACAGCCGATTGAAACTACTGACGATGCGCAGCTGAAGAAAGGTCGCGATTCTCGCGTTCTGGTGATGGATTCGGTTTTAAATGATATAGACTTTGCCATAGCTAACTTACCTGCCAACCAATCGCCGGGTGAGGTAAACAAATGGACTGCACTGGCACTAAAATCAAGGCTATGCCTCTCGGAAGGGACTTTTAGGAAATATCATACTGAATTTGCACTTAAGGATGCCGAACGCTTTTTGCAGGCATCTGCAACTGCTGCTGAACAATTGATAGACCAGGGGCCCTATTCCTTATACACAAGTTCACCTGAAAAAGCCTATACAGACCTATTTCATGCTCTTGATGTAGTCGCTAATGAAGTAATACTGGCAAGGCAATACAGCAACTCCCTGCAGATTTTTCACAATGTGAACTACTATACGGTATCACCCTCATTCGGTAAACCAGGGCTGGAAAAGAAACTGGTAAACAGTTACCTGATGAAAGATGGTAGCCGTTTTACCGACCTGCCGGGCTATGCTACCAAACAGTTCCTGGAAGAAGTCAAAGACAGAGATCCACGTTTGTCGCAAACCGTTCGCACCCCCGGTTACAAACGTGTGGATGGTAATATTGTACTTGCGCCATCCTATGCAGGTACGGTGACCGGATATCAGCTGACCAAATTTGTAACTGCACAAGCTAATGACGCAAATGGTAAATCACCAACACCACTACCTATCTTCAGGCTTGCGGAGGCGATGCTGAACTTTGCTGAAGCTAAAGCTGAGCTTGGCACACTGACCCAAGCCGATCTGGATAAATCTATCGGGAAACTGCGCAGCCGTGTTGGTATGCCGAGCCTAAACTTAGCTGCTGCCAACAGCAACCCGGATCCATACCTGGCTGGGCAGTATACGCATGTAACCGGTCTTAACCGGGGCGTAGTCCTGGAAATCAGAAGGGAACGCCGCATTGAACTGGTGATGGAAGGTTTCCGTTGGAATGACCTGATGCGCTGGAAAGAAGGTCACCTGCTAACCGAACTCTTTAAAGGCGTTTATTTCCAAGGAGCAGGAAACTATGACCTGGATGGCGATGGTAAAACAGATCTTGTATTGTACAGTGGTATGCAGCCAAACGTTCCTGGTGCACAGTTCCTGAAGCTGGGTACCGATGTTACTCTAGAGCATGGTACTTCAGGTAATATTGTGATCAACCCTACTACGCCAAAATCATTCAATGAAAACAAGGATTATCTGTACCCTTTGCCAACGCAGGATCTTCTGCTCAACCCTAATTTGAAACAAAACCCCAACTGGTAATCCCTGCATCCAGCTGCGGAAACAACTGTAGCTGGATGTTTTATTAATATAAAAAGATGAATAGAAGAACTCTATTAAAAAACATGGGCGGCCTTACACTGGCCACGGCGCTGCCTGTGGAAAGTCTGTTAGCAGCAACAAGACCTATTTTACGTATTGCTCACCTTACCGATGTGCATTTGAAAAATGATTTGGGGGCACCCCGTAACTATGCCAAATGCCTTCACCATGTCCAGCAACAGTCGCCAAAAGTAGATTTGATCCTCAACGGCGGTGATGTGGTATTTGACATGAATAAAGAAAACCTGAGAACCATTGATGATCAGTGGAAATTAACGCACAGCATTATCAAAGCAGAATGTAGCCTTCCGGTGAAATACTGTTTGGGGAATCATGATATTTGGTGGAATGAAAACAGTAAGAATCGCACCTTTTATGGCAAGGAGTATTCGATGAATCAGCTTCAACTGAAAAAACCTTATTATAGTTTTCAGCAGGGCGGATGGAAATTCATCATACTGGACAGTGTACACCTGGATATCGATCAGACCTGGTACATCGGCAAATTGGGTGATGAGCAGTTTGACTGGCTCAAGAATGAACTGGAAGCTACTGACCAGCAAATGCCGGTTTTGATTCTGTCACATATTCCTATCCTAACAGCCACACTGATGATAGAAGACGATATCGTAAACAAATGGACGATGACGGGCGGCGACATGCATACAGATACAGCTAAAATCATCAAGCTGTTTTATCAGCATCCAAACGTAAAACTTTGTCTCAGCGGACATATCCATTTACGTGACAAAGTGGTCTATAACAACGTCACTTACATTTGTGACGGAGCAGTCAGCGGAGCCTGGTGGAAAGGGAATCGGCGGGAAACTGCACCTGGATATGGTTTGATTGACCTGTTTGCTGACGGTAAATTTGAAGAACGATATGTTAGCTATCAGTGATAGCGACTCCCTATTTAAGTAAAAACCCGATCAAAAAAGGGGTCGAAAATGACGGGCGCAAATTTTATAAAATTATTATACTTAAGAGTTTTAGATTGCTTGCTGTATTGCCATCTAGCTAACTGACCTTGCGTTATTAAATTCTGCATGTAGACTTGGGCAGGCAAAATCACTGTAAGCCTTATTCGGCTATCAATCGCAAATCAGTTAGGAAATAGTTCGAGATTTGTAAAGTTGCCACCACAAAAAAGGCTTCTAATTATTTTAGAGGCCTTTTTTTTATAATCTTTTACCTTATTTAATCAATGTTATACCTCTTGATACTTCCTTTTGCGGATTAAAAACTTTCATCATTTGCATTTCTACGTGTTAACAATTACTTTTAGATATTAAGATCAACCTGATATAATTTTTATTTTTATGATTTACGCTCCTTCAAAACACAATCTGCTTGCGCGAGGATTTCTATTTATCGTTTTTATTTTTTTTGCTCAAAGTTGCGGTAAAACTGATAAACTACTACCCAATGAAAAGAAACCGTCCGAAATAGAAACGCCCACACTTGAACCAGGAGTTGTAAGCCCTATGTCAGGAAAGACAGGTGATATAATAAAAATCGCCGGAAACTTCATGTCTTCAAAAGTGGATGATATTACTGTAATGATGGGCAACGTCAAAGCAAAGGTCGTTTCATTTTCTAACACACAAATTGAAGCGGAGCTTCCCAAAGGCATTTTAGCGTATCATGGCGACAAAATTCCTTTAACTGTTTCAGACAAGACCAAAAGTGTAATCGTAACTAATGACTTCATTATAAAAGCAAACGTGAGAGACTTCACTCCTAAAAAAGGTCCTTTAAACACTGAAATCACCTTTATCGGAGATAACATTAATGAAACCAGCTTTATAGCCTTATACGGTGTTAGAATTGGTGATAAAAATGCGATGTCATTTGGAAATAACCCATTCCGCTGGCCTGTGCCAATGGATGTTAGCACAGCGGTTGCTGCTGTTTCGATAGGCTTTACTGACAATACTACTCAGAAAATTGGAGATTTTATCATTACCCCACCAATTATAACCGCCATTAACACACAAATTATCAACGGAAATAGATTTATGGTATTAGAAGGTTCAGATATACCTACATTAAGTTCAATAGACCGTAGATTTCCTTATGCGAAATTAGGAAATGTAGAAATACCTATTATTGTGAACTGGGATGGAATCAAGTTTACTCTCCCAGCTGACATGGAATCAGGCGAATGGGATTTCATCCTGTTTGCGGGACCTTTCGGTGTGAAGTCCTTTCAAAAAGTCCTTATACCTTCGCATGAGATTACCAACATAAGTCCATCAACAATTAAACCCGGAGAAGGAATAAATGTTTTTGCCGGATTTTTAGCTTACACATCATACGAATTTTATCTGAATGGCGAGCCGATGGGACAGAACCCTCGCAATTCAAAAGATGGTGTAGTGTTTTTTGGCACGCCAAGCAACATTTCTCCTGGAATATATTCGCTATCTTATAGAATAGGCGATAAATTTTATTTATCACCTGTTAAGCTAACTATTATTAAGTAGAATAATGTATATGAAAATATTAAATAGATTGGACAGCAAGCGCTTCTACCGAGCCCATGTTCCCATTGGGTTTCTATCTTTACCCAATCATTACTGCTGTCCATAACTCTTACTTTTGTGCCCTCATGAACAATAAACAATGTTTTTTTGCTTTTCATTAGGCGCACTTTCACATTAACTTTACCATTAAAAATAATTCCCTCTTTATGAGTGGAAAAATAATTATCCAAATTACGGTTAGTCCGACATAAAAGGATATCCTATTAACTACAAACTGAAGCGAAAAAAGGCACATGATCAGCAATACAAATCCGAGCAGGAAAAATACAATACCTAACGCTGACCATCCTTATATACTTAAAGTAGTGATGAAACCTATCCATCATTTCTTAAGAAAAAACTCAGGAACTGTCTTAATTTTGGCCGCTATTTTAAGATTGGCTAAACGCAGATTCATTTGATCACCAGTATTGCAAAGTTTACTACAAAACCAGCAGCCCTTGCTATTTGAACAAATGATTTATCCTTCCTTGCAAAAAATCGTAAGCGAAATAGTTACAGAATCTATTAACCTGAGTTCGATTTAAAAAAGTGTTATTTGTGTTGAAGCATCAGTTTGATATTTGATTGCTGGTTTTTTCGGAAAGAAGCTATAGGCGATTA